>JAFWUI010000054.1 GCA_017524145.1 Oxalobacter sp. | reverse complement strand
TTTCTTTCGCAACTGCTACTTCAGCAGCTGCCTTTTCCGGGAGCATTGCTACAGCTTCAACTGGAGCAGTTTCTGCCTTTTCTGTACCAGCCGCCTTACGTCTTTTGCTGGATTTCTTGGCTTTCACTTCAGTTGGGGCGACAGGCTCAACGACAGCTTCTGGAGCCTTTGCCTTGATATCAGCAACTTCAGCAGCCAGGGCGGCTGCTTTACGGCGCCTCTGTTTCTTAACAGGCGCATCCACAACACTGTTCTCACTCGCAGGATTCTGGTCTGATTTTTTCATGTCGTCCTTATCGTCCGTCAGTCATGAAAGATGCAGCATAATCTGCATCCATCCAAACAGGAAAAGCCCCCCTCTCCCCCATACAACCAGAAAGTCGGGCATTATAAAAATTATTTATTATACTGCATCCTAATACAGAAATCCATGTAAACCGTCAAGCCATCTTATCCTGCCGTTGCCACAGTTTTTCATTATCTTGCTTTTCTGTCTGCTGCAGTTCCATCAACTGCCTATTCAATGCACGGTATCTTTCCCTTGCATCCAAATCTATTGCAATGGTCTTTGCCAAACTGTCTATTTCAGCAGCCAACTGATGCATCCGCATCTGACGGACGGCACCACGCAACTGAGCCCTTGCCATCTCCTCATTGAAACTGTCATCGGCAGTTTCCTGCACCAATGATTCGACATCCAATCCCGAGGCACGCAAGGCTTCAACCAGTACACCGTACTGCACCTGATGAAGGCTGTCTGTTCCTAACAATCCAATCTGTTCCTGGACCATCCTGAACAGTCTGCCACCATCAGATGCAGCAGCAACAATTGCCTGACAGTCTTCATCTGACAGTGTCGACAGCAGTACAGGGTAACGGATCAGCATTCTCAATACCTGACGGTCAAGGGCGGTCACAGCAGACCGTTCCCTCCTCGCGGGGAAGCGCCCTGCCTGCCATCCCGTCTCATGATGGCGGCCAGATCCTCTACCTTTATAACCATTGTCCTGCGCACGTCTGGCGATACCCAACCATGGCAGGACATCACCCTCTGGCATCCCCGTCATCTCAACCAGTTTCCGGACCACCTGCAGGCGCAAAGCTGAAGGTTTCATCGCGCTGCACCATGTCTTCGCACGGTTCAATGCCTGTGCGCAGCCTTCCATAGTCCCCATATCCGCATCGCTGATGATCTCCCCCATCAGGAATTGTGACAAAGGCTCGGCATTTTCCACCATCTGCTCAAAGGCTTCCCTTCCTTTTTCACGGATAAAACTGTCAGGATCATGTTCCGGCGGCAGGAACAGGAACAATACCTGCCTTTCATCATTGACCTGCCCCAGTGACGATGCCATAGCCCGTTTGGCTGCATTACGTCCAGCAGCATCCCCATCAAAAGAAAAGATAATCTTGTCAGTATGACGGAACAGCTTACGTACATGCATCTCGGTACACGCAGTCCCCAAAGTTGCCACAGTCTGCGGAAAACCCAGCTGCGACAAAGCGACGACATCCATATACCCTTCAACCACCAAAACATATTTCGCTTCACGGATTGCCATACGCGCTTCAAAAAGCCCATAAAGCTCACTGCCTTTACTGAATAAAGGGGTTTCAGGGGAATTCAGGTATTTCGGTTCACTTTTATCCAGTACCCTACCGCCGAAAGCAATGACCTGCCCACGCTCATTGCGGATTGGGAACATAATCCGTCCACGGAAACGGTCATAACGTCTGTCCCTGACATTGCCTTCATCACTGCCACGCTCAATCACCAGCCCAGATTCCACCAGTTCTTCAGCATTGTATTGTTCAAAACACTGCTGCAACGGTGTCCATGCATCTGGAGCGTATCCCAACCCAAAACGGGCTGCAACTTCACCTGTAAGCCCCCGTCTTTTCAGGTAATTGATGGCATCTGGGGAACCCCGGAGTGATTTCCGGTAAAAACGGTCTGCCCGTTCCATCACTTCCGTCAGTGCCAATGCCTCTGCCTGTTTCTTTTCCCGTTCTTCTTTTGAAATCCGCCCCCCTTCATGCGGTACTGTTACACCGACTGAACGGGCCAATTCTTCAATCGCTTCAGGATAAGTCAGGCCACTGTAATCCATCAGGAAAGAAATGGCAGACCCTGTCCGCCCACACCCAAAACAGTGATAGAACTGTTTGACCGGGCTCACCGAGAAACTGGGGGTTTTTTCATTATGGAAAGGACAGCAGGCCCAATAATTGGCACCTGCTTTCTTAAGCTGGATGCGGCTACCTACTACCTCAAGGATATCAACCCGGGTCAGCAGGTCTTGAATGAAAGACTGTGGAATCACAACAGCGCCCCAACAGAAAAGCTGCAGACAGCAGTCAACAACTGGAATAGATGACGGAAGGTTTTTTCAGGCGGATCATCCTGACCCGCCTATATGGCATCAGCCCATCAAAGCCTGTTTAACCAGCTTGGACACGACGCCCATATCGGCACGGCCAGCCAATTTCCCCTTCAAGGCCCCCATGACCTTGCCCATATCTTTAGGACCGGCTGCACCTTTGACTGCTTCGGCAACTTCAGCAGCGATTTCTGCCTCCGACAACTGTTCAGGCATATAGACAGACAATACATCAATTTCAGCCTGTTCACTTTCTACCAGGTCAGGGCGGTTGCCTGCAGTGAACTGGGCAATGGAATCCCTACGCTGCTTGATCATTTTCTCAATGATGGCAAGAATCTGCGCATCATCCAGCTCGATGCGTTCATCGACCTCTTTCTGCTTCATGGCAGCAGTCAACATCCGGATTGTTCCCAGACGTTTCATTTCCTTGGCACGCATCGCTGCTTTCATATCAGCAGTAATCTGTTCTTTCAGGCTCATCCCGCTCTCCTAAAGGACATTATCAGTAAAAAAACAAACAACAAAACCCACTCCGGCTGAACCGAAGCGGGAATTCATTCTGGTTGTCAAACCCTATGTCCTGTGGTCAACAGACCATCAGGCAATCAATACATCTTCTTAGGCAACTGCTGGCTACGGATACGCTTATAGTGGCGCTTGATAGCTGCAGCCAGTTTTCTCTTACGTTCTGCGGTCGGTTTTTCGTAGAATTCACGGGCACGCAGTTCGGTCAGCAGACCGGTTTTCTCAATAGCACGTTTGAAGCGGCGCATTGCCACTTCGAATGGTTCATTTTCTTTAAGACGGATAGTGGTCATGAATGTATTACGGTTAAAGCCAAATTACGAAAGATTAGGATTTTAACAGTCTTTTTTGCTGGAGAAAAGCCTTAAAGGACAACGGAAGCGCAATTACAACAGCAAAGGAATCTACCGAGACATCTTCACCTGCAAAGGAAAGAAAAACTGACCGATCATTTTGCAATCAGACGGTAATGACTTTTCCGTCGGCCATTGATATAGACATCCAAGCTGTCATGATGGTTATCCCGAAGCGCATCAAACAGTTCAATCACGACATTGCCTGTGGTAAAGCGGTAAAGGGAATTGCCATTCGCAGCCAAAATATGCTTACCTCCCTGGATTGCCAGATCTGCTTTTCCCTGCCCAACAGACTTGGGTTTATTCCAAACCTCATAGGTACATTGACCTGAACCCGCTTCAGGACATGCTACACGGATATTGTGCCTGCTGGTCGCATAGCAGTAACGCCATCCAGCATCTGATGCAGCAGCAGCCGATGACAATCCAACAAGGACAGGCACCATCAACAGCCTTTTCATCCACCCCACTATAACCTGACAAGTTGGCAAGACCATTCAAAAACGCTGCCCTTTCATCGGATAATCCACCGGCATCTGATACCGGCCTGTCTGGGTATTGAAGTCAAAGCGATAGAATTTTGGCGTCATCCTGACACCTCCTTTTGGTTCACAGCTGTTGCAGGCAATCTGGGCATTTGTAAGGCCGGTGACCTTGACTTCCAGAGGATACAGTTGCCCACTGCCTTTACTGACCTGGATATCCCCCGTCAGGACGGAAGCATTATTGGAAGGCTTGGACCGTAAAAAGTCCTGGATACTGGCAACATGCCTGATTTTGCCATCCATCACTGCATAAAAGTCCTCATATAAGGTGGAACCACCCTTGTCGCCTGTCATGATATTCCAACCATAAACATTCCTGCCAAGCTGGACAAACATACCATCACCGCTGACCCCCATACCCGTATACCGTTCTTTTGATACAACCCGATATCTGCCATTTTCTTTCTTAAGGGCATACATATCGTAAACCATTGCATTCTCATCAGAAGTCAGCAGGTAATAAAGCGTGCCATCGCGGAATCTAATCCGGTTTGCAAAATTGACAGCCATACAGCTTCTGCCTTTGCCCCAGCATTCATTGCTACGGTTATAGGAACCATAATTGGCAGGCATAATCTGGTTCGAAATGTCCCTCAACTCACTATTACTGACGGCTGTACCACGTGTCTGCTGTTTCTGCTTGTTGCGTTTCTGTTTGAAAGAAGCAAAGGTATTCTGGACCCAGCCGAAGAAACTGTCGAACAGCCCTGCATGGACCGGTACTGCAGGAACAGCAATACACAATGCAACAGCAGATGCAATCATTGTCTTTTTCATGATTTTCCTCGTAGAGACGGTAATGGGAACCTCCTGTGTCCCTCAAACGCCGACCACTGCCAGCAGCTCTGCTGTTTTCAGGCGTTCAGGCACAAACTTCAGGGCATAGCCTGAATTCTGGACCGCGGTCATACACAGGTCATGGGTCTTCAATGCTTCTGGAACATACTTCAAGGCAATGCCATTGCTCTGGACAGCCTCAAGGCAGAGCTCCGGCGTCTTCAGGGCATCTGGGACATAACGCATCCCTTTCCGGTTCTGTTTGACTGCGGCAAGGCAGACCTCAGGTGTTTTCAGGGCATCAGGCACATAACGCAGTGCCCTGCCATTGCTGGTCACAGCAGATAGGCAGAGTTCAAGGGTCTTGCAGGCTTCCGGGATGTACTCCAGGACAGAACCGTCATTCTCCACTGCAGCTGCATAGATTTCAGGTGTCCTGAGGGATTCAGGCACATCAATCATCGCCCAGGCACTCTTTGAGACAGCCGCCATACAGATTTCAGGTGAACGCAGGGATTCCGGAATATCCTTCAAGACCATCCCGTTATGCTCAACCGCCGCAATGGCAACCTCATGCGTCCTGTACTTCTGCGGGATATGGCGCAAAGCCCAGCTGTACTGACGGACCGCTTCCAGACAGATTTCATGGGTCAGCACAGATTCAGGCACTTCTTTCAGCATACGGCCGTTCTGCCGGACACCCTCCAGGCAAACTTCCCCAGTCCGCAAAGCAACAGGCACATGTTTCAGGGTGAACCCCCGTTTCTGCAATGCCGCCAAACACAATTCCTGGGTCCATAAGGATTCAGGGACATATTTCAGCAGGGAAACATTGTCCTGGATGGCGGCAATACAGACTTCAGTCGTCTTGAAAATATCCGGGACAAAGCGCAACGCTGCACACTTATTCTGGACAGCCGCCAGACAGATTTCTTCTGTTTTGCTGGATTCAGGGACATTCTGGAGCAGCAATCCATCCTTGCTGACCGCAGAAAGGCAGATATCAGCCGTCTTCTCAGCATCAGGCAGACGCCTGAATATCGGTGCAGCACTCTTCACCGCCGCCTTGAAGACCTCTGCGGTCTTCAGTTCATCAGGGACATACTCCAAGGCAAAGCCATCATTCTCAACCGCCGCAAGGCAGATTTCCGGTGTCCTCAGCATTACCGGGACAAACCGGAGCATCGATCCTGCATTTTGGACAGCAGCCAAGCAGACATCCAACGTCTTCAACGCTTCAGGAACTTCGGTGAAGGCATTCGGGTCATGCGCCATGGCAACACGGCAGATTTCCGCTGACCTCAGCCGCTCTGGGACATAAGTCAGTGTCCATCCATCATGCTGCACAGCATACATACAGAGTTCGGGGGTCCTCAACGCCTCCGGGACATACTGCAGGGCAACACTCCAATGCTCCACTGCTGTACGGCAGACTTCAGGACTTTTCACAGAATCCGGGGCAAACTGCAATGCAATCCCCCAGTTCTTCACCGCAGCATGACAGATTTCCTCCGTCATGAATGCAGGGGGAACATTCCTCAGCTCTTTCCCATCAGAGGCGACTTTCCTCAACCAATCTTCATAGGTTTCTTCCATGGCCATCGAACTTCCTTTTTCTTGGACAGCAACGGTACGACGCTGTTTTCAAAAGTATCTTCCGCTTGGATCAATAGACTTCCGCTGATTCTACCACCAGTGGTCAGGCTATTGGAAAATGCTGAAGACAGCACCTCTATACAAGCACCAACCCGTCCAAACCACACAGTATCACCAATAGGCATTTATAATAGGCAGAACATTTTTGACCCAAGCTGTCCCCTCTTTGGAAACAGCATCTGCAATATCATGAGAAACACTGTCATCCTTACATCTGATGCCTGCCTTGGGCATGAACCAGGCTATGACCATCCAGAATGCCCTGAACGCCTGATTGCTGTCCGTGATGCCCTTGTCACTCCAGAATTTGAAGACCTTGTCTGGAAACATGCCCCTCTTGGAACCCGTGAACAGCTGCTGCTGGTACATACCCCGGAATATGTGCACCGGATTGAATCACTGAAAAAAACCTTTGGCAGGGTTCCCCTTGATGGCGGGGATACCATTATGATGTCTGGTACCTGGGACTGTGTGATGAGCTGTGTGGGTGCTGCCTGCATGGGCGTCGATATGGTCATGAAAGGTAAGGCTGACAATATCTTCTGCGCAACCCGTCCCTGCGGGCATCATGCAGAACCTGACCGTGCAATGGGCTTCTGTGTCTTCAATCATGCAGCCATCGGGGCCGCATGGGCTGTCTATAAATATCCGAACGACATCAAGAAAGTCGCCACCATCGACTTTGACGTCCATCACGGTAATGGGACACAGGATGCTTTCTACCATCGTCCTGAAATGCTGTACTGCTCCACCCACCAGTCACCATTCTATCCAGGGACCGGGGCAAAATACGAAACCGGAATTGACCATAATATTGTAAATGTGCCGATGTCACGTGGGGCAGACTCCAAGAAATTCCGTAATGCAATGCAATATGAAATCCTGCCTGCCGTCAAACGGTTCAACCCTGACCTGATTTTCATCTCCGCAGGCTTCGATTCCCATTACAAGGACATGCTTGGGGGATTTCAGTTCACAGATGATGATTTTTACTGGGTTACCAAGGAAATCATGAAAATCGCAGATGAATGCTGTGATGGCAGGATTGTTTCTGTGCTTGAAGGTGGCTATGGCCTGGAAGGGTTGGCCTCAGGTACTGCAGCCCATGTCCGTGCATTATGGGGTAAATAAAGGCTCTCTTATGCACCGGATCATCACAATTCCTGTCCAGATTGTCCTTGGCATCCTGCTGATGGTATTGCTGGTCTGCCATTTCTATGCAGCGATGTTCTGGCTTTTCCTCATTGGCATCATCTTCCTAGGCAGTGTTTTGGGCACCACCCCAAAAAAACGCAGGACAACAACCGGAAACAACAATCCACCTCCTTGAAACCTGCAGCAGATCCTTCCCTGAACCAGCCTGCTAAAAGAAAAACGGCACGGAATCCGTGCCATCTAAACCAACCTAACAACAAAATACCCTGTTTCAATGCAGGATACCTGAAGGATTCTCTGCCGCCAGCAACAATGCCATCTGGGCACCCTCATCCACAAAATCACTATCCAGGAAAGGAACGTCAGAAATCGACTTGAGCAGCAACTGACCGAACTCCTCGTCAGAAGCCAGGACTTCCTGCAACTCCTTACAGAACTGTTCCAACTGATCGTCACTCACAGTATCCTGCTCAAGGAGCACTTCAATATCATCTTCAAATTTCATCGATGCCTTTTCCTTCTACTACTGGGCCATCACTCAAACCAAACGGCAACCATATCCAAGCTAGATATCATACCTGATTCAGCCAGCAATAGTATACTTGCCAAGAAATTTAAACCTCTCAGAAAACACCCCTCTTGAGAAAGAACCAGCCAATAGGAATCATTTCCATCCCATATTGCTCTGGATATTCTGCATCGCATCACGGACCGTATCGAAATGGTCAAGAGGATGATTGGCTTCCACTGCAATACGGTTCAGCAAACCAACAATCACCATAACCATAATCCTCGCCCGGATAACCGGCCTTCCCCAATGGGTATCTGCCATCTGCTGCATTGCCGCTGCCAATGCATAATTCGCTGTCTCAGCCCCCTTGATCATATCAGGGTCTGTCATGGTTGATTCAAACAGGGCTGTTGCATCCATCGGCTGACCGGAACGGGCACTTTGGATCCTGCCTGCATCATCACGTTGAGGTTCCTTGCCAGTAATTGCTTTGAAGACCTCATCGCAGACCTTCTGTACAAAGGCTTCGGACTCTCCTGACATCTTGGCTGTCAATGTCATCATCGGAACCGTAACCGCATGCAGCAATGCCTTGAATTCTTCATCAGAACCCGCCTTGCTGGTATTGAGCTTCTGCGTCAGCAGTTTGTTGATTTCCTGCGCTTCACGGGTCACAGTCTCTGTCTGGTTTGGATTTTCCATAGTAGGCACTTGTTCAACAGCAAAAGTCATAGTTTAAGGTCAAATGGGAAGCAATGACAGCGATGACGGTAATAAATCATGATGAAACAACAAAAACCGCAACAATCAACACCTTACAGCCACTGTCTGCCATGGGAAACATGCCTACGACGGATCCCCTGACAGGGGAATCCAGATACACCTTGAACTGTCCTCGGATACAGAGGCACTGCAACAACGGCAATACCGGCAGCAATCCTGCAGCCAATTCCCAGAATTGGCCGGATATCCAAATGATAAAGGCTGTACAGCCCGCCCAATGACGCCACTGCCAATGCAACACCTGCAATCAGCATCGGCATTTTTTCAAGAATATGGCCTATTCAGGGAATCACCCTTCACCACGGTTCTTTTCATCTTTTCTAAGGATTTTCTGAATAGCCTTGACCTGCTCGTTATCAAGCACAGAGAAACGCCTTGCAAAAAAGACCGCCAGCTCACGGTTGGCAGGATTCAGGTCAGTCAGGTCAAGGTCAATACTGGATTCCGTCTCCGCAATCGCTGCTGTCAACAGTTTTCGGGAATCTGCATCCAGTCCATAAGCTGTACAGAGCTTGCTGTTCCATTCAGAAGGCATCCTTTTTTTGCCATTTTCAACAGCAGACAGAAAAGAAGCTGTGACACCGAGGCGGGCAGACATGTCTTTCAATACCTCATTACGGTCAACACGGAGTTTTTTCAGGAATTTACCCAACGCAGTCAGCATATCAACCCTCCATTTCATAAATTATTGCCATTATCTAGAAAAAACATCTTTTTGATAATTATGGACTATTTTTACCATTATTTAAACCTTAGGGTTTATTTGATGCCAATAACAGCAGAACCAGTTAAAAATATCTGCCAGACCACCTTTCCGAAAGCAACTGCCCTTGAAGAAAATGAAATTGATTAAACAGCCTTCTGGCCTAGATGCAAATCAGCAACCGAAAACAACACCGCCAGACCAGACAGGAAAACACGTCCCTGCGCCTGGTCAAAACGGCCATAGACCATACCACCTCTGCGGGATGCCTGATACCCAACCAAAGTGGTTTTTTGCAACCGTCCTGACCAATAGGGAAAGATATGGCAATGTCCTGAACCACAGACAGGATCCTCTGCAATCTCCAGTCTGGGGGCAAAACTGCGTGAAATGCAGTCAAACTGAGCATCCCCCGGCGCCGTCACATGCACCAGCAACCCCTCCATCTGCTTGACCAAAGCCATATCCGGCTGAAGTGAACGCACCGTATCAGGATTCCGGAACACACACAGCATGTCCCTCGCCTGATAAGCCTCGTCAGGCTCGGCACCCAGCGCCATCACCATGGCAGGCGTCACCGCCACCTTCTCCAATGGATATGCCGGGAAAACCATCTCAAAACGCCCGGTTCCACAGGTCACCGTCAGGTCCCCGCTCAAAGTGGCAAAAGTGATGGAAGTGATACCCGGCTCGATGAATGTATGGATGACAAAAGCAGTGGCAAGCGTTGCATGGCCACACAGGTCGATTTCGCCACCTGGCGTAAACCAGCGCAGGTGGTATTTATCACCTTCCTTCACTGCATAGGCGGTTTCTGAAAGACGGTTCTCAATGGCGACTGCCTGCATCAGGTCATCCGGCAGCCATTGTCCTGTGATACAGACTGCTGCAGGATTGCCGCAGAAAAGCGTATCCGTGAACGCATTGACCACATACTGCCTGACTGTTCCTGCCATAAAGGCCCCTTTCTTCTATCAGAACAACCTGAATGCATGGGAAACAGCTTATTTATTCAAAGCATCCCGGCATACCAGACCACCCGCCCCAAAATGGCGGCATCTGGAGGCAAACGCCGGTCAGGATAATGCAACCGGTCAGGATTATCGCAACGCATCACCCAGACACGCTCTCCTGCAACATGACTGAAATCCCAGACCAAGCGGCGTAGGAACCACTGTCCATCATAAAAAAACGCATATACTTTTGTATCCTGTGGCTGGGTATCTTCCGTATTGATTAGCACAAAACCGCCCGGTGACAATGTCGGCACCATACTGCTGTCAGGCACAGCCAGGACACGGGCAGTCCGGGAAGAAACCTTCATCCGTATCAGATCGGTCTTACGGAAAGCCATCTTTTCTTCATACAGATGTTCTTCGAAACGGTCATCCAGCACAGATTGGCGTGTATTCAGGATGGAAACCTCGACAAACTCATTGGAAGGCAGATTCGGAATCAAAACCAGGTCATCGTCATAAGGCAGCATGGCACCTTCCCCGGTCGCCAGCCAATCCTGCGAAACATTCAATGCCTTGGCAGCAGCCAACAGGTTCTTACCCTTCAGATATTTCGCCTTACTGTTGAGCCAACCGCTGACACTCGGGGGTTTCACACCACAAGCACGGGCAAGCTGCGCTTGGGTCATCCCTATTTTCGCCATGGCGGTCCTCAAACGGACAGCCAGCAACGTCATATCATTGGCAGAACGCCTGTCTTCTTCTGCTGCCGCTGTTTTTTGGGGAACTGTAGTACCAGCCTTTGTTTCTGCCATCAATGCAGGTGCCGCTTCTACCTGGGCCGTTCCTGCATCAGCCCCCCCTGCTGTTTCTGCCTGTTGTACGCTGTTTTCCATATCCATGCCTTCCTTTGCAAACAAGCCATTACAATATTGACTGGCTCCGTTCAGGCTTATAGACAGTCCTGCCTTCATCCATATACCGTTGCAGCACCTTTTCCCCCGCCTCAGAAGCGATATTGCCATACACTGTAATGCCCCGTTCACGGAAAGCCTGCTGCCAATCTGGTTTATAGCCTTCATCGAATCCAGTAATCTCTTCCACCCGTTTGGAAGGGACTCCGTAATACACTGCCTCGATACCCGACCACATGATGCCCCCCATGCACATCACACAAGGTTCCGCAGTGACATACAGATGCAGATGATAGGGACTCAGATCATAAGTGCCCAGTTTCTCCTCTGCCAGATGGATGGCATTCATTTCCGCATGGTTATGGCTGCATCGTCCATTCACGACTGAATTGGCCGCCTCAGCCACCAGATTCCCTTGACGGTCATAAACAGCCGCTACAAAAGGCCCTGCCCCTTTGGCGGTATAGGCTGGCAACCGAGCCTGCAACCCCAAGATAATCTTTTCTGCCTTGGCAACCTTGGCAGCGTCAACCGGTTCATTTGCCACAATCCCTGCAAAAACCATAGCCTCTCCCGACAATGCAATAACCGTTCCTCACTTCTGATAAGGACATTCTAACAGGCAGGCTGGCATTTCCATACCCTTACCTTTCTTGGAATCCACATAGCATCCTCCCGCATAAGCTATACTGATATCCATCAAAAAAACCAGAGACACATTTATGCATCAAGGCAAGATTTTCTTAGATATGGATGGGGTATTGGTGGATTTCTGGCCACGAGCCAAAGCCATCAGCGGTGTCACCGATCCCAACAGTGATGTCTTATGGACAGCATTGAACAAGATTCCCCATTACTTCAATACACTTGACATAATGGCAGGTGCCAAGGAACTGTTCGACAGCCTTTATGGGAAATATGGCAGCCGGTGTGAAATCCTGACCGCAATGCCGAAACCCAAACGCAATATGCCGACTGTACGGGATGACAAGATTGCCTGGATCAGACGGATGCTGTCAGACACCATTGTCATCAATACAGTGGTACTGACTTCCCATAAACAGCATTACTGCACAGGACCGGATGACATCCTGATTGATGACAGTCCCAGGAACATCGCTGAATGGCGTTCGAGAGGAGGAATCGGAATCCTTTGCAAAAACCTGACACAGGTCATGGCAGAACTCCGTGAACGGGGTATCTTATAGGGCTGTTCCTACAACAGCCGGTAGAGAAGGAAAATGGAAAACACTGACACCAACCCAAACCTCGAGAATGCTGCCAATGCCTCGATGCACCATGTGGTCAGTATGCTCTGTGAATGGCACAGCAACTGGGATATCCTTCAGTCCCATTCTTTCATCGTCTCCGACCTGCGCACATTCCTCTTGGACTGGAACAACCATTATGGTGACAACCTCAGCACAATGACCATCCAGAAGATGCTGGAGCATCTCAGGCTGTTGGAATATATCCTGACCCGCAAGATTGAACTGGCCAAAATGCAGCACGGCGGCCACTGGACAACCGCACTGCCAACAGATTTCGAAATCGAGGATATGGAAGCAGAGATGGCAACGACCTATTCCATCGTTGAGCAGATTGTCCTCTATGTATCTGGCATCCTGCCCTTGCCCAGGGTCACCTGGTCTGAAGATGACCGTGTCCAGAACACCCATGAGAAACACAGTGCCAACCTGGTGGACCGTTACGCCATCGCTTGGCGCACCCCTCTGGCTGGTGAAACACAATCCGGACAGAAACCAGAAAAACCTGCGGAAGAGGAACTCCAGTTTGAGGATGGCAGCAAGAAACAGATTGTCGCAACAAACTGGATCTATACCAAGACACCCCACTGGCATTGCCCTGTCTGTGGCAAGAACCTGTTCGGTGTCACCGGTGTCACTGCCTGCCGCCATATGCTGATTGCCTGTTTTGAGGGGGAACTCATCGGCACAAACCCTATCGGGACAGCGATGATTGGAGGCAAACGCCCTGACCTTGTACCGGAAGACCTTTTCAAGGATGGTACTGTCACCCCTTACCAAGTCCTGAAAGCTGCTTACAGTACCGGTTCCAATTTTGTCCTTTCAAGCACAACCCGCAATATTCCAGGGCCCCATCCAGTCGCCCATGTGGAAATCCTGTTTGAATGCAAGGAAAGCGTGCTGGAAGGCAAAAACAAACGCAAATGACAGCTGAAGTTTGTGGGGCCTTTGCAGGAATGGCATGAACACTGACCAGCCGTTTTGCCTGTCCACCAAGATCAACCATAACCAATCAGAGGATTATCATGGACCGTTTCGGTATCCCCAATAAAAACGAACTCAAACGCATGAACAAGCGCCAGCTGAAAAAAGGGCATTATGGCCCTTATCAGCAGATCTGCGCAGAAATTGTCATCAACCTGAATGCTCCCCTGACCATCGAAGATGTACAGGACAGCATCTGGGTCGAGAATACAGAAAAACCTGAATATGTTGACCTGCTGTTCGGCTGGCTTATTCCGCACGTTGAGAAATACAGCTGCTATGTCAGCTGTGGATCAGCAAGCTTCGACAAGAACATCCAGACCATCGAAGCGATTGTTGAATACGAAACCCGCAGCCCGGCCGATGAAGACAAGCTCCTTGACTGCATCAAGGCACTGAAAGAACACCCGAAAGTCGATTCCATTGATGTCAAGGTCTGCGATGCATGGCGCTATGATGACATCAATCAGGAAAGCCTTGTCTTGAAAACCCTTGCCGTCTGAATCCCAGGCATCCTTCGGTCTGGGGTCTGGGGTCTGGGGTCTGGGGTCTGCGCCCTAGGCTGTTTCCTTGGACAGAAAGGCCGCCAATGACAGGCAGTCCCACCGGGGGACGCTCATTGGCGGTTGTCGAACGCCTCGATTTCTTCTGGCTTCACAGGTGGCAGCAGATCCTTGATCTGTACCAGAATGTCGTCGAACAGCTTGAAGTCATGGATATAGGACACCAGCTCAGGCACCTGATTGATGAAATCATTGAAATGGCGGTCAAACACCCGGTAATCTGCTGAAAAAAGATTGTATCCATGTTCATCCAGGTACTTCCGGAAATTCGCATTGTCTTCCCCGAACAGGTCATGCAGTTTCCGGTCAAGGGATTCCTTGTCCTCTTCGGTATATTTCACCTTGACCTTGATACCGAACTTTTCCGCAAGATTGACTGCCATCTGAAGCTCCTTCCTTGAAACATACCGGCATTATAAATCAGCCATCCCCACCAATCGCCCTACAGCTGCCATCTGGTCTGCTCTGCTGGCAGAAGTAAGCCGTGACACGGGCCACCTCTTCATCAGACACCGAAACACCATGGATGCGCTGAACGGTTTCAGACCCGCTGGACAGATAAAGCATATCCCCCTGTCCAAGCAAAGCTTCTGCACCATTCTGTCCGACCATCCTTCTGGAATCCGTCATGCTCCTCACCTTGAAAGAAACCCGGGTTGGTACATTCAGCTTGATCAGGTCAGTGACCGTATCGAATGAGACCTGTGCAGTCGCCAACACCAGATGAATCCCGGCAATATGCCCCCTCAGTGCAAGACGCGCTATCAGCAATTCAACTTCCCTGCCATTGGAAGACAGGTCAGGATATCCATTGATGACAATCACAATACGGGGGATATCCTGACCGGTTATCTTTCCATCGGAAACAGATTGCTGATATCCGGCAAAATCCGTGACACCTGACCTTTCAAAAAGCAGGAGCCGCCGTTCCATTTCCTGGATTGCCCAATCCAAGGCCTGAAGCCCCTTCCGTACTCCTGTAATGACTGGCACCAGAAGATGGGGGATACCCTGATAGACGGAAAAAACCTGGTTCTTGACATCCACCAACAGCAGACGCATCTGAACAGATGCCTGCTTACAAAGCAGTGACAGGATCACTGCATGGAGAAACCCGACATTCTCTGCACTGGAATCACTGCCAATCAACAGATGCGGCATCCCTGCCAGATCCGCGACGACTGGACTGCCTGAAACCGTTTTGCCCAAAGCAACCGGCAGTACAGATTCCTTGCCTGTGAAAATCCCGGCCGTCAGGACATCTGACAGGAAAATCCTTTCCCGGACGGTATTTGGCACTTCAAAACCCAACCGGTTTGGACCTGCTACATCCTCAACCACCCGGAAAGACATCATCGGCAGCGCCTTGGCAAAATCCCTGGCATGGATGGTGACCTTGACCGGCTCCACACCTTCCGCCAGTTCAATCTCATACCATGCCAACACCGGGCCAAGAACCGCCGATACCAACCGTGCTGGAATACCCAGCCCTGACAATACCGCCTCAATCTGATGGCAGGCATCATCCAGGACATTTTGTGAAACCTTCTGTAAAGGTTCCTTCCGGTCCAGCAAGGATAAAGGCAGCACCCCAATCACATCATTCCCATCCATCCTGTCTACCATGAAACCACTCATTGTCCCTGACCTGTCTTGAACTGATGATGCATCTCATCCAGCAGCAACTGCCCGACAGGCGTGAAAGTCTGATGTTTACGCCATATCAGATGCATCGGTGTCAGCAATGCCGGTTCAAGCGGGCGGAAGCACAGCCCGCTTTCAGGGCCAGTATCCACCAGATGGTCGAATCCCAACGCACAGCCAAGCCCTTCACGCACCATGACAGCTGCATTGAACAGGAGATTATAGGTTGCCACGATATTGAGCTTATCCATGCTGTCACCAAACCATTTTGGATATTCCGATTCCATACTCTGGCGGCTGCAGATCAGAGGGATATCCATCAGGTCTTCCAGACGGATGGCATCTTTGGCCGCCATCGGGTCATCCTGACGCAGAATGAGCCCCCAAGCATCATGATGGGGAATCTCCAGGCTGTTGTAACGGGAAGCATCCACATCACGGACAATGACAGCAAATTCCAAAAGCCCACGGTCAAGCCGCTCAGACACATTCTCCGCATTGCCGCTATGCAGATGCAGCCGGATACGTGGATACCGCTGCTGTAAATGATGCACTGCACGGGCAAGATGGCGGATACCCTGCGATTCTGCACAGCCGATATGCAGGTCGCCACCGGCAAAATCATCAAGCACCTTGAATTCAGCAGCAGTCCTGTCCACCATGCTGAGGATATCCTCTGCACGCTCTTTCAGAAGACGCCCTTCATTGGTCAGACGGATACTGGTACTGCCACGTACAAACAGTTTTTTCCCCAGTTCTTCCTCAAGCCCTTTCAGCTGACGTGACAGCGTCGGCTGCGTGACATGCAAACGTTCAGCGGCACGGGTGATGCTGCCGGTACGGGCTGACTCCAAGAAATAGCGCAAAACCCGGATTTCCAAAATGGCGCCTCCTGTCTGATTGTCTTTTTAGACTATGCCTCTGAAGCATAACATGAAATGAATTATTGGCATTAGACATTTCATGGTGTTGTCGTTAAACTGCCACTCATCATACGGAATCATTGACTGCAACAGCAAGGTGATGGAATCCGGAAACCTGACTTCTAAAATACTGGGAAGGAATCTCATAATGACAACACAGCCCATCCAATTCAGATATGACACCCACTATCAGGAAGGCAAGAAGATTTCCTTCAAGAAGCTTGATATTGATATGGCTGGATTATTGTTCCTGCCTGACAATTTTGATGCAAAGAAGAAATACCCAGCTATTGTAGTGACCCATCCAGGCGGAGGCGTCAAAGAACAATGTTCTTCCCTGTATGCCTGGAACATGGCCCGTGCTGGTTATATTGCAGTCTGTTTTGATGCTTCCTATCAGGGAGAAAGCGGAGGATTCCCACGTTACCAAGAAGATCCGGCATCACGTGTAGAGGATATCCGGTCAGCTGTCGATTATCTGGTTTCTTTGCCTTATGTCAATGAAAATGCCATCGGGGCAACAGGTGTCTGTGCAGGCGGCGGATATTCGTTGAGTGCCATCCAGTCTGAATACCGCATCAAAGCAGTCGCCGGCATCAGTGCATGGAATGTCGGACAAAGTGCCCGGAAAGGTTTTCCTGGACTCTATGATTCAGCATGGTTCCAGAAAAACCTAGAAACCTGTGCGCAGCAACGTACCCGTGAAGCAAGGGGGGAACCACCTGCTTATTTAAAGTACCTGCCGGAACCAGATGAAATCCGGCCAGATATGGCGGTCATCACCCAAGAAGCCAGTGAATATTACCGTACTTCACGCTGCGGCTATCCAACCTCAGTCAACAAGTTCCTGGTCACCAGTCTTGACAAAATGCTAACTTGGGATGCTTTCGCCTACATTGGCAAAGTTTCGCCACGTCCTGTCCTGTTGATTGTCGGCAGCAAGGCAGATACCCGTTACTTCAGCGAAAAAGCCTATCAGCTGGCAAACGAACCAAAAGAACTGTTTGTGATTGAAGGGGCAAGCCATGTGGATCTCTATGATGTCCCACAGTACACCTCCCAGGTTGTTGCAAAGCTTGTCTCTTTCTTCGACCAGTACCTGAAATGAGGACTGCGTTGTGTATAGATAGTAGATAGGCTTTTAGACAAATCCACTCATATTTCTGATGTTTATTCCAATAAGGTCTAAAAATGACGTTATCTGTTGACGAATTCCGCAGACTGATGGCTGCGCGGCCCCTTGTGGAAACAGGTTCTGAACTCAGCAGGACTTTCCACACCTTTGCTCAGGAAGCCATGAAACTGACGGTAGAACTGAATACCAAATACCATATGCCGGAAGAAATCCGTGGAATCATGGCGAAAATCACGGGACGGCCAGTTCCAGATGATTTCATGCTGTTCCCTCCTTTCACCACTGACTGTGGCAAGAACCTGACCATCGGCAAAAGGGTATTCATCAACTCCGGCTGCCGTTTCCAGGACCAGGGAGGCATCACTATCGGAGATGGAACCCTGATTGGACACAACTGCGTGATGGCATCCCTGAACCATGATGCGGATCCAGCACGCCGTGGCGACATCCATCCAGCACCAATCGTCATTGGCAGGAATGTCTGGATTGGTGCAAATGTGTCTATTGTTGGAAACACCACAATCGGTGATGGGGCAATCATCGCTGCGGGTGCTGTCGTTACAAAAGATGTCCCGCCAAATACAGTGGTCGGCGGTGTTCCTGCCCGAATCATCAAAACAATCAATGTAAAACAAGACAACAAGGAATCCAGATGAAAAAACTTTTGATTACATCATTGCTCCCTATCGCAATGGCAGGTGCCGCACAGGCAGGCAACACCATAGATATGACGGCGCATCCCGGCAACAGCATCCAGACGGTACTTCCCGCCCATTCCCTGGGCTCTTTTGCTGGTCCTGATGCATGGTTCACCGGTGAAGTGAAAGTCGATATGCTGTTCAATAAGACCACTGACCTCCAAGCCTCTGGGGCCTCCGTCACCTTCCAGCCAGGTGCCCGTACCGCATGGCATCTCCATCCCGCCGGACAGACATTGATTGTTACGGCAGGGAAAGGCTTGACCGGCTATGAAGGCGGCAAAACCGTTGAACTGAATCCAGGCGATGTCGTACAGTGCCCAGCCGGCGTCAGACATTGGCACGGAGCTTCACCCGACAGCGCGATGACCCATATCGCCATCACCGGCTATGATGCAGCCGGCCAGAACGTTGAATGGTTTGAAAAAGTCTCTGATGCTGAATATCTGGGGCAGGCAACAAACCCAAAACCGTAAAATTCTGTGACAGAGGCTTATTCCACCCCCTTTTATCCATTATCATTATCTGACTTGTTTCTGCTGAACCTCAAAAAGGTCTGGGGATGTTCCTGATCTTTCCTGCCCTGTTTGCCGCTATTGTCATCTGGCGTTTTGTTCCGGCACTGCCTTTCAGCCGTGCCTGGAAAATCGCCATTGCACTGGTCATCCTGCTGATTTCGCAGTGGGGGCTGATCACCAACCTCTTCGGTGGCTGGGCATCCCCAGAAGTGCCTAGAGGCGTCATCATCGTGGCAGGCTGGGCAACAGGTGCCTTCATCCTGCTGCTCTGTTTCCTGATCCTTAAAGATATTGCTTCCATTTTCCTTTGGATTGCCGGCAAAACCGGCTTTTTCCCCCAGAAACCGCAATTGGGCTGGCAATGGAATATCGGACTGGGTGTCCTTGCCATCATCCTGTCAGCAATCGGCACGTGGCAAGGCATCCGGGTACCCGATGTCAAGCAGGTACATGTCAATGTACGCCATCTGCCGAAGGAACTGGACGGCTTCCGGGTTGTCCAGCTGACCGACCTGCATGCCTGCCGCCTGATGGACGCTGAATGGATGCGCGCCGTAGTGGACAAGGCCAATGCCCTGAACCCTGACCTGATGGTTGTCACCGGCGATTTGGTTGATGGACTCACCAAGAACCGGGTGGATGATGTCGCCCCCTATAAAGACCTGAAGGCACGTCTTGGCGTTTATGTCGTTACCGGCAACCATGAATACTATTCCAATTACCTCGCATGGATGCGCTATTTTGAGGGTTTGGGGCTGCGCATCCTGAAAAATGAACACCTGGTCCTGAACGACAAAGGCAGCCAGATTATACTGGCAGGCACTACTGACCGGACTGCCGCCCGATTCGGGTTGGCCGAACCAGACATCCAGAAAGCCCTGGCCGGCAAGCCCGAAGGTGTCCCGGTCATCCTGATGGCGCACCAGCCGAAAGGGGCGGACGCCAATGCCGCAGCTGGTGTGGACCTGCAGCTCTCAGGACATACCCATGGCGGGCATGTACTCGGCATCCATTGGCTGAATCAGATGGTCAATGGTGGCTATGTCTCAGGCCTGTATGATGTGGACGGCATGAAGCTATATGTCAGCAATGGAGCAGGGCTATGGAACGGCTTCCTGATCCGTTTAGGCAAACCTTCTGAAATCACTGAACTGGTCCTGCATCCGGCCGCACCTTAGGACAGACACACCTTCACAAACAGTCCCCCTCCGGTAGAATAGGGGACAGGCATTTTCATTTGCTGGTGATGAAACCATGAAACGGAAAGGAAAACCGGATATCCGCGCTTTCACCCAACTCAAGCTGGAAACGGCACGCAAGGCTGCACGGGAATCCAAGGTCGATGTCGTTGAACTGATCAAGGCAGCAGGGCTCCGGTATTACGACAAACGTTCACAGGGAGGGCTGCTCTGGTTGCTGGGCAGCATGGAGCGCCTTGAATTTGTGAATTTCTGCCGGCGCCACGGCATCCGGTTCATCTACCGCCATGGCGGCAGTTGGGCAACCGTTTCGCAGCATGCCTGGTGGTATGCTGAAGATGACTTGGATGACAACCGGATTCCCCGTTGCTGATATCCTCGCCTGCCGCGCCTGTGTGCTGCCTGCAGCAGGTCAACCGTTTCAATGCAATGAGAAGACTATCGGCACCTTGATACGGGCAGGTGCGGGAGGAGCCGGGAACGGGCTGGCTTTCCGGATAGCCCTCAACCCGGCAGCATCCAATGAATCAAGTCCCGCACTGCTGATCAATGAAAGGTTGTCAATATGCCCATCCTGCCGGATGACAAATGAATAAACGGCCTTTCCTGAAATCCCCATCATCCTTGCCTGAGCTGGATAGACAACCTGCCGCTGGATATGGGCAAGGATATAACTGTAATTGGCAGCAACATAATGGCTGACACTCCCGCCTCCACCTGTACCTGAACCTGATCCATCGCCAGTACCACTGCCTGAACCGATACCCGAGCCCGTCCCGGCACCAAGCCCGCTGCCAATACCACGTCCTGCGGCTGGACCATCGACAGTCCCCTGTATAGGTCTGCCTGGCAAGGTTGATGCCGGCTGGATGATGTCAGGATGCTTTCCGTCAGAAGAAACCTGACTGGAAACAGACTGCCCCATAGATGAAGTGGCAACATCCTTGGAATCTGGTTGCCCTGCCATGGCTGGGACAGGGGCATGGCCATTGGAACCGTTCCCTTCCATCCCACCGCCACCACCTTTGCCATCATGGAAGCCGACAGCTGAGAGGTCCACCTCCACCAGATTGTCCTCAGGCTGCCCCGCCCCTGCCAACAGGCAGACAGCCCCAACTACAACCATATGGGCAATCACGGAAAACAGCAGTCCTCTGGCAAGGCGGTTCATCGCTGTGTCCGCACACTTATCCGTGTGAAACCCTGCTGCCGGAGGGTATCCATGACAGCAACAAATGCCTGCAGCTGCACTGCCCTGTCAGCAGCAATCAACACCGACCGTTCCCGGGGAATATCCGTCAACACCACCGGCAGGTTGGAAGCCGCCACTGGCTGCCCATCAACAGACAGCCTGCCTTGGGCATCCAGCTCAACCTGGACAGGAGAGTCCGCAACCGCTTGGGCGCCCTGTGCCTGCGGCAGGCTGACGTGGATGCCCTCAGGAGTCATATTGGGCACCACAAAAGTCGCTGTCATCAACAGGATGACCACCAGCACCAGCATGACATCGATAAGCGGCACCATATTGATTTCGGTCAACCCCTCCTTCCCATCGAAACTATTCTTCATGGGCAGCATCCCATAACAGGAGAATGTTCTTTGCTCGGCGGACAAGCATGTTGTAGAGCATCACTGCAACAATGGCGATAGCCAATCCGATGGCAGTGGCTTTCAGTGCCAATGCCAGCCCGACCATGACCGTCCGGGAATCCATTGAGCCGGTCATCCCAATCTGGTAAAAAGTGACCATGATGCCCAACACCGTGCCAAGCAACCCGACATAAGGGACATTACCGGCAATCGTACCGATGATATGCAGGTGCTTGGACAGGTCATACTCCAGCTTGTTCCGGGAAGCATAGGCTTCCATCGCCACGCCTTTGAAAAAGAGGAAACGCTCTATCGACAGAGCGACAACCACAATAGAAAGGATGAGCAGGATGCCTACCACCCCGTAATCAATCAGCTCCACCAACCAGTTCATGCTCTCTTTTCCATTTCCATCAAGACAGTCCAGCCAAATACAGACACAGCCATGATATTATCACCCGCCTCATCAGGCAACGGCATCAGCACCGCCTATCCAGTCATGGCAGAAGCCAGTCCTTTCCAGAAAAAACGGTAAAAAGGCCCGGGAACATTCCTGATTTCCAGATTTCCCTTTCCCTGAAAACCGATAGGTTTCCGACAAGTTGCAGTGCCATTTAACTCCATGAGTGTCGTATAATGACCCATTGGTGTTCCAATGCGGATCTGGACTGCTGGATACACCGAAAACAGCAACAGTCAAACCAAGCAGGGAGAATTTTTGTGATACGGAGAGGCTTCAATCCGATGTCCGGCAGGATCGGGCGGTTTTTCCGTAACCTCAGGTATTCTGCTTTAATCATCGGTCCAATCGTTGCGATAGCCGTCTATTTCATGCTGCCGGATACCTACACCAATGCGCTTGGTGAACCCCAGCCATTCAGCCATGCAGCAAAAGCCTGTCTTGCGGTTGTCGTACTGATGGGCATCTATTGGTTCACAGAAGCCATACCCATCGCCGCCACCGCCATCATTCCTGTTGCCCTGTTCCCGGTACTGGGTATCGCGTCCCTGAAAGATACCTGCATCCCTTATGGCAGCAGTACCATTTTCCTGTTCCTGGGTGGCTTCCTGCTGGCTGCAGGCATCCAACGATGGAACCTTGACCGCCGTCTGGCACTGTACACCATCCGCATCATGGGAACCAAACCCAAGCAGATCAGTGCCGGGATGATGATTGCAACCGCCCTGCTGGCAATGTGGGTTTCCAATACCGCAACCGCTGCAATGATGGTACCGATTGTCTCAGCCGTCCTGCGCCTGTTCCATACTGAATGCCATGGCGGGATGCGTTCCAACCGTAAGGAACACAATTTCTCCATCTGTATGCTGCTTTGTGTTGCCTATGGTGCCAGTATCGGTGGCATGGGTACCGTACTTGGATCCCCACCCAATGGTATCTTTGTCCGCTTCATGGAACATACCTATAACATTGAAGTCTCCGTGATGGACTGGATGAAACTGGGCCTGCCATTGATGTTGACCCTGCTGCCACTCGCATGGCTGCTGTTGAACCAAGTCCTCTTCCGTGACCAGATTGATGAAATTCCAGGTGGCCGTGTATGGATCAACAATGAAATCAAGAAAATGGGCGCCATGTCCCGTGGTGAGAAGCTGGTGCTGGGTATTTTCCTGTTCACTGTCCTCCTCTGGATCACCAGTCCTTACATCAAGATGATTGCCCTGTCAGATGGTACAAAACCTTTTACCGGCATTTCAGATGCATCCATTGCAATTTTTGGAGGATTGCTGCTTTTCCTGATGCCGCTGAACCTCAAACTCAACCAGCGGACACTGACTTGGGAACAATGCCGCCAGCTGCCGTTAGGGTTGCTGTTGCTGTTCGGGGGCGGTCTTTCAATGGCAGCCGCCATTTCCAAAACCGGCTGTGATGGCCTATTGAGTGCACAGGCAGCATCATTGGCGGGTATGCCCGGATTCATCGTCATCCTCGGGATTACGGCACTGGTCGTTTTCGCAACAGAAATCACTTCCAATACAGCACTTGCAGCGACCATGATCCCGTTGCTGTCCGTTGCGGCGGCCCCTATTGGAATCCCGGCAGAAATCCTGCTGCTTGCCACCACTTTCGGGGCATCAGCTGCTTTCATGATGCCAGTTGCAACACCGCCGAATGCCATTGTATTCAGTACAGGGCATATCCGTATCGGAGAAATGATCCGGGCAGGTTTCTGGCTCAACCTGATTGCCATTGTGACCATCGCCACCTTCTGCTGGTTCGGCAGCGGCCTGGTCTTCAGCTGACCCAGCAGCTCCTTCTGGACATCAGCATCCCTGTTATTCCCCCTTGAACACGCCATCCAGCGTCATCTGGTCACCTCTGGCAATTTCCTCTGCAGACAGGTTCTTGCGGAGTGCCTGCAATACCGCCATTGCCTCAGCATCATCAGGTGGCAACTGTTTCCAGATGACATAAGCATACAGATTGCTCTGGGCAACACCCCGTCCCTCGATATAGGCATACCCCAAGCACCTCAATGCATAATCACTTCCATGCCTGGCTGCTTTCTGCCACCAATAAACAGCCTTCCGGTTACTCAATGGCACTCCCATTCCCACATCATAGGCACTGCCCAATGATGTCTCTGCCTCGACCAATCCCTGTTCAGCAGCTTTAGTCAGCCACTGTATGGCTTTGGCAGCATCTTGTGTTACACCACTGCCTGTCTGGTAAAAACGTGCCATATCGTACTGTGCCTTGGCATCCCCTGCTTCCGCCTTCTGCAAAGTCTGGATAAACGGCTGCTGGGAAGACACCGCATTTACAGGCAAAGGCACATCATCTGCTGTTGCATAGGCAACAGGCACAGCAGACACCAATAACAGGGCATAAACTGCCATCGCCGATGGGATACGGATTTTCATGCTGCTTCCTTTCCTGCCAAGAATGCTTCCAATCATCATAGCCCAACACCATGAAAGATGGTATTCCCGGCAATCCATGCCCTGATGGATGCAGTCTTCCATTAAAATAGGAGCTTCCAATCCATCTCAACCTGATTGAATCCGTGCAGTATGCCTGATACACCTTTCTCACCTGCGGTACTCGATACCATCGTCCAGAAACAGGACCTCCTGCCTGACTGTTCCCTATGGCTGCTCGATATCAGGAAACTGCCTGTCCTGATGCCGGAAGACATCGTTGGCATCCTGCACGAAAGCTCTGTCATCCGTTACAGTGAACTCAGCCGGAAACAGCGCCGTATCCAGTTTGTGGTTGGCAGGCTGCTGGCAAAATATGCTGTTTCCAAACTGTTGGAGCGGCCAATCGATGAACTGGCCTTGATTGAACGCCGCAGCAACACGCCCCAGCTACGTGCTATGCCACCGCTGACTGGACCGCTTCATTACAGCCTTGCATACCGTTATGACTATGCTGTCTGTGCCATCAGCCGCTCCCGCCTGATAGGACTGGACATCGAGATAGTGGATACTGGAAGGGAAATCGCGACACCCGCCGAAACCGCATTCAACCGCCATGAAAACAAATGGCTGTCATCCCAACCTGCCAATGAATGGCACCGCGGATACTATGAACTCTGGACACGCAAAGAAGCCTGCTACAAACTGCTTTCCAGCAAATATGGCGGTATCCATGATGACCGTTTCTGGCAGACAGACTGCCTGACAGACAGCCGTTTTCAATGGCAGACACTGCGTCCCGGAACAGACCTGCTGATTACAGTCTGCCAGGCTGACCCGGCGGTTGAATTCACCCTGACACAGACGTCATCCTATAACCTGGATAATGCATTTGATATCTTCAGGCGCTAAGTTTTCCAAATGGCATTCCTGCATAGACAATCCCCTCCTTGTCTTGGGAATGATGCAGAAAATGTTGCAGAACAGAAAATTTTTCAACAGATTCCTGCTAGGTATCGAGCCGTCTTCAGTTGTTCCTGATAGAATGCAATGCCATTTTATTGTTCAACCTGGTATGGAGTGTTTATGGGAAAACAGCTGTGGACAGAAGAAGAAATCGATCTTCTTAAGCGCCTCTACCCAGATACTCCCATGGAAGAAATCACCAAAACCCTCAGACGGTCTGTTGACCAGGTACGCACCAAGGTCAAGAAACTCAAACTCCGCCGAAGCAAGTCTTTCATCGCATCCCAACGGAAACGCTATGCGCAGTTCACCATCTGATTGCCAGATGGCAGTTTCCTGCTATTTGGTCACCAAACAAAGTCAACGATGACAAGAGTGGCGATAATCTGAACCTACTTTTTCATTTTCTTGTCTGCGATTTTCCTTTTAGTTTAGCAATTTATCAAGGGAAAAGATTGACAATACCCCTCCCCTTGCATATTTTTTAGACAGTCGATAGACTATAGAAAGAAGATTCCTATGAAGAAACTGTTGATGGTTGATTTGATTTCAATAGTTCTCGTCGGCCGTGGTGGTAAGAATAACAGAAACCTCAATCATAAACACAGTTTACATTGACTGAATAATAATCTGTACAGGAAATACAGGGGAATTTGTGAAATTCAGGAATAATCTTAATGGTTAAAAGTTCTCGGGTAGAGGAACTTTCAAAGGATAGATATCTTCATTTACTGTCAAATATGTATTCCAGAATGGAAAAATTCAACAGAAAAAATAACTTGACAACCATTGTTCTTAACATTCTATAGAGGTATCTTATGAAAAAAACGCTTATCGGAATGATTTTGATGCTATCAAGCGGCGTCTGTTTTTCTACCCCTCATTGTATTTTGAAAGGGAGCTCTTCAAAAAAAGTTGATGTCTTATACAAAAATTGCATGAAAGGACAAAAGAAAACTGGAATGTCGTGTCGTTATGATAAACGATTTAAGACGAAAGAAATTTCTTTAATGAAATCCGATGTCATTAGAACTGATGACAACAGAGAAGTCTTCCTTATGAAAAGTAATAGAGATTCACGTTGGGAAGAAATTGATGATGACATAATAGGACAAAATAATGAATGTTGGTAAAAAATTATATTGTATCATTTTAACTAGATAACATTTATATATTTTAAAAGACTTATGTTATTTTCAATCCCGTATCGTCTGTATATATATTTTTCAATATTTATATCTTGTTATTCTATATTTACTTATATTCTTCACAAGGAACACGATATCCTTGGAATGAGAAAACCGTTCCACACAATAATGGAATTGGTTTTGTTTCTAGGCATAATAGTTGCTTTGATTTTTATTGGCATCAGACTTCATTGGTATAGTCCTTTTATTTTTTTAATTTTAAGTACAATTCTTGGCATTATATGGGGTACAATCATTACAAGATTTAAAAAATGGGATTTCACAATAAGCCTGATATTAAGCCCTATTTTCCTATTTTTAACAATCAATTCCATTTATTCATTAAAGATAAATGAAAATACAAAAAACGATAATATTACCATAAACAACAACTCAAAAGAATCAAAGCACAACAATAAAACCGAAGTTCCAATAAAAACACAATTTTCAATAATTCCATCAAGCGGCAATATTAATGAAAATAATTTCAATTTACTTGGAAGTTCATATCTTCTAGATGAAAATAAAAGACTGAAAAATAAGTTTATAGAGCATGTATATAGTAATAGAAAATCTTGAAATGATAACAATGAATTTGGTAAATTTCAAAGAAACAGATCAAAAGAAGATATTAAAAAATCAACAAAAGTTAGTTCTGACTTCATAACTAAAAATGGAAAAAATTATGAATACAGAATGATTGAATATGATTTAATCCTTAATAATGAAAAGATGTATATAATTACAGTTTCTGGATTTAATAAATCAAATTTAGTAACTGTTACTTGTAGTTCCGTTTCATACATAGATGTTACAACAGGAGAATGTTCAGACGAAATTGAAAAAAGACTGGGAGTTACCTTTAATAGAGAAGACATACCTTCTCTAAAACTAGATTAAGGAATATTCGAACAACCGATAAAATATCGCAACCAGATGTCAATTTTTCAAAATTTAACCAGTTGGATTTTGATATCTGACGATATGATTATTGCATCTGTCACTAAAAAATTTTCTATGCGATTCCTGAAAGATTCTATGAAATAACTATAGTAACCGATAAAATGTAGTTCTCAATCTTTCCTCCAGAAAATAAAGGAGAAAATACAGACTGAAGAGGTCTTTACAATGGTGGTTGTATAGAAGACAGAGGACTCTTTTTGAATTTTCAAGCAGAAAAGGACTGCTTGTAAAAATCCTGTTCTTAATATTTTTTGGGGTGTTTTCCTACTGCAATTATTTGGTCACCAGGACAAAACCGATGATGACGAGGATGACGATAGCAATATAGAACCATTTGGAACTCTTCTTTTTAGGTTCCCCGTCATCATCACCAGAAGACAGCCGTTCAGGACGGTATTCTTTCCCTCCCTTTTCATTTTCCTGTCCTATCAGGGCATCTTTCAATGCACCTTGAAAGCGGGGTACGCCCTTGGCCTTGAAAATGGTCTTGAATTCCTTGAAGAAAAAACTCCGGACACTGTTCTGTTCAAATGACCCCTCGTAAATCCTGGAATCATCACGCCCATCAGCCCATACCTGGCGGTAATCAGGCCTCAGGCCATCCTTGCCTAACGATGAAAGGAAAGCATCAGCTGACTTCGCCCCCATATATTTGTCCCTCGAATCAACATCAGGGACTTCAAGCATGAAAAGGCAGACGGGTTTCCCCGAAGGGCCATAAAGGCTCTTGTCGTACCGGTAAAACACCGACAGCACATTAGGGAAAAGCATGCTTTGTCTGGGTACAGGCTCACCAGCTTCCCTTGCAGAATGGACAGCGACTGTTTCAGGATATTCCTGGAGCACCAGGAAATAATCGTCCCAGACCCAAGTCTCCCCTTCATCGATAGTCGCCCATACAGCAGGCATCGCAGGCTGTCCAAACACATCCATGGATTCAGAAGAAATTCCTGCATCAGTTTCCAGAGAACCCTTGTTTCCATCACTTGCTGACATGGTTTCTGCCCCCTTTCACCAATAAAATTGAATCCGATAAACAACATCCTGTTTTGTTAACACGATAACAAATCCTTCTGGGTATAGGCAAGATGGGCTTTCAGTTTTTAAAGCATTGCAGGACTCAGGTAGAATATCTGCAGTTTACGGCTAGCTGCCCTGTAAGTATCTATCAGCAAACAGAGAGGAGAACCAGATGAAACGTTTATTGATCAGTACTGCAATTGCCCTTGCAATGGGTTCTGTCGTTGCAGGCTGCGGCAAAAAAACTGAACCAGCAAAACCTGCTGCCTCAGCCACCGCTTCAGCATCTGCCGCCACCCCTGCTCCTGCAACCGGCATTACCAAACCAGAAGATGTTTCACTTGAATATCTAAAACTGGTCGATAAGGCAGATGGCGCTGCTGCCGTCAAGTTCATGTATGTCCCAGAAAAAAACAAAGCGGCTTTCCCTGCTGAGGCAGCCAAACGGATCACCGACAGCCAGGCTAAAGGCATGTTGACGGCAATGGGGGAACCGGTTGTCACGAAAGTCGTTTACTTTGAAACCATAAAAGGGGATGCACCTGTACCTATCAAGGAAGAAGAAGTCAAAACAGGGACCTTATGCCAGGCAACCATTGGCATCAAGGCAACCAAAGACCAAGCCAATAAAAAAGCCGGTTCTGTCGAAGAACTTATGCCATTATTCCTGATCAAATCGGAAGACGGCTGGAAAGTCCTCGATATGGACGACAAGGAAACCCAAGCTCTCCTGATGTCCAAGGTTGCCAAGAAATAACCTGCCCCCTGTTTCTAAGCAATAGATGAGTCCTGCCGTATTTATGGCAGGACTTTTTCATTCAGGGTACGTCCCGTTTTTTACCAGTCGACAACCTGTGAAAGAATCGCTTAAGATTATCGGTTGAGAAGCGCTTTATCCACAGAACCGATTATGGCTAAACAGATCAGAAGCCCATTGTCAGTGATAAAAGGCTATTTCAATGCCCTTCCTGACAAACAGCGCGAACAGGAAACCGTTGAACAGATCAGCAAAAACGCTGTTTTCCGTGGGGTCAGCCTTTGGGTGCTGGTTTTCGCCATCTTCATTGCTTCCCTTGGATTGAACATCAACTCCCAGACTGCCATTATCGGCGCCATGCTGATTTCACCGATGGTGGGGCCGATCCTTGGCATGGGGCTCGCCATCGGCATCAACGACCTGGACCTACTCAAACGCTCCATCAAGAACCATCTGATTTCCATCGTGATGAGCATCCTGACGGCAACGCTGTATTTCCTCATCACCCCGCTGACCGATGCAGGCTCAGAACTGCTTGCCTATACCTCACCGACCCTTTATGACATCCTGATTGCATTGGGAGGGGGTGCTGCCGGCATCCTGGCACTGGCCACAAAAGACAAGGGCAACATCATCGCAGGTGCTGCCATCGCCACAGCATTGATGCCACCACTCTGCACCGCCGGCTATGGCATCGCCATGGGGAACATTTCCTATTTCCTCGGTGCTTTCTATCTCTATTTCATCAATATGGTATTCATCTGCCTGGCGACATTCATCGGTGTCAGGATGCTGCGGTTCAAGCGTAAGACACTGGAAGACAATACCACCGAGGTGAAACTGCACCGCTCCATCATCGTGATTGTCATCCTGACCCTGCTGCCAGCCTCTTACCTCACCTACGACATCATCCAGAAAAGCATCCTGAACAGCAATGTCACGAAATTCGTCAAAAAAGAACTGGCATTCCAAGGCACAGAAGTCATTTCCCAGAACCTGAATACCGAGAAAAACACGCTGAACATCGTTGCTGTCGGCAAGGAAATCACCGAAGAAGCCACCAACAAGGCCCGTGAGAAAATGCCTTACTACAACCTGGACAGCTACGAACTGCATATCATCCAAGGCACCCAGGCAGACAGTGTCCTCCTGGCAAAGAAAGCGCGCAGCAAGGATGGTTCCGTCCAGAAAGAGAACAATGAACTGCTCCTGAAACAGTCCGCAGAAATCCACAACCTTGAAAGCAGGCTGGCATCCTACACACAATACGAGACCCTGGGACAGGAAATCAGCAAAGAAATCAAGATCCTTTTCCCTGCCGTCAAGAGCATCAGCCTTTCAAGTACAACCGAGAACAAAACCAGCTCCGATGAAGCCAGCAGCTATGTCCTGGGCGTTGTCGGCCTCTCACCCGTACTGCGGTTCACCAACACTGACCGCGAAAGACTGAAGAACTGGCTCATCGCCCGGACAAAAATCGAGGACATCAAACTGGTCTATATCACACGGCGTTGACAGTTCCCCCTTAAAAGATGCCTGACAAGCCTACCGGTTTGGGGTACCGTTTATGAAGGCAACAATCTTGCACGGACATCTGGACAGCCCCGTCCTGAACCCACAAAAAACGCTCTATTCCAGTGCACAGCATGAAAACGCACCGTTTTGGTGCAGAAAAATGACCTTCACAGATAAGCTTTCCTCCCTTCCAAAAAGCCTAAACTTCTGAAACCAAAGGATATTTGCGTATCCGTGCACGGCTTTCATATTGGCATGATTTTTGCTTGATTTTCAATGCTTTGTTGAGAACCCATTACAGCAGGCTACGGATAGCAAACCTCTCTGAACTTTTTGCAGAAAACCCTGTTTCCAGCCCTATCTGTAGGAATATAATTTTTGAACAGTCACCATGATATGCCTGTACCGTTTCCATTTTCCAATCCAGAGGACTTGACCTGAAGAGGATAAGGCAGAGCGGACAGTACGTATGGTGTAATTGGTGTAATCATAAAGGAGAAAACCTTGCAATTTCCTTTCGGTCAACAGATTCCGGCAGTCCTGGCACTTGCAGATGGCACAATATTCCGCGGCTATTCCATCGGTGCTCCAGGAGAAACCACCGGTGAGGTCGTTTTCAATACATCCATGACCGGGTATCAGGAAACACTGACAGACCCCAGTTATACCGGGCAGATTGTTACCCTGACCTATCCCCATATCGGCAATGTCGGTGTCAATCCAGAAGATATCGAATCAGGCAACACCAAGGTTCAAGTGGCAGGTTTCATCATCAGGGATGTCCAACCTGTCCCATCCAATTTCCGGGCAACAAAATCCTTGCCAGACTACCTGAAAGAACAGGGCATCGTCGCCATCTGCGGGATCGACACCCGCAAGCTCACCCGCATCCTGAGGACGAAAGGCTCACAGGGTGGTGCCATTGTCACCGGCGATGATGCGGACCGTGCACTGATGCTGGCAAGAGGCTGCCCAAGCCTTGCCGGCCAGGACCTTGCCAAGGCGGTGAGTTCCATCAAGCCCTATGAATGGGATGAAGCCTGCTGGGAACTGGGGACCGGTTACAAGAAGCCCGCCTCCCAGGAATACCATGTCGTTGCCTTCGATTTCGGCATCAAACGCAACATCCTGCGTATGTTGACCGAACGGGGCTGCAAGGTGACCGTCCTGCCGGCGCAGACCCCTGTTGAAGAGGTCCTGAAACTGTCCCCTGATGGGATTTTCCTCTCTAATGGACCAGGCGACCCAGAGCCATGTGACTACGCCATCAAGGCAGCCCGGGAACTGATTGAGAAAGGCATACCGACATTCGGCATCTGCCTGGGGCACCAAATCATGGCATTGGCATCCGGAGCGAAGACCCTGAAGATGAAATTCGGCCACCATGGTGCCAACCATCCTGTCCAGGACCTGGACACCGGCAAGGTGCTAATCACTTCCCAGAACCATGGTTTTGCCGTGGACATCGATTCCCTACCGTCAAACTGCAGGGTAACACATAAGTCCCTGTTTGATGGCTCCCTGCAGGGATTCGCCCGGACAGACAGACCTGCATTCTGCTTCCAGGGGCATCCTGAAGCATCACCAGGACCAGAAGATGTCGGCTATCTCTTCGATAAGTTCATCGACCTGATGGCTGAAGCCAAAGGTAAGGAACAGAAACCAACCGGAAAAGAAACCGCAAAAACAGTTTCCAGAAAAAGCTCGAAACGGACAGACATCAAAAGCATCCTCATCATCGGAGCCGGTCCAATCATCATCGGCCAGGCATGTGAATTCGACTATTCCGGCGCCCAGGCCTGCAAGGCGCTGCGCGAGGAAGGGTACCGTGTCATCCTCATCAACAGCAACCCGGCGACCATCATGACCGACCCCAACATGGCGGATGTGACCTACATCGAGCCCATCACCTGGCAGGTCGTCGAGAAGATCATCGCGAAGGAACGGCCGGACGCCATCCTGCCGACCATGGGCGGGCAGACCGCACTGAACTGTGCACTGGACCTGTACCGCAACGGGGTGCTCGAGAAATACGGCGTCGAGCTGATCGGTGCCTCGCCTGAAGCCATCGACAAGGCGGAAGACCGCCTGAAGTTCCGGGATGCGATGACCCGTATCGGGCTTGAGTCCGCCCGTTCCGGGATTGCCCATTCCCTGGAAGAAGCCTGGGAAGTCCAGCGGCGCATCGGTTTCCCGGTCATCATCCGGCCCTCCTTCACCCTGGGCGGGACCGGTGGCGGCATTGCCTACAACACCGAAGAATTTGACACCATCTGCCGCAGGGGGCTTGAGGCCTCCCCAACCAGCGAACTCCTGATCGAGGAATCCCTCATCGGCTGGAAGGAATTCGAGATGGAAGTGGTGCGCGACCGTGCGGACAACTGCATCATCATCTGTTCCATCGAGAACCTGGACCCGATGGGCATCCACACCGGCGACTCCATCACCGTGGCACCAGCACAAACCCTCACCGATAAAGAATACCAGCTGATGCGCAATGCCTCCATCGCCATCCTGCGCGAAATCGGTGTCGATACCGGTGGTTCCAATGTGCAGTTCGCAATCAATCCCCGGGATGGGCGCATGATCGTCATCGAGATGAACCCGCGTGTTTCCCGTTCCTCGGCGCTGGCCTCCAAGGCGACGGGCTTCCCGATCGCGAAAGTGGCAGCGAAGCTGGCTGTCGGCTACACGCTTGACGAGCTGAAGAACGAGATCACCGGCGGTGCGACCCCGGTCTCCTTCGAACCCACCATCGACTACGTCGTCACCAAGGTGCCGCGCTTCACCTTCGAGAAATTCCCGCAGGCCGACCCACACCTGACCACCCAGATGAAATCCGTCGGCGAAGTCATGGCGATCGGG
>JAFWUI010000053.1 GCA_017524145.1 Oxalobacter sp. | reverse complement strand
TAACCATGGAATGGATGGCGGAATACAATGAAATCCGCCCACATGAATCGCTTGGGAACCTGCCTCCACGGGCATTTTTGATGAAAAACAGCGGGAAAATCTCTAATTTAAGTTGTGCCTAAAATGGGGAGGTTTACAGATATTCAGGTATTTGGTAAATGTTTTCTTGCAAGTAACTTGCTATTGATTGTTTTCTAAAATTTTTTATAGCCATTTTTATATTTCCAAGAAAATTTCAAATTCTCGTCTTATGAACCCTATGAAGAATTTTTTTAATGATCTAAGAATAGACATCACTTGTCAATCAATGTTCTCTTACCCTTGCAGTCTTCTCACAATACCGATATGCTCTGTCAAAGCCTCCTTCAGTATCAATCAGACGACTGCTGAAGATGGTCCTGACTATCTCAACCCTGATACCCCGTTCTGGAGAACCTATGAAGTTATGGAAATGGCTGATTATCATCCTGATGGCCATCGCGGTACTGATGGGGTTGAGTGGTTTCCTGAATTTTTCAGATAAAGAACAGTCAGTTGCATCTGCTTCTTCAACTTCTACATCATCTGTTACTGCCTCGACTTCCCAAGACAGCAACCAGCGTCCCAAGCCATTGGCGCCACCAGCCATTGATGAACTGGCTGCTATCCGTGAGGTCAAGCTCAAGGATGCCCGGTTGATGGGCAGCAATGCCTATGATGTGCAGGTAGAGGTGGTTGTAGAAAACCGCTACAACGTTGCCATCCAGAATGTGGAACTGCTGTTCAGCTTTTATGACAAGTATGGCAGGAAGACCCTTAAATCATGGCGGGGAGATACCTGCGCCACTTATTTCAATGATGGCAAGGCAACCTATACTTATAATGAGCATGGCGACAAGGTGGTCCTGGCATCCGGTGGACATGACCGGTTCGATGCATTTGTCTGCCGCAACAGTGACAGGCATATCCAACCAGACCGGGCGGAAACGTTCACCTTCCAGGATACCTGGCATGCGGATGCCACCCCGATGGATGCGTTGAAGGATATCCGGGTGTCTGTCCAGCGGGTGAAACTGGTGGACGGTTATGAGTTCTCACGCTGAACCGCCCTTTTTCTGAAGGGAATTAAAAACCCCCTTTATAGAAGAAAAACTGCAGGCTGATGCTTTTCTGCTTTGCCTGGGTTGTATCCCGTTACCGCTTTCTTTAAGATAACTCAGTCCGTGCCCAGTCAGCAGACATCCTATCGGCACCAGATTTTCAGTGGAGGAAAAACCTTTATGAGCATCCGGATCGAGAACAGCAGCCATGGCACCGTCGGTTACCTGAACGGCAACCGGATTGAGAACGCCAGCCACAGCACTATCGGCTATTTCGATGGGAAACGCCTGGAAAACAGTAGTCACCGCACAATCGGTTATTTTGACGGGAAACGGCTGGAAAACAGTTCCCACAGCACATTGGGCTATTTCGATGGCAGGCGTTTGGAAAACAGCTCCCACAGCACACTGGCGTATTTTGACGGAAGGCGGCTGGAGAACAGCGGCCATTCAACGCTTGGCTATACAGACGGCAATATCAGCATCGCTGTCATCGCTTACGTTTTCGGACTGCTGCCTTTCAGTTGATTTTGCAGACCGTTCCCCCTCAGGCAGGTTTCCTTGAATGGAAAGACAGGCTGGAGACCATCCATCCCATCCAGCCTGCAACCGCATAAATGCAAAAAGCCGTCATCTGACATGACGGCTTTTCACTGGATTCTGGCGGAGAGAGGGGGATTCGAACCCCCGATAGGCTATTCACCTATACACGCTTTCCAGGCGTGCGACTTAAACCGCTCATCCATCTCTCCGGAAAGGTCTTTCAAAGCATGAGATTATAACATCCTTTCCAGTTTTGTCTTGCCTTTTTAAGCCTTTTTTGCTTCCAGTACAACATTTCTGTTTTTGGAGGATGGCAATATCCATTGCCTTTGGGTATTGCCCTGTTTTGCGTCCATAATGGAGGGTGTTTTATTCCGTCCAATCAATATGACTACCGGTTGGACGACAACAATAACGATTTCCAAGGCATAACGTTATGACAACTATCATCAAGCAGGACGACCTGATCGAGTCGATTGCCGCTGCCCTCCAGTACATCAGCTATTACCACCCGAAAGACTATATTGACCATCTGGCAAAAGCCCATGAGATTGAGCAGAGCCCTGCCGCACGGGATGCGATTGAGCAGATTCTGATGAATTCCCGCCTCTGTGCAGAGGGCAAACGCCCTATCTGCCAAGATACAGGGATGGTGAATGTTTTCCTGAAGGTTGGGATGGATGTGCAGTGGGAAGGTTTTACGGGCAGCATCCATGATGCCATCAATGAGGGGGTACGCCGTGCCTATACGTTCCCGGACAACAAACTACGCGCCTCTGTGGTGGATGACCCGCATTTCAACCGCAAGAACACCCGGGACAATTCCCCTGCTGTCATTATGATGGATATTGTGCCGGGCAATACGGTCGAGGTCTCGCTGGGTGCCAAAGGGGGCGGTTCTGAGAACAAGTCTTCGCTGAAGATGCTGATGCCTTCTGATTCGATTGTGGACCATGTGCTGGAAACGGTGAAGCATATGGGGGCCGGCTGGTGCCCTCCGGGTATCCTGGGTATCGGGATCGGCGGTACCGCTGAGAAGGCGGTACTGATGGCGAAGGAAGCGGCAATGGAATCCATCGACATGGCAGAACTGCGGAAACGGGGGCCGCAGAATGAGGTGGAAGCGCTGCGTATTGAATTGTGTGACAAAATCAACGCACTGGGTATCGGTGCGCAGGGTGTCGGCGGCATGACGACGGTGTTGGATGTGAAGATCCATATGTATCCGACCCATGCGGCATCGAAACCGGTTGCAATCATTCCAAACTGTGCGGCAACACGCCATGCACATTTTGTGCTGGATGGTTCGGGACCAGTCTATCTGGATCCCCCTGCCCTGTCTGACTGGCCTGCCATCAGCTGGACACCTGATGTCGAGAAATCGACCCGTGTGAACCTGGATACACTGACCCGTGAGGAGGTGGCTTCCTGGAAACCGGGACAGACGCTGCTGCTGAACGGCAAGATGCTGACAGGACGTGATGCTGCACATAAACGGATCCAGGACATGCTGGCTAAAGGCGAGGAACTGCCAGTCGATTTCACGAACCGGGTGATTTACTATGTGGGACCTGTGGATCCGGTGCGTGATGAAGTGGTGGGACCTGCCGGTCCGACGACTTCGACCCGAATGGACAAGTTTGCTGAGATGATGCTGGGACAGACAGGACTGATTGCGATGGTGGGCAAAGCGGAACGGGGACCTGTTGCAATCGATGCCATCAAGAAGCACCAGTCGGCTTATATGATTGCGGTGGGCGGTGCCGCTTATCTGGTTTCCCGTGCCATCAAGTCTTCCAAGGTCCTGGCGTTTGCAGACCTGGGCATGGAGGCAATCTACGAGTTCGAGGTTGAGGATATGCCGGTGACGGTTGCGGTTGATTCGTCCGGAACTTCCCTGCATACCACGGGACCTGCTGAATGGGAGCAGAAGATTGCGAATTTCTGCAATGGCAAAATCCCTGTAGTGTCAAAAGACTAAGGTTTACCGGATTCAAGTATGGGTCATTCTGCTCCAATCGGTGTTTTTGATTCAGGGATTGGCGGTCTCTCTGTGGTCCGCCATATCCGGAAGCAGCTGCCATATGAGAACCTGGTCTATTTCGCCGATTCGCAGTACAACCCTTATGGCGATAAACCTGAATCTTTCATTGTTGAACGTTCGTTCAAGATTACGGACTTCCTGCTGTCACAGGGAGCCAAGGCATTGGTGGTCGCCTGCAATACGGCGACTGCAGCGGCAATCCACCTTCTGCGGGCACATTATAAAGACCTGCCGATTGTCGGGGTTGAGCCGGGATTGAAGCCCGCCTCTTTCAAGACGATGTCGAGTATTGTCGGCGTGATGGCAACAGCCAGGACTTTGACGAGCCATAAGTTCCATGTGCTGCATCAGCTGCTGAGCGAGCAGTCGGGTGTACATTTCATCCTGCAGCCCTGCCCTGGCCTGGCAGACCTGATTGAACGGGAAGACCCGGATTCTGAAAAGGTTGTCCAGACTATCCGGACGTATCTGCTGCCCTTGCTGGAACAGAAAGCGGATACAATTGTCCTGGGCTGTACGCATTACCCGTTTGTGCTGCACATCATCAAGCAGCTGGCAGCGGAAGCCGGGCATCCTGACCTGATGGTGATTGATACCGGTGGTGCCATTGCACGGCAGTTGGAGCATGTCCTTCAGGAAAATGACCTGATCCGTAAAACTGTCCCGGGCAACCCGCCTGCAGATTTCAGGATTTTCACCTCAGGGGATGCGGCAACAACCCATCGGATTGTGGAAAGGCTTTTATCAATGGATATTCCTGTGACACAGGCTGTATTCTAGCAATGTGCCACAGAAAGGGGTTTATGAAGCGTTTGATTCCTTTATTGGCTCTGCTGGCATTGGTTGGATGCAGTACGACCAGCAATGATGTCACCCAGAACCTGAAACCGTTGCCTGCGGATGCGGTCAGCTGGCAGTGTGACAGCGGCAACCGGATCATTGTGCAACCTTCGCAGGATGGGGCGACTGAACTGCTTTACCGTGATGGTACCATCAGAATGACTGAACGGTCTGATGGGGAAGGCACTGTCCTGGAAGGAGAAGGCCTGACATGGCAGGTCAATGGCCTGTATGCGGAACTTTCCGGGACTTATACGGATGACGGCAAGGCTTATACTGAACGATGCACGCGGGTGCTGACACCAGAACCCCAGGAATAGAATGGGATTTACTGGTTTGATCAACAGAAGGAATATGGGAGGTTTTTGTGGGTAAGACGGTCAAGATTACGGTGCTGGTTGACAATGAGGCACCAGAAAACCTGGCAAAGGAACATGGCTTTTCGGCCTGGATTGAAACGGATGAATACCGTATCCTGTTTGATACCGGTCAGTTGGGCGCCCTGCTGACCAATGCTGAAAAGCTTGGGGTTGACCTGAGTACAGCAGACAAACTGGTTTTCAGCCATGGGCATTATGACCATACCGGGCAATTGCCGGCTTTCCTGGAAAAGAACAGCAAAGCCCATATCTACTGTTGCCCACAGCTGCGTATCGGCCGTTACAGCTGCAAAATCGGTACGGCTCCACGCTTCATCGGGATGCCAGAAGCTTCCATCAAGGCACTGGCATCGATTTCCGCCGGCCGGATCCATGAAACGTCCTGCCCACGGTATCTGACGACGAAAGTCGGGATGACAGGGCCTGTGCCCCGTGATGTCCCGTTGGAAGATACCGGCGGTCCTTTCTTCCTGGATGACCACCGTGGTGTCGATGACCTGATTGAGGATGACCAGTCGATGTGGTTTGAGACCGACAACGGACTGCTGATCCTGCTGGGCTGCTGCCATGCCGGCCTGGTGAACACGGTTGAGTATATCCGCCGTATTTCCGGCATCCAGAAAATCCATGGCATTATCGGTGGGATGCATCTGGTGAATGCTGATGAAAAGCGTCTGAATTACACTTTTGAACATCTGAAGGCATGGAACCCTGATTTCCTGTCACCATGCCACTGTACAGGGCAATCTGCCACTGCGTGCATGCTGGAAGCAATCGGTAGCGACATTGTTAAACCGGGACATGCCGGTCTTGTGATTGAAGCTTGATGTTTTTTTGATTTCTGGAGGTTTCTTATGGTTCTGCTTGAATTGGCTATTTTTCCAAATGACAAAGGCACCAGCCTGAGTCCTTATGTTGCCCGTGTGATGGATGTCATCGACAAGAGTGGGCTGACTTATCAGTTCTCCGCTATGAGCACCACGATTGAAGGTGACTGGGATGATGTGATGAAGGTTGTCGGTGACTGTTTCAAGGCATTGGCTAAAGACTGTGACCGTATCAGTGTGATGACACGTGTCGATTACCGGGCTGGCAACAAGTCCCGTCTGAAGACCAAAGTGGCGTCTGTTGAAGAAAAGCTGGGACGTGAGCTGGTCAAGAAAAACAGCAATTGATTTTTCTCTAAAAACATAGAAAAAGCATCGCATTAGCGATGCTTTTTCATGTTATGCATAAACTTTCTGTCAAACGCAGTTGATCTGGCTATCTGCAAGAATCTTCCAAGTGGGAACCACCGCATCAGGATTCAGGGAGATGGCGTCAATCCCGTTCTTCATCAACCAGAGCGCCAAGTCGGTGTGGTCGGAAGGTCCCTGGCCACAGATGCCGACATATTTGCCCTGGGCATTGCATGCCGCAATCACTTTGGCAATCAGTGCCATGACAGCCGGGTCACGTTCGTCGAAATCGGACATGACCTGTTCAATGCCTGATGCCCTGTCAAGCCCCAATGTCAGCTGGGTCAGGTCATTTGAACCAATCGACAGTCCATCAAACAGTTCAAGGAATTCATCCACGAGGATGGCATTGGATGGGACTTCGCACATCATGATGATACGGAGTCCGTTCTCACCCCTGCGGAGTCCATTGACCGCCAGCAGGTCAAGGACGGACTCTGCCTGTTTGACGGTCCGGACAAACGGCACCATCAGCTCGATGTTGGTCAGCCCCATTTCGTTGCGGACCTGTTTTATGGCTTCGCATTCCATGTTGAAGGCTTCTGCAAAATTCGGCGCCAGGTAACGGGATGCGCCACGGAAGCCCAGCATCGGGTTTTCTTCTTCAGGTTCATAACGGGTACCGCCCATCAATGCCCGGTAACCGTTCGACTTGATGTCGGAAAAACGGATAATCACCGGTTTCGGCCAAAATGCGGCACCGATGGTCGCCATGCCTTCTGCCAGTTTCTGGACGTAATAATCCCGGGGAGAACCATACCCCTTGGCAACAGATTCAATGGCGGACCTGAGGCTTGGATCAACATCTGGATATGCAAGGATGGCATTCGGATGGATACCGATTTCATTGATGACAAATTCCATGCGGACAAGCCCTACCCCAGCGTTCGGAATCGCCTGCAGCTTGAACGCCAGATGGGGATTCCCGATATTCATGAACAGCCTGACGGGCAGGACCGGCAGATTGCCATAGGTGATACGGGATTCTTCCATTTCGATTGGACCGTCATAGACACGGCCGTTTTCACCTTCAGCACAGGATACTGTGACCAATTGCCCATCCTTGAGGGTTTCAGTGACATTCCCGCAACCAACTACTGCAGGGACACCGATTTCACGGGCAATGATTGCTGCATGGCAGGTACGCCCGCCACGGTTGGTGACAATCGCTGCGGCTTTCCGCATAACAGGTTCCCAGTCAGGGTCTGGCATATCTGCCACCAGGATGTCGCCATCTTGGACTTTATGCATTTCATCTGGCGTCTTGACGATACGGACACGCCCAATACCGATTTTCTGACCGATGGCACGTCCGGATGCAATGATGTTGCCGTTTTCCTTGAGTTTGAAGACCTGGACGGCATCGCCTGACTGCTTGATGCTGGCGGTATCCGAACGTGCCTGAAGGATATAGATCTTGCCATCAACGCCATCTTTGCCCCATTCGATATCCATCGGGCAACCATAATGCCGCTCGATGATGACTGCAAATTTTGCCAGTTCCAGGACATCAGCATCGGACAATGAGAAACGGTTGCGTTTTTCTTCCGGCACCTCTTCAACTTTGGTCGAGACTTCTGCTTTCTGGTCATCGCTAAATACGGTCTGGATGAGCTTGGATCCCAAGGTACGGCGGATGATGGCCTTCCTGCCCCGTTCAAGCATCGGTTTATGGACATAGAATTCATCAGGATTGACCGCCCCCTGCATGACGGTTTCACCCAAACCATAGCTTGAGGTGATGAAAACGACTTCCCGGAAACCGGACTCTGTATCCAATGTGAACATGGCACCTGCCGCTGCACGGTCTGAACGGACCATACGCTGGATGCCGACCGACAATGCCACTTCTGAATGCCTGAAACCACGTGTCTGGCGGTATGAGATGACCCGGTCACTGTAAAGGGATGCAAAAACGAGTTTGACGGCATGCAGGACATTCTCAATGCCGACAATGTTCAGGTAGGTTTCCTGTTGACCGGCAAATGAGGCGTTGTACAGGTCTTCTGCTGTCGATGAAGAACGGACAGCTACAGAAACATCAGCATTCTGGACACTGCGGACCATCTGCTCATAACTATCCCGGATTTCCTGTTCCAACTGGGGCTGAAACGGTGTATCGACAATCCATTGGCGGATTTCTGCGCCTGCTTCAGCCAGCGACTGGACATTATCAATATCAACACCTGTCAAGCGGCCTTCAATGCGTTTTGCCAATGTCTGGCCACTATCGCTGCTGTAAGACAGGAAATCATGGAATGCCCGTGCCGTTGTGGCAAACCCTTCAGGGACGCGGATCCCTTTCTCGGACAGCTGGCTGATCATTTCGCCAAGCGATGCATTCTTTCCGCCTACCAGTGATACGTCCGTCATCCGGAGCTGGTTGAAGGGAATGACATAGGCTGTCTGTTTATTTTGAGGACGAAGGGCAGCTTCTGACATATTGTTCTCCTGCTGGTGAATCTGGCTGTATTCCGCCAATGTTGCCGATGTTATGCATCAATCTATCAGTCGTCTATTGTACTGCTTTGGTGATGTTGTTTCCCATCATTTCATGGTAACTTTACATTAATTTTTCTGGATTTTTCCGAGATTCCATCATGACTGCACAACAGGATATCCCGCCCCGGACAGTTTACATTGTCTCCGATGGCACCGGCATCACTGCCGAGGCCATGGCACGCTCCATCCTTTCACAATTCGACCTGACTTATACGCGGATTTACATCCCCTTCGTCGATACCCTGAAGAAAGCCCAGACAGCCCGCCTGCAGATCCAGGCCGAGTTTGACCGGACAGGTATCCCACCGATTGTGTTCTCGACCCTGGTCATCCAGGAACTGGTGGACGAGATACATCTGGCGAAGGCTCTGCATCTGGACATCATCCAGCCTTTTGTGGAACCGCTGAAACAGGAACTGGGCGTTGCACCGAAACAGGAAATCGGGCTGAGCCATCAGAATATGGAAAATGAGGAATACAAACTCCGCATGGATGCCATCAACTTCACATTGGAACATGATGACGGCATCTCAGAGCAGAACCTGCAGGACGCGGATGTCATCCTGATCGGTGTATCCCGGAGCGGCAAGACACCGACAAGCCTGTACCTTGCGATGCAGTATGGCCTGAAGGTGGCGAATTACCCATTGATTCCTGATGATTTCGACCGCAAGGTGCTTCCAGCCTCCCTGCTGGCACAGAAACAGAAACTGTTCGGCCTGAC
>JAFWUI010000052.1 GCA_017524145.1 Oxalobacter sp. | reverse complement strand
TAGTTTCCGGTCTCACCCCATAAAGCTACAATATAGCCATGGAAAACAATACCGCAACCATCGTTGTAGTTTCCGGTCTCACCCCATAAAGCTACAATCTAGTAAAGGATGCTAACAAACATTGGAATGTTGTAGTTTCCGGTCTCACCCCATAAAGCTACAATTTCGCTGGCGCGGTAGTCCTCAGCAATCCAGGTTGTAGTTTCCGGTCTCACCCCATAAAGCTACAATACACCACAGCGCAGAAGTTACCGTTACAGCGTTGTAGTTTCCGGTCTCACCCCATAAAGCTACAATCCGTCTTTGGATTCCGCTTGATATTCAAAGGGTTATCAGAATTCAACCCTAGAAAAAAGCCTGATTTTCTGTGTTCATCCACAGATTCCAGGCTTTTTTAAAACAGCAACAACTGGTCTGCGTTGACCTTTTTTTCCTGTTTTTTCGGTTTGCCAACCAACAACCTGATGCCTGCATACTGCTTTTCTGTGACTGTCATACAACGCACGGAACCTTCAGGGGGCAGATTCTCACGGATACGCTGGTAATGCATCTGTTCTGCTTCACGTCCTGAAAGAATGCGTCCATACACTGACCATTGAATCATGTCAAAACCATCATTGAGCAGGAACCGTCTGAAAAGGACATAAGCCCGCTTATTGGCACGGGTGATGGTTGGCAGGTCAAAGAAAACAAGTAATCGCATAGGACGCCTCAATTCAGCTGACATTTCATGTCTCCCTGAAATGTGTCCGCAACGGTATCAGTTCTGGCAACGACAGATGCTTGTCCGTTCCTTCCAATACCCTGACAAAACTTTCCACAGCATATTCAATGGCGGTTGATACTGCAGTCACGCCTTCTGGCATCACCATATCCACATTCAACAAACGGACCAACGATGCTTTTGGAATATCTGATGCATTCAAGATGGATGGCAAATGGGTGGCAACATACAGGTCAACCACTGGACGGAAAGGTTCTATCAAATCATCCGCCAGATTGAAGGCATTCTGTTCACTGCTATGGAATATCCCCATCGGCGGATGCAACCCATGCAACACCAACTGACGGGCAACTGCTCCCCGGATTATTGCATAGCCATAATTAAGACATGCATTCACAGGTGTATCCTGGATACGGCTGAATTGACTGCCAAACAACCCATCGAAATACCATTTGGCTGCCCTCGCCTCAAGATTGCCTGCATCACCTGAACGGACTGCTGATGCCAGTTTCTCCAACCTGTCATCGCCCATTTGTCCTGCATATCTCAGACACCGGGCCTGATTACGGATTTTCGCCTTGACAATTTCTGCCCAGATGCGTTTCTTGGCAGGTTGTGTTGCCTTGATCTGCAACCGCAGGATACGGGTAGTCCGGGAATGTGTCCCAAAAGGTAAGAACACCCCACACGGGGTATGTGTGAAATCGGTGCAGAACAATGCAATCCCATATTCTGCACAGGCGGCTAGAACCGGTTGGGTCAACGTAATCTGTGGATTGTCTAAAACGATGACCGCTATATCTTCAAACGGCACAAAAACCGCCTCTTCCTGCTCGATTGCCAGTGAATAATGTTCCCGATGCAGGCGGGCTGGATTAGAAATGACAATACTACGCCAGCTCATGGCGTGGCTCCTGTGGCAAAGCATAGACATTGCCGAGCACATCGACCGCCAGTTTTTTGAAAATCAGAGCATTTCTGACCCCAATACCTCTCTGTACACCTTCTTTGCCAAAATCTTGGTTTCTATCATGCCCCAAGATGCTGATTGCTCCTGTTGCACGATCCAATCCAGCAAAATAGCCAATATATTCTCTACCCTTGAGCTTAATATGAACCAAATCGTTCGTTACCAACGAAAAACACCATTCAAACTGATTATCTATCACAAACCATTCTTCTTCAGGTTTATATGCAGCAACAGCCCTATTCGGCAGTTCTTTATGCCAGAAATAGATTGGCACCAAAAAATACTGACCATTCTTCTTGAAGACATCTACCCGTCTCATCAATCCATTCTCTGCCAAGCCTCCACGGATAGATGTTCCCGTTTTCTTTTCCGTTATCCGGACTGATTTGACCATCGTACCATTCGGTCTGCCTTCCTTGTCCAGCATCCGCATTGATCCTTCCGGAAAGGCTTTTTTGGCATCCCAGCCTGCCGCCTCCAGTCTCCCGCGAATGGTCTCATAGAGCTTGGCATTACGGTCATAATCCACAAGGCTTTTGAAATGTGATTGTTTCAATTCCGTCAACAGAATCTTTCGGGTAACCAATTCTTCTTTTTTCTGTTCTGCTGTCTGGGAATAGATGGTTTCTTTATGCAGGGCTCCCGTTCCGCGACGCTGGATGGCGCGAGAAACAAACAATGGTTTCACAGCTTTCAAGGCTTCTTCTGGATAAGTCCCCAACTTAGCCAATTCTTCCTGCAACATCTGACGGCCATTACAGTAAAGACGAAGTTGCAATTCCTCACTGAAATGTTCCCAAGGCACAGGGAAACGATTCAAGACCTCGCCTGTTGATAAATCTACAACATCGCCTTTTCTTTTAAAGAAACGTTCTCTATGCGAAGAATATATTGCAACATGCTGAATCATCGCCCTTGTACAACAGGCAACCACCACAGCATCCATCGCATGATGACGGTCATTTTCAGAACGGACTTTCAACAATCCCCAACGGGCACGGAGGAAAGATGTCAAAGCCCCATTCACGCTGACCGCTCCTGCTTCGCTAAGTGGATTTGTTAGTTTCAAACAGGCATCGACATAATTCTTGAAGAAACGGCTGGCATAACGGGTGTCATTGAGATTGCGGTCACGGAATTCTTTCTCTGTTTTATCACCAAAATCCTTCCGTAACAGACGCTGCCGTTTTGCCATAGTCAGTTTCAATGAACCGACATGCTCTTCAAATTCATGCCAATCATCCGTATTTGACCCGATATATTCAAACGGTGTGCGGTTCCCTTTATCACGGTTCTCCCAAGTGAATACGAGTGCCTTGTTGTTTTTGGAATCATCGAAACTACGGGAATAAGGCAGGATATGATCCACCTCAACATAGCCGGGTTCAAGGAGACGTCCAATATCAATCGGCTTCCCACAGTAAAGACTTTTACCCTGCTGTTCGCTATAAAGCCGGAATTTTTCCAGATTGCGTCCATTTGGCTCTGCATTGAACAGTTCCCTGAACTTCTGAATCAACACCTCTTTCCTGTCTGCATATTTTTTCTGTTCCCTTGCGATGCTGTTCCGCTGCGAAAAACTGCGGGACAAATCCCTGCCTAGCTCGATATGCACTTCAGAAGGAGAACCATATTTCTTGACGATGGCATTCAATACCTTGCGTGTCTGGTTGATTGCCCGCAATACCACAGGATTGCGTGGAACATCCAATTCTTCATTCAAGACCATGGTTCCATGGACATCACGACCGCTGAACAAAGATGGCAGATACTTTGTTTTTTCGAGGTTTTCTGTCCCTTTGGCACTATGCTGATAACCCGCTTTTCCACAGGCCTCATCATAACGGTCACCAGCATTCATGAATGGCAGGATGGCATTCAGCACTTTCAAAGACAATGCACTGAACTGGTCAAAACGGATGGACAACAAGGCATCAATCAACTTGTCCTTTCCTTTTCCCAATACTTCAATCAGCTGCCCGCGGACTTCTTCATCTTCTTTATAAACAGACAGGATGAATGCCAGCTGATCCAATAAATCGGAACGGCTTTCCAATAGGGCTTTGTCTGAAATCTGTTTCCATTCTCCCTGCAATCCGGCACTTTCATAGGCCCTTTCAAGTGCATGCCAGCCAGGTATCTTGCACAGTACAGCTGTTTCAGGGTCTTTCTCCCCATACCGTAATCCAGCAAACCGATATTCGCCTTTATTCCAAAGTCCTGATTTTTCCAATTTCCGACGTAGCTGTTTATAAGTCAGGTCGCCTTTCTGGTCATAAGGCATATTCAGGACTTCTTTTCTTTCTTCTGGAGTCAATTCGCGAGACTGTCCGTTACTGACAAGTCTTAGATTATTCAACCGGGTCAACCAGATATGCCGTTCTGCGGCAAAACTGTTTTTTGGTGCACGGAATTCATTACGTTCAAAACGGCAATGCCCCAACATTTTCAGGATATCCTCACCTTGAATCGGCGGTTTCTGCTTCCAAAGCAGCCCTGTTTTCCGATCTCCTGTACCAACAATGCCTTCAACCAAAGCATCAGTGACAGAAGAATTGCCCAATTTTTTCTGAACACCGAAAAGAGACCTCAACTCCGCATCCAATCCTGTCCGGGGCAGGACTTTTTCATAAGCACCGCCTTTATTCCGTTGTGCATCCGGGTACTCTTTCCAAATCATTTCGCCCAACGTCCGATAACCTTTTTCTTTCATTCTGGCTTCGGTCGCCACGAGTCCCTTCTTGATTGCTCCGCCTTCTTTATCATTGTCGGCAGCAGCCCTTTCTGCACTGCTTACCCAATGGAAACCCCGATGCTTGACAATATGGAAAATAACCTTGGCCAATTCAAATGGTGTCAGTAAGCGGTCAAGTCCCTCAGCACGTAATTGCCACGGTGATTTACCTTCCCCTTCTATTTTCTGAACATCTTTGTGCAAGGGCTGATGTAAGTCTGATTCAGATGCAATGAGTCCAGATGTTTTCAGGAAACGGGCTGTCTGGCGCAACCGCTGGGCACGGCGTGACAAACGTCTTCTGGCAAGCCTGGCTTCCCGTCTGATGAGATTGAGCGAATCGCCTTCTTTGGCTGTTTCCGCCTTGTCAAAAGTCCTGACTCCCAAATCAATGATGCGGACACCGTTTTCAACAACCGCCCAACCAACTGAAGCGATGCCGATATCCAATCCAATGATACGATTGCTCATGACCTGCTCCTGAGAATTTGCCGATGCATTTATTCTAAACTTTTTTCAGGATTTTTCCGTAATGAAAACCTTATAAAAAACATGGAGATTCAAGAGATTTGCAGTTACTTGAAAGTTCAGATAGACTTACGCTGTTGTAGCTTTATGGGGTGAGATCCGTTACTACAATAAGTTGATTTCCTTCGGGAATGAAACGAATCCGATCCTGCCAGAAATGGCAGGATCTTCTTATTTCTACGTCTTGAAAAACGTTTACCCTTTTCTTGGCCGTCAGCCAGTCTTTTCCTACCAAAATACTGATATGACAAAACTGTATCCTCTGATACAGTAAGACCTTTCTGGTTATCGGCACACATTTCATCTGTGCCACGGAGAGTTTTTGAGATGAAACAAGTCAAGAAGCCATCGAACCGCAAGCCTGTCCGGCAGGTGTTCTCACAGTTCTGCCTGGGACATGGTGTACCGAAGCAGACGAACAACGCCGCCTTTGAGAAACGCCTGAACATCAAGTTCAAGGATATGGCGAAACGCTATCTGGATTATGCGCATGCGAAGGCTGAAAACGCCTCTGCTGTTGAAGCGCCTTACAGTGTCATCTATTCTTCGCTGGAGTTCTCGAACGCACTGGCGGGTCAGTTGAATGCGGAGCGGCTGGGTGTTTTTGCGGAATGGCTGCTTGGGCAGGTCGGTGACCTGTCTGGCAAGGTGGTTGTGGATATCGGCTGTGGCAACGGCCTGCTGGCGTGTTTCCTGGCGAAGCAGTTCCCGGATGCGCAGGTGGTTGCACTGGACATCAATATGGATGCCACATTGGTGACGGATGCCCGCGCCATCGGCCTGAAGCTGGGCAACGTGCATACATTTACAGGCTCATTGGACAGTTTCCTGAAAGCCGGGTTGGGCAAGGCGGACCTGGTGATTGCCTCACAGGTGTATGCCGCCTCGATGACGATGGATGTGTTCAGCAAAGGACTGATGACACCGGATGAACGGGACCAGCCTCAGCAGCCATTGGCAGATATGCAGCTGGTGAATGAGCTGCTGGCGGATGACGGGGTATTCTATTCGCAGGACAGCTGGGGATATGGCGAAACGTTCTGCCGCTGGGTACGCATCTGCGAGGCTTCTGGCTTACGCTTCCTCGCCCATCGCTCCAAAGGACTGACTTATACAGATGGGAACGGTCTTCCACAGACGCATCCGGTTGCTGTGTTCATGAAAAACCCCACCGATCTCCCACCGGCAAGGCGCGAGGACATCATCGCCGCTTATGGCCGTTCGAAGCTGGAGATTGTCCGTATCGAGGGGAACGAATCACTGGCGGATATGGTGTTCAGCGCCTGGGACAAGACGGATGTCTATGTCGGCAAGGCGGTGCTTGAGAAATATGATGTGACGTTCATCACACGGGTCGGTGTGGCGGGCGGCATCGGCTATTACTATGCCTGCAATGATGCCGGCTGGCAGTTGCTGCATTACGGGCCGAGTGTCCGGCTGAATGAGCTGCTGGATACCGTCAAAGAAGCCAGGGTACAGTATGCCCATGATGGGGCAAAGGTTTCATGGGAGGTTTTCCACCCTGAAATCTGTGCGTCGTTGGGGCTGGATTTCGAGGCGGAAGACTGAATGCTGAAGACTTGAACGCAGGAAAGCCGTTCAGGGATGAACGGCTTTCCTGTTTTCTGGGAGGGTTTCAAGCCAGTTCGACTTTGGCGAAGCGGCGTTTGCCGACCTGGACGACCATGGTACCGGCACCGACCTTGAGTGCCTTGTCGCTGACGACCTCGCTGTTGATGCGGACAGCGCCCTGCTGGACCATGCGCATCGCATCGGAGGTGGATGGGCAGAGTCCTGCCTGTTTGAGCAGGTTGCCAATCGGCAGAGGTGCGCCACTGAGTTTGACTGTCGGGATGTCATCCGGGATGCCGCCGTGGGTACGGTTGACGAAGTCCTGCAGTGCAGCTTCGGCATCTGCCTTGGAATGGAAGCGTTCAACGATTTCCTGGGCAAGGGCAACCTTGGCATCCCGTGGGTTCATGCCTTCGGCAACGGCTTTCTTGAGTTTTTCGATTTCCTGGATGGACTTGAAGGAAAGCAGTTCGTAGTAACGCCACATCATCTCATCGGAGATGCTCATCAGCTTGCCGAACTGGACATTGCCGGGTTCCTTGATGCCGACGTAGTTGCCTTTGGACTTGGACATCTTCTGGACACCGTCCAACCCTTCAAGCAGCGGCATGGTGAGGATGCACTGGGGTTCCTGACCGACCTGACGCTGGAGTTCACGGCCGACGAGCAGGTTGAATTTCTGGTCGGTGCCACCGAGTTCGAGGTCTGACTTGAGGGCGACGGAATCATAGCCCTGCATCAGCGGATACAGGAATTCATGGACTGAAATCGGGGTTCCCGCCTTGAAGCGCTTGGAAAAATCGTCACGTTCCATGATACGGGCAACCGTGTACATGGCGGCGAGCTTGATCATGCCACGCGCACCGAGGGCATCGCTCCATTCAGAGTTGTAGCGGATTTCTGTCTTTTCAGGATCGAGCACCATACTTGCCTGCTTGAAGTAGGTCATGGCGTTTTCCTCGATCTGTTCACGGGTCAGCGGCGGGCGGGTGGCGTTGCGTCCGCTTGGGTCGCCGATAAGGGAGGTGAAGTCACCGATCAGGAAGATGACGACATGACCCAGGTCCTGCAGCTGCCGCATCTTGTTGAGGACAACGGTGTGCCCCAGATGGAGGTCTGGTGCAGTCGGGTCGAGCCCCAGTTTGATACGCAGAGGGGTTCCGGTCTTTTCAGAACGGGCGAGTTTCTGGGCGAATTCCGCTTCGATGATCAGTTCATCGCAGCCACGTTTTGTAATGGCAAGCGCTTCTTTGACAGAATCGGTCAATGGCAGCTCTTCTACAGGTGCCGGAGTCGGAGTATTTTCAGTCATCGGTGATATTAACTTATATCTATCGTCTTGAATTGCTATAATCTAGAGCTCGATTGATGTTTTGATTAGACAATACATCAAGCGTTTTTTCCGCATGGAAATAGATTATTTTAACTGATTGCAGCAATAAGAGGGAAACTGGATGCGTCTTACCGATACCGCAGGACAGATACTGGAACGGATGCTACTGTCAGTATGCATGGCGGTCTCAGGGGCTGTACTGTTTCTTCCCTCATCTGTCTCTGCTGGAACAGCTCCGGGTTCCACAGTACGGAAAGCGGAGCCTGCTGCCAGGAAAACGGCAGCCAAGGCGGTTGAAAAGAAAACGGCTTCTGCTCCTGTAAAGGCATCGGTCAAGCAGTCTGCTGTCAAGGCGGTTGAGCGGAAACCGGCAGAGAAAGCACCTGCAAAGACAGCAGCCAAACCTGTCCCAAGCCGGTCTTCTGCTGTTGCCTCTGTTGAAAGGCAGGACAGCCATAAGACAGCGGTTCCCCAAAAAACAAAACATACCCAACAGGCAGCAAAAACGGTTGCTGCTGCAAAATCTCCGGCTTCACACAAGCCGCAACCGTCTGGGATGACGCAGCATGCCAGACAGACGGTCCGGCCAATCAAGAAAAACTCGGTTGCTGCATCGATGCCGGAACTCCAGGAATCCAGCGGCAAGACATATGCCAAACGTTTCAGTCAACCGGCAACACAGACTGCCAGCCAGTCTTCCTCATTACCGGAATTCCAGGTATCTGGACCTGCCGATGCCCGGAAACCGATTGTCGAAAAGCCGGTTGTGAAACAGGTTGCCCAGAAAGGGGATATCCGGGCAAAACCAAAGGATCCCCGCCAATATTCGGAAAGGACCAAGAATGCCGCCAAGCAGGATAACCTGACTTCCAAGATCGATGAGATTGCCAAGCAGGACTACCGCGACCGCTACAGCAACAATGACACCCCAAGGGTTTATGCGAAAGGTGATGCAGGACCCCGTGAAACAAAGCCTTCTGCCACCATCACTTCTGTGGAAGCCCGTTCTGCCACGATTGAAACAACCATCTTCGCAGCGGCACAGCGTGCAGGGCTACCAGATGAGATCACCAAGAAATTCACAAACCTGTTCTCGATTGATGTGGATATGGACATCAGTGACCTGAAAGGATCGCGCTTCAATGTGATTTATGAGGTGTACCGGAAGGATGGCCGGTTTGTGAAGGCAGGGAACCTGCTGGCAGCGGAATTCATCCATGAAGGGGTGCATTACCAGACCATCTGGTATGAGAAATATACCGGCAAAGGTGAATATTATGATGTGGAAGGCCGCTCCTTGAAGGCATCTGCTACGCCGCTGTCCTCGCCTCTGCGGACGCCTTTGGACAATTTCAGGATTTCTTCGGGTTTTGGTTACCGTATCCATCCAGTCACCGGTGGCCTGAAGCATCATAAAGGCCTGGACATGGCGGCGGCGACCGGCACGCCAATCCACGCAGCTGCGGATGGGACTATCCGTGAAGCTGGCTGGCATGGCGGTTATGGCAACCTGGTCGTCATCCAACATACGAGCGTCTATGCAACAGCCTATGGGCATATGAGCCGTATCCATCCGAGCATGGCACCCGGCCTGCATGTCCGCCAGGGGGATGTCATCGGTTATGTCGGTTCAACGGGGATGAGTACTGGTCCGCATCTGCATTATGAGGTCCGCGTAAACGGCATCCAGCAGGATCCCGCGAAGATTGCAAGCATCTCAGGGATTTCTTCCCGGCAGAATGTGATGCTGACCGGAAGCGACAAGACCCGTTTCAGGAAGCATCTGTACCGGATGCAGAGTTATTTTGCTGAGCTGAATGCGAATCCTTCCAAACGGATCAGCTCTTAGTAGATACCCCTCAAGGAAACGCCATGGCGCTTTATATCGGTCTGATGTCTGGAACAAGCCTTGATGGTGTCGATGGGGTTCTGGCATCGATTCCTGATGATTACAACGGTGGACGGTTGGAAATCCTTGCCGATGCCCATGTGCCTTTTGACATTCCATTCCGGAAAGAGCTGATGCAGCTGCAGGGGATGGATGTGAATGAGATTGAACGTGAAGCACTGGCTGCAAATACATTGGCAGAAAAATATGCCGCCAATGTAAATGCGCTGGTTGCAAAGGCTGGATTGAAACCACGGGATGTCACGGCGGTCGGTGTCCATGGGCAGACTGTACGCCACAGGCCTGAGCTGGGTTTTTCCCGGCAGACGAACAATCCAGCATTATTGGCTGAGCTGACTGGCATTGATGTAATCGCCGATTTCCGAAGCCGCGATATTGCAGCAGGCGGACAAGGTGCCCCACTGGTACCGGCTTTTCATCAGACAGTTTTCGGATCCACTTCCACAAGCCGTGCCGTCATCAATATCGGGGGTATCGCCAATATCAGTATCCTGCGTCCTGATGGAACCGTGACAGGATTCGATACGGGTCCTGGCAATATGCTGATGGATGCCTTTATCCAGCAGCAGCTGCGGAAACCTTATGACAAAGACGGCAGATGGGCATCAAGCGGCAAGGTGATTGAACGCCTGCTGGAGAGTATGCTGGATGATCCGTTCTTTGAAAAAGCCCCCCCTAAAAGCACTGGCAGGGACCTGTTCCATCTAGGCTGGCTGAAACGGCATCTGTTCCAGACTGATGTTGAATTGTCAACCGGCGGGGAAGATATCCAGGCAACCCTGCTGGCACTGACTGCAAGGACAATTGCTGATGCCGTGCTGAACTATGCGCCTGACACCGGCCAGGTGTATCTGTGTGGCGGCGGGGCATTGAATGGTTTCCTGGTCCAGTCTATCCGCAGGCTGTTGCAAGCGGAAAAACCTGGAATGACGCTGGATTCATCGACTGTTTTGGGAATTGACCCGATGCATGTGGAGTCGTTGGCATTTGCCTGGCTTGCCCACCGTTTCACTGTGCGGAAGCCAGGGAACCTGCCGGCAGTGACTGGGGCAACCGGCCCCCGGATCCTTGGTGCACTGTACCCTGCCTGACGGCATTTTTTGGGAGTTTTGAATGATCGCTTTACTGCAACGGGTCCGCCAGGCGGCTGTCCATGTGGATTCTGTAGAGATTGGCCGTATCGGTCATGGACTGATGGTGCTGCTCTGTGCAGAACGGGGGGATACGGAAAAAGAAGCTGACATGCTGTTGAAACGGCTGGTGAATTACCGGGTGTTCTCTGACCCTTGCGGCAAGATGAACCTGTCTGTTTCCGCAATCGGTGGCGGACTGCTGCTTGTCCCCCAGTTCACCTTGGCAGCAGACACCAAATCAGGGACGCGCCCTTCTTTCTCGCCTGCCGCACCTCCTGACCTCGGGAAAAGGCTGTTTGACTATTTTGTGGAAAAGGCCCAGGAACAGCCTGATATTGCCAAAGTGGCAACAGGCAGGTTCGGTGCCGATATGCAGGTGTCATTGGTCAATGATGGACCGGTGACTTTTTGGCTGGAAACGCCCCGCAGGTGATGCCATAACCTGTCTTCCTCTGGCAAAATAGCAGTTATTCCTTTTACCATCTGTCAAGGAGCTGCGATGAAATTCTGGAGCAATTCTATTCAGGATGGCAAAGCCATCCCTGCACAATACGCTTTCTGCAAGTATGACCCTGCCGCACATCTGACAATGTCAGACAACAGGAATCCGCATTTTGCCTGGAGTGACCTGCCGGCTGGAACCAAATCCCTGGCATTGATCTGCCATGACTATGATGTCCCGTCCCAAGGCGACAATGTGAATCAGGAAGGCAAGGTTGTCCCTGCTTCCCTGCCCCGTGTGGATTTTTTCCATTGGGTGCTGGTCGATCTGCCTGCTTCCCGTACTTCGGTTGAAGAAGGTGAGTTTTCCAACGGCATCACTGCCCGTGGCAAGTCTGGTCCTGAAGCTTTGGATGGCAGCCGTCAGGGTATCAACGATTACACAGGCTGGTTTGCATCTGACAAGGATATGTCTGGCGATTATTTCGGCTACGATGGCTGTTGCCCGCCTTGGAATGATGAGATTCCGCATCATTATGTGTTCACGCTGTATGCACTGGATGTCGAGAAACTGGCGGTTTCCGGCACATTCACCGGTCAGGATGTCTGGAAAGCCGTTGAAGGGCATGTCTTGGATAAGGCAACCATTACGGGTGTCTATTCGCTGAACCCGGATGTCGCCGCCAAGCTGTGATGGCATGACAGGCTATACCGGTATCCTGATTATCCGTCACGGTCAGACGGACTGGAACAAGCTGAAGAGACTCCAGGGACATAGCGATATTCCCTTGAATGAAGATGGCAGGAAACAGGCGGAAACGCTTGCCTCCATCCTGAAAGGTGAACATCTGGATGCCATTTATTCCAGTGACCTTAAACGGGCCTATGAAACAGCGCTTGCGATTGCAGACGTCCATGGTCTGCCAGTAACGGCTGACCGCAGGTTCCGTGAACGGTGTTATGGTGCCTGCGAAGGACTGCGTTCGGATGAAATCAAGGCGAAATTCCCTGAAGAATACAAGGCTTGGGTTGCTGCTGCGCCTGACCTGTTTTTTCCTGATGGGAAACGCAAGACTGAAAGTCCCCGGCAGTTCCATTACCGTGCCCGTGATGCCATTGCTGAGACTGCAAAAGCCCATCTCGGACAGACGATTGCCATTATTACCCATTTTGGCGTATTGGAAACCGCTTACCGCGAAGCGAAGGGAATCCCTTTGGGTGTGGTGAACAGGATGCCGGTGCTGAATACCAGCATCAACCGTTTCCGATGGTATGAAGATGGCCGGCTTGAGCTGACTGCCTGGCAGGAATCGGAACACCTGGAAGAGGCCAAGAAACCGCCTGTGGATTATTTCAAGCATTTCTGACCTGTCCTGTCTTTCAAGGCAGGGCTGCTTTCTGTCTTACTACGATGTTGCAGATCGGACCTTATCTGATGCCAAACCGATTGGTGGTAGCGCCAATGGCCGGGGTTACCGACCGCCCTTTCCGCCAGATCTGCCGGAAGCTGGGCGCAGGTTATGCCATATCGGAAATGGCAGCATCGAATCCACAGGTATGGCACACAGACAAGAGCCGCAGGCGGCTGATGCATGACGGGGAGCCAGCCCCAGCCGCTATCCAGCTGGTCGGTTCTTCACCAGAGCTGATGGCGGATGCTGCCCGTTACAATGTGGACCAAGGAGCCCAGATTATCGATATCAATATGGGGTGTCCAGCCAAGAAGGTCTGCTCGAACTGGTGCGGCTCTGCACTGCTTCAGGATGAATCTTTGGTTGGCAGGATCCTTGAAGCAGTGGTACATGCGGTTGCTGTGCCTGTGACACTGAAATTCAGGACGGGCTGGGACCATGACCATATCAATGCCCCTGCCATAGCAAGAATGGCTGAAGGCATTGGCATTGCCGCATTGGCATTGCATGGACGTACCCGCTCCGATGGCTATCTTGGCACCGCTGAATATGACACGGTTGCCGAGGTGAAGTCACAGGTATCCATTCCTGTCATCGCAAACGGCGATATCGACTCGCCGGAAAAAGCGGCCATGGTCCTGCAGAAGACGGGGGTTGATGGCCTGATGGTCGGCAGGGCTGCCCAAGGACGTCCCTGGATTTTCCGGGAAATTGACCGGTTCCTGTCAGATGGCACACTGCTGCCTCCCCCAAAGTTATCTGAGGTGCATGAAACCATGCGTGACCACTTGATGATGCACTATGCGTTTTACGGGGAAAACGCTGGTGTCCGTACTGCCCGCAAGCATATCGGCTGGTATTCACGTTTCCTGCCTGATGGTGAGGTATTGAGGCAACAGGCAAACCAGGCAGATTCCTGTGAAATGCAGTTGAATGCCGTGGATTGTTTTTTCTCCCCTCTACTTGAGCGGGATGAACGGTTACAATATTGAAATTGTTTGATTTATGGGTTGTTTGGCGGATAGAGGCCACAGCCTGGGATTGGAATACAGATGAGTCGTGAACATATTCAGGATGCAGTCAGACGCAGTCTGTTGGCATATTTCAAGGACCTTGATGGCCAGAAGCCAACAGATGTTTACAATATGATTATCAAAACGGTTGAAAAACCTGTCCTGATGATAGTGATGGAACAGGCTGGCTTTGTCCAATCCCATGCAGCAGAAATGCTGGGCATCAACCGGAACACCCTTCGGAAAAAACTGGCGGAGCATGACTTGCTTGATATGGATGCCATGTAACCGTCTTTTGGCCATTTTTTATTTTGTTAGGTTTTTACCATGACCCGATATGCATTGATTTCTGTCTCCGACAAGACAGGTATTGTTGATTTTGCCAAAGCACTGGCTGCCATGGATACGGTTATCCTATCTACGGGTGGCACGGCTGACCTGCTCCAGAAAAATGGTATTGCCGTGACGGAAGTCGCCGACTATACCGGTTTCCCTGAAATGCTGGACGGCCGGGTCAAGACCCTGCATCCCAAAATCCATGGAGGCATCCTGGCAAGGCGTGACCTGCCTGAACATATGAAGGCACTGCAGCAGTATGGCATCGACACAATTGATATGGTGGTTGTAAACCTGTATCCCTTCCAGCAGACCATCACAAAGGCAGACTGCACATTGGAAGATGCTATTGAAAACATCGATATCGGTGGTCCCGCCATGCTGCGTTCTGCTTCCAAGAACTGGAAGGATGTAGCTGTGGTCTGTGACCCTGCTGATTATGTGGACATCATCGCTGAAATGCAGCGGAACAATGGTTCCCTGTCCATGGAAACCCGTTTCCAGCTGATGGTGAAAACCTTTACGCACACAGCTGCTTACGATGGTGCCATTGCAAACTATATGTCCAGCCTGAATGCTGACAAGAACCACCAGAACCGCCAGGCTTATCCTGAAATCCTGAACCTGCAGTTCGAGAAGGTCCAGGATATGCGTTATGGCGAGAATCCGCATCAGTCTGCAGCTTTTTACCGTGAAAAATCCCTGCCTGATGGAGCTTTGGCGGGATATAAGCAGTTCCAGGGCAAAGAGCTGTCCTATAACAATATTGCGGATGCGGATGCCGCATGGGAATGTGTGAAGAGTTTTGAAGAACCTGCCTGTGTCATCATCAAACACGCCAATCCATGTGGTGTCGCTGTTGGCAAGGACCTTCTGGAAGCCTATACCAAGGCATTGCAGACCGATCCGCAGGCTGCTTTCGGCGGCATCATCGCTTTCAACGGTGAACTGGATGGACGTACTTCTGAAGAAGTTTCCAAACTGTTTGTGGAAGTACTGATTGCACCGCATTTCACTGAAGAAGCCAAAGCTGTCTTCAACCGCAAGAAAAACCTGCGCCTGTTGGAAATCCCATTGGGCAAACAGACCAACAACTATGAAATGAAACGCGTAGGGGGCGGTCTGCTGGTCCAGTCTGCCGATACAGCAAAAGCCATGGCTGACAAGTTGAAAGTGGTCACCAAGGTTGCGCCGACCCAGCAGCAGATCGACGATATGCTGTTTGCCTACAAGATCGTGAAGTTTGTGAAGTCCAATGCAATTGTGTTCTGCGGCAACGGTATGACCTTGGGTATTGGTGCCGGTCAGGTCAGCCGTGTAGATTCTGCCCGCACTGCAACGATGAAAGCAGCTCAGGCAGGACTTTCCCTGAAAGACTCGGTTGTCGCTTCTGATGCTTTCTTCCCATTCCGTGATGGTCTGGATATTGCTGCTGAAGCTGGAGCAAAGGCAGTCATCCAGCCAGGTGGTTCGGTCCGGGACCAGGAAGTCATCGATGCAGCGGATGAACATGGTATTGCGATGGCATTCACTGCCATCCGCCATTTCCGTCACTGATCTGGCAACAGGATATCCCATGATGTGTATTCCCGGTCTGGCTGAGGTGCCATCATGAGGATTCTTGGCATTGACCCCGGGCTCCGGACAACGGGTTTCGGGGTCATCCATAAGGTGGGGAATAAACTGTCTTATATTGCTTCGGGAACGGTCAAGACGCCTGCTGATGCAGGGTTGCCGGCCCGGTTGAAGACGATTTTCCAAGGCATCACGGAGATTATCGGAACCTATCAGCCTGATTGTGCCGCCATTGAAAAGGTGTTTGTCAATGTCAATCCGCAATCAACCTTGATGCTTGGGCAGGCACGTGGTGCGGCAATCAGTGCATTGGTTGCCGCAGACCTTGAAGTGTATGAATTCACCGCCCTGCAGATCAAACAGGCGGTGGTCGGTCATGGCAAGGCAGACAAGACGCAGGTCCAGGCAATGGTCCAACGCCTGCTGTCATTACCGGGAATACCTGGTGCTGATGCTTCTGATGCGTTGGGTGTTGCCATCTGCCATGCCCATGGTTTCGATGCCGTCCGGGCATTGGAAAACGCTGCTTCGCTGGGCAGCCGCAGTTCTTTCCGTATCCGTAGGGGAAGGCTTCTCCGTTGATGGACCGGTATTCTTCCATCAGGTTATTTATGAGGTAAAAGATGATTGGCCGTATCCAAGGCATCCTGCTTGAAAAGAACCCTCCACAGGTACTGGTGGACTGTCATGGTGTGGGGTATGAAATCGATGTGCCGATGAGTACTTTCTATAACCTGCCTTCCTTAGGGGACAGTGTTACATTGTTTACACATCTGGCAATCCGCGAAGATGCACATGTCCTGTATGGATTCTGGACGGTGGAAGAACGTACCCTTTTCCGCCAGTTGATCAAGATCACCGGCATCGGGGCACGTACGGCACTGGCGCTGCTTTCTGGGATTTCTGCCAAGGAAATGGCCGAAATTGTAGTCATGCAGGATACTGCACGCCTCTGCCGTGTTCCCGGTATTGGCAAAAAGACGGCTGAACGCCTGCTGTTGGAACTGAAAGGCAAACTGGACTCTTCTGTTTCACCAAATACGGTTTCTGCCCCTGCTGAAGCAAACCGGACAGATATCCAGAATGCTTTGCTGGCTTTGGGGTATTCTGAGAAAGAAATGTTGCTGGCAGTGAAACAGCTGCCCGCTGACTGCAGTGTATCAGATGGGATTAAAATGGCACTGAAGACGCTTTCAAAGCGTTGATTGGCTTGATGATTGACGGACAGGGTTTCCATGAGCATACAGACTGACAGTTTCAGTGAACGCCGGATTATCGATGCAGCTCCTGCTTCTTCCAATGAAGAAGCGATGGAGCGTGCATTGCGCCCAAAGTTCCTGCATGAATATGTTGGGCAGAAAAAGACCCGTGAACAGCTGGAAATCTTTATTGCTGCAGCCAAAAAACGGCAGGAAGCATTGGACCATACCCTGCTGTTCGGTCCGCCAGGATTAGGGAAAACGACCCTCGCACATATCATCGCCCGCGAGATGGGGGTGAACCTGCGCCAGACTTCTGGCCCGGTTCTGGAACGTCCCGGTGACCTTGCCGCTATCCTGACAAACCTGGAAGCAAATGATGTACTGTTCATCGATGAAATCCACCGTATGTCTCCGATGGTGGAAGAAATCCTCTACCCTGCCCTTGAAGATTACCAGATAGATATCCTGATCGGTGAGGGACCGGCTGCCCGCTCGGTGAAACTGGATCTTCAGCCTTTCACCCTGATTGGTGCAACCACCCGGGCCGGGATGCTGACGAATCCTTTGCGGGACCGTTTCGGTGTTGTCGCCCGCCTTGAATTCTATGACACGGAAGACCTGACCAGGATTGTGACACGCAGTGCGATGCTGCTAAAAGCACCGATTGTCGAGGAAGGTGCCCGTGAAATCGCTAAACGTGCCCGTGGTACACCCCGTATTGCCAACCGCCTGCTCCGTCGGGTACGTGATTATGCTGATGTACGCGGTTCTGGGGAAATCACCCGCGAGATGGCGGATGCTGCCTTGAAAATGCTGGATGTCGATCCGGTTGGTTTTGATTTGATGGACAGGAAGCTGCTGGAAGCGGTGCTGTTCAAGTTTGGGGGCGGGCCTGTAGGTATCGCAAACCTTGCCGCAGCAATCGGGGAAGAAGTCGATACCATTGAAGATGTCCTGGAACCCTATCTGATCCAGCAGGGCTTCCTGCAACGGACTCCCCGCGGACGTATCGCTACAATGGCAACCTACCGCCATTTCGGGGTAACTCCCCCTGATTCCGTCAACCCCAACAATACCAGCCTGAAATTATGGGATGACCATCATGGCTGAACAGCCGCCTGTCGTTGATGCGGCAGTCGGTATCCTGCCATACCCTGATGGCAGCATATTGATGGCACAGCGTCCGGAAGGCAAGGTATTCGCAGGATATTGGGAATTTCCTGGCGGAAAAATCGAAACTGGGGAAACACCCCAGCAGGCGCTGGAGCGGGAATTGCAGGAAGAACTGGGCATCACTGTCCTGTCTGCGTTGCCATGGTGCTGTATGGTACATACATACCCACATGCAAAGGTCCGTCTGCACTGCTTCATTGTCAACCGTTGGTCTGGAAATCCATCTTCCCGCGAAAACCAAAACCTGCAATGGCAGGACCATGTCACTGTCTCACCATTGCTTCCGACAGCCATCCCGCTTTGCAGATGGTTCCAAGACTGGCAGCAAAGCTGAAAAGACAACGTGCTATTTTCCGGGTACATGTTAGAATACCCTTTCAGGAATGGAGGAATCCACTATGATTATTGAACTGGTTGACATCTTGATTCAGCCTGGCAAACAGGAAGAATTCGATAAAGCCATTGAATATGGCGTCAATACCTTTATTGCCAAAACGCCAGGATTCCTTGGTTACCGTATCGGTAAATCCATTGAGTCCCCAGAGCGTTATGTCCTTCAGAACTATTGGGCAACCTTGGAAAACCATACGGTAGATTTCCGGGGCTCACAAGAATTCCTGCAATGGCGTGGTGTTGTCGGTTCCTTCTTTGTCCGTCCACCATTGGTCGAACATCTGACCATCTTGGACGAAAAGCCCCCGGTCAATGCAGAATCTGTTCCGCCTGTTGCCGAGAATATATAAATAGGCGATAATACAAAGATGTGCCGGGATGGCGAAACTGGTAGACGCAGCAGACTCAAAATCTGCCGGTAGAAATACTGTGCCGGTTCGATTCCGGCTCCCGGCACCATTCTATTACAGCATTATTTTTATTTACCTCTTAAGCCTTGGACTACCTGTTTCAAGGCTTTTTTATTGCCGGTGATACACTTTCACTATCTCCCATATTCCAATCAGACAGATACAGGTTTTTTCAATGATGAAGATACTGATACATGGTACTGGCACGCAAGGAAGACTCTTGTTTGCCGAGATGTCAGATGACAGACGTTATGATGTGGAAGCTTTCGTCTGTGATGATAAATTCTATTCAGCGGCTGATTTCATGGGAAAACCTGTTTACAGGGCATCAGACATTGAAAGGCATTTTCCCCCTGGCAGCCTGAAAGTCATTTCAACAGGGGTCTATGCCTCTCCAAGGGAAAGATACTATTCCTACCTGCAGATGAAAGCGAAAGGTTATCAGTTCATCAACTACATCAGCAGGAAAGCAACCGTTGCTAACAATGTTGTAATGGGCGAAAACAATATCATCTTCTCCTGTGTCTATCTGGATTTCTTTGGCAGACTTGGCAACAGCAACATCATCCGTCCTAATACCTATGTGGGACATGATTTCAATATCCACAATGGGGTATATATTTCACCAGGTTGCCATATCGCAGGCTATTCAACGATAGAAGACTTATCGTTTATCGGGATTTCTTCAACAATACTTGAAAGGTTGACGATAAGAACGGAAACATTGATAGGAGCAAAAACTCTCATCACAAAAGACACTGTTCCTTATTCCCAGTATGTTGGCAGTCCTGCCAAGAAAATCAAGACTCATAAACAAACCGGTATTATTTTATAAGCTGAATCGCCCTTTTTTTATCGACTTATAGATACTTTTCTGTTCCTGATATTTTTCTTTATAATGGTTTCGCATATTACCAAAGGTCACTTTTGATAAAAACTTATACTTCAGATACTTAGTCAAACGAAATCTGCGTAATTGTGACGATGCTCTGAAAATATACGCTTCCTGCCGTTTATTCTTCCTCTCCTCATCATGTAATTGAGACAAAACTTGAGAAGCATATGCTGACTGCAATTTGTTCTTTTTGACTTCATTACTCAATTTTTGATGGGATTCTTTTAAATCTTTCTGCAATTGGTGATATTCATCTAAAACCGATGATGAACGGCATTCTGTCCATCTGAACTCCAATTTGACAATCTCTCTATCTATGACTGTTTTCTTATAAAGGTAAGGTTTATCATGACAGACTGTCTTTGCTTCAGAAAATACAACTAATCCATTGACAGTAAAATAAGTACAATCTATCCACACTGGATAACGCTTTCTATCATCATTTCGTTCATCCCGACCACGCAAACGAATATCCAGTTCGCCTTTCCCTTGGCAACATATGATGACTTTCATTTCCCGTGAGGTAGACTCAATACTGATACCATCTGGCAACCATGCAGGCTGTTCCCTAACCCGTTCAGGATCAGGAACTATTGACTGTGCAATGACCTTATTGCCCTCTTTTCCTTTATTGCGAATATCAACCCGAAGTGTTAGATATTTGGCATAATTGAATATTTTCTTTTCGTTTATCAATGACTCTGCTTTTTGCAAGACAAACTGTATAGCAGGATGTCTTGTAAGCGAAACATTCAATGGCTGGCTTGATGCCACCTCACATAAGAACAAAAAATCCTTTTCCTTCACCCTTCCTGCTTGGTATTCCTGGGTTGCCCAAGGCATAATTTTATTCGCCACTTCAATAAATAGGTTGCTATTTTCAAAAAAATGGGTAATATGGCCATTTCTCATCTTTTGAAATGTCCTAAACATCTTTGGATATATTTGTTCTAGAAATTCATCCTTTTCTTTAATTGTGCTTTTTTCAATAATAGATAATGAATAAAGTATACTACGAGCTCTTCTAATTTGGAAATATGGGGAACGGATAGCACTATCTTCATGCTGCCTATAAAAATAATAAGATTTATCAAAAAAATAAAAACTAGATGCTTTGACAGCGGTTTTCGTACAGAAAATAATGTCTTCTATATAATCCTTATCACCAAGAAAACGAATTTTCTGAATCAATGATGATTTATAAAACTTGTTCCATATTTGATTATGTGCACCATTTTTTCCCTGCCATATACCACATCCAAGCTGAGCAGAATGATAAGACAATCTTGTAACAGTGCCAGAAGGGCATGAAAATTCTCTCTCATTGATTCTTTTATCCGAGTGTAATCGTTTAAAACCAAAAAAGAGGATATCTACTTGCGTGCCTGCCATGACTGATGAAAGATCACGATAAGCATTTTCATCTAAATAATCATCACCATCCAGAAACGTAACCGCCAAAAAACTTTCCAAAGAAGATGCAGCCTGTTCAAGCGCATAATTCAAGGCAGATCCATATCCACCATTCTGTTTATGAAAGACACAGAACCGTGAATCTTTTGCGGCATACTCATCGGCAATCTTACCACTGGCATCCGGTGATCCATCATCTACAACATAGGCAACCCAGTACGGATATGACTGTCGAATCAAGCTGTCGAGGCAATCATGGATATAAGGTTCGCTATTGTAAAGAGGCACCATCACAGCAATGGTACCAAGATTCTTTATTGCGCTCATCTTTCAATCATCCCTGCATGGCAAATACTGGAATCCATACCTCATTTCTTGATGAAATAACTTTCCATCACATCAAGGATATAATCAATCTCGCTTTCACCCATGGCGTACATCGGCAACCTCAGACTGCGTTGGAAAACGTCATCTGTCACTGTCATCGAACCTGATGTCCTTGCTGCCTTCTTGCCATATGGCGAACTATGCAGGGGAACAAAATGCGTCAAGGCAGTGATGCTGTTTTCCAGAAGATACCTCAAGAAAGCATCGCGCTCCTCTCTTGAATCCATCAATACAAAATAAATATGTGCATTGCCAATGCCTCCTTCAATGATATGGGGTCTCCTTAAAATACCTTTCTCCTCATATTCCTTGAAAAAAACATGGTATTTATTCCAGATATAGCGTCTCCTTTCCATTATCTGATCTGCCTTTTCCAGCTGTGCATAAAGAAAAGCGGCTGTCAATTCATTGGGATAATATGATGAACCGATATCCATCCAGCCATACCGGTCAATCCTGCCATCCCTGAAGGCCTTCCTGTTCGTCCCCTTCTCGATAATGATATCGCCCCTTTCATGCAGGCTTTCATCATTGATATAAATGGCTCCACACTCACCGACAGGTATATTCTTGGCCCAATCAAAACTTACCGCCCCAATATCACCGAATGTCCCCAGAGCCTTCCCTTTATAAAACGAATTTATGCATTGTGCAGCATCCTCAATGACAGACAGACCGTTTTCTTCCGCAATGTTGTTGATTTCATCCATACAGCATGGATTCCCTGCGTAATGCACCGGCACGATTGCTTTTGTCTTTCCCGTTATAGCATTTTTGATAGACTCACAATCTATATTCAGGTCATTGATGTTTATGTCAACAAAGACAGGAACCGCTCCCCTCATCAGCACTGAATTTGCCGTTGAGACAAATGTATATGAGGGCATAACCACTTCATCCCCCTTTTCAATACCTGCCAATAAGGCGGCCATTTCAAGGGCTACCGTACATGAATTCGTTAAAAGGACTTTACTGACATTGAATTTTTCTTCCAACAACGCCTGGCATTTTTTTGTAAAATAGCCGCCTCCCTCCAATGAACCTTTATTCTCTATCAGGTGCTTTATATTTTTCAGGGCACTGTCAGAGAAAAAAGGTCTATTGAATGGTATTTGGTATCTGTTCTCAGCCATGGTTCATCCTACCCTCTATTGTTCCCATTTTCAGATGGAACTGTAACCATCTATTCACAACCTTGACTGGCATCACTGCCTGTATTGTTTCCAGTGACTTACCATCTCTATAAATGTATCCGACTTTAAACTTGTTTTCTATAGCCTACAGTATTTATTGGGTCGCTGTTACTTATCATCAAGGAATGGACCATCAGACCATCGCCGCTACAAACAATCTTTCCGGCGAAAAAAAACTGGACCACCTTGCGATGATCCAGTCTCTTTAAGCAGCTGTTCCTGTTTTTTATTTACTTACTGGCCACAGCTGCAGCAGCATCCACAACCACAGGAATAATAGACCTTGGCCCGTCGCCGCCACATATGCAGCAGGGGTTCTGTGTAACCGGATGGCTGTGACAGTCCCTTGAAGACCAAGTCACATGCTGCCCGGAAGCCAGGATTGTGCTCATAGTCGTCAGACATCCTGTAATAGCCAGGTTCATTGACGTTCTGGTTATCAACAACAACAGCCATACGTTTCAGGGTTTCCATGACCTGTGGAACGGTGGCGATGCCATGGCGCAGCCAGTTGGCGATATGCTGGCTGGAGATACGCAGGGTTGCGCGGTCTTCCATCAGTGCTGTATCGGTGATGTCAGGCACCTTGGAGCAACCAACGCCCAGATTGACCCAACGGACAACATAGCCCAACAGCGACTGGCAGTTGTTGTCCAGTTCCTGCTGGATTTCTTCAGGTGTCCAGCTTGGGTTGGCTTCCACAGGGACAACCAGCAGGTCATCCAGTACTGATGGGAATGGACGTTTTGCATCCATAGCCGCCTGGGTTTCTTCAATGTTGACCTGATGGTAATGCAAAGCATGCAGGACTGCCGCTGTCGGGGAGGGAACCCATGCTGTGTTCGCACCTGCTTTCAGATGACCGATCTTCTGCTCAATCATGTCTGCCATGAGGTCTGGTGCAGCCCACATGCCCTTACCAATCTGGGCAACACCACGCATACCGCATTCCAGCCCGACATAGACGTTGTTGTCTTCGTATGCCTGGATCCACTTGGTCTTCTTCATATCGCCCTTGCGGATCATTGGACCTGCTTCCATGGAGGTATGGATTTCATCGCCAGTACGGTCAAGGAAACCGGTATTGATGAATGCTAGACGGTGTGCGGTGGCTTCAACACAGGCTTTCAAGTTGCATGAAGTACGGCGTTCTTCATCCATGATGCCAATCTTGATGGTGTACTGTGGCAGTCCCAGCATCGCTTCAACACGGTTGAAGATTTCATTGGTGAATGCGCATTCCTTTGGACCATGTTGTTTTGGCTTGACGACATAGATGGAACCTTCAGTAGAACTGATCTTGGTGGTCAGGTCACGCATCATGATCAGGGAGGTGATGACACCATCCATGATGCCTTCATAGACTTCATTGTTGTTTTCATCCAGGATGGATGGATTGGTCATCAGATGACCGACATTACGGACGAAGACCAGGCTGCGGCCTTTCAGGGAGAATTTTTCACCTGTCTTGACACAGCTGTATTCGCGGTCTTTGTTCAGGCGGCGGACAAATGTGTTGCCGTTCTTGGTGACACTTTCTTCCAAGGTGCCCATCATGACGCCAAGCAGGTTGTGGTAAACCAGTGCCTTGTCTTCTGCATCGACTGCAGTGACTGCATCTTCGCAGTCAAGGATAGTGGTGGTCGCTGCTTCAACAATGATGTCACGGACGCCAGCTGGGTCTGTTGCACAGACCGGGCTGGTCTTGTCGAAGATCATGTCAAAATGCATGTAGTGCTGCTTGAACAGCAGGGAGGTTGGCGCATCAGCAGAACCATTGATACCGACCAGGCATGAAGGTTCTTTCAGACCAGCTTCTGAACCATCTTTGAGGACCGCTGCCAGGGCACCGTCTTTCACATAATAACGGGTGACATCCACATGGGAACCAGCAGTCAAAGGAATGAATTTATCAAGCAGGCCACGTGCATAGTCGATGACTTTCTGGCCACGGACAGGATTGAAAGGACCGCTACGGATTGCGCCGCCTTCTTCACTGATGGCATCTGTTCCATACAGGGCATCATAGAGGCTGACCCAACGGGCATTGACTGCATTCAGGGAATAACGTGCATTGGTCAGCGGTACAACAAGCTGCGGACCTCCTTGGGTTGAAACTTCATGGTCGATGTTCTTGGGGTCAATCGTGACATTTTCCGGAACAGGAACCAGATAGCCGATTTTCCGCAGGAATGCTTTATAGGCTTCCATATCGGCCACAGGACCTGGATTGAGACGATGCCAGTTATCCAGTTCTTCCTGCAGACGTGCACGTTCCGCAAGGAGTTCAACATTGATTGGAGTCAGGTCATGTACGATGGCATCAAAGCCACGCCAGAAATCATCGCTCTTGATACCGGTACCTGGCAGAGCTTCTTCTTCAATAAAACGGTACAGGGGTTCTGCTACCTGCAAGCGGTAACACTGTTTACGTTCAGTCATTTTCTCTTTATCTACAATTTTACGTTTGACAACTTTTGACAGCCGTGTCCCACTCCGTACCTTCACGAAACTGACACGGAAGAATGTGTTCAAACATCCTGTGATGCGCAAAGGATCCCCAGCATGGTGGCCTTACCATGCCAGAAAGGGCAAAAACATCTTGCGTTGTCGATACAGAGAACAATCTGCCCCATCAAACCACATTTTTGTACAGATGTGGCCCAAAGCGCAAAGAGAAGGGTTACTTCTTTTTCAACGCCCTACATGATAACAATAAAAACTGCAGTTATCATCCGTTTTTTTGCCAGAAGTCCCTGTTTTCATGTGAAAAGACCTGAAAGTCCTTATTTTTTTCAAAAACCACACACTTTGAACGTTATTGGGGAATATCTGGTCTCCAAAATAGGACTCAAGGGGAAAAGAATAAGGTTGGATATAAAAACAAACAGACCCTGGATGGGTCTGTATATAAGCGGTTGGCTGATTCAACAGCAGGATAAAATCAGTCTTTCATTTTTCCAAAATGCTTGAGTGCCTTGAGGGCAACCCACCCGACGATGGCTGTGACAAACAATCCATCCAACAGCCAATCATGGATACCTTCCCATGAAAAGTTATGCTGGTAGAGACGGAAAGACATGATTCCGAATCCTATCAGGACGGAACCGAAAAACACTTCCCATTTTGAAAATCGTCTATTCCACATCACTTGACCTATAAAACAATAATAAAGGCGTCCTCTGGCCTGTCAGATTGGTAACTATACCATGACTGACAGGATTCTCCTAAAAAACTGCAATACCGTGCCCGTCTTTGCCTACAGGGATGCATTATCTGTTGGTCAGCACCGGGTGACCGTTGACACCCCTTTGACTTCACGGATCTGTTTTATGGATTTCTTGAGCCATTCTGTATCAGAAACCTCTACTGTGAATGTCATTTTTGCCACCCCTTTATTGCTTTGGGTATGGACACCGGTCACATTGAGTTTTTCGCGTGTAAAGACATCAGAAATATCACGGAGCAGGCCCTGACGGTCATTTGCCTGGACATAGATATCGACTGGATAGACGGCATCTGACGCCTGGGTTCCCCAGTCTGTCTGGATGATACGCTCAGGTGCCTGCCGGGCCATCTCTAAGAAATTCTTGCAATCCAGGCGATGGATGGAAACCCCCTTGCCACGGGTCACAAACCCGACAATCTCATCAGGTGGGACAGGACGGCAGCACCTGGCAAGCTGGGTGAGCACACCTTCTGTGCCAACAACCAATACCCCAGATTTACCATCAGAGCGGCTCTTGCGGACAATATCTTCTTTGCTGTGTTCCGCATATTGTGGTTCGGTCTGCCCTTTCAGTGCCAGTTCAATCGCTTTCTGGGATATCTTTTCCTTGCCTATGGCAAAAAAGAATTCTTCAATTTTCTGGAACTGGAGTTTTTTGGCAAGGTCTTCGAGATTGACTGCTGTCTTACCTTCACGCTGCAACAGTTTTTCCAAGACAGTACGGCCGTTATTGACGGTTTCTTCATATTCCTTGCCATTGAACCATGCCCGGATTTTGGTATGGGTCCTTGGATTGACGGCATAGCCGGAACTCAACCAGTCACGGGAAGGCCCAATATTGCCGGATGTGCCTTTTGCAGTAATGATCTCGACTGTCTGTCCACTTTTCAAAGGAGTGTTCAGTGGCACCATGACACCATCAACACGCGCACCACGGCAACGGTGCCCGACATCCGTATGGACCTGATAGGCAAAATCAATCGGTGTTGCGCCACGAGGCAGGTCAATGACACGTGCCTGTGGCGTCAGCACATAGATACGGTCATCCAGCGTGGCAGACTTTATTTTTTCTGTCCATTCCTTATGGGAATCTTCTTCTGCAACAGCATCTCCGACTTCTGTTTTCCAAGAAAGCAGCTGGCGTAGGTAGGAAATCTTCTCATCGTAGCGTTGTGCAACGAATGAAGAACCACCAGATTCCTTATAACGCCAGTGTGCCGCAACCCCGAATTCTGCCAGCCGGTGCATTTCTTCTGTACGGATCTGGACTTCAAATGGCTGTCCATTTTCCGCCTCGACAACCGTATGCAAGGACTGATATCCGTTGGGTTTCGGCCTTGAAATGTAATCGTCAAATTCCTTGAGGATAGGATTCCAGAGCCGATGGATGATATCCAAGACTGTGAAGCAGGTCTTCACATCTGAGACGATGACACGGAATGCCCGCAGGTCATACAGATTGGAAAAATCCAAGGATTTACCCCGCATCTTGTTATAGATGCTGTAAATATGTTTTGGACGGCCTGCCACCTGTGCCTTGATGCCTGCTGCATCCAATTCTGTCTGCAAGCGTGCCATGATGCGTTGGATGAACGCTTCACGTTCCGTCCGTTTTTCTTCAAGGCTCTTTGCAATATTCCGGTAAGCTTCTGGATTGACGAAGCGGAATGCCAAGTCTTCCAGCTCCCACTTGACCTGCCAGATGCCCAACCGGTTGGCAAGTGGCGCATAAATCTCAAGGGTTTCCCGGGCATATTGCTGACTGACCACGCTTTCTGACTTCACTTTGGCAAAATAACGCAAAGAGGCCATCTGCACTGCCAGACGGATCATGACAACACGCATATCGGATGCCATGGCTAGCAGCATCTTGCGAAGGGTTTCTGCCTGTGCCTTACGGATCTGGGCGGCATTCTTTCCCCGTGCCATTTCTTCAAGACCGCCCGTCAGGTCCTTGAGTTTCAGGAGTTTCCTCAAACTGTCAACCAGATTGAAAACATCGCTCCCGAACTGCGGTTCAATTTTTTCCAATGCCTCAGGATGATATTCCGGCACCAATGTAACCATCCCGGCAATACGGGTCTGGGCATCTGTATTCAGTTCAGCCAGAATCAACCCGACATTCTTGACGAATTCCACTCCTGACTGTCCGCAGACAACAATGGTGTCAGGACAGGACGCTTTGACAAATTCAAAAGCATCCATCACAGACTTGCCATCTGCCTTGGATAATCCTGCAGTGAGATTCTCAAGTGATTCGTTGATCAATACTGAAGAAACCATTTTCCCTCCTGTCATCCTCCCGCTGTATGCAGGGAAAACCGATGGAACATCCTTGCTGCAATCCAGCAGCCCCTTTGCCAATACAATAGCGGTTCCCCAGGATGGAATCAACAGTTATTGCAGATTGCCGGAAGTGCCTGGAGAGTCTGGAATCAGGCGCGGATGAAATGGTATAGGTTCCGCAGCATAGCTGCTGTAGCCCCCCAGACAAAACGCCCATTGCATGGAATGGTATAAAAACTGCGCCTGCCCAAGGCATTGGGGAACTCTGCTGAACGGACCTGGTAATTCGTCCCGTTCATGAAAAATGAAAACGGCAGTTCAAAAGCATCTTCAACCTCCTGCCTGTTGAGACAGATGTCAAATGGAGGATGGACGATGGAAACAACTGGAATGACCTTGAAACCACTGCCTGTACGGTATTCCGGCATCAATCCAAGAATTTCAATGCAACTGCGCTCGATGCCGATTTCTTCTTTTGCTTCCCTAAGTGCTGTCTCAATATGCGTATCATCTTCCTCATCAACACGTCCTCCTGGGAAACTGATCTGACCAGGATGGTCTTTGAGGCGGAACGAACGCTGGGTCAACAGCAGTGAAATCCCTTCAGGGCGATCGACCAAAGGGACAAGCACTGCCGCAGACTGCCAGTTACGGTCAACAAACTTTTTTTCTTCCCTGACTTCCGGCTGCCATCCCGGAGGAAAAGCAAAACGCTGCCGCAGGGCATCAACCGTCAGACGTTCTGACGGGACAGGCGCCCCTTCTGCGATGGCATCAACAGGCTGGATGGTCGGATCAATGAATTTGCTGGTCATGGCCGTCACCGATGACGTAAAAAAGGGGACATCACTGACGTCCCCTTAAATAGCCTTCCACGTAATGATCAGGCAGCTGTTGCCTTACGGGTTGGCAGTTTTTCCTTGATACGGGCAGCCTTACCGGTACGTCCGCGCAGATAGAACAGTTTTGCACGGCGTACATCACCACGACGCTTGACCTTGATGGACTCGATGAGTGGGGAATACAGCTGGAATGTACGTTCAACACCTTCACCAGAGGAAATCTTACGGACGATGAAGTTTGAATTCAGGCCACGGTTACGGCGGGAAATCACAACACCTTCATAAGCCTGGGCACGTTTACGGGTGCCTTCAACCACCAGAACGTTGACAACAACGGTATCGCCTGGAGCAAATTCAGGGATATCCTTGCCAAGACGTTCAATTTCTTCTTTTTCTAACTGATCAATCAGGTTCATTTCGACTCCTAAAATCATCATGCCGGCGCTGTTTTTTATCTGCCTTGAAAGGCTGGTGCCCGGTATAGGATGACGGTTGATAAACGTGGAAAAAAATCCACGGGCGCTACTATACTACAAACTGCTGTCTTCAAGAAATTTTCTGTCTCTTTCTGACAGTCTTCCTTCCCTTTCTGCCTTTTCAAGCAGGTCAGGGCGTTTTGTCTTGGTCATCTGCAATGCCTGCCTGCGGCGCCAGATGGCAATCTCGCCATGATTGCCACTCATCAGTACGGAAGGCACTGACACGCCCCGGTATTCAAAAGGCCGGGTGTAATGCGGGCAATCCAGGATACCTGAGACAAAACTGTCTTCCTGCGCCGACTGGCTATCGTGCAGGGCTCCCGGCAATTGACGGATGACTGCATCCATCAATGCCATGGCGGGGATTTCGCCGCCTGAAAGGACAAAGTCCCCAATACTGATTTCTTCATCGACCATGCTATCCAACAGACGCTGGTCAACAGCTTCATACCGTCCACAGAGAATAACCAAACCCGGTTTTTTTGCCAGGTCCAGCACTTTTTCATGTGTCAGCGGTTTCCCCTGTGGCGACATATAAATGACATGGGTATCAGCAACCCCTGCCGCTTTCTGCCGTTCCTGTGCGGCATGGATGGCATATTCCAGTGGTTCTGCCATCATGACCATGCCAGGACCACCACCATAAGGACGGTCATCCACCGTCCTGCGGATATCCGAGGTGAAATCCCTTGGATTCCAAACCACGAGCTGGCAGATTCCAGTGCTGAATGCCCTATGGGTAATCCCCGCCTCCGTCAATGCAGAAAACATTTCAGGGAAAATAGAGACTGCATCAAACTGCATCATCGGTTCATCAATGGAATTTTCCTGACAGGAATCCTGTTTCAGTAATCCATTTCCCAATCGACAGCAATGGTTCGCTTATCTGTATCAACTTCGCCAACATAACGGTCGACAAAGGGAACCAACAACTCTTTTTTCCTGCCATCCGGCAGGTCAGCCTGTATCTGAAGGATTGGATGGGCGCCGTTGTCAATCAGATTCGACACCGTGCCCAGATGGATTCCCCGTTTATTGATGGCATCCAGACCAATGAGGTCTACCCAATAATATTCATTTTCTTCAAGGACAGGGAACGCTGACCTTGATATCCTGACGACAGCTCCCCGCAAGGCTTCTGCCGCATTCCTGTCTGCCATACCATCAAAACGGGCAACAACTTCATCGCCTTGCCATCTGGCTTCAACAACCCTGACTTCATGGTAGGCTGGCTTATCAAGCCACCATTGCCTGACTGTCAGCAACGCTTCGGCATCCGCTGAATAAGGCCTTATCCTTACCCATCCACGGATGCCGTATGCACCACTGATATGACCGACCTCAACGAGGTCTTCTGGAACCTGCAGGCGTTCTGCTTTCAATTCTTGAACAGGTATCTCTGCCAATTACTGGGCAGCAATCAGACGTGTAACGGTTTCGGACAGCTTCGCACCAACACCCTGCCAGTAAGCCAAGCGGTCAGTAGCAATAACAACACGCTGTTCATTTTCAGTTGCGAATGGGTTGTAGTAACCCAGACGTTCGATGAAACGGCCATCACGGCGGTTACGGGAATCAGTTGCAACAATCTGGTAAAAAGGACGCTTCTTGGCGCCACCACGAGCTAAACGAATAACGACCATAAGTCTTCCAAAAAAAGTTCAAACGGAAAAATCAGATGATTATAGCTGAATTCGCATTAAAACAATAGTTTGATTTCATCAAACAGTGCGCAGATACCACGCCTAGGCTAAAAAACAGCTTTTTCCCAATACCCATAAAGCCTCTGTATTTATGGATAAAAACTACTTTGGTTACCCTGGATGGCTGTTATTATATTGATGGCAGGCTGACTAGGGCATCCCCTGCCCGGAGTATCAGGAACCTTTCCGTAATCTGCAGGAAACCTTTGATGACCACCACTGACAAGCCATCGGACCAGCGTTTTTTTGCTGTACTCAATGCAGGCTCATCAAGCCTGAAGTTTTCGCTTTTTGCAGAAACCAGTGATGGCCGCCTTGAAAGGCAGACAAGTGGAGGAATCGAAGGTATTGGCAGTCCTGCCCCGATGTTCACCGCTTTTGACAGTGACCAATACTGCATGGATGAATACCGTTGGGATTTCCCTGCCCAATTGGATATCCTGCTATCGTTCCTGATTGAATGGATTGAACGTTTCCTTTCCCCTCATCATCTGAGCGCAGTCGGTCACCGAATGCTGCATGGCGGCATGCTTTATGACGAACCCGTTACCGTCACTCCTGAGGTGCTTGCGAAAATGCGCACCCTGATTCCTTTGGCGCCCCTGCATCAGCCACGCATCCTGCAGGTCATCGACACGATTATTGGACGGTATCCCGGACTCTGCCAGATTGTCTGTTTTGATACGTCTTTCCATAAGACAATCCCTCATATCGCCCGTTTGTATGGCCTCCCAAAATCCCTGACTGGCAAGGGACTTATCCGCTATGGTTTCCATGGACTGTCATTTGAATATGTCAGTGAAGAGCTGAAACATATTGACCGCCATGCTGCTATGGGAAAGACCATCATTGCACATCTTGGCAGCGGCGCCAGTATGTGTGGCATGGTGAATGGCAAAAGCATCGCAACCACTATGGGCTTTTCTGCTCTGGATGGATTGGTGATGGGAACCCGCTGTGGACAACTTGACCCAGGAGTCATCCTCTATCTGATACAGCATGAAAGGATGGGGGCAAAAGAACTTGAGACGCTGTTGTACCAGGATTCTGGCTTATTGGGTGTCTCTGGCATCAGCAATGATGTCCGTGACCTGATGGCAAGCAGTGAGCCTGCTGCCAAAGAAGCATTGGACCTGTTCGTTTACCGTGTTGTACGTGAAGTCGGATCCCTTGCTGCTGCCTGTGGTGGATTGGATGCCTTTGTCTTTACAGCAGGAATCGGGGAGCGCTCTCCTGAAATCCGTAAAGCCATCTGCAAACAACTGGATTGGTTGGGTATTGAACTGGATGAACGTGCGAACCGTTTGGGAGAGCTGAAAATCAGTGCAGACAACAGCCGTGTCTCAGTCTGGATCTTGCCGACCTACGAAGAATTGATGATTGCCCGGCACGCTGCACGGCTCGCCACTACACATGAAAGGCAACAAAAAACATCTGAAACCTGATCAAGCTGCCGTCAGTCCTTCCATCGGCCAGCGTGGCCGTACAGTGAACCCATATGCAGGGTTTGCACAATCTGGATTTGCTTTTAGGCGCATGGCTCCGGCAAAGGCAATCATTGCCCCATTATCGGTACAGAACTCAATCTCAGGATAAAAGACCCGGCAACGGCGCTTGGAAGTCATTTTGTCCAACGCTGCCCGCAATTGCTTATTAGCGCCAACACCTCCTGCCACTACCAGCTGCCGCAGCCGCGTCTGCCGCAATGCCTTTGCACATTTTGCTGTCAGCACTTCAACAATGGCATCAACAAAACCCCGGGCAATATCTGCCCGTATATTTCCATCCATTGGCTGGACCTGTTTATTGACAGTGGTCAATACTGCCGTCTTCAACCCTGAGAAACTGAAATTCAAGTCCTTTGAATGCAACATTGGACGTGGCAGTTGAAAAACGTCTGGATTCCCCTGCTCTGCTAGTTTTGAAATTTCTGGACCGCCTGGGTAAGGCAATCCCAGCAGTTTTGCCGATTTATCAAATGCTTCGCCTGCAGTATCATCCAATGTTTCCCCCAACAATTCATACTGTCCGACACCACTGACCTTCATCAATTGGGTATGCCCGCCTGAAACCAATAAGGCAACAAATGGAAATGTTGGTGGCTGCTTCGCCAAGAGGGGGGATAAAAGATGACCTTCGAGATGATGCACACTGATCAGTGGTTTGCCTAAAGCAAAACCAAGGCCTGCCGCCACCGAACTGCCAACCAGCAATGCGCCTGCCAGTCCAGGTCCCTGTGTATGCGCAATCGCATCGATATCCGCAGGTTTCAAGGCCGCTTTTTCAAACGCATTCCTCAGCAATGGCACAATCCGCCGGATATGGTCACGGGATGCCAGCTCAGGAACAACACCACCATATTCAGCATGCAAGGCAATCTGCGAATAGAGTGCATGGGAAAGCAGTCCCTTCTCTGTATCATAGAGTGCGATACCCGTTTCATCGCAGGATGATTCAATACCCAGAACAATCATAAGCGGAAATTTTTGTAAAAACGATACAATATTCTACCAATTTCTTGACGGATTAAAAAACGCTATTTAATATGTAAATCTTTCGGGTGGTTAGCTCAGTTGGTAGAGCAGCGGACTTTTAATCCGTTGGTCGGGAGTTCGAGCCTCCCACCACCTACCAAAATGAAATCCGCTGACTCTTCAGTGGATTTTTATTTTCTTCAATTTACATTCTCTTCCATCTCATAGTATTCTCGCCCCTCTTTCTGGCAACAGAAAGAGGGGATTTTTTTTGCTCAAACAACATATTATCTTGGGATAAGCTGTCCGCTGTCTATAATCAAAGAGAATCAGGGAAGGGCTGCAAAGGCAGGCGGCATAAAAAGGCAGGGGTGGGTTGGGCTGTGTGTATGCCAGGCATTGCAAAAAGCAGAAGCCCCGCATCCTATCGATGCGGGGCTCCAGGGTATGGTGCCTGAC
>JAFWUI010000051.1 GCA_017524145.1 Oxalobacter sp. | reverse complement strand
TGGCTTTGCCGCTCCCTGCATTGGCGCTGCCGGCGGTGAGGTTGAGGGTCTTGTAGCCGTCAAGCCCGCCTACGCTGTTGACGCCGCTGGCGTTGACGGTGTTGCTGCCGCTGGCAGCCTTGCCGTTGCCCCAGCCACCGTATACGGTACCCTTGACGGTGCCGCCGGACAGGGTGACGGTGTTGTTGACTGCGCTGCCTTTTGTGGAGTGGCCGCCGTATACATGGCCTTTGACGGTGCCGCCGGACAGGGTGACGGCGTTGCCGTCGGCCTTGCCGTCTGTGCCGGTGTGGCCGCCGTATACATGGCCTTTGACGGTGCCGCCGGACAGGGTGACGGTGTTGCCGTCGGCCTTGCCGTCTGTGCCGGTGTAGCCGCCGTATACGCTGCCGGTGACGGTGCCACCGCTGATGCCGGCGGTGTTGCCCTTGGCGATCCCGACGCTGGCGAAGCCGCCGCGGATGCTGCCGACTGTGCCGCCTGTGACGGTGACCTGGTTGGCCTCAACGTGCCTGTCTATCGAGTGCCCGCCGACCACCAGACCGACTTCCCCGCCGCTTACTGTGACGCTGTTCTGCTTGACGGTGGTGCCGTACCCGCCGATGGCCTGCTTGGTGACCTTGCCGCCTGTGATGGTGATGCTGTTGGTGATGGCGGTGGCGCTGCTGTTCTCGCGGGGGGTGGCGTGACCGCCCTTGATGGACCTGACTTCGCCGCCGCTTACTGTGACGCTGTTGCCCTGGGCGTTGCCGTTGTCGGACAGCGCTCCGAGGACTTCGGTGACTTCTCCACCGGTGACTTCGACGCTGTTGTTCTTCGGTGTGGTGCCGTAACCGCCTATGATCCGCCTTATCTGGCCGCCAGATGCGGTGACCTTGTTGTCGATGGAGGTGCCGTGCGCCGAATGGCCGCCGCGGACGGTGTCGATGACGCCGCCTGTGACGGTGACCTGGTTGCCCTGGGCATGCCCGTCCAGCGACAGGCCGCCCAGGACTTCCTGTACGGACGCTGGACCGCTGATCCTGACGGTGTTGTACCGCGCGGTCGCCGGTCCGTTCGCAAACCCGCCGAGCGCACGCTTGGCACTGCCGCCCGTGACTTCGGCGGTGTTGCCTTCCGCTGCCCCCTTGGAGGAGAAGCCGCCCCGCAGGTCGCCGCTGACTTCACCGCCTGACTGGCGCGCTGTGTTGCCGGTGACGGTGCCTGACGGCGTCATGCCGCCGTTGACGGTGACGGCGGTGCCGCCGGTGACGAGGGCAAGGTTCCCGACCGAGCCAGGACCATATCCGCCTGCGGCTTCTGTGACCGCCCCACCGCTGACCTCGACGGTGTTGCCGTTCACCGCCCCGCTCCGGGACTGGCCGCCACGCACCTTGACGGCTGTGCCGCCGCTTATTGTGACGGTGTTGCCGGCAACTGTGCCTGAACCGTCAGAATAGCCACCGGTGATGTTCGTGGCTTTGGCGTTGCCTTGGACGGTGACGGCGTTGCCGGTGGCTCCGCTGGACTGGGAATAGCCGCCGTAAACCTGGTCAACCAAGCCTTCATCCATAGCCACAGTACTGTTGTCCGCATTGTTCGCCTCACCGGTTGCCAGGACACCGGCCCTGACGCTGGAACCGCTGAACATTTCGGCCCCATCCACTTCAACAGTGCCTGCCCCTGCTTTCTGGAGGTCTTTGACGGTTACCGTACCAGAGATAGACAGGGTCCCACCTGCAAGGATATCCATGCCATTCGCAGCACCACCTGAACTGATGATTGAAGTCCCGCCACCATTGACCGTCGTGGAATTAGCAGTGCCTCCATCATAGATGGTCTGATACCCTCCAGAATTGACAGTGGTCAAGCTTGCCACTCCCCCATCATAGATGTTCTGCTCAGCACCTGACAGGATATGGGTCGAGACCGCTTCCCCACCTGCACGGATTTCCTGGCCAGTGCCAGCCCCATACAGTATCCTGCCACTGGCAGTCTGGTCCTGGAGGGTTGTGACCGCCCCTGAATCGACATTGTCCCCTTCGATGATGGCAACATCATCTGCTTTAATAACCGCTCCATATTCCGCTGTGATGTCTTTTGCCTTGCCACCACTGAAAATTCTCAGGTAGCCGCCATAATTGATTGTCGTGGAATTAGCGGTACCGCCTCGGAAGATGTATTGCTCACCACCATTGACCGTCGTGTCATTGGCTATACCACCGCTGGAGATGGCTTGAGAACCACTTTGATTGACTGTAGTGGAATTGGCAGTACCGCCATCGATGGTCTGCAACCCACCATTGACCGTCGTGTCATTGGCTATACCACCGCTGGAGATGGTCTGATATCCTGAAATGACCGTCGTGGAATTGGCAGTACCGCCATCGATGGTCTGCCTCCCACCATTGACCGTCGTGTCATTGGCGGTGCCACCATTGGAGATGATCTGACTACCATCCCAATTGACTGTCGTGGCATTGGCGGTACCACCGCTGGAGATGGTCTGAGAACCATAAGCGATTGCCGTGAAATTGGCGGTACCACCACTGGAAATGGTCTGGCTTCCTCCAACGACAGTCGTCCTGATGGTAATACCAGCCTCTAGAACATTCTGGACTTCATATTCATAGATGACTTCTCCTGTGACGGTCTGACTGATGACTGGGTCTGTCACTGCATACGCCGGCATGACCACCTGTGGTGCCAGCATCACCATGAAGGAAGTCAGCAGGACGGCTTTCTTTGCCGTTGTCCTGACGACCGTCCCGCCACCACTATGTGACTTGGCGAGTTCCGAGACAACACTTAAGCATCGTTTGGCTTTGTTCTAGATGGTTTTATAAATCTTGTTCATGGTGGTACTTCCTGTGACTACGGGTGAAGGCTGTCATTCCTGTCAGCCTATCTGGCTGTTTCTGATTCCCTTATTTCCGGCGTTTGCTTCTGGGAACATGGCGGACGGTTTTCTGGGAGCCGTTCACGGCATTTCCTGTTGGCTGACCTGCTTCCGGCTGGTTTTCCTTCGGCTGTTGGATTTCAACCGGTTCATCGATAGGGGGTGGTTCCTTGCCGATATCGCGCATGACCCGCTGGACATGCTTGATGACCTGCCTGCCGGTGATGAGGCGAGTGCATTCATATTGCCGGTCGGTGTTCTTGTATTTCGGACACCAGAAGAAGTCGTAGCTGTCGAAATTCTCATTGACATCATCCCAGCAGCCCATGCAGCCATGGGTGCTGTAAACCCGGTATGGGGTCTTGAATTCGCAGATGGGCAATGAAAAGCCACTGATGAGGATGACGGGCACTTTGCAGCCCCAGGCAAGCCAGGAAAGTCCGCTGCCCAAACCGATGAAGAAATCGGCATGTTCGATGAGTTCTATCCTTTTCTGGAGTGGGATGTTACCGGTGAAGTCTTCTGCATCGTGCGGGATATGGTTCCAGACATAGCCCAAGCCATAGGTTGGATGCATGTCGATGCAGAGCACCCGGTAGCCTGCCCGCTTGAGGTAGCGTATGACGGTCTGCCAGCCATAGCCGTTGTTCCAGTATTTGCATTGGGTGGAAGCCTGGGTGGCGATGCAGACATAGGGTTCTTGGATCTGCCGTTCAGAACCGAGCTTGAATTTGGGCACGATTTCTTCCGGATCAACGCCGAGGATATAGCCTGCTGTCCGGTGAAGCCCGACTTTCCGGAAGTCGATGGGCTGGAAAGTGGTATCGCCTTTGAAGAAGAGGCCGATGCGGTAGGTGGCATACGGGGTTCTGTTCTTGACTTTATCAGGCGTGGAGAAGGTGATTTCCGGATATTGGTCTTTGAAGAGCTCGATGATCAGGGGACCCATCGTACATTCGATTTTACAGCCGTGCTGTTCACGGAACCGCTCTGCATAGGGGAACCAGCCGATGAGGTCGCCCAATGTGCCGACTGGATAGCTGATGAGGACATCTTTTCCCTTGAGGTCCATCGTATGCTCGAAGCAGGGTTTTGATTCTCCTTTTTTCCAGACCTTGAAGGCAAACCAGATGAAGTATTTCTTGGTGGAGGTGATCCAGCCGCCAGGACTGTCACAAGCGAAGATGATGTTGCCGGATTCATCGTCGATGATTTCAGCATGCCAGTCTCCCGGAGGCAGCAACAGCCTGGCGCCATCATTGAAGTCATAGCGGATGCCGTAAGGTCCCTGCTGGGTGGGGATGTCCGGCGGCGGGACTGAATAAGGACCTGTCAAGGGATTGGCCTTGCCCTGAGCGTTCTGGGCAGGCGCTGTACCGGAATTCGGCTGCTCGGCGACCTGTGATGCTGGGGCTGCATCCACCTGTCCGGAAGAGGCAGGTTCAGATACAGCAGAGGCTGATGTTCCAGGGGTTTGGTTGGTATCAGTCATGATGGAGCTCCTTATTGGTGTCTTCATCCTATCGGACGTTCCTATGCCATCAAAGTATAAAGGAATCACAAGTGAAATCCCATATATAATGCCTTAGGCCATAATAGGAAAATCCTTGTCTAAATGCGATAAATAAGGAGGCAATGCGATGTTCCAAAGAAAAACCCTTGCTACTGTCCTGTTTGCCCTGCTGTCTGGATTGGCGGCAACGGCAACCCCATATGCCGCTGATGCGCTTTTTGCAGAAGATGCAGGTCCTATCAGCATTCAAGAAAACGTTGATGGAAAAGCCCAAATCAGCAGGAACGCCCGATTGCTGGCAAGCACTTACCACCCAAGAAGACCACGTGCCCTTTCATTGATCAGGAAATGCTGCAACGGAAAACTGTATTTCATGGTAACGGACAAGGCATCGGGAAAGAATGCTTTTGTTGAATATTCAAAAAAGGTGTATGACTTCTATCTGGACAAAGATGGATATGGCGGTTATCCGCCATTGATGTTTGTACTCTCTGTTCCCAGGGACTTGAAAGGAAACGGTGATGATGGTTTAGGGGAATGGCGTGGAAAAGTCCATCATATCCCGGTCTATGCGTTGTTTGAGGTGGTCAATGGCCGTGTCATGTATGACGATGACCCTTTCTTCTCTGCCAGCTACCTGAATCCATCGCATTACCATGACAGGATAAAGGATCCTGCCCATGTCAGGCTGATCAAGACGCTGATGTCGCAGATGCCAGAACTGCATGAGGCGGTTGAAAAGGCTGGTGTCAGGTTGCCTTAAGGGACTTCCGCCTGTATTTTTCGTGCACTTTATGTGCATTGTATTTATAATGTACTCAAAAGGAGTTCATTATGCCAACAACCAATATCACAATCCGTATGGATTCAGATATCAAAGCCCGTGCAGAGCATCTCTTTGATGAGCTGGGTATGAATATGTCTACGGCCTTCAATATTTTTGTCAGGCAGGCACTGCGTGATGGTGGCATCCCATTCAGGATTACAACAGATACGCCCAATCAAGAAACCCTGAAAGCGATGATGGAGGCAGAACGGATTGCCAATGACCCAGCTGTCACCGGTTATTCCGACGTCGGAAACCTGTTGGCTGCATTGAAATCATGACTGCTTTTACTGTCAAATTCACTTCAGCTTTCAAGAAAGACTACAAGCGTGCCATTAAACAGGGGCGTGATATCAACCGGCTGGATGAAGTTATTACCCTGCTCGCTTCAGGACAGCCTCTGCCAGAAAAGTTCCGTGACCACAAACTGTCTGGCAATTGGGCAGATTACCGTGAATGCCATATCCAGCCAGACTGGTTACTGATTTACCATATCAAAGGCAGCACTTTGGTACTGACCTTGGCCAGGACTGGCTCGCATAGCGATCTTTTTTCTTGATAGACACCCAGTCAGACGGATTGCAGATATGAAAAAGGCTGTCGTAATGACAGCCTTCTGGAATATGGTCGGGGCGAGATGATTCGAACATCCGACCCACTGCTCCCAAAGCAGTTGCGCTACCAGGCTGCGCTACGCCCCGAAAGAGCGAATATTACCTGTAAGCTTCCTGAACGTCAAGGGAATTCATCTTTCTAGGTTCTGGCTCACTTTTCGGTACTGGGGCATTTTGATGCAATCCGCTGAGCCATGACCTCAGCCATTTCTGCATCTTCAGCCTCGACCATGAAGCGGATGAGCGGTTCCGTTCCGGATGCCCTGATCAGGACCCGTCCCCGCCCTGCCAGTTCTTTCTCGACTTTTTCTTTTTCAGCCAGGATTTCGTGGTTTGCCTTCCAATCGAACCCGGGTGTAACCCTGACATTGACCAATGTCTGCGGGAAGAGTTTCAGCTCTTCGATGAATGCCGGCAGGGTTGTCTGATGCCGGCGCAATGCCGACAATACCTGCAATGCAGAGATGATGCCGTCACCAGTGGTGTGCTTGTCCAGACAGATGATGTGTCCAGAACCTTCACCACCCAGCAGCCAACCTTTCTCTTTCATCATTTCCAGCACATAGCGGTCACCGACATTCGCCCGTCCAAAACCGATATGCCGGTCCTTGAATGCGACTTCAACCGCCATGTTGGTCATCAGTGTCCCTGCGACACCCTTTACATCACTGTAGGAAAGGCGGTCTTTGGCAATGAGGTAAAGCAGCTGGTCACCGTTGTAGACTTCACCGGTTGCATCCACCATCATCAGCCGGTCTGCATCACCATCCAAGGCGATGCCAAGGTCTGCCTGATGGTCAACCACAGCTTTGGACAACGCACCCAGTGACGTTGCGCCACAGTTCAGGTTGATGTTCATGCCATCGGGCTCTGCACCGATGGAGATGACTTCTGCACCCAGTTCATGGAATACACAGGGGGCAACGCTGTAACCGGCGCCATTGGCACAATCCACGACGATTCTCATGCCCCTAAGGTCATAATCTGTCGGGAAGGTGCTCTTGCAGAATTCAATATAACGTCCCCTCGCATCGTCCAGACGGCCTGCTTTCCCAAGGCTTTCAGACGGTGCACAGTCCATCGGCTTGTCAATCAGGGACTCCATTTCCAGTTCCATATCATCAGGCAGCTTATTGCCGGATGCAGAGAAGAACTTGATGCCGTTGTCATGGTAAGGATTATGGGATGCTGATATCACAATCCCTGCAGAGAGGCGCAATGCCCGGGTCAGGTAGGCAACGGCGGGAGTCGGTACTGGACCGGAAAGCATGACATCGACCCCTGCGGATGACAGCCCTGCCTGCAATGCGGCTTCAAGCATATAGCCGGAGATACGGGTATCTTTCCCGATCAGGACAACAGGGGTGACATTGGCGGGACTGGTCCGGGTCAGGACTTTGCCAGCTGCATAACCCAGCCGCATGACGAAGTCTGGGGTGATTGGTGACTGTCCAACCCTGCCCCGGACACCATCGGTTCCAAAATAACGCCGTTTCATGGTCCTCCTTTGTTCAATCAGTAGTGGACTGCCTGCCAGATTTTCAGGGCATCAATGGTTTCATCGACATCATGCACGCGCAGGATGGCAGCACCATTCTGCACTGCTGCCAAAGCGATTGCCAGATTGCCAGCCAGCCTTTTCTCAACGGGCTTGCCGGTTATCTGACCAATGAGGGTCTTGCGCGACAGCCCGGCCAAGAGAGGCAGTCCTAATGTTTCCTTCAAACCAGCGATGTTCCTCAACAGCTGGATATTGTCTTCTTTTGTCTTGCCGAATCCAAATCCGGGATCAATGACCATCCGGTCACGGGCAACACCATATGCAACCAGTTCTGTAACCTGCCGCTTCAGGAAACCAGCCACTTCTTCAACAACGTCCTGATAATGCGGTTTTTCCTGCATGGTCTTGGGATTGCCCTGCATATGCATGATGCAGAGACCGCATGTTCCATCGGATACTGCCTGCTTGGAGGCTTCTTCCTGGAACCCGCAGATGTCGTTAATCATGTCTGCCCCAGCTTCCAGAACGGCTTTCATTGTCTCTGGTTTACTGGTATCGATGGAAAGCGGTTTCCCACAGTCTTTCAATGCTTCAACAACTGGCAGGATGCGGTCGATTTCTTCTTGATGGGAAATGGATTCAGAACCAGGGCGGGTGGATTCCCCACCAATATCGATGATGTCCACACCGGCTGCCATCATCTGTTCAGCGTGTTTCAATGCGGCAGGAAGCGGGAGATATTTCCCGCCATCTGAAAAAGAATCGGGTGTGATGTTCAGTATCCCCATTACCAATGGACGGCTTCCGGGATTGTCCAGTTCAAAACGGAACCGCCCACATTGGAAAACTGTCATCTTTATCTCCAAAAAAAGGGCGGACCTTGCTTCTGCCCGCCCTTTTGTCCTTTCAGTACAATGGCATCAAACTGCCGGTGCCGGTGCTGCCGGCGCAGCATCATTTTCAGATGGTTCTGGATCAACCGGGAAATTCTCGATGCCTTTCATGACATTATCAATCTGCTGGGCATCCAAGGTTTCATATTCGAGCAGCAGGGATGCCATTTTCTCGACTTTATCCCTGTTGGCTTCGAGAAGGTTCCGGGCAACAACATAGCGTTCATCCAGTATCCGGCGGATTTCTGCATCCACTTTTTGCTGGGTCGCTTCGGAAATAGTCTTGGATGCCATGCGTCCACCAAAGAACATGTCCTGTTCAGTATCATCATAGACCATGACGCCCATTTCTTCAGACATCCCAAAACGGGTCACCATGGCACGGGCAAGCTTGGTTGCCCGTTCAAAGTCATTGGAAGCACCGGTTGACATCTGGTGCATGAAGATTTCTTCAGCAATACGGCCAGCCAACAGGATAGAGATGTCTTCAAGCATCTTGCCTTTGTACATGTTGACCTGGTCATGCTCCGGCAACTGCCATGTCAGACCCAGTGCCTGTCCACGTGGCATGATGGTGACTTTATGGACAGGGTCAGCTGTTGGCAGCAGTTTCGCAACAACTGTATGACCGGATTCATGGTAAGCCGTATTCCTGCGTTCTTCTTCGCGCATGACAAAGGATTTACGTTCTGGCCCCATCAGGAGCTTGTCTTTGGCATCTTCAAAGTCCTGCATTTCAACCAGGCGTTTGTTTTTGCGTGCTGCAAAGAGTGCAGACTCATTGACCAGGTTTGCAAGGTCGGCACCAGAGAAACCTGGGGTACCCCGTGCCAGGACATTCGGATCGACATCCGGTGCGACCGGCACTTTGCGCATATGGACATTCAGGATCTGTTCACGCCCTTTCACATCAGGCAATGGCACCACAACCTGACGGTCGAAACGCCCTGGTCTCAGCAACGCCTTATCCAAGACATCCACACGGTTGGTTGCAGCAACCACGATGGTGCTGGAATTCGGTTCAAAACCATCCATTTCAACGAGCAGCTGGTTCAGTGTCTGCTCACGTTCATCGTTGCCACCGCCCATGCCAGCACCACGATGACGGCCGACTGCATCGATTTCATCGATGAACACGATGCATGGATTGTGTTTCTTGGCGTTCTCAAACATGTCACGCACACGGGATGCACCGACACCGACGAACATTTCCACAAAGTCAGAACCGGAAATCGAGAAGAATGGTACCTGGGCTTCACCAGCGATGGCACGCGCCAACAGGGTTTTACCAGTCCCAGGCGGACCGACAAGCAGCATACCCCTTGGAATCCGTCCGCCCAGTTTCTGGAATTTTCCTGGGTCACGGAGGAAATCAACGACTTCAGCAACTTCTTCCTTGGCTTCATCACAGCCGGCAACATCACTGAAGGTGACAGTGTTGTTTTTCTGATCAATCATCCGGGCTTTCGATTTACCGAAGGAGAAAGCACCGCCTTTACCCCCGCCCTGCATCTGGCGCATGAAGAATATCCAGACACCGACAAGCAGGATCATCGGGAACCAGGAAATCAGGATCTGGGACCAGAAGGAAGGTTCTTCAGGTGGTTTGACGTCAAATTCGACGCCATTGTCAACCAGGTCACCGACCAACCCCCGGTCAAGATAGGTCACACCTGTCCGGACGTGCTTCCCATCTGAGGTTGTAGCAGTAATGGTCCTGTCTTCAATGACAACTTCCTTGATGCGTTTTGATTTCACACCATCAAGGAACTGTGAATAGTTGATGGGTTCAATACTGTCGGAGTTGCCCCGGTCAGTAAAGTGTTTGAATGTTGTCAGAAGAACAATAATGATGGCAGTCCAGATGCCTACCCTCACAAACATATTATTCACAAAAACTCCTTGGACGTCGGTACGCCAGTTTCAGACAGAATAAGCATTTTACAATTATTTTCCAACCGATGCCATCCATGCTTGATATTGGTATCCCGCCTACAGGGAATACGATGGCACACCCCATGGTTTCGTCCCATCCTGTTCCAGTGCCTGAAAACCTACTGCTTTCCAGACGGATCCTTCAGATGCTGCCCCAAAAGGAAAACCTCAGCCGAATAATCCCGGCTGGCCTTGGGTTTCTTGGCAGCCACTGACTGGAAGGTTTCCCGGAATGCTGCCAAGATGTCGTTGTAGGTGCTCCCATAAAAGCATTTCACCAGCAATGCCCCTGAAGGCTTCAGGTGTTTCTTGGCAAAGTCCAAAGCCAGTTCCATCAGGTATTCCACCCTTGCTGCATCCGTTACGGCAACACCTGTCAGGTTAGGTGCCATATCTGAAAGCACTAAATCGACACCACGTCCCTCCAACAGACCTTCCAGTTTTGCCAGGGTACCATCTTCCCTGAAATCCCCTTGGAAAAAATGTACACCAGGGACAGGTTCCATCGGCAACAGGTCAAGTCCTATCACTGTCCCATTGAGCTTGTCACTTCCTGGGACTTTCAGTTTCCTGCCAACATACTGGGACCAGCTGCCAGGGGAACACCCAAGGTCAACAATCACCTGACCAGGTTTAATCAGATTGGCTTCTTCATCGATTTCCTTGAGTTTGTAGGCAGCACGGGCCCGATACCCTTCTTTCTGTGCCAGTTTTACAAAAGGATCCTCAAGATGCTTCTTCATCCAGCTTTTATTGAATTTATTTTTTGCCATATAGCGTAAAATACAGTTTTTCAGAAAGGAAACCATGCTGAAACTGACTTCATCCCAGCGCAGTGCCTTGAAATCACAGGCTCACAGCCTGCATCCTGTCGTTATGGTCGGTGATGCAGGTTTGACTGATGCGGTCCTCAAAGAAATCGATGTCAATCTCAATGCACATGGCCTTATCAAAATCCGTGTCTTCGGAGATGACCGTATGAACCGCATTGAAATACTGCAAAGAATCTGCTCTGAGCTTGATGCAGCACCGATACAGCATATCGGCAAGCTCTTGGTCATTTACCGTCCGAAGAAAGAAACGGAAAAAGATGCTTCCGGACCAGGCAATAACGGCCTAAGGACCGTTGTCACTTTCAAGCCCGGTTCAGGCGCCATCAGGAACCGTGTCAAGAAAGTCACTATCAAGGGCAATGAACGGGTAACACAGGGCGGTTTGGTCAAACGCCGTAAACCCCGTCAAGCCAGCGCCAAGAAAAAAGCATTGTCCCGTTGATTTCCCTCCTGGCTTAAATAAACAGGACATCCAGGACTTCATATTCACGGACACCGGCAGGTGCCTGGACTTCGATGACATCACCTGCTTCATGGCCAATCAATGCCCTTGCCAATGGTGAAGTCACTGATATTTTTGATTCTTTCAAATCTGCTTCATCATTACCGACAATCTGGTAGCGGACAATTTCACCCGATTCATAATCTTCCAATTCCACGGTTGCGGCAAAGACAATGCGGCCATTGGTATTCAGTTTTGTCGGGTCAATAATCTGGGCAGAACTCAGCTTGCTTTCCAACTCTGCAATCCGCCCTTCAATGAAGGCTTGCCTTTCCTTGGCAGCATCATATTCTGCATTTTCTGACAGGTCACCATGGGAACGTGCCTCAGCAATCGCGGCAACGACTTCATAACGGTCTTTGGTTTTCAGTTTCTGCAACTCGTCCCGCATCATCTGTGCACCACGGACTGTCACTGGGATAGAACTCATTTCTTTTCTTTCAAAAAACTGCGAGGCTTAGAGGTGCTTCCACACCAATAAAGCCCCGCATGTCTCATCTCAAATCAATCAACGCAGGTGTTTATGGAGTGTCTGGAGGTCATAGACATTGATCCTGTCCATGTTGGCGATACCCTGGACGGCCGCCTCGGCACCGGCGATGGTCGTGATGGTGTTGATGCGTGCAGCCAGTGCGGAGGTGCGGATGATCCGCGAATCCTGGACGGCTGTGCGCCTTTCCTCAACGGTGTTGATGACCATGACCACTTCATGGTTCTTGATGACGTCGCCGATGTGCGGACGGCCTTCCGCTACCTTGTTCAC
>JAFWUI010000050.1 GCA_017524145.1 Oxalobacter sp. | reverse complement strand
TATGAGGAAGACCCGTTTACGGGTGGCCGGTAACAGAAATGCGAGTGTCAGTCCGTAGATGCGCCTGTTAGGGCGCTGCTGGTAACAGAGCCCTACGGGCGTCTATGAAGAACCACCGGCTATGCCGGTGGGTTGCTTTTTGGCAGAAGGATTCCCTTGACATACTGGCAACAGGAACGGTCTAATAACCTTTCCTGTCCAGAAACTGCCATACCAGAGAGAAAAAGGAGGTCTTTGTGAACAAAACCGAACTGGTCGAATATATTGCCCAATCAGCAGACATTTCCAAAGCTTCAGCTGCCCGTTCATTGGATGCGGTACTGGAAGCCATTACAGAAACCTTGAAAAAAGGTGAAACGGTCACTTTGGTCGGTTTTGGGACATTCAGCGTCAATGAGCGTGCTTCAAGGTCTGGACGGAATCCACGGACAGGCGAAGTCATCCAGATTGAATCTGCCAGATTACCTAAGTTCAAGCCGGGCAAGGTTTTGAAAGAAGTCCTGAACAGTTGATGCCGTGGTAGGGGACTAGGGATTTTTAGGTAAGAATTTTCAGGAAATTGGAGAAAGTGCTTGCAATTTTATAACGGAGATAATAAAATTCCGATTTCTGATGACATGAAAGTGTCAGTTGACTGAATAAGCAAAAGGGTGCTTAGCTCAGTTGGTAGAGCGTCGCCCTTACAAGGCGAATGTCGGGAGTTCGACCCTCTCAGCACCCACCAAACAGTCAATAGGAAGATTTTAGGAGCGGTAGTTCAGTTGGTTAGAATACCGGCCTGTCACGCCGGGGGTCGCGGGTTCGAGTCCCGTCCGTTCCGCCAATCGATAGTCCTGTAAGTTCCAAGAACTTACGGGATTTTCTTTTTTATCAATCACTTACAGCACTTTCTCCTCCAATTGGTTCCGAAGGATTCCAGAAACTTCCAGCATTTTTTGATGGTATTTGCGATGGTATTTTCCAACCCTATAATGGTTTTCAACAAAATACCATCAATAAAAATCTACCCTCTCTGGAATCATGGCTTTACAGAAACTGGAACTGACTTTCCTGCAGGTCAAGCACCTGCCTATCGGCACCCATTCATTGGGCGGTGTCCCTGGTCTGTACCTCCGCAAGACCGCAAACCGGTCTTGGTACTTCTTCCGATATACGGATCTGACCGGCAAGCGCAGGGACATGACGCTTGGCAATTTCACGGTCATCAGCCTCAAGGAAGCCAAGGCTTTGGCACGGGATGCCCGTTCAGACCTTGAGAAAGGCATCGACCCCATCAACAACCGCCAGCAGCAGAAGGCAAAGGCAAAGGCGGAAGCCATTGCAAACAGCATCCCGAAGATTATGACTTTCGGGGAACTGGCAATGGAATGGCTCCATTACCGTGCCAGCAACGGCTACTGGAAGAACAACAACAAAGGCGAGAAGGATACGCTCCAGATTCTCAAGAGGCATGTCCTGCCGTCATTGGGCAGGATGGATATTGAAAACATCTACGCTGAACAGGTCAGGGACTGCCTTGCCCCCATCTGGCAGAGCATCCCCTCAACCGCACGGAAAGCCAAGACCTATATCAGTCAGGTCATCAACTGGGCAATCGCCATGCGCAAACGGAAAAACCAGCTTGACCCGACAGACCTGAAAGGTCCCTTCGGTGTCCTGATGGAACCGTTCAACCAAGACAGGAAAGAAAAGACGCACCATCCAGCCTGCCCGGTCAGTGAACTGCCTGAACTCATGCAGACCATCTACCAATATGATTCCATTTCTGCCAGGGCAACCGCTTTCGCCATCCTGACGGCGACGAGGTTGCAGGCGGTCAGGATGGCTGCATGGAGTGAATTCAACCTGGAAAAGGGAACCTGGACCATCCCTGCCTCCCATGACAAAATCAAGAAGGCTGGCCGTGACAGGACCATCTTCCTGTCACGGCAGGTCATTGACCTGCTCAGGACAACGCCCCGTTTTGTCAGGTCGCAGCTTGTGTTTTCCAACAATGGACGGATGATGTCCAACATGGCACTGTCGGAATTCATTGAAGGGCTGCATGAAAAGAAATACCAGGAAGACCGTATCGGCTGGATAGACCCGATGGAATCCGAAAGGCGTGGGGAAGCCTGTCGGATAACACTGCATGGCACCGCCCGTTCCACCTTCAGGACATGGGCAAAAGATGATGTCCTTGGCAACAACCGCAGGTTTGACCAGGAAGCCGTTGAACTCTGCCTGCTCCACAGCAAGAACGATGCCTATCAGGGAGCCTATGACAGGGCACGCCTTGTCAATGAACGCAGGGAAATCATGCAGTGCTGGGCAGACTATGCGCTGTCGCTCTGTCAGCTATCCGATGTGGATGGAAAAACTGCTTGACGTTCCTTGCCAACCGGCAGTCCCAGTGACTGCCTAGCCTTCACAAGATGCCTGACAAGGCTGCGGATTTCATCCTCGCTTTTACCTTGGATGAACGCCTTGGCGACTTCCTCAATCTCAGAAGCCACATAGGCAACACGCCTTTTACCCAAAGACACAGGCGGGGGAATCAACTCCTTCTGTCGGAGTTCAAAGAAACTTGATGAGGGAAGCCCCAAACTTTTAGCAGCTTCCGGCAGACGTAACAGCATATACGACATATAACCACCCAATATCAAGTGTCACTGGTCAAGTCGAATCAGCAGATGCAATGTGCTAGACTTGACCCTGTTGATGTTCTTTCTACTTATCGGCTATCATATATAAACTAAAGTACGTTTGCAACATATAGTTAGCAAAAAAGAAAAAGATGCCTATCTCATCAAGAATCAGGGAACTCAGGGAACAGCGTAAGATTTCAGTCAGGAAGTTTGCGGCTGACATTGGCGTATCCGATGTCATTGTTTACCGCTGGCAGAACAGGGAAGCCGTCCCCAACCTGGCAACGGCAATCCGGATAGCCGATTATTTCAGTGTTTCACTAGACGATTTGGTTGGGAGAGCTGCACCGGTCAATGACAATCCACAGGAAATACAGCGTGTCGCCTCCATTGAGGACTTTGAAGAGATTGGCATCCATAAAGGCGATACGCTGACCGTGGAACAGGTCACACCGGATAAAGTGACCAACGGGATATATGTCATCCATGCCAACCATCCTGTGCTGATTACCTTGAATGAAGGAGTGAACCAGGTGGTGCTGACGGTCAACACAAGACTGAGCCATATCCTGCCTTCGGTCAATGACCTTCCCCAGCCCTTACTGAAGGTCAAGGGGGTTTACCATCAGATAGCCTGAGAGCAAGCAAGATTTTTACCGATAAAAAAACAAGGTCATATTATAAAACACGACCTTTGTTTTTATAATCGGTGTTAGATTAACTAATTATGATTAAGTTCCTGTCTTGTTTTAAGCGTTTCTTTCCACCAGTTTTCACGCCTTAATATTGTATCGTTATCAGTTCCTGAACCAAAAGTCTCAAGTACGGCAATTTCAAAATTTTCTATACCGTATTCAGGATTATCTTTAAGTAATTCTTCTAAACCTATATTGCCACCACTCCCTTTTGAATAAACATATGAAAGCCAACGTTGCCACAGACCTTCATTTCCAGATGCAGAGCCAACATACTTTTTATTGGTTTTTGTATCAGTAATAAGATAGATTCCTTTTTGATTTTCTAAAGGAATAATCCAGTCTGTGCGACGGAATTTATCAAGATTAATAACTTCTTTTAAATTTATTCGTATTTCAGTAACTCCGGGAAACAGTCTTCCTGAATATTGTTCCGGAAGAATCTCATAGACTTCCATATCATTCAAAACTGTTTCATACCATACAGTTGTTTTGCGAAACAGTTTTCCTGCTCTAATAACAATACGGCCATAATATTTCTTATATTCAGGGATTTCAATAGAACTATAGGCATTAGATTCTGGAATTCCTGTATCACCGGTTATTTCCCGTATTGAGGTCAGCAGCCATAAATCATTTCTCATATGCATCAGAATGATTGCTTTCCATCCAATCTTGAAATCTCCGCTTTTTCCTCGCCATGCAGTCCAACGTTCATTTTGACCATCTGGGTCTTTAAGATATGTTTCAAGGGGGTTATCATAACCGTTGAAAGAATTGAATTTAACTTTTATTTCATCTTTTATCGGTAAATTCAATAAATCATTCAGTAATATTTTTCTATTGTTATTCATAATATTTGTTCCATTTGTTTAAGATGTAAGATTAACTAACATTATTTAATCATTTTGAATGACGGGTAATATCTTATTTCTAGGGAAATATTGTTGTTTTTAGATATCAGTTGTGCTTTGCCTCCAATCGGTAAAGTCGCCTTATCTTTTGTATGTCCAAAAGGAAGTCCTGTGATAACGGGTATTGCTAAACGTTGCCTCAGCCATGTAACCATTGCATTGATGTTGTAGCCATTATCGAATGGTGAAAGGTGATAATCAGTGAAACGTCCCAAGACCAATGCTCTTTGCTTACGGAGTATGCCTGCTTCATCCAATTGGATCAGCATCCTTTCCAGATGATATGGATGTTCATGGGTATCTTCTACAAACAGGATACCGCCTTGGATATCTGGCATATAACGCGTGCCCGCCAGACTTGCCAGCATCGTGAGGTTGCCTCCCCATAATGTGCCTGACACATTGACATCTGGATTGCCGCTTCCCTGCCAGTCAAGCCGGGCACTGGGATTCAGCAGCACATTCTCAAAATGCCGCATGGTGAATGGATTTAAATCTGGTTGTGCATAATCGGGGCATACCATGGGACCCGCAAAACTGATTGCACCATGCTTGAGTAATGCCAATTGAATTGCTGTGGTATCACTATGCCCGACAAAGATTTTCCCGCTTCTGGCAATACGTTCAAAATCCAGTGATGCCATCAACCGGCTGGCACCATAGCCTCCCCGTAAAGCCATGATGACATCAACCTTGGGATTGTTGACTGCACTGTTGATCTGGTTAAGCCGGTTTTCATCAGTTCCAGCAAAACGTTGATAACGCTTTGCATGGTCATAGTAATTTAAGACATTGAATCCCCGTTGTTCAAGGACTGATATACCACGGGCACAGCCATTTGCTTCTTGTCCATAAGAACCTGGGGCTACGACAGCAATGCCGATATCAGATAGAGAAGCTACCGTTTTGGTGAATGGTAGGTGAATCTTGTTCCCAGTATGGTTATCAGATGAATTTTTATCGTTCTGTTTTTGGCTACATCCAGAGAATGCAAAACATAACCCAACAACGAAAAGGAAAAATCCACTAAATAGGATTCTCCGTTTAATCATTGTCATTTACCTGTGGTTTTTATATCTTTCTGTTAATATCGTTTCATTTTTAACGTTGGCAAATATAATGCCAGACAGCAGGGTCTTTCTGACCGGTTGCCTTATACCATCCTGGACTGGATGGTGGATTTTCCCCTTTGAAATTATTGTTTGCATCAAAATGCTGAACGTTTGATGCCATCCTTATCATGCCATCAGAGCAGTTGGCTTCCATCCAGTAGGTATAGTGGTTGCCATTTCTCTGTCCTCCTTCAATCACTTCCTTTACTTGGATTTTGTTATTGCTGAGAGTGCTGGGCAGAACATAGGCATGGTTGGTATTACCGTAATTGCCTTGACGGGAATTAACATGAACCCAGTCATTTGATGTGCCGGAAGCAGACTGGGCATTTGAATTGGTTGGTGCTTGTATTTGTTCAGCAGCATTAGGTGGTTGGTTTTGCTGTTGAGCGTTTGAAGAGGTTTTGTTTTGTGCAGATTGTTGGGGTATATCCGATATTTTATTAGGTTCAATGTTACAAGCGAATTTTAGGATAGAATTTTCATAGTTAATATGTTTTTTATATGTATTAATTATTTCTTTGATCGATTCTTCATATGAAGACAAATTCTCACCATAAAAACTAACTACTTTATGGCATTCTTCTCGTTTTCCATTACATTCTTCGTTAATAAATTTCTCTATTTCTTTTTGTTTTTCTTCTATTTGACGATTAAATCTTTTCTCAGTTTCTAAAAGATTTCCATCGGTATTGTATATTTCTCTATTTTCACATTTAACAATATATGATTCAAAAGGCTTTATTTCTGTTTCTATAACATTACTTTTAGGCTTAATTCCTACTGATACTAATATTCCTTTTACTTTATCATTTGGAATATACTTCATATAGATGTCTTGGCTTCCCCATAAGGTAGAATTAGAATCATTAAATTCAATTTTTGTCCATGTTGTCGGTGGAGTATATCTATTACATCCCATTACAGAAATCACTCCAAAGATGATTGCGCTTGCGAGTAATGTTTTCTTCATAACCCTCTCCAGATAGTCAAGACAAATAACAATAAGAATATTCGGGGGGGGGATATTGTCAATCTTTATTGCTGTTCAATCGTAGCTACTGATTATCCGAATCGCCAGGCTATGATAGGCAGGAACCCTCGATATTGCGGGTTGGAAAGTTTTGCCAGAAAGCATCTGTCACTTGATGGGCTAACGCCGTTGAGATTGTTGAACAACTCGCAGCGCAACCGCTATGTCCACCGACATAGCGGCTGCGCCTTATCCGGCACAATATCCGTTTACCGGAATTCCTCAGAACTTAGGCGCACACGGATTTTGTTGCCGTTCGATGGCGGTGGGCTTATGATGGACACATGAGCCGGACTGGTCTCCCGGTTCCAGATACTTCGCGCGAGAGCGCTCTTTGAATACACACAGTTCCGACATCCCCGGACACATGCGGTTGATTGGCAAGAAATTCCCCAGGGAACGGTCAACCGAGCGGAACGGGGAAGATGCGTCCAGAATCTACCACCACCTCATCCAATGGTTTGTCCATGCCATCGCATCGGCAAGCCTTCAATCAGGCTGCTCCTTTTTGTTCCGCTGCACGGTGCAGCACGCTGAAAGGAGAAACGCAGAATGGAAATCCCATAAACCAAGACACGTCATGCCCCTACCGGCTATGTCCCTGATTCCGACAGGAACATAGAAGCCAAAGCCTGGCAACAGGCACGGAGGGAAGGCGAAAAACACCTATCCACAATGCAGGTCCCACACGGGAACTGCGCCAAGCGGTTGCAGATATCCCCCGTCAAGGCCAAGCCTTGATAGTTGGTATGTCTCAACCCACGGTCTGACGGAACAGACCCCGGACGGTGAGGGCGGTCCGGTTGTGCATCTATGGCAGATGCACCCATGCCCCAGCGAAACCACCGGTGACGGTGGCGGAACGGCGGTCGGACATCAGTCCGGCATTGCTTTTGTCCTTACAACTGACAACGTGGATAGGAATAAAAAAAAAAGGAAAACGCATGACAGAACAAATCAGGAAAAAACATTCCAGCCTAGATCCATACCGTGAACAGCTCATCTTCTGGCACCTGCACGGTGAAAAGCAGGAATGGATGGCAGCCGAACTCAAACGGCTTTACAACATAACAATCAACAGGAGCTCTATCTCAAGATGGCTAAGAAAACACAGCGCACCTTTGCAAAACCGGAAAACCAGGTCAGACGCCTGATGCAGCGTGACCAGTCAAAAGCCAGAACCGATGCAACAAGGCTCTCCTCCATCGGCACACGCCGGAACTATGAAGACAGGCTCATCCAGTTCGGCAGATGGCTCCAGGCTGAAAAACGGGGAACCGCCATCATGGATGCCACCGTCCAGGATGTCGAATCCTGGCTTGAAGCAGAACTGGCAAAAGGACTTTCCCAGAAAACCCTCGACATGGATAGACATGCCGGAGACTTCCTGCTGCATGAAACCGGCAGACTCGGAACAACCGCAAAACTTGAACGGGTCAAGGCAACCAATCCAGCAACCAAAGAACCCAGGGCCTATACCCAGCAGGAAGTCGATGCCATCACATCAAGGATGGCAGAACGCAATGCCCTGGCTGTTGAAATCTGCTTTGCTGCAGGGCTTCGGGCACATGAACTCCTGACCTTGCAGCCACTGACACCTGACAGCAGGCAGCCTGATGTCAGGTATTACGATACGGAAAAGACCCAACCGAAAAACAGCCCATTGAAATTCACCAATGCCAGCGGACAGGCTCATGGCATCGCCTACACCGTCCAAGGCAAAGGCGGGCTTGTCCGGGAAATCCGTTTGCCTGAAAACCTGGCGGAACACCTGGAAGCAAAACGTCTTGAAACACCGGCAACCGTCACCGACCGGAAAATCCACTACCATGAAGTCCGGTATGACATCGGGGCATGTCAACAGCTGACAAGGGCATTCTCCAAGATGTCCCAAGCTGTCCTGAAAGACACCGGCAGGACGAACCATGGCATCCATGGTCTAAGGCACAGCTATGCCCAGGACAGGCTGGACACCCTGATCAGGAACCCAGCTATCGGGACCTATGAAAAAGCCCTTGAGATTGTCAGTCAGGAGCTCGGGCACTGGCGACCTTCGGTCACGTTGGAATACCTGAACAGGAAATAAGGCTATAATGTTGTACAGTTCACACGGATATATCAATTTGATGAAAAATTTTCAGGTTTGCAAATAATATCGAATAACATAAAAATTTTTCAAAAAAACTATTTGTTTATAATGATTAATAATGATATTTAAGGCTGGTATATATTAAAGTTGCTAAATTTTCAAATTATTACCACTGGTAGAATGAATCACTAGATGTCAGAACAGTTTCACTACCCACCAGAGGTTTTGAATCTGCTGGTGGATACAATTCCTTTGCTCTGTCGTAGCAAAAGGGATGTCGTATTGTTTTTTCAAGGAGCAGGTGTTGATCAAAGTGATCTAGCAGATGTGTCGTATACCCTCCATACGGCTCCTAAATCCATTAATAAGTACGAAATCACTCGTACCGTTTTGGCAAATATCAATGCCAAGGGTGATAGCGGGTTACGTCCACGCCGTGAAATCATCAAGCGTGTTGTTGAATTCGAAGACTACTCCACATGTTGGCCGGATGACCGGTTCAAGGCTAAAGGTCTGGTTGCGAGTCTGCGAGAAGTAGTCAACGTCAAAGACTCTTTCACACGTATGAAACAGGAAAGAGACATTGAGCGCCAGCAAAGGCTAGCACATCAACGTAAGAAACAAGCAGTAGCCAAAGCAAAACGTGTTGCCATCGAAGATATTAGCCAGCGTCTCTTTTCCCTATTCAACATGAACGACAAACCCCAAGAACGTGGCAAGTTACTTGAGAAGGTTTTCAACGACTTGTTCAAGACTTATGGCGTTCATGTTTGTGAAGACTTCCGTCGAAAAGACCCAGATACAGGCATAGTCCTTGAACAGATTGATGGAATAATCGAACTGGATGGATTAATCTATCTTGTCGAAATGAAATGGCTAAACAAACCAGTGGGGATGGGTGAATTTTCTCCGCACTTGAGTCGCTTGTTCATGCGTGCGAATGCACAAGGCATCTTTATAGCGACAAACGGCTATACAGAATCGGTTCTGACTGAATGCAAAAATGTTTTGAATCTTAAGACATTGTTTCTTTGCTCTTTGCGAGAGTTCGTAGTACTGCTTCAAAAACAAGGAGATTTGATTACCTTGCTGAAGAAAAAGTCACAGGCTGCCATCATCGATAAAAATCCCTACCTTGAGGTTCTTGGCTAATAACTAGGAACACAAAGCACTCATGCCCCTAACCCTAGAAGAAATCAAAAATCGTCTCCAAGCAAGTAATTTTCAAATTACAAATGAAACCATTTTGAACAATGGCTCAGGTATTCAACTGCGTTTGCACAATGGTGCAATCGTTAACAGTTTTCACACTGGAAATTTCAACGTCCAAGGCAAAAATCAAGAAGCAGTGAAAGAATGTCTTGGTAAGCTAATTGCCCAAAAAACAGCGGTAGCCTCCGGGCAAAATGATGCAACAACTAATTCTATGCCCAGCAAGGTATTTATTGTCTATGGACACGATACCACAGCACGAACTGAACTTGAAGCAATGCTACGTCGCTGGAAACTTGAGCCTTTAATTTTGGATCAACTCCCGTCAGAAGGTCAAACCATTATAGAGAAGCTGGAAAAGTATGCATCAGAGGTGAAATTTGCTGTAGTACTAGCCACACCAGATGATGAGGGATACCGGGCCGGTCACGAAGATGAAAAGGCATTTCGTGCGCGACAAAATGTTGTCATGGAATTGGGTATGATGCTTACCCTATTGGGGCGTAAGAATGTTGCTATCCTTATGAAACAGCAGGACAACATGGAACGTCCATCGGATATTCAAGGGTTACTTTACATCCCTTTCAAGGACGATTTGCAGAAAGATGCAGGCCCGATGCTCGCGAAGGAGATGAATGTACGGGGCTATCCAATAACGGTGGCTGATTTGTAGTCGGGGCACTAGGAACGTCCTGATATGATTTAAAAACAATCTCTTGAAATTCACCGATACCAATGGGCAATCCCATGGCATAGCCTACACCGTCCAAGGCAAAGGCGGACTTATCCGGGAAATCAGGATGCCCCAGAACCTGTCAGAACGTCTTGAAGCACACCAGCACCAAACCCCGCAATCCATCATTGACCGGAAAATCCACTACCATGATGTCCGTTATGACATCGGGGCAGGACAACCGCTGACACGGGCATTCTCCAAGATGTCCCATGAAGTCCTGAAAGACACCGACCGCCAGAACCACGGTATCCATGGACTAAGGCATAGCTATGCCCAAGACCGGCTGGATACCTTAATCAGGAACCCAGCCATCGGGACTTATGAAAAGGCACTTGAGATTGTCAGCGGAACTTGGTCACTGGCGGCCTACGGTTACGCTGGAATACCTGAACAGGCAATGAGGAAGGGGAGTGTTGCAGGGAACCAACAGAATTGAAATTGATATGAAAATTCCAAAAAGATGAAATTAAATAGAGAATGTGTTAAAGTTCCGTCTGTTTTTCAGCGACTTATATGTTGTTGTGTTGGCTTATGATGGTAGGCTCGATGGTATTTTGATAGGTTGTCAGGATAACTCCTTGAAATTAAAAGGTTTTCAGACTATCGTCCGTCACAATCCCGTAAGTTCTCAGAACTTACGGGATTTCTTTTATGCCGGGTCTCTAAAGCATTTTTGCCTTTGACCGGCTCCAGGAAAATCCAAAGACTTCCTGTATTTACTGATGGTATTTCGTTACCCTTAGGGTAATCAGAACTTGTGGGTAATGCCTATCTGGTAACTGGTTACAGTATCGTGTCCTGTCCGCAGGTCAGGATAGTAGGTATTGTAGGCAATGGATGCCATTTCATCGTCTGCATCCAGGTAAGAGACATTCGCATACAGCGAAGTCCGTTTTGACAGGTCATAGGTATAACCCAAGGCATATTTGTTTGCCTTGCTATCCTTGCCATATTCAATCTTGCCATGGTTGTACGATGCATTGAGCGTATGTGGCCCGTACCTGTACTGCAAGCCGACAATTGCGTTCCTCTCATTGATGGAATGGTCAAGTCCATTGAAAATATCCACTGCGGCATCTTCGCCCAATCCATTGAAAGCCTGGAGGGATACAGATTCATAACCTGCTGAGACTTTCAGGCTGCCCCAGCTTGCATCAGAAAACGTATAGGCTGCACCAAGGTTCCATTTATACGAATCATTTGAATCGACGATTTTTTCATAATTGCCCAAGATATCCAGGCTGCCGTTGTTATACCTTACGCCAATAAGCCAACCATCGTTATCGATATGATGCTTGTTCAGATAGTCACCGCCAAGGTTACGGGACCTGCTGTTTGTATTTTCTCCAAGGGTATAAGCCAAACCAAAACTGAAACCACGCCAGTTTGGACTGTCGTAACGGATGGTTTTTGCATTGACTTCAGAGTCAACCAAGGTGTATAGGCCAGCACTGACACCATTTTGATAGAAAGGATCCAAGGAACGGTAGTTTTCAATCGCATAATTGACAACCCGTCCAATATGGACTGCCCCCCAAGCATTGCTGCGGAAACCTATGTTTGTAACACTTTGCCAATCAGGCGGAACCCATACCAGATCTTTGTTTCCCGTCTTGAGGACATTGTTCATCTGCATCGTTTGGTCCTGGTAATTGGGATGACGTGCTCCTATCGAACCGTCACTCATATTCATACAGCGTTCCAGGTTGAATTCAGCCTTCAGCCCATCGCCAAGGTCTTCTGTACCGCGGAATCCGATACGGCTGTCAACATTGCTGCCCATACGGATATCGGATCCAGTTGATTTGGAGAATCCATTGTCGAGGATCCCATAAATGGTGACATTCCCTTGTGCCAAAGCTGTGCCGGCAAAAGCCCCCATCAAAGTACAGGCTATCAGTGATTTTTTCATTTTTGATATCCAGTTTTCTGAACTGCCAGCATTGATTTCCTGAGTCAGTCTGAACAGATGTCATGGTTTCAGGCAATCAGGAGGGCAGAAATCATATAAAAAGAAAATCGAATAATACCTGTAATGGATAAATTCGTAACAGCATCAAATGATCATGTTGCTCATTAACTACAGTCTTGAAAATTTTTTACCGAATTGTTCCAAACTGAAATAAACGCTTTTTATGCAAAAAAACAGCTGTGGACATGCAGAGGATTGCTTCCGTCCTTAATTGTCAGGTGAAATCAAAGTTGTTTTCTGTCTTGCGTCTAAGCCGCTTTATTTCCCGGAACAGGAAGATGATGAATAAGACAGCGGTCATGCTCCACGTCAGTGGGAATGTCCAGAAAATGACAAAGATGTCATAGATGAAATGCAGCATCCCTGTAATGAAGACAATCCGGAAAAGGCACCAGATTGCCAAGACAATGCCCATTGCAATAATCGGTCTACCAAAACCGCGTAAGATGCCGATGGAGCAATGGTCGATTGCCAGGACAAAGGCGAAGAGGGCAGCAATCTTCAGTTGTGAAGCGCCATAGTAGATAACGTCAGGGTTGGTACTGAAAAGTCCGATGAAGAAAGGGGCTCCAAAAAAGAGGATGACACCGATTATCTGGGCAGAGATGATGGAACAGGTCAACCCAAACCGGATTCCTCCGATGACCCGTTCAGGTTTGTTGGCTCCCAGGTTCTGGCTGACGAAAGTTGCCAGTGCCATTGAAAAGCACATGATGGGCAGGAACGCAAAGCCCTCGATTTTCATATGTGTGCCACAGCCAGCCATTGCCATTGCACCGAAAAGGTTGATGTTGCCCTGTACCACGATATGGGAAATGGAGGTCACGGAGTTCTGGATTCCTGATGGAATGCCTTGGGTAATGACATTTTTCAGTATCGGGAAATCAATCCGGATAGCCCTGATTGAAACACCGTATTCATTGCCTTGTCTGCCAAGGAGGACAAGCTTTCTGAAAACCAAGAATGACGAGAGTCCCTGCGAGAGTACGGTTGCTAGTGCTGCACTGCCAACTCCACCCCCCAATCCCCAGATGAAGACTAAGTCCAGGATGACATTGCTGATGGCGGAGATGATCAGGAAAATCATCGGGCTCCGGCTGTCCCCAATGGATTGCAGGATGCAGGCACCGAAGTTGTAGAGCACCACCGTAATGCAACCCAGGGAATAAATCCTGAAGTACAGCACAGAATGCGGCATGACATCATCTGGCGTTGCCATCAGTTCCAGAAGCCAAGGTGTACAGAAGAAACCAAAAGCTGTCAGGAAGATGCCACAGACAATACCGATGGCAACTGTTGTATGGATTGCCTTATGCAGGCGTACCTTATCTTGGGCACCAAAAAAGCGCGCAATCACCACACCGGCACCTGCTGAGATGCCGAAGACAAAACCGGTCATCAGGAAAATCAGGCTTCCTCCGGATGCCACTGAAGCAAGTTCTTGGTCACCGAGGATGTTGCCGACAATCAGCGAGTCTACTGCATTGTAAAGCTGCTGGAAAAGGCTGCTGATGAACATGGGCAAGGCAAAAAGCAGCATCTGTTTAGGAATGCTGCCTTCAGTCAGTCCAAGGTATTTCTGTGCTGCCATTGCGTCAACCGTTCTGGAAATTATGTTATATCAGACTGCAAGCATACCTGAAAAGTTTTTTAGGCTTTAAGAAGTTATAATGGAACCAATTAACCATTGATTCCAACAGATTGCATCATGGCCAAGATTCTTGCACTTTCAGACAAACCGCTTGGATTGAGGAAGAG
>JAFWUI010000049.1 GCA_017524145.1 Oxalobacter sp. | reverse complement strand
GTGAACAATGGTTCACCATCCATAGTGAACAATGGTTCACCATCCAGTAGAACAGAAATATATAACAGAAATACTGAACAGAATATGGAACAGGAAGAGAGAAGGCGCGCAACACGCCTGCCTGCTGACTGGCAGCCATCACCTGAAGACATTTCTTTCTGCCAAAAAGCAAGACCTGACCTGAATCTCCAGGATGTTGCTGACAGTTTCAGGGACTACTGGACTGCAAGGCCTGGGAAAGAAGCAACCAAAATGGACTGGCCTGCAACCTGGCGGAACTGGGTCAGACGTGAGAGGGCAAGACCATCGAGGCCAAGCCAGAAAACATCCTTGGAAGAAGCGATAGCGGCACGTCATGCGGAAAGTGACCGGATGGTTATTGATGTCAATGCGAAGGAGGTCAGTTATGAACAAATCTCCTATTGAACACATTCTGCTTGAGCAGAAGATGCTTTTCGGAAACCTGTTTGAGAAGCAATGGGGCAATGTCGGTTTCCCTGAAATGATTGAGTTCTGGGAGCGGAAGCTGTCGGGCTTTTCACCGGAAGAGCTCCGTCGGGGTTACAAGGCTTTGAACAAGCTGAAATACCCACCGACATTGCCGGAATTCATGCAGCTGTGCAGACCTTCCATCGACAAGACAAAAGCCTATTACGAGGCTGTGAAAGGTGTCCAGGAGCGCCGTCTTGGACGCAAAGGCGAATGGTCTCACCGTGCCATTTTCTGGGCAGCGGCTTCAATGGCGTTCGACCTGCTAAACATGAGTTATCAGCAGGTACGGTCACGGTTCGAGAAGGTCTTGGATGATGAGCTGGAAAAGACTTTCTGGCCGGAGATTCCGGAAGCCTGTACTGCATTGCCTCCACCAAAGGTGGACCGCGAGAAGGCGAAAGTTGAGGCTGAGGCTGCCCTCAAGCGTATCGGTGCCGCGAATGCTGTTCCAAGCGCAAATGGCAACGGCCAGTGGATTGTCCGGAACCTCGAGAGGATGAAGGAAGGCTGGAAGCCTCTGCCAGGAGTGCGTGCCTGCATTCTCCGTGGCGCAGAGGCTTTGGGTATCCCAATCCCTGAGGGCATCAAATAGGAGCTTATCAATGTCGTCTTCCGGTAAAAACACAGGATGGGAAATTGTTGATACCAAAAAGGAATCGGCAGACCCTACCCCCCAGAAAATCAACCTTCACACACCGGCCGCAATCCGGCGTGAGATGGCTGCTGTTTACCGGGATATGCGGGCAGACCGGATTGAAAAACAGGATGGGACACGGCTGATTTATGCACTGGACAGGCTCCGGGAAGCGATGAAAGAGGAAATCCTTGACCAGCGTATTACCGTCGTGGAGCAGGTCTTGAGAATCAGGAAAGGGTAATGATGAAGAACTTGACAGCAAAGATGTATGAAAAGATGACACCGGCAGAACTGGCCAGAACCGCCTACAGCGCGTTGGCAGAAGGGGATGAGGGTGAGTACCTGAAAATCGTTTCAAGCGTTCCTAGATATGATTACAACGTTCCTGACATACATTTCTCACACACATTCAATAGTATCTATTCGATGGTCCATATCTGGGGCACGGAATACTGGCGGCTGATGTATGTCAATGGGGTTTCCGAGATTCTTTCCAGTCATCCTGGTGTGGATGGGGAAAAACGGCATCAGCTGAAAAAACAAAGTACCGAAGCCTATCAGAAGCTACTGGCACATACTGCTGCCATGCAGCAGATTTGCCGGGATTACGACATTCCTTTGCCGGCGGTCGCGAGGTTGACCGGTGCACAATTCGATTATCCTGAACCGGCTGATGAGGCACTTAAGAAACAGGCTTATAGAATCCTCAAGGGGATGCTTCTTGCGTGGCAGAGTTCCCTGTCCAGGCAGGAAGGCAACGTTGATTCACTCCAGTGAGGTGATGGATGGCAAGGTGTCTGACCGAGAAGCAGAAGAAATTCTGTGAACTCTTGGCGAAGAATCCGACGATACAAGGAGCGACTGATGCCTACCGCCAGGCTTATGACTGCTGTGGAGACCCGGATACCATAAGGCGGTCGGCAATGCGTTTGAGGAAACATCCAAGGGTTATGGAATACGTGCAGGAACTCACAAGCCGTATTGCTGAAGGGTATCTATCGAAAAAGGAACACATGGACAAACTGGCTGAGCTGCGGGACCTTGCTGTCCAGGACGGTGCTTATGGTGCGGCTTTCAGTTTTGAGGATGCAAGGGGGAAGGTGGCCGGTCTTCATACTGAGCTTAAGCAGATTCAGGTCAATGTGGTTTTCTCATGGGCGGCGGATGAACATGCCGGAAAGGAGAAGGAAGATGATTAGTACATATTCTTACCACGATGCGGAACGGTATGTCAATGCCTACCAGGACAAGGGTATTGCCCGTGCAGTGCAGCTGATTGTGTCAGAAGGGCATGATGAAGCGGAGGCCCGTTCATTCATTGCAGGATGCCATTTCATTGACCGCCGTCATGATCCCGAGGCGTTTCCAGGTTTCCGCCTGTACGGTCAATTGGCGTTGGCGGATTTGAAGCAGGGCGCTGATTACTGCCCCACGGCATACCGTTCGATGCTTGATGCCGGCATCAGTGACCAGGTTGCCAGGTCTTTCCTTTCAGGCATTGATTTTCTTTACCTGAGAGGGGGTGGTTATGCCATGAAGGTTGACGGTGCCGTCATGATTGAGGCGGCGCTTTACAAAATCCACCTGCTGCTGCATGACATTGATGCAGCCGAACGGACAATGATTGAGGCGGGAAGAGACCCGGCAGAAGTCGGTGGTTATATCACTTCAATCAGGCAGTCCATCATCGACCGTCTGACTGGTCAGAACCGCTTGCACTGAAGTATCTGCAAGACTGGTTTATCGGATAGGACGACCGTCTTATCCAACCTGTGGCCTTTGAGCCAATACCCAGGACATTCTTGGTCCATTCTTTGAAGGCTCTACGCCTTCCACAGCCTACGAGCTGACACCTAACAGCCTTTGCGCTGGAACCTAACAGCAACACGCTGACGTTTTTATTTTTTAGGGAGGAAGAGATGGCTATTGTTCCGACAGCGGAGAATTTCAAGGTATTGCCACAGGGCATTGACGCTAAGGTAACGTCAGTGAAGCCTTCAGGGGGAGGATATTCACTCCTTTCATCATCTGGTACATCCGGTTCGGCATCTTTAGGAACAGGCAACCTGATGAGGGGATTGAATGCCTTAGGTAATTATTTTGAGCAGAAGGAAGACGAGGCTGCCGATGATGCGGCGAACAAGTACATGACATATTGCCTAGAGAACCAGCAGAATTACCAGCGGCTCCAGAACGAAGCCGCCATCAAGGATGAGGATGGCAGTGATGTCCTGGCATCACTCAACCGGGACCGCATGAATTTCAGGGGAGGCCTGACACGCAATATGTCTGGCCGTGCCCGCAGGCGTTTTGAAAATGCTGTAGCTGGTACGGAACGACGCTGGACGCTTGAGACGGACGACCACCGTTTCAAGCAGGAAAAGGCGGTTGATACAACGCGGATGAACCTGTCTGTTGACAACTTCTTCCATGATGGTCTGGATGCAGCGGCAGCAATGGGCAAGGACCCTGAAGCAGATGGCCGCTTCAAGAAATCCCTGAGCGACAGTGTCGGTGTCTTCCAGGAACACCTGAAGAAGTATTACGGCTGGTATGACGAGCAGACCATCAACCAGCTTTCGCTGCAGCATCTTTCCCATCAGATTGTCGGTTCCATCGAGGTGCTGAAGGAGCGCGACCCGACAAAGGCGCTGGAGGTTTTCAAGACATATGGGCAGGTACTGCCAGGCGAGTTGTACGCCAAGATGATGCAGGGTGTTGTCAGGGCGGATGAACAGCGCGAGGCCGCTGAGCTGTGGGAACGGATCCAGCAGTCTGGCAGTGTGATGACCGGTGCAACGGGTGTCGGTGTTGACCGCCTGAGCAAATCGGCCTTTGACCTGGTGAAGAAGGACAAGCGTCCATACTCACGTGGTGCAAACCGCTCTGACTGTTCTTCCTTCCTGGGTGAGATGGTTGCCTATACCGGAGTTGATAAAGCTACCAAGAGCCTGTTTGTCGGAACATCGGATTCCATCATCCAGAACCTTGGCAAGAAGTATGGCTACGGTGTGCTGGGCGGCAAGCTGCCTGCCAACATCGGAGCCGGTGTCGTCATCTCGATGGACACCGGGCAGCATGACTACGACAAGAGCCATTGGAACGGCATCGACCATATCGCGGTGACGGTGCAGGGCAGCGACGGGAAAATCTATGTCGCTGAAAAAACCCAAAGTGGCGCGAAGATGACGGAATATAACCGCTGGAAGAATTTCGGGACATACAGACGGGCGAAGGTGTGGACAGTCGATGTTTCATCTGCATTCGGCAAAAGTCCGGTTGAATCAGGCGGAAAGCGTGTGCCTGTCAATTTCTCGGATATGAACATGTCCGCCGGGCAGATAATGAAAATCATCAAGGACACCTATCCTGGACGGTCGGATACTTTCTACAGGACACTGGCTGAACTTGCCCGGGATCAGGCAGAGGACAACCGGGAACGGAAGCGGTTGCATGATGAATCCATCCATAACCAACTTTCCTATAAACGGCTGGCGCTTGACCAGTTCAGGACGCAGACCGCTATCAATGAGGCGAAAATCCGGGCAGCAAAAGCACGTGCCAATGCGTTTGACCAGCTGACACCCGGACAGCAGCAGAACTATACAACATCCCAATCCTCCCCTGGAGAGGAGAACTGGGCATGGTCTGGCTGGAAGCTGGCCGACCCCAACGAGTTCCGGGAAATGTCTCTGGTGGATGTTGCATCCCTGACTGCGGGCGATGATGCGTTGAACCGTGTGATGACGAATACATGGAACTGGTATCACAACCGCAAGAAGTACAAACCAGACACTCCTGTCCTGACGCAGGCTGACATCAACTATACCTACAAGTCGTTAGGTCTTTCGCCAGGGAACCTGTCTGTCGAGGACAAGAACAAGATTGGCCGGACGTTGTATTACGCCTACACGCATCGGAAAGACAAGCAGAACGGCAAGCCGAAGTTCGCGTCGATGTCCGAGGCAATTGCCCAGGGGGCAGAAGAACAGATGGGTTTCCTGGAACGGATTGGGCTTAATTTCTGAGGAGGTGGATGATGGATGAATACGATATTGCAGAACCATATGATGACAGTCTGGTTCAGGAGAGGCAGGAGGGGGTGCGTCCAGCGAGCCCGGTAGAAGAGGCAATCAATCCAGCCATTGAGGCTTTGACAGCTGGCAAGCCTTCCCTGTCGGAACGGTTTGCCGCGGTTGATGCAGAGCGTGCGGAGAAATCCCGGCGGGAGGGAACCGCCACCATTGGCAGGATAAACAGCTATATCGGCCGGGAAAGGTCTCTTGAGAACCAGCGCATCAGTATCCAGAACGCTCAAATCAACCTGGGATGGACGCGTGCGAAACTGCACCGCGATGAGGTGAACGCCAGGGCAAATGGTTTTACTTACGGCGGAGGCAATGCAGATGCGGAAGCACAGTACAACGCCATGGCTCAGGAACTGGGCGTGCCGGTTGCCTTGGTCAGGAATAATCCAGACAAGTACCGCAAGCAGCTGTCTGCTGCCCAGATGGACAGGATTGTCCGGAATAATCCCAAGACAGCGCAGTTCATGGCCAATCCAGAAAACGCCCGTGTCGCTCATGATGATGTGAAGAATCTTTCAGCCTTTGAGCAGGCGATGGCTGCCACCGGTGCCACGGTGCAGGCGGAGTCGGAGGCTTTCAGCGGCAATGGATACCAGGACTTTGGGACATCGTTTGCCGCAGGTCTTGTCAGGGATTTTGCAGGGACTACGGTCGAAGGGCTTGAAGCGCTGGCTGAAAAATCGCGCGGCCTGAATGTGACAGCCGGAGATTTTGAGACAGACCCGGTTGCGCCTTTGGATAGCGCTGCAAAAGATACATTGTATGCACCCAGCAAGGCAATCAAGGATTGGGTTAATGAATGGGACGTTCCTGAAGAACGCCAGAATTTCATAACGCAGGTTGCATCAGGTATGGGGCAGTTTGCTGGACAGGTTGGTACTGCCGCCGCAACTGGTGGAGTCAGTGGCTTTGCCTCTGCATTGACGCTGCTGGCACAGGGGGCTGGCAGTATGCATGAGCAGATTGAGCGGGATAAGGAGAACCTGACAAAGGCAGGGAAACCGTTGCCGGATGAAATGCAGGAGTTCCTGACATTCTGGGGCGGGACAGCCTGGACCGGACTGACGGAAAGGTTCGGACTGGAGTTTGTTGCAGGCAAGTACACCCCCCAGATTGTGAAGCTGGCAGAGAAGTATGGCATTTCATCGGTTGTGAAAATGGCTGAAAGCCGTGCAGGCCGTATGGCGATGAACCGGGCGTTGGGTGCTGTCGGCGAAGGTACACAGGAAGTCTTTGAGGATGTCGGGCAGACAGCTTTGCGCAAGGGCTTGATTGACAGTGGCATCGATATGCCTACGGGTGATGAACTGATGAACACTTTTGCTGTGTCTGCGGTTTCGTCCCTTCTGTTCGGTCTGGGCTTTGATATGCGTTCCACATACAAAAGCATCAAGGAACAGCAGGTTGTGGAAGCTGTCGCGGATGCAGCGAAGGCATCACAGCTGAACCGGCGGCAGACCGAGTTGTTCCAGTCATTTGTCGAAGGGACCACTCCTGATGAACGGAAGACGGTCTTCATTGACAAGGATGCCTGGGACAGCTGGCATGAGCAGGAAGGTCTGGATGCAAAGGCTGCAGCTGAACGCAATGGCATTACCAATTATGAGGAGGCTGCTTCCCACGGCGGCTATCTTGAAATGTCTACCGTAAAGTGGGCGGGAGAGTTCTCGAAGACGACCGCCTTTGATGCGATGCGTCCTCATCAGAAAATGAATGCGGATCCAGAAGTCCTGACACCGGCGCAGACTTCACGGAAAATCAAGATGCAGGATACTGTCTTCAGACAGCTAAGGGATTACGCCAGCGGATTTGAATCAGATGCGGAACTGATGCCTGAGACGGTTGCTGCTGGTACAAGGATTATGGATGCGGTTTCCAATGCGCTTGGCGCCAAATGGCAGGACTCCACGGCAAGGAGTCAGGCAACCATGCTGGCGACCGGCTTTGTCAATTCCCACATCCAGGACATCCAGTCACGCAATCCGAATGCGACAGACACCGAGATTGCGCGGTATATCGATGATGAGTTCCAGAAATATGACCTGAAAATCATGGTGGAATCGGTGTTGGGTGAAGGTCTTTCAAAGAAGGTTGACCTGAACCTGGATCCAAAGATTGAGCAGTTGAGGAACCTTGCCAGGAAAGAATCATCACGCAGGAAACGGCAGGAGAAGAAAGGGCTGCCAGAAAACAATCCTGTAAATGAACCGCCGGTTCCTGATGGGTTGTCTGACCTGATGGATGATATCAATGCCGCAGGGATTGATTTGACAGCTGTAAAAAGCAATGAAGAAGTCAGGCGGTTGCTGGCTGAGCACCATGGGGAAAAATATGGAGAACAGGGAACAGATTCCGGAACAGTACCTGAGGCGGAAGAGGCTGGTGCCGGTTACGAAGGGTTAGACGCAGAGACGCTTTACCAGTTCATCGGTGAGAAAGGCGCTGCCGCGCTTGACCGTGCAGAGGAGGCTTCTGTCAGGATGGACAACCTGGGTGTTGCCCGTGAGATGGAATCTGCCGGCAAGGATGCGAAGGCCGTCAAGCTGGCGACGGGCTGGGAGCGTGGTGCCGACGGGAAGTGGCGGTATGAGGTGATGGATATTGAGGGTGTTCCCGATATGACGTACATGCCGCCTGATGGCATCCCTCTTTTCAATGTGCTTACGCATGAGCTGGTGGCTGCTTATCCGGCGTTGGCTGATATCAGGTATGTTGAACGGGTGATTGATGACCCTTCTGTCCAGGGGTATTTCAGTCCTGAGACAAATTCCATTGTTGTCAATCTGCTGGCAATAGACAAGGTCAATACGGTTGTCCATGAGGTGCAGCATGCAATCCAGCGGATTGAGGGGTTTGAGGGCGGTGCAAACAATGCGCTTGCCCGTCAGTATATCGAAAGCAGGACTGCTCCTCTGAATGATGCCATCCGTGAAACGCTTGGTTGGATGGATGACCTTGCGGAGAAGGCAGGCTGGAAGGCGCATCTTGAGAAGTCGCGGGAAGCCATACGGTCCGGTAAGTTTTCACGGAAGCAGGTCCAGGAGATGTTTGACCGTGATGCGTTCATGGCGAAGTCTGAATATGCCGATGAATACGCTGACCTGGAGAAGGGGCTTGAGCAGGCAAAGACGGAACTCCAGGCTGTCCCGTGGCGCACCCAGGATGTCTATGCACGTGTTGGCGGTGAGGTCGAGGCGCGCAATGTGATGTCAAGGCGTGGCATGTCTTTTGCCGAGCGCCGTGCTTCGCTGGCTTCTGAGACGGAGGATGTTGCGCGTGAAGACCAGATTTTCCTGAAGGACGGTGTTGAGGGCGGCATGGCTGCTGAGCAGGAGGCACGGGAGAATATTGCGACGGCAGAAGAAAAGCTGAGACGGGACGCAGAGGCTTTCGGCAGGGAAGTTGATAAGGTGTTTGCTAATGACAGGGTGCCGTCTTCAAATATCAGGATGCTGTCACAGACACCGTTGGTGATGCAGATGGTGGCCAGTGATGCAACGTCTGTGAAAGCCGCTGCGAAAGGCGGCGTATGGGTATCGCCTCATACATTCAGCAACGCCTTGTCTGCGTTAGGTCATCCTGGCATGACGGCTGATGTGCTTAAGCAGATTCCAGAAGCATTGGCAAATCCGATTGCCATTTTTGATTCTGACAGTCAGCAGAACCGTAAGGCTGGTGATTTGGTATTCATGGTTGGCGTGCAGGATACGAACGGAGCAACTGTTGTTTTGCCTGTCGCATTGAATGTCAGAGGCGGGCTAGTGAACATCAACATCATTAAGTCTGCCTACGGCAAGGAAAGCAACGGCATTCCAAACAACCAGTGGTTCATCAGCCAAGCAAATAGAAATGCCCGTTACGTGAACGGGCAGATGTTTGGAGACTGGTTACGTCATAACGGGTTATCCCGTAGCGCCGGGGTCCAATTCCCCTTTGTTCGTACAACCAATTCCAATGGTCATAGTGTATACAACGAAGCTGACCTTGCCAAGCTGAAGGACGAAAATACAACGCTGTATCAGTCTGTCCCTGCTGCGTCTGACCGCCTGATGGCGGTGCATAACCTGTCCGGTGACAACCTGGTTTTCGCTGATGAGATGGGCGGGCTTGCCGTGCCTTCCATCGGTGTGGTCGGGCAGGAACAGGGCGAGGTCGCGGGCTTCGGTGAGATTACGCTGATTGGCACGAAGGACCTTGGTGCACCGGAACGGAATCCTGTTTTCAGCAGTGATGCCTATACGGCGCGGTTCCCTGAACCTGAATATAAGAAGGTGCCGGTGGCGAAGCGTGAGGCACTGGACGGCATCTTTGGGGAATATGACGGGCTGTTCACTGAGCGCCTTGTCTCAAAACTTGACAATACGATTGATGGCCAGATGCCTGACCGTGACCGTTTTGAACGGTATCTGCATACCAGTCTTGTTGCGAAGCTGACTTTCCTGAAGTCCATTGGTATTGATGTGCCGATGGCAGAGAAGGAAATCAGACGTTCCAGGATTAAATCCACAGAAGACCTGGAGGCTCTGCGTCCTTTTGTTGAGGCTGTTGACTTTGACCTTGATGAACGGGAAGGCAGGGAGACTCCTGCTTTCAAGGCATTGGCAGAGAAGTTCGCGGAGGTGATGGACAAGCAGCGAGGTGATTCCCGTGCCTTGCAGAAAATCCATGAGAAGCACCGGACACTTGATTGGATGCAGGCGCTGTGGTTGCTTGATGATATTGAAAATATCGGAAAGACAGAACTGGATGTCGCCACGATAGGGGGCAGCACTGAGACGGCACTGCGTGAGCACAGCAGCGAGTTCTGGAAGTGGTGCAGAGACCTGGCTGATGAAACGTTTGGTGAACCTTATCTCCGGAAGGGTGGCCGTCTTGTCCCTTATACGTTGGGCAATATCGTGGATTACATGACGTCCAGCAAGGTTAAGGGCGAAGAACAGACTATCGGTTATGGCTTTGGCCAGATGCGCGCGGACGCGTCGCTGAAGTTTGAGGACCTTGAGGTGATGCGTGAGCACGCCAGGAAGATGGTTGTTGATGACGCCGCGTATAAGAAGGCACGGGAAGAGACCGAGCAGAAACTGAAGGGTTTTGAGAAGGCTGTCGAGCCTTACAACAAGGTAACTTATAACTTCTATGCCGCCGCTGAATCGGTTGCTGAGTTTGCGACAAGGAAGCGCAAGACAAAAGCCGCCTTCAAGACTGTGCTGAAGAAGAACGGCTTGGATGCTGATGCAATGCCTGATGCCATCATCAAGCAGGGCATGGAAGCGGCTGATGCGTTGATGAAGGCGCCGGTGCCGTATTTCGAGTCGAAGCCGCAGCGGGCTGTCTCGCTGGATGAGTTTGCCGGTGCCGTGATTCCGAAGAATACGCCACAGAATGTCCGTGACATCCT
>JAFWUI010000048.1 GCA_017524145.1 Oxalobacter sp. | reverse complement strand
GCTTCGGGTCAGGTTCGGAGAACAAGACCTCGCCGAACAGTTACGGCGAGATGAAGCGCCAGGTCTCGACCCTTTCCGAGGAGAACCGGAGCCTGTCAGCTGAGCTGTCGAGCACCTCAGAAAGGCTGGCATCTGCCGACAAGGAAATCGCCAGCCTGAAGGGTGAGATCGCCCAGATTAAGAAGATGCTGATGAAAGGCGGCAAGAAGAAGTAAGCATTTCTGCTTTTTTCCAAGAAGGAAGTTTTCCGGTTGTCTCCTGATGGGGACAACCGGAATCCAGCAAGGAGGAAAAACAGGAACAGGTATGGATTTATCGACTTCTTCTCCACAGCAGGTGCCTGTTGCTTTGCCGCAGCCGATGACAGGTCTGGTTCAGGAGTCTTTGGACCAGCAGGTCCGTGCTGTCTTTGAGGGCATGGGGCTGTCTGGCCATACGTTCAATACCTACAGCACGCAGGCCAATCTTTTCGCAAGGTACTGTCACCAGCAGCATCGATGCACGACTCTTGACCAATGCAGGGCCTATGCCGATGAATGGCTGGAATCCCGTAGCCATCTATCCCGTTATACGCAGGTGTTGGCTGTATCGGCGTTGGCGAAGCTGTATGGGGAGAGCAGTGCGGATTTTGTCCATCCAGGCCGCAGGAGCCGCGATGACATCAGACGTAGCCGTGGCAGGAAAGTGCGTGATGCATTTTTTTCTGAGGAAAGGAATCCGGACTTTGTGGATTTCTGCCGGGGGACTGGCTTGACCCGGAGTGAGCTGGAATCCTTGACGGGTGACCAGCTCCGGATAGAAGGGGACCAGGTCTATATCGAGATGCCATGCCGTAAAGGGCAGTGTATGCGGAAAGTGCCGGTCATCGGGAATGTGGCGCGTATTGTGGAGATGATGCAGGCGGCGGGGACTGGCAAGGTCTTCAAACGGATATTCGTTGCTGCGGACATCCAGAGCTACCGGGCGGATTATGCGAGGGCGCTTTACAAGATGCATGCCCGTGACTTGGAGACCTGCAAGAAATCGCCGTTTACTGGCAATAAGCATTCATCCGGTCAGGGCTACAGCGATTGTGTCTATTGGCTGCGTGGGTCTCGGAAAGGGGAATGGCTGGACAAGCAGGCGATGAAGATTGCAACGGATGCGTTGGGGCTGAGGCATTTCAAGTCGTTTGGTGAGAATTACCTGCGGTGAATGCAAGGTCAGGAAAGTCTTGAAAGCCGATAAAGATTACAGGATTACCCAAACAGAACCGGTAACGTTTTTTCTGGATTTATAGGGAATTGCCCTGTGGAATGAGGGTTGTTCCGAAGATGCGTATATCTATGGTTGCTGCAGGGATTTCAGTCCTTTCTATTTACTGTATTGTCTCTTGGTCAATGGGTATGATTTGCCGGTGTTGAGCGGAAGCTTCTGTCATTGTGAGCAGGGTTACGGTCAGGGCATATCAATCAATATCCATGCAAGGTGTCTTTCCTGTACTGTTTGATGGGGCGGGGATGTTTCTGGTTTTTTTCATTGATACAATCAGACCTGTCATTCAGCAAAACTGACAGAACCGGGGAAATCAACGTGATGTTCAAGAAAATCCTTGCAGCGGTATTTGCAGCAATCCTGCTGGCAGGGACAGTTTGCGCTGCCGACATCGCCATCGTCAACGGTAGGGGTATCCCTGAGAAAGCGCTTGCTGATGCTGTCAAGGCTGCTGTAGCCAAGGGGGAGAAGGATACCCCGCAGCTGCGCGCCCAGATAAGGAAGAGGCTTATCATCGATGAAGTCCTCTATCAGGAAGCCCAGACCAAGGATATCAATAGAACAGGTGCTGTCGAAAGACGCATCGACCGTATTGAAATTGTTCCCCGTTCCTTTGCTGTCAAGACGTTGAGGGCTGACTACCTTAGGAAGAACCCCGTCAATGAGGCTGATGTCAGGAGACTCTACAGAAGCTATGTCAGGACCAACACCGGACGTCAGTATTGGGTCAAGCATATCATCGTCAAGACAGAACCTGAGGCCAGGGCTGTCCTGATGCGCCTCCGCAAGGGTGTCAGGTTTGAGGATATAGCGGCAGAAAAGAACATCGATGACACCAGAGGCAAGGGAGGTGACCTTGGTTGGCAGCATCCCAGTTCAGTCATCAAACCTTTCGCTGATGCCATGGTAACCATGAAAATCGGTGGAACATCCGATGTTCCGGTGAAGTCACCGGTCGGTTACCACATCATCCGTCTTGTCAAGATCCGCCGGGTGAATGCCGATACGTATGACGCGGTCAAGGACAGCCTGAAGCGCAATCTGGAAGACAGGAAGTGGAACAACTACGTCACCGGGCTTGTGAGGAAGGCTCAGATACGCTATTAGGCGTCAGCGGAGTCCTCCTGTTTTCACTTCTTTTTCGCATGGGGATGGGCGGCATCGTAGACCTGCGCCAGATGCTGGAAGTCGAGTGAGGTGTAGATCTGTGTGGAGCCGATGGAGGCGTGCCCAAGCATTTCCTGGACAGCACGCAGGTCGCCGGAGGATTGCAGGATATGCGAGGCGAATGAGTGGCGGAGCATATGGGGATGCACATGCATCGGCAGGCCAAGCTGTTCTGCATGGGCTTTCAGCCGCAGTTGCACCATACGGGGAGACATCCGTCTGCCCCGGGTGTTGAGGAACAGCGCATATTGGCTGTCGGCTGGGCTGTCTGCCTTGAGCAGGTTTTTCCGGACTGCCAGCCATTTTTCCAGTGCGGCAACCGCTGCTTCACCAATCGGCACGGCGCGGGTCTTGCTACCTTTGCCGGTGACGGTGATTTCTTTTTCGTCCAGGTTCAGCCAGCCGATGGAGCGGTAATCTTGGGTGTTTACAGCATGGATATCAAGACCGGTCAGTTCTGAGACACGCAGTCCACTGGAATAGAGCAGTTCGAACATCGCCTGGTCACAGAGGATGGATGCAGGGTGTTCTTTTTCTGCTGTCTGTTCCTTTGGGGAGGATGCTGTCACCAGCCGTACAGCATCATCGACTGTCAGGGCTTTGGGCAGGGGTTTGCTTTTCTTGGGGGCGTGGATGCTTTCGACCGGATTGACTGCGGTTATGGATTGTTCCAACAGCCAGTGGTAAAAGCCCCGCCAGGCAGAGAGTTTGCGGCTGATGGAACGGGGATTGAGTCCCTGGCTGTGAAGCACCGCCACAAAACGGCGGATGTCGGCTTCGCTGAGTTGTGTCAGGGCAGTGCTGTCCGCCAATGCCAACAGTTGGTCCAGGTCACGGCGGTAGTTGCTGACGGTATGGTCTGACAGCCTGCGTTGACCGGCAAGCATGTCGAGATAAGCGTCAATCTGTTCTTGGTCTGGCTGTTGACACGTTATCATCATATCGATGCATCAGGAAAAATGTTGTCAGCATTGTAACAGAGCCAGTGATGATGGGGCTTGTGCAAGCTGCTTTTTGGATTCTGGAATAGGATTTTCATCCGGTTGGAAGGGAATGATGCAGCTTTTCAATGCAGTTGATGGTGTATCGTTCCCAATGGGTATTGGATGCTGTACCATGTTTCCGGTGATGGGTAAGAACCTGATGTTGATGGATTGCATAGATTATGCGTACTGAAAAGCCTGATTCTGTATTGATGGATATCGCTGTTGTCATCCCTGTCCATAATATCGCCCCTTATGTGCGGCAATGTCTCGACAGTCTCCTTGCACAGGTTTATCCCCATTGGGTTGCCTATGTGGTGGATGATGGGTCAACGGATGGGTCCGGGCAGATACTGGACGGGTATGCTGCCAAGGATCCACGTTTCCGGGTTTTCCATAAACCGAATGGTGGGGTGGGTTCTGCAAGGAATTTCGGTTTGCGCAAGGTTGAACAAGATTTAAAGGCGTTTGCAGCAGTCACTTTCTTGGACGGGGATGATTGGCTGGCTCCGGATGCCTATTCTGTCCTGTTGCCCAAGATGTTGTCTGAAAAGGCGGATATCCTGTTTTTTTGGGTTCAAAAGTGCGTTTCCGGGTAAATTGGTTGAAAGGAAGTTTGTATATGCAGAAGGCTCTTTCAGCCAGCTGGCTTTTGTTGAAGCTGTCTGTTCATATGAGGACTGGGCCGGCCGGAATGGTTCTTGGGGAGTGGTCTGGAACAAGATTTTCCGTCCTCAAGTGGTTGCAGGCCTCCGGTTTATTGAAGAAAGGGATATCCTGGAAGATGAGATGTTCTGTCTTCAGGCTGCTTTGAGATGCAACCGTTTTTATTTTGTCAACCGTTCTTATTATTTTTACCGTAAAAGGAAAAACAGCCTTCTCAATACACTGGATATCAATAAAAGGATTGCACGGGGAAGGTTGCTGGAACTGTCGTTCTTAAAGGGAAACAGGGAGTTCCAGGACAGGTTGCGGCCAGCAATGGGCGGTATCTTCTTAAAGGCGAAGGAAGAAGATTTACGCCTGTTTTTTGAGGAAGGCGGCCTTTTTGCAAGGGTGGCGGAAGAGGCTTTGCCAGTCATTGAAAAATGGCATGAGGCAAAACTTGTCAGTGATTCTGATTACCGTTTTTTCCAGAGGATGGCTTCTGTCCAGGTGCCGGAAGCACTGGTTGGTGGCCCACCTGTCGATTTTTTGGGAAATCTGCTCCCCGGCAGGGCAGTTGGCGGTAGAGTTGATGTTGGACGAGATCAGGACCTTGAAGAAGAGGGTTAAGCTGTTGGATGCAGATATCGCCAATCTCAAGAAGAAGTTGCCGGAAGGGAAAGGCGGATAGTCCATAGACGGTCGTTGCCGGTATCGCGGCGCCTGGAACAGTGCATGCTGCATGTACAGGGAGTTTTGGATGGCAGGTTGCCTGCATGTAACAGAGGCCGTGTCGATGGGGATCCGATAGGTTGTTTTATCTGTTTTCCTGCTTCCTGCTTTAGGACTTTCCTGGTTTCTACTTTACAATTCCACTGGCTCCTACTTTACAACTTTCATCAAATGAACAGGATTGCAGACCTGTTCCAGTCAGCAGATTATGTCTACATATGTTATCGGCGATGTCCATGGCTGCCTGAAGCAGCTTGACCGGCTGCTTGCCATCATTGACCGGGAGACCCCGGATGCGCAGTTGTTTTTCACGGGGGACATCATCAACCGTGGTCCGGATTCCTTGGGAGTTTTGCGCCGTATCATGGCGATGGGGGACAGGGCGCAGATGGTGCTGGGCAACCATGACCTGCATCTGTTGGGGATTGCGGCGGGTATCCGCAAGATGAAGGCCGGTGATACGGTGAGGCCGATTTTTGAGGCTCCGGATTGTGGGGAACTGCTGGATTGGTTCCGTACCCGTCCGATGGCATGTCCTGTTGGGAAAAAAGGGATTCTTGTCCATGCCGGGCTGTTGCCGCAGTGGTCACGTAAAAAGGCGCTTGCATTGGCAAAAGAACTGGAAGCAGTTCTCCGCAGCGACCGTTGGCAATCATTGATGGCGGATATGTATGGCAATAAGCCGGCAAAATGGGACGATGGCCTTAAGGGGATGGACCGGCTGCGTTGCATCATCAACAGTTTCACCCGCCTGCGTTTCTGTTCTGCTGACGGTGTGATGGAGTTCGATGGGAAGCTTGGGCCGGAAACTGCGCCGGAAGGGTATATGCCGTGGTTTGAGGTACCAGAGCGGCGGTCTAAGGGCAGTCTGGTCATCTTCGGGCATTGGTCGACGTTGGGGTTGGTCAACCGTCCTGACCTGTTGGCATTGGATACCGGCTGTCTATGGGGCGGGGCATTGACCGCTGTCCGGTTGGAGGACCGGGCGGTGTTCCAGGTCAGGTCTTCAGGTTACCGTGTGCCGGGTGTCTGATGGTTTGACAGGGTGGTGATTGCCGTTTCAATGATTGAGCGGGTGTCCTGGGCAAGTTCCCGCCTGGTCCTGCCTTCGGGGAGGATGGCAGGCAGTACCGTCAGTTCAGCGATGATGCCTTCTGCATTGAAAATGCGTTTCATGCTTTCCTGCATGCTGATGTCGCCGGTGAAGTCCACGGCATCGGCGTAGGTTCCGTCTGGCATCAGGTAGCGGATGGCGAATGGCTGGATGGGAAGATTGACCTGGATGGCTCCTTCAAACAGGTTGGGATGGAAGGGAAGCATGTTGCCTTGGGGGGCGGTGGTGCCTTCCGGGAAGAAGATGCACCGTTCTTCTGCATTCAGGTTGCCGACGAGTCTGCCAAGGGTTTCTTTGAGGTTCCTGCCGCTGGAGCGGTCCAGGTACAGGGTGCCGACTTTCCTGCCCAGATAGCCCATGACGGGCCAGTCCGCCATTGTGGACTTGGCGATGAAATGCCCATTGAGATGGGAATAGATCAGGAAGATGTCCAGCCATGAGACATGGTTGGAGACTATCAGTGACCGGGGAGCAATCCGTTCAGGATGGTTGATCCGCATGGTGACGCCAGCGATTGCCATCAGTCTGCTGGACCATCGCCGGACATAACGGTCTTTGGCGGTTTGGGAGATGAATGGATAGACCACGCCGCAGTAGAACACTGCGGCGAGGGCATGGAGGGCAAGACGGATTGTCCGGAAGCACCTGAGCATGGCAGAAGGGCCGTCAGCCGGACATCAGCGTTCGAAGACGGGATGTCCGTCGACGATGGTCATGCGGATGCGGCCGGGGATTTCACGTCCCAGGAAGGGCGTGTGGCGGCCTTGGCTGACCAATCCCGATGCTTCGACCGTCCAGCTGGTTTCCGGGTCAAAGATGCAGATATCTGCGGCTTCGCCAATCTCCAGTGTCCCGCAAGGCAGGTTCAGGATCCGTGCCGGTTCACTGGTGATTTTCGCAATGGCAGCCGGCAGGGCATCGTCGCCTCCGTTTTCCTGTGCCCATTTCAGGGTGAGGGACAGCAGGAGTTCCAGACCAGTGGCTCCTGGGACGGCTTCACCGAATGGCAGGAGTTTTTCATCATCGTCTGTCGGGGTGTGGTCGGAACAGATGGCATCGATGGTGCCGTCCTGAAGTCCGGCAGTGATGGCTGTGCGGTCCTTTTCAGAGCGCAGGGGCGGTACCAGCCGGGCATTGGCATCAAAGAAGTCGATATCTGCATCGGTCAGGTGCAGGTGATGGATGCCGGCATCTGCAGTGACAGGCAGCCCTTCTGCCTTTGCCTGGCGGACAAGGTCGATGCCGGCGGCACTGGACAGCCGGCAGAGGTGGACTCGGGCTCCGGTCACGCGCATCAGTTCAAAGATGGTATGCAGGCTGATGGTTTCAGCAATGACCGGAATGCCGGATAAGCCCAGGCGGGCAGAGAGTGCGCCGGAGTGTGCCATCCCGTTCTTGCCGAGGGATGGGTCCTGTGGCTGCAGCCAGATGCAGTAGTCGAAGGATTTGGCGTACTGCATGACCCGGAGCAGCATTTCGGTGTTGGGAAGCGGCGCATTGGCATTCGAGAAGCCGATGCAGCCAGCATCGGTCAGTTCGGACATTTCGGTCAGTTTTTCACCATGCAGGCCGATGGTCAAAGCCCCCAAGGGATAGATATGTGCCTTGTCCAGGGTGGATGCCCGGTATTTCAGCATTTCGACAAGACCGGGTTCATCCAGTACGGGTTCTGTATCCGGTGGACAGACCAGTGAGGTCACACCACCCGCCAAGGCGGCATCCAGTTCGGATTTCAGGAAGGAACGGTGTTCATCACCGGGTTCGCGCAGGCGGGCGCTCAGGTCGACAAAACCTGGGGTAACGACCAGTCCAGTGGCATCGATCACCCGGTCAGGGGTGAAATCCACCGAGGCTTCATCTGTGAAGATGGCAGCGGTTTTCCCATCTGCGACAGCCAGATTGCAGATGCGGTCGATATTGTTGGCTGGGTCGATGACACGGCCGTTTTTAATCAGTAGTTTCATAACATCATCTCCAATAGCCGTCAGTCATCAGTTGCCTGCCAGAATGCTCATGACAGCCATTCTGACCGCAATGCCAAAGGTTACCTGGGACAGGATGACGGCTTGGGAGCCGTCTGCCACGGCAGAGTCGATTTCGACACCACGGTTGATGGGGCCAGGGTGCATCACGATGGCGTCCGGTTTGGCAAGTGCCAGCCGTTCTGCGGTCAATCCATAGCTTTTGAAGAATTCCTGCGTGGTTGGCAGCAGGGCGCTGTTGATGCGTTCGTTCTGGACCCGGAGCATGATGATGACATCAACGTCTTTCAGACCTTCATCCATGTTGGTGAACTGGCGGACACCGAGTTCAGAGAGACCGGATGCCAGCAGGGTGGCAGGACCGATGGTGCGGATTTCCGGAACGCCCAGCGTTTTCATCGCATGGATGTCTGAACGGGCGACACGGCTATGGACCACATCCCCGACAATCGCGACTTTCAGGTTGGTGAAGTCTTTCTTGTAATGGCGGATGGTGTACATGTCCAGTAACCCTTGGGTCGGGTGGGCATGCCGGCCATCCCCGGCATTCACGACATGCAGGTGGTGGCGTTTATGGTCGTTGATATGCTTGGCAATCAGGAAGGGGGCCCCAGACTGCGAATGGCGGACGACAAACATGTCTGCATTCATCGAGGTGAGGTTGTCCACGGTGTCCAGCAGGGTTTCGCCTTTACTGGTGGATGATGCCGCGATGTTCAGGTTGATGACGTCTGCAGACAGGCGTTTTGCCGCGATTTCAAACGTGGTGCGGGTACGGGTGGAGTTTTCAAAGAACAGGTTGAAAACACTCTTGCCCCGCAGCAGGGGGACTTTCTTCACTTCACGGTCAGACACGCTGACAAAGGAGGTGGCGGTGTCGAGGATGTGAAGGATGATGTCTTTTGGCAGGTCACGCAGTGCCAACAGGTGCTGCAGTTCACCGTTGCTGTTCAGTTGAGGATTAAGCATTTTCTACCGTCAGAGTGAAGGATTTGTCATCGGCTTGGTGCAGGACGAGCATTTCATGCCGCTCTGCAGAAACAGCCGCTGCAACGAAGTCCGCTGCAATCGGCAGCTGTCTGCCACCACGGTCAACCAGAGCCGCCAGCATGATGCGTGCAGGGCGTCCATAGTCGAACAGTTCATTGATGGCAGCACGGGTTGTCCGTCCTGTGTAGAGCACGTCATCAATCAGCAGGATGGTCGCGCCATCAACGTCAATGGGGATCTGTGTGGGTTTCACTTCAGCAGGAAGCCCTTTTTCCGCATAGTCATCACGGTAAAAAGAGACATCGATGAAACCGGGCGGGGTGGCAAGGTTCAGGTCTGCCGCCATGCGTTCAGCGAGCCATGCCCCGCCAGAACGGATGCCGGCGATTGCAACATGGTCTATGCCTTGGATGGCTTTGCGGATCATGGCTGTCAGGTCTTGGTACAGTTTTTCCGCATCGAGTTCAGAAACAGGAGGTTTCATGGGAACGGTTGGCTCCAATCAATCATTGAAAAATCCACGGGAAAGCTGGCTGGACAATGTCCGATGGACAGGATTCCCTTCTAACTGTCCATTCTAGCAGACCTGTCTCTGCATGATGCAGAAAATAGGGAAGGGGTGGTTATTGGACTGAGGTGTTTTTTTCGTCAAAGTACTGTTGCAGGATCAGTGCAGCGGCGTGGGCATCATCTTCTTCGCCGCGTCTGAAGCCCAGCACCTTTGAGGAGTACCGTTCATCGACATGGACGGTGGCAAGGCCGAAACGGCCGTTCAACCGGTTGGCAAAACGGCGGCAATGGGCAGTCATTTCGTGTTCTGTGCCATCTGGATGACGGGGAAGGCCAACGACTGCCAAGGTTGGCTGCCATTCTTTCAGCAGTGCTTCAATTGCTGCAAATTTCCGGTCATTGGCTTCTTCATGGATGATGGTCAATGGACGGGCAGAGGAGGAAAGGGTGTTGCCGATGGCAACACCGATTTTCTTCAATCCAAAATCAAAGCCGATGATGACTTCTGGCTGTCTGTCCATCGTGGTTTCCCATCGGATTCTTATTGCAGGGTCGGTGTGTCATTGGAGGTCACCAGCACGGCAGGGTCAAATCCCAGTCTGTGGATGGCGGCGTCATAGCGTTCCTGGAAAGGAAGCCCGAACAGCATGTCAGTATCGGCCTTGACGGTCAGCCAGGCATTCCTGCTGATTTCCTTTTCCAGCTGGCCGGCATCCCATCCGGCATAGCCGATGGCGACCAGTGAATGGCGTGGTCCGTTGTTGTTGGCAATGGCTTCCAGGACATCCCGGGAGGAGGTGAAGGCAATCTTGTCAGAGATTTTCAGGGTGGCGGAATAAGTGGCATCTGTTGTATGCAGGATGAACCCCCGGTCCCCCTGTACCGGCCCTCCGAACATGACTGGTGCTTCGACCTTGGGTTTTGCCTCATCAACCACGGTCAGTTCCTGTTTTTCCAGCAAGGTGGCCAGTTTGACATCCATCGGTCTGTTGATGACGATGCCAAGTGCCCCGAATTCGTTATGTTCGCACAGATAGACTACTGTCCCGCCAAAGATGGGGTCAGGACTTCCAGGCATCGCAATCAGTAAATGGTCTGTAAGGTTCATCGCAGTCAGCAGTCAGATTGAAAAGCATCAGGTCAAGCCAGTATAAGGTCAGCCCTCATGAGGATATTCTATCAGCATCCTTCCGATTGGAGATGAGGTATGGATATTTAAATTTCAACCAACAGCGAAGATAAAGCAGGTAAAATAAGCAGGATTTTTGCCCAAGTGTTTTCCGATTAACCTTAAAGAACTGCGTATCATGACCATCAAATCAGACAAGTGGATACGGCGCATGGCGACAGAGCACCAGATGATTGAGCCGTTTGAGCCCGGTCAGGTGCGTTTTGTGGGTGACCGTAAGATTGTTTCCTATGGTGTTTCTTCTTACGGCTACGATGTCCGTTGTGCTGACGAATTCAAGATTTTCACCAACATCAACAACAGCATCGTTGACCCGAAGAACTTTGACGACAAGTCTTTTGTCGATTTCAAGGGCGATGTCTGCATCATTCCACCGAATTCCTTTGCGTTGGCAAGGACGGTCGAGAAGTTCCGTATCCCCCGCAATGTGCTGACGGTCTGCCTCGGCAAATCTACCTATGCAAGGTGTGGCATCATTGTGAATGTGACGCCGTTTGAACCGGAATGGGAGGGGTATGTGACGCTGGAGTTCTCCAACACCACGCCATTGCCAGCAAAAATCTATGCTTGGGAAGGCTGTGCTCAGGTGCTGTTCTTTGAGAGCGATGAGGAATGCGAGGTCTCTTATAAGGACCGTGGCGGCAAGTATCAGGGACAGACAGGGGTGACTTTGCCCAAGGCCTGATACCGACAGGAAGAAGGGGTGCCTGGCATCAGGTCCCTTTTCAAGAAACAGGAAAACCGGCAATCACTTGCCGGTTTTCTTATGGGCGCCTGGTTCCGCCAATCAGGCTTTTTTCGCTTGGATTTCTGCCTGGGCTTCTTTTGCCAGTTCGATGGCGGATTCGAGGTCAGGCACCATGTATTTGCCAAGCCGCTGGTCCATCCGCAGCCGTTGGAGCTGACGTAACGGGAAGTCGGTGGCACCGGCGATGATGAAGACCCGTCCCCGGGCAGCCACATTCTGCTGGAAGCCTTCGATGATGTCACCGGCACTGTTGTCGATGGACAGCAGGTTGGTGAAATCGAAGATGACGACATCCGGGGCATCTTCAGCAACCATGTATTTTGGACTGGTGGCTTCTTCCAGCTTGGAGACGGAGCCGAAGAACAGTGCCCCTTCCAGGTTCCAGATATCGATGCCTTTTGGTACGTCAGTCCGGTTTTCTTCCTTGACGACTTTGGTCAGGGTGTTGATGCGGTACAGGAAGAACAGGGCAGCAACACCCAGACCGACTTCAACGGCAACCGTCAGGTCGAAGATGACGGTCAGGAAGAAGGTTGCCAGCAGGGTTGCTTTGTAAGACATGGTGAACTGGCGCAGACGGACGAATTCACGCCAGTTGCCCATGTTGAATGCCACAAACAGCAGGATGGCGGAAAGGGCACACAACGGGATGTTGGCGGCAAGCGGTGCGGCAGCCAGCACGATGCCTAGCAGGGTGATGGCGTGGATGATGCCTGCCAGTGGGGAAGTCCCACCACTCTTGATGTTGGTGACGGTACGGGCGATGGTGCCGGTTGCAGGCATGCCGTTCAGGAATGGGACGACACAGTTTGCAATACCCTGTCCCATCAGTTCCTGGTTCGGGTCGTGGCGGTCATTGATCATGGTGTCTGCAACACGGGCACAGAGCAGTGATTCAATCGCACCAAGGATGGCCAGTGTCAGGGCAGGACGGATCAGGTTTTCAAATGCTGAGATGGAGACTTCCGGGACCGTGAAGCTTGGCAGTGCCTGGGGGATGCCACCGAAACGGCTGCCGATGGTTTCGACAGGCAGGTTGAAGCAGCTGACAACAACGGTCATGACAACCAGGACAACGATGGTGCTGGGGACACGTGCCAGCCAACGCCGCCAGAGCGGTGAATTGTTGGTCCAGGTACGGGGCCAGCCGAAGACCAGGATCAGGGAAGCAATGCCAAGACCGATGGAATAGGGATTGAAGGTCTCAATGGCTCCGTAAAGTGTACTGATCTTGGCGAAGAATTCGGCAGGCATTTTCGCGACTTTCAGCCCGAGGAAGTCCTTGACCTGTGAAAGGCCGATCAGGACAGCAATACCGTTGGTGAAGCCGATGACCGTTGACACGGGGATGAACCGGATGAAACTCCCTATCTTGAACAGCCCCATCAGGAACAGCACAATCCCTGAAAGGAAGGTGGCAAGGAGCAGGTTGAAGACCCCATATTGGTCGATGATGCCATAGACGATGACAATGAATGCACCGGCCGGTCCCCCGATCTGGACCCGCGATCCACCGAAGACTGCGATGAGGAAGCCTGCGATGATGGCGGTGTAGATGCCGGATTCCGGTGACAGGCCGGAAGCAATGGCGAAAGCCATGGCCAGAGGCAATGCAACGATACCGACTGTGATGCCTGCCGAAATGTCATTGGTCAGGTTGCCGGTGGAATAGCCTCTGAAAAGCGATAGGACAATCGGTTTGAACCCTGATATGGGCATTCGTTTGAAAAAGGACGGTTTTGAGCTCATATTCTTCTTTCCCTTCCTGAAGGAAACGGTGCAGGTCCGGAGGCATTGTTCTTTTCTACGGTTCCAAGGAACGGAAAACCGTAAAACTATAACAGGGCACGGCCGATGTCCTGCTCGGAAATATTGTGCAATCCCTGCAAAAAAAGGATTACTCCAGCATGATAAAGCAATCGGTGCTTTTCGTCAGTATTTCATCTGTATTTTTCAGGTTATATCTGGGGTGGCAGCAGGAAAGCTGGTTGACATGTTGTCAGGGAATGTCTTTTGGTATGTTTGTGACAAAATCAAATAAGGCTTGATTGTTGCCGGTCAGTGCGTTAGGTTAACTGTTCCATCATCAGGATTTTTGGGATTTTCAGTTATGGATGCTTCTTTTGTCTGGCCTGTCCGGGTGTATTTTGAGGATACTGATTCTGGTGGCGTTGTCTATTATGCGAATTACCTCAAGTTTTATGAACGTACCCGCAGTGAGTGGCTGCGTACATTGGGCATCAGCCAGCAGTCCCTGGCACAGGAACGCCAGGTCCTGTTTGTTGTCCGGAATGCCGCTGTGAATTACCACCGTTCGGCAGTATTGGATGATGCGTTGTCTGTAACACTTGATGTGGCAAGGATCAGGGGTGCTTCGGTGGAGTTTGAGCAGAAGGTCATACGGGATGCGGATGGCGCACTCTGTTCGTCCTGCCGGGTCACGATTGTCTGTGTGGATGGCAGGAAGATGAAACCGATGGCATTTCCGGAAGATATCCTCGCAAAATTCCAGGCAGCTTCAGGTACCAAGAAATCCTGATAGGATAAACAGGGCAGGGAAGGTCCAAGGAACAGGTAGGGATTAAACAGGCAGGGATTATGCAGTCAGCACACAATCTTTCATTTATCGCATTGGTTTCCAATGCTTCATTGGTTGTCCAGGTCATCATGGTGGTCCTTCTGGCCATCTCTTTGCTGAGCTGGGCATACATTTTCCAGAAATGGGCGACATTGCGGAAGGCACGTCAGCAGACGATTGCCTTTGAGGAGCGTTTCTGGTCAGGCGGTACGCTGCAGGGCATTTACAAGGATGTCGGCAATGGTACGTTGGATGGGCCGCTTGCCCGTATTTTCCATGCAGGGATGGGGGAATACCTGAAAGCCCGCAATGCGGAAGCAGCCCATAATGTTTCTTTCCTGCTTGACAGTTCCCGCCGGGCGATGCGTGCTGCGTACCAGCGTGAGATGGATGCGTTGGAGTCCCATCTGTCTTTCTTGGCATCGGCAGGTTCTGTTTCTCCATATGTCGGGCTGTTCGGGACGGTCTGGGGCATTATGAATGCTTTCCGTGGGTTGGCGGATGTCCAGCAGGCGACATTGGCAACGGTTGCCCCGGGCATTGCTGAGGCGTTGATTGCAACAGCAATCGGGCTGTTTGCCGCGATTCCTGCGGTTGTGGCCTATAACCGTTTCTCCAATGACACGGACCGTCTGGCGGTACGCTTTGAGAATTTCATCGAAGAGTTTTCCAATATCCTGCAAAGACAGTCATAAGGAGCCTTTATGCCTGATACGTTTTTCAGTGGTATCCGTGGAGGACGGCGCAGGCGCCTGCGTTCGGAAATCAATGTGGTGCCCTACATCGATGTCATGCTGGTGCTGCTGGTGATTTTCATGGTCTGTGCACCGATTGCAAACCTTGGTACGGTGGATGTGCCGACAGCCGAAAAGACGGCAGCACCGCCAGACAGTTTCATCCAGGTTTCGTTGAGGCCGGATGTCTCGGCTGAGATTGGGGTACACCGTCCAGACCGCCCTGATGAAGGGTTCCAGAATGTCCCAAACCATGATGCGTTGATGCGTCAGATGCAGGTGCTTCATGCAGAACATCCCGATCTGCCGGTGTTGATTGCCGCAGACAGGAACATTATTTACAACGAGGTCATCCAAGTGATTTCTGATGCCAAGAAAATGGGCATACGCAGGGTCGGGCTGGCAACGCAGCAGTAAAGGTGGCGGTATGCAGCATGGTATCCTGGTCCCTAAGATCCCAAAGCTTTCGACGAGGGCGCTTGTCTTGGCAGTGGTTGTCCATTGCCTGTTGATTGGGGGGCTTTGGTTCGGGGTCAGCTGGCAGCCAAAGCCGGATCAGATGGTTTCTGCCGAGGTCTGGGATGTCAAGGTCCGTGAAGCGGCGCCATTGGCGGCGGGTGATGTGGCAGTAGGACCGGGTTCGCCTGATGTCGCAGAAAAGCCGGAAAGCATCGATACCCAGGAACCGGTGGAAACCAGGGCTCGGCAGCCAGAGGAAAGGTCAGTGCCGGCACCTTCCAAGGGAGCTTCTGAGCAGGTAAGGCCAGATATCGCTTTGGCTCAGGAACGGGAACGGCGGCGGGCAGAGCAGCAGGCGGCAGAAAGCGCCCGCCGTGAAGCTCAACTGCGCCGTCAGCTTGAACAGGCTGCAGCAGATTCCAAGCGGCAGGCAGAAGCAAAAAGGTTGCGGGCATTGTTGGCAGCAGAGGCTGGCCGTGTTGCCGGTGGAGGAGGCACTGCCTACGGTAGGACAGGTACGGGCGGTTCTGGCAGAAGTGCCTATTCAACTGGACCTGGACGGGCGGATGGTGCCTATATCCGGCGGGTTGCTGCGAAAATCAAGTCCAATACCATATACAATGTATCAAGCATTTCTGGAAATCCTGCGGTGGTTTATGATGTGGAATTATTCCCGGATGGCAGTGTCCGCAGTGTCCGGAAACGCAGTTCATCCGGCGTGTCAGGTTTTGATGAGGCAGTCCGCCAGGCTGTTTACCGGTCTGTCCCCTATCCCCGGGATTCATCGGGACGGGTGCCTTCATCATTTGTCTTGACCCATAGACCGAAAGGCTGAAAAACATGGTTCGAACAATCTTCAGACAGCTGAGGCAGTGCCTGTTGATGATGGTAAGCCTGATTGTTGCAGGAGCTGCCATGGCACAGGAACTGAATATTGAGGTTTCCGGTGTCGGTTCTTCTGCCACGCCAGTCATGGTTGCCGGATTTACCGGTGAGGATGCCGTCAATGTGACGGGGATGATCCGGGCTGACTTGGCACGTACCGGGGCATTCATCCTGACTGGTCAAGGTGTGACCCTGTCTGAAGCCACTTCTTTTGATGGGGCAAAACAGCAGTCTGCTGGTGCTTATGCGGTGGCAGTCGGTTCGGTGAACAGTCTGTCTGGGGGGCAGGTTGAAGTCCGCTACCGCCTGTATGACCTCCGTAAGTCCCAGCAGGTTTCTTATCTGTCATTGGTTTCGCCTGTTGAGAAGGTCCGTTATACCGCCCACCGTATTGCCGATGACATCTACCAGAAGCTGACCGGCATCCGGGGTATTGCAGGAACCCGGCTGGCATATGTTGCCAAGGCGGGTAAGGAATACCGGCTTGAAGTGTCAGATGCGGACGGCGGTGGCAGGCAGGTGGCGTTGCGTTCCAAGGAACCCATCATTTCGCCCTCCTGGTCACCGGATGGCAGCAAGGTTGCCTATGTTTCCTTTGAGGCAAAGAAACCGGTTGTCTATATCCAGAACCTGCGGACTGGTGAACGTCATGTGGTTGCCAATTACAAGGGCAACAATTCAGCACCATCTTGGTTCCCGGATGGTTCCCGCATTGCGGTGGCATTGTCCAAGAATGGCTATACGCAGGTCTATACTGTCAGTGCCAGTGGCGGTAATCTGAAGCAGGTCACCCATACAAACAGCATCTGTACTGAACCACAGGTGACTCCTGATGGACAGTGGATCTACTTCACCAGTGACCAAAGTGGGGGACCGCAGATTTACAGGGTCAGTACTGCTGGTGGAACTCCGCAACGTGTCACTTTCAGTGGCAGCTATAATATCAGTCCGAGGGTTTCCCCAGATGGCCGCCATCTGGCATTCATCTCGAACAGGGGAGGTGGTTTCCAGCTTTATATCAAGGACCTTGGCAATGGGCAGGAGATGCGGTTGTCCAATACTTACCGTGACGAATCGCCAAGTTTTTCACCGAATGGCCAGTACATCATGTATTCGACCGATTCAGGACGCAGTGGAACGTTGTCCGTTGTCTCGATTGATGGTTCATTCAGGCAGAAGATTTCTATGAAAGCGACTGACGTCCGTGAACCTTCATGGAGTCCATTTTCGAAATAACCGATACGAAAGGAGAAATCATGACAGATATCAAGAAACTCGTTGTCATTCTTTCCAGTGTACTGATGCTCACAGCCTGTGGCTCGACTGTCAAGCTTGATGAAGATGGATCAGGTGATGGTTCTGCTTCCATTTATGGGGTTGATGGCAATGGTGCGTATGGTGACGATGCAGAGCTCAATAATCCAAACAGTCCTTTGTCACAGCGCAGTGTCTATTTCGACTTCGACAAATATACGGTCAAGGAAGCTTACCGTCCACTGGTATCAGCCCATTCCAATTACCTGAATACCCATAAGGCAAGGCGGATTGTCATCCAAGGCAATACCGATGAACGGGGTGGTCGGGAATACAACCTGGCTTTGGGGCAGAAACGTGCGGAAGCGGTCCGCCGTTCCATGGCGTTGCAGGGGGTATCCGACAGCCAGATGGAAGCGGTTTCCTTTGGCAAGGAAAAACCCCGGGCTGAAGGGCATAATGAAGCGGCTTGGGCACAGAACCGCCGTGCTGACATTGTCTATCAGTAACCATGAGCGTTAATTCAACCTATCCCCTCTATGGGAGATAGCCTTTTTCAGGTTTCAGTGTGACAGAATTGTGACAGGCTCTACAAACTGGTCGATGATTTTGGCGTTCTCCGCCAGTTTGCAGGGTGACAGATGGGCATAGCGCTGGACCATGTTGATTGAGTGCCAGCCACCCATTTCCTGGAGTTCGTGTATCGGCACGCCGTTCTGGATGAGGACGCTTGCCCAGGTGTGCCGGTTGTCATGCCAGCGGTAGTCTTTGATGCCTGCCTGTTGCAGCGCCTTTTTCCATCGGTTGAAGAAATTCCTGATCCTGCCGCCGTGTTCATCACGGAAGACGTATTCTGGATTCCTGCCGAAGTTCCGGGACAGCAGCTGCCTGACTGATGTGGTGACTGGAACTGTATGGGTTTTGCCCGCCTTCATCTCGGAACCATCGATTATAATGAGGTTGCGTTGGAAATCGACCTGCTCCCATCTCAGGTTCAGGACGTTCGCCCTTCTCAATCCGGTCATGATTGAGAGCATGAAGGGGTCTTTGATGTCGGCTGGCAGTTCGTCATAGACGCGCCTGATTTCTTCTGCTGTCAGGTACCGTACCCGTTTTGGGGGTGTTTTGTAATGTGGGATGGCTGGGCGTTTGTCCAGCCATTCCCATATTTCAACGGCACGTGTCAGTATTGCGCTGACAAGGGACAGGTACCGGTTGGCTGTTGCAGCCGATGCTGTCCGCCTGATTTCTTCCCCGATCCTGACGATGTGCCCCCTGGTGATTTCATCCAGGTATTTGCCGCGCAGGAAGGGCAGCAGGCAACGGATGATGCTTTTGTCGTACCCGATGCTTTTTTTGTGCGCCTTCTCTTTCAGCCAGAGCAGGCAGGCTTCGTCCCATGTATGCCGTTCCTTCTTTTTCAGGACGGAGGTCTGCCACGATTCGTATTTCAGTTTATCAAAGAACTGCTGCGCGGCCGTCTTGTCGGTCGTGCCAGTAGAGCATCTAATTCGCTCTCCACTTTTCGTTGTGAACGAGCACCACCAGATGTCGTTCCTTTTGTATAGTGC
>JAFWUI010000002.1 GCA_017524145.1 Oxalobacter sp. | reverse complement strand
TATTCATAACGCAGCCCTTGCGCGGTGCCAATGACACTGGCACAGATACCCTGGCGCTTCAGGGTATCAATCAAGAAAGAGCGGTTCATCTTGAATTCCATTTTTTCTCATCCTTTCAATTCAAGGGCCGGTGTCTGGAAAGTATGGATAACCATCAGCCCCTAAACTACTGAAACCTAAAAAACCATTATCCATAATCCGGTCCATCTTGACCGGTAACATACTCTTAAATAAGGACAGAATCATGGAAAACAAGGGTTAAATAAATCCAGCAATGTCCTTTGTGGGTATGTCATGATTGAGTATTTTATGCCTTAAGCTAAAATGATACTCCCTTCAATCCAATAGATAGGAAATCCTGTCATGGCAACCAGTCAGAATACACCAGAAAAAAGGATTCTCGATATCCTTGAAGGCCTCCGCAGGAATGGCAGATTTGTCCCGAAAGGCAGCATTGAATGGCATCGGGTAGGATTCCAGATTGATGGGCTCATCAACTTCAACCCATCCCAAGGATGGCTGATGCGGGGGCTTTGGCATTCGTTGATGGGCAATACGCAGGATATCCACAACAGCATCCGGAATGTATATCGCCTTACCCGGAGCATCCCTGTCCTTCTGGATGTCATTGGTATCTATGCCAGTCATGGTATGCCTTCTGCTGTGACACAGGTCTATGCTTATGCGGCTAACCCAGACCATGGTGATATCCAGCATGCATTGCCTTATGCGGTTGCCACCGGTTCCCTGAAGCAGACAGCCGAGTACTTGGATAAAGCAGAAGAAAAGGGGATTGATCTGGCTGGATTCGAAGGACTCATTGGGAAAATCCGGACTGCAGCAGGCATTCTCAATACCCATGGCATCACGGATGAAAAGCTTGCACGGCATCTTGACCTTGCAGGCGAAGTCATACGGAAAGCCCAAAGGTTCCAGGGGTTACCGGACCTTCACGTCCCGACGCAGGATCCTGCAGGTTTCCTCATTGAATATGTTGTGGACTGTGAACCAGCTGAAATCTTTGCATTCAACCAGTCACTTTCAGAAAAGGAAAGGGCAACGGGTATAACAGGAAGCCATGCCTACCATGTTGTTTTTACGGCTGCTGGAACACCTTTGGGAATCAGAAAAAGCTGATATCCTGCACCGTCATCCAAGAAAAGGGCTATGGTGCCGGACATTCCATCCTGAGGATGATGGCATGGACGTGGGGGGAATGACGGATTTTTTCAATGGCAGGAGCATATTCATGGGTTTCAGCCAGTTCATTGTCCCCATCATCGAATAGATGCATCTCTACAGCAGAAACCTTGCGGTTGAGACAGTCTGCTTGGTAAAGGGTATCGATATGGGACAGATTGCCATAGTTGCCATTTGTGAATGCGGTCATGAACCAATCACTGTCAGACAGTGCAGAAGGGGTTTTCCTGCTTCTGGCAATGAATACCCCATCATCCGTCTCACCGATAGGCTGGCAGGGGGGACAGACAGATTCGAAAGGGGCTGCCATTACAGCCCCGGCTACCGCCAAGGACGGTAGCAGAAGGGCTATTTTCCTGAACATCGATTACTGGCAGATCAGGGTCATGATTTTGCCATAGACCGTGCCGACAGTCCCTTTTTCAGTGATGATCTGGTCATCAGGAAATGGATGGGTCTGACCAATGGAACCATCTTCATTGATATCGACGCCTGCAACCATTGAAACAGTCTGTTTTTCACAGTCAGCCTTGTACAGCACCGCAGAATCGGTGCCTTTTTCCTTGTTGATTGCACGGACATTCATCCCGAGTTTTTTCAGGACTGCAGAATTTGGCAAAGGCTTCTGGAGATAAACACCGCTGTTTTCATCGCCGGTCAATTGGGACCAGCCTGCCAAACCAGCGGCAGAAGCTGTGGAACAACCCAATGCAGCAATACCCAGCAGGGCTGCGGTCAATGTTTTTTTCATAGTCACCCTCATCAGAAAAGTCAATCAAAAAACAGGAATACGGCTATTCACCGCATATCATCTCCCTTAGTCTGCCATAAACAGAACCTTTTGGGGCATCCAAAGTGAACTTTTTCATTGGTGGCAGCATCAAGGCATCCTCAATAGGGTCGTCTGGATCCATATCCATACCAGCAATGACATAAAGCTGCTTTTCCGTGCATCCAGCCTTGATCAGGACATGCATATCTGAATCCGCCTGTTTACTATGGATACGTATACCCATACCATCCGCCTTCATTTTGTCCTGTGTGACTGGTCCCACAGCATAGATGGCGGTGTCATCATCCTCAAGCAGCAGTTGCCAGCCATCAGATGCATCGGCAAGTACTGGACCACTGAAGGCAGTAATGGCAAACAGGAAGAAACTGGCCAGCCGTTTTTTCATAGAGATCTTTCTTGCAGACTAGTTATCAATAGCCAGATTTTACTGCAACTGGTCAGAAAGGATTGACAGGTCAATAAAAAGGAATGGTCAGCCAATCAGTCATCACTGCTGATCCAGTCTGTCATTGAATGGAACAGTCCCATGAAGAAACCGTCTTTTGACCGTGCCTGTTTTTTCTGGATGCGTGCTTCATAGGCCTTCTTGCGGGCCGCCCAGCGTTGTGCTGCTTCTTCGCGTTTTTCTTCTGGTGTTTTCAGTGCCTCGGTTGTCTGGGCATCATTGGAAGCCTGGTTGTTTTCTTCTGGGACAACTGTTCCAGTGGATGGATCAGCCTGTTCAAGCAACAATGGGGCATTCCTGGCTCCTTTTGCTGCTGGATTAAGCGTAATCTGCAAGGGTTCAGTGCCACGGAGTACCTCAAATACCATCAGGCGGCCAGCGCCAGAATAGCTTTTGGCGATTGTCTGGAAATGCCGGGCATCCTCAATGACGATTCCGTTGACACTGTAAAGGATATCCCCTTTTTTCAGATTGGCGGCAAATCCTGGAGAATCGTAGAAGACCCGCTTTACAACAACGCCACGGTTGAAGCCTAAACGCTGTTTCTGGTCAGCATTCAATGACTGCGTTTCAACGCCCAATGCAGGAACCTTTGAACTTTTTACCAAGAAAGTGGCAGATTGGTTGAAACGCTGTTTGTTGTAGGAAACAGGGAGGTAACCCAGTCCCCAGAAAGGTTCTTCCTTGTTTCCTGCACTGTCGGCCTTTTCATCCGAGGTATCGGTGGAAGGTAATCCAGTTTGCCGGGTTGTTTCTTCAGAAAGTGCCTGTGCCTCATCCTCGGTCATGGCCTGTGGTGCGAAACCTGTCACTTTACCAGCCTGTTTTGCGGAATAAAGCACATGGGTTGCACCGACATCCTTAGCCTGTTCAGCCAGTTTTTCTGTCTCAATCAGTGGAGCATTGAAAGTGGATGTCCCGATAATGACAAAACCATGTGACAGCGCTTCATCCAGTTCGGATGCTGTATCCCCAGAAGAAGCAGTCAGTTTTGGTGCACCCTCTTCAGGCAGGTACTGCAGATGCTGTTTCTCGTATTCAGGAATCGGCGTTGCCTTATAGTAATCGTGGTAAGGATTGGTGGCACATCCAGTCAGCATCGTCACCAGAACGGTGGATGCTGTCATCAACAAGAGTGTGCGGGTACGGTTCAGGCTCATGGTCAATCTGGATATGGATAGTCAACAGGAAATCTCCTGACCTTTCAGGGAAAGTACCAATCCGCGCATTGTATCAGAGCTGCTTTCCAATATCCTATTGCCTGCCATGGAATTGGGATGATTGCGGGATTTTCTGTACATCCAGATGGAAAACCGTTGCAACCGTATTACCACATTTCCCAGATGTCATATCAATGGGCTTCCTGTCTATGCACAAGATACGGTGGGTTTGGGAACCATGGCTGCCATAGGCAAACGTCAGGAAAACCTTGTCCTTATGGTTTGACGAAGTTGCCTGCCAGTGGAAAAGGGCGATGGATTGTCCGGAAACAGTCACCAAGTCTGATGTAACAGAAAGGCTTTGGTTGATGGCTGGTTCAGGCATACCTTGCAGGATCTCCTGCTGACTCAGGAATTTGATGACAGGTTGCCGGAATTGCTTCTCCAGTTCTGGCAGGGTATCTGCTGTGAGTGGCCGGTTGTCCAGAGGGCCGCTGCGGGAAATCACCTGCATACCTGCCGGTGAGGTCAATTTCTGGGCAATGGCATCCTGACGGCTGGTCCACATCCGGATGATTGCCAAGATACATAACAGCATCACAACAGCTGCAGCAATCTTCATTGTCCGGCTGATGCTTGTCCCTTTTTGTAAGTCCTGTAGAGCTGAAGGATGCCTTTCAGGGGAGGAACGGGGAGGGTCAGATAAAGAAAAACGGCGTTCATGCAGGAATACTGGGCGCTTGCCGTCATCTTTGGGTAAACCACTGTCAGTCATAGTGATTCAGATACGGGCATGGAAAACTTTTTCAATCTCATCTGCACAGGCGCCGCGGGTCAATGAGACGGGATACCGGTAATAGCAGGCGATACGCTTCAGCGTCTCCCCAGAGTAACCATAAACCACAATACCATGGCTGATGGTATCTACACGTACCGCGGGATAACGGTAACGGAAAACAACCAGACGGCGTCCGGCGACAGGGATGGAAAACGCCTCTACTTCAAGCCGTTTCAGCAGGGTATCCATTGCATTCTGCATTGGTGTCTTTTCAGGAGGCAGGGCATTGGCGTCAGGTTCTGATGATTGCGGGGTTTTCCGGGCTGCATCAATTGGTTTCTGTTCCGTATTCTGTGGGTTGGATGAAGCAGCCTCACCATCCGGTTGTAATGGTTTATCAGGTGGCACATTGTTGGCCAATGCGATTTCCTCCGCTACTTTCGGACGCATCGCTTCGCCAAACTTATGCAGGTCATGTGGAGACAGCTTGGAAAGCTTCTCCTTGACATCTACCGCATCAGTTGTGGAGACAATCATCTCCTTCCGGGGGGAAAGGTCTCTGGTACGCAGCCAGTCTCCGATGAAATGGCGGGCAGCGAAACAGATAACGACAAGCACCAAAACGACGCCCACAGCAATCAGGCGTCTTTTCCGTTTCTCATTGTTTGAAAGAAACTGTCGTTCTGGCATCCATCATTCCCCTTGCATCACCGGTCAGGCTGCTGTTTACTGTTCTTCCATTGGATAACCTTCAGGTAATGCATATTCCCCTTTGCCATAGTTGTACCTGACTTCATACGTTCTGGGTTCCAATGCCTTGCCTTTGACCTGACGGTCCATCTGGACATAAACCGGGTAGAAACCATCCAGGGCATCTGCCTCATGGATGGAGGCCTTGCCAGCATAGATGGTGACATTCCCTTGTTCTTCCAAGGTACCACTGTCATCATGATAGGTAGGGATGGTACCGAGGCTGTGGATGAAATATTGGGACATGCCGTTTTTCTGAAGGGTGTAAAACTGCAGCCATCCATCCGTATAACCTTGACCTGTAAAGCCGTTTTCAAACTGCCAGCCATAACGTTCTGGTCCCAGTTTCACGAATTTCCCTTTAGGGGCATCGCCATAAGTCCCCAGCTCTTTCTTGGGTTCCTGGGCGATGATATGGGGTGAGCTGTCCGGTCCGGAATAGACAAACATCCCCACAAGCCCTCCTGAAAGATGGGCCCCCATACCACCGACTGTCCGTGTTGAAAGGTCCACTTCATCACCACTGACCAGAAGGAAAGAAACTTTCCTGCCTTCAATAGCCACCCTTTCCAATGAAACAGGCTTCATACAATGCGGGCGGTTGAGCTGCCCGCCTTTGGCAATCCAGCATTTCAACCTGCTGTCATAGTTGCCATAAGTTCTGTCCATCAGTTTTGCAGGTGCGTTGATACCCGCACAGACAGTACCTGTAATGCCCACTAACCCGATAGCAGTGGCAAGGACATGCCATTTTTTCATCAAGTCCTCCTTGGCTGTCATAATCCCTGCTTAAGGATGCAGGGATGAGCGTCATCAATTTGACAGCGAATCACCTGGTTTCACCCCGTGGCGTGCAAACCAGCCGGCTTTCATTTCAAGCGCATAATAAATAGGGCCACTGGTATTGCAATGACTGTCTGTCGATAACGGTTTCATATTGGCTTCGATATTCACAATCTTGCCATTACCATCAACAAATGCGACATCCAAGGGGATTTTTGTATCTTTCATCCACATGCAGGCTTTCTCAACAGGCGCACCATAGGAGAAAATCATCCCTTGGTCTTCCAGCAGTTCTTCGACGCCCATCAACCCTTGTTTGCGCTGTTCCTCGGTTTCCGCGACCAAGACCGTAATTTCCTGACCACCCAGTTTCAGCCGTGCAGCTGTCGGGACAGGCAGTGTTGTAGAAGGCTTGTTTGTTGCATCTGTAGAGGCAGCATTGCCTGCCGGATTCTCTGTTGCAGCGGATACCGAACCGGCAATCAATGCCATCAGGGAAGCGACCAACCATTTTTTCATTTTAAGACCTCCAAAAAAAATCATAATAACCACATCATACAGACTGGATTTCATCCTGTCATGTAATGTTATGTAACCATCGGCAGAAGTCAGATGACTTCATTATCATGTTGCTTCTGCAAGACTTCCGCCTGTTCTTCCACATCAGGTCTGATAGGGATATCCAATGCCGAAGATGTCATCTGCCATCCAATATAGCCATAATGCAGAATGACACTGAAATAACGGCATTGAAAGGTCATTTGCGTTACATCAGGACACCGGTCACCCAGATTTCGATGCCGATGCCAATCAGGATGATGCCGCCAAACAATTCGGCTTTGCCGGCCAGATGCGTCCCCAACCTTCGTCCGATCACCAGTCCAACGAAGCAGAAGGCAAAAGTCACTATTCCGATGATCAATGCAGAAAGCAATGCTGACAGCCAGTCATAGGTTGCTGTTGCAAAACCGACCGAAAGGGCATCGATTGAAGTTGCCACCCCTTGTACCATCAAGACGCCAAGCTCCAATGGTTTGTCTGTATCTTCCTCGGGCGTATTGCCTTTCAATGCTGTGAAAATCATATTGCCGCCGATATACAGCAGCAGTCCCAAGGCAATCCATGGGATAAATGGTGTGATGGCATGGAGGTAATGCACAGCGGTATGGACAATCACCCAGCCAATCATCGGCATGATGGTCTGGAATAGGGCAAATATCCCGGCAATCAGACACTGACGGCGCAGGGACATGCCAATATCCTTCAAGGTATTGGCCAACGATACAGAAAACGCATCCATGGCAAGCCCGATGCCAAGGAATACACTGTTGATGAAAAACATAAAAAAACACCGCTTCAAAACGGAAACAACAAATATATAGTTTTCTGGCAGACAGTATAACTATTTCTTATATGGCAGGGACATATCTGGAGCCTGTTTGGCGGCAACTGTGCACCATAAAGAAAATTTATCCAGCAATCCGCATAAAATCCTTTTGATATCTGATATATTTGTAATCGATAGGTAGTAGGAAGAGCAGGCATTCAGGAATACCGTTCCATGCCCCCTATGCATTAGACTGAAAGGAAATGCCCATGAATGATAAAAGCCGCAACACCCATGACGATATTGAAGATTTTGACATGTTTGGCGACTTTGCCGGCGAAATCGAAGTGACGCCAGAAGGCAAGGCACTGCCGAAGATGAAACTTTACAGTGGAGGCAGTTTCGACTTCCATAATATGCGTGCAGCGGATTTCAATCCGATTGACATTGCCCATTCCCTGTCTTATCTGCCACGTTTCAATGGCCATACCAATGTCTTCTTCAGTGAAGCACAGCATGCACTGCTTGTCTCAGACATCCTGCCGGTTGACCTCTCTTTCAACGGCTTGCTTTGCAATGCCTCCAAGGCATATGTCGGGACATCCCCGGTCTTCCGTATGTTGGCAGAATCCATGCGTATCCGGACAGATGTGGGTAATGCCATCTGTGATGCATACAATCTGCCTCATATGCCAGAACAGGTTGCTGCCGCTGAAAACCTCGCAACCGCTATTGAAATGCGTGACTTGATGGGACTTGAAGCAAAAGGCATCGAAATCCCTGACCTGCCATATTTCCAGAAGAAACTGGTTCCAATGTCCTTGGAAGAATCCAAGCAGAAGTACCTTGAACGTTTCAAGGGATTCCTCACCAAAGACCAGAAACTGATGGCAGAACTCCAGCGCATCTTTGATGCTATCTGGGCGAAATAAACTGTAGAGCAATCTTCTTGGATACCCCTCCTTGGAAGGCAGGTGATGCCTGCATCTGCGAGGAGGGGATTCTTTTGCCATTCCGGACCGTTCTGGTTTCCAAAACAAGCTGTTACAAAATAAAACAAATTCCAAAAAACAGCGTGTTATAGTGCATCACATAAGCTTTCTTCATAAACCCCCAGTACATGGTGGGGAAAAACCAGTACAGCATCTGATGCCGCGTCCTTTCGGTAGGCAGATGCAGGTTAGTAACCCGGATAATTACTTGCACACTGAAATGAAGTCCCGGCTGTTGTGAGGCAGTCGGGATTTTTTATGGGAAGAAGGATAAAAATTGGGGGGGGAACCGTCAAAAAAATCCCCATCTGAGTGGTAGTCCAGATGGGGCAAATTGATAAAAGGAATGATTACAGAAACAATTCTATCCTTGACGGCTGGGAATTGAAAGCCCTTTTTAAACAAATCCTGAAAAAATCAGGGATTCCCTTCATAACCGTAACAATACCTGTATCGTCAGACAACAGCAAAGAACGGCTGGCAGTTGTGGAGCAGGCTGTCCAGCCTCTCTGCGGAAATCATTGGGCAGGTGTCTGCAGGAAACGTTGGACAAGCCCTTTTATCTTCTGTGTCCAGAAATACCCGGCTCCCGTCAGCCTCAGTCCCCCTTCCGTCTCCCTCAACAGCCCCGCATCCTGCCATTGTGACAGCAGTTTGCCTGCCATAGCCCGGTGGGGTTCAGGCCAGAGTCCAGCGGGTGGCAGGCAAAGGTTTTCTCCATAAGATGCCAGCACTTGATTGAAACCTTCCGGTGCAGGGCGCAGCGGGGAAGCCATGATCCGTCCCAAAGGTTTCTCCCCTGCCTCCACCTGCGCTCGATAAGTCTTGATATCCCGTGAATTGCCCAAACCGATGCCATGGAGCCGTCCTCCGGCAGCAGAACCGAAAGGAATCATATCGCATTGCATCCCAGCCAGCCGGTTGTACAGCGACCGTTCCCGGGGATTCCTGCGCCAGTGCTTCGGAGAAAAGTGCTCAAATCCTGTGGATTCCAATGCATCATAAGCGGTGCTGAACATCACCGCCTTGTCGCCGAAAGCCGGGGCAGGCGGTATCTTGCCGTTCTTGATGGCCTTGTCCAACGGTGTACCCGGAAAAATCTTCAGCTCATACAGGTCCAGGCCGTCAATCCCGGTTTTATTGCTGATGAAATCAATATCATCCAGCAGGATTTCACGGGTCTGTCCTGGCAGCCCATACAGCATGTCAATAATCACAGAAGAACCGCTTGTGCAGATACCATCCAGCGAATCCTGTAATTCTTCACGGCTTGAAATGCGGCCCAGCCGTTTGCGCAATGCGGTGTTTGCAGACTGGATACCTAGGGAAAAGCGGTTTGCCCCGGCAGCTGTCCAGGTTTTTGCCTTGGAAGCGGTGAACCCCGTTGTCCGTCCCTCCACTGTCACTTCAGCATCCTTGGGAATATTGAAATGGTCAAACAGCGATGTAATCACTGATGCCATATCTGCCTCATCCAGGTCAGTTGGCGTACCGCCACCGAAATACACAGCTGTGACCTCCCGTTTGTCAGCTACATTTTTCAGTGCGTCCGCAGTAATCTCGATTTCACGCAGCAGCAGTTCCGTATAGTCCTTACTGAACCCTTTCTTTGTCTGGTTGATATAGAACGGACAGAACGTACAATGATGATGGCAGAACGGCACATGTACATACAGCGCCAAAGGACGGGAAACATCCCGCATGAAAGCTTCTTCTGCAAAATCGTGGAACGTGCCGCCAGTCCATTCAGACGGTTTCCATGCAGCCATCTCCGCAGTGGATGGCATCTTCTTCTCTTCATGGACGAATGCATCCCTTGCCGGACAGTCAGATATACGGGCATAGAAAGGGGTTAAATCCATCAATTTCTCTCCTCCTGTCGTTCAATGTTCTGGACAGTTGCAATACGGTGCAGCCAGGCAGGGTCATCCAGCACCTGCAGGACAGCCAGGGCCACATCTCCGCGGGACAGGTAGCCTTTCCGGCTTCTGTCAGGCTGTTCTGACAGGAGGAACCTGCCAGTTGAAGGGGAATCCAGCAATCCGCCAGGGCGGACAATCGTCCATGGCAGTTCAGTTGCACGCAGATAATCTTCCGCCCGCGTCTTTGCACGGAGGGCTTCACCCAGGAATTTTTTCACCATGTCACTGGTTCCGGCATACTGGTCGCCACATCCCATGGAAGTCAGAAGCAGGAAACGTTCAAGTCCCTCACATCCTGACAATGCCTCTGCAACATTGATATTGCCGATGGCGCAGATACGGCGTCCATTCCCGTTCTTGCCTCCCATCAGGCTGACAACGCGCCGGGGCTTGGTCTGCTGGACCGCTTGGATACAGTCATCCAGGCTGAAGGCATCTCCGCGGATCACCGTGACACCCAATGACTCAAGGGCAGAGGCATCGCTGCCATGCCGGACCATCGCTGCAACAGATTCACCGCGTCCAACAGCCAGCTTTGCAACCAGCAACCCGGTGTTCCGGGTGGCACCGAAGACCAGCAGGTCACAGGAACTCATGCAGGGACTCCAGAAACATCCGTCCTGAAAAGTGCGCGCATCGCCTCAACCTGGTCCATCAGCAGTTTCCGTTCATCATCCCTGCCGGCAAACACCTTGAACATGACGCTGCCAGCGCCATTGACAAACTGGATGCTGACCGTCTGGGTGTTCATGAAAGGCCGCTCAACCAGGTAGATGGCCTTGCAGCTTCCATGTCTCAGATGACCATGCAGGGGGCTTTTCGGGGTGAGGTTGTAATAACCGTAAGCGATGCCACCATTGGGGACTTCACCAGCATATTCAAAAATGACATCCCCTGTATTGATGATGATGGTCATCTTGCCCAGCTTTGAGAGCGCTTTCATGATTTCGACAAAACGGCCACCATCGGTGCGTTGCCAGATTTCCTGTGGCAGCAGTTCGATGGCTTCAGCGGTTGTCAGGCCGTTTTCCTTTGCCAGCTGCTCAAGTCCGATGCCTGGGGTTTCCGCCAGCTGTTTTCTCAATACCTCAAACCTGTCCTGTTGCATAAATCTTTTTTCCCTTCTGAAAAGCCTTGTCAACAAAAATGAGAACTATTATCATTTGCATTCGTTGAACTGTAAATGATAAAGAGAATCATTATTATCGTCAATCTGACGGGCAGGCAGAAACCGCAGGAACACAGAGCAGAATGTCAGAAACACCTTTCATGCCATTCCGGTACCGGCATAACAATCAGATGTCCAAGCCATTGGTCAGGGGACTGTGCTTTGCAGTGACGTTGGCCCATTGCCTGATTCTTGGGTTGGTTGCCCAGAACACCATGCAGACTGTTGCCGTTGAAGCTGGTGGCGGAGGCGGAGGCGGCGGTTCTGCTGGCAACGGTGTGATACAGGTCAGTGTCCTTCAGGTTCCACAAGGGGAAGACATCCGTGCGGAAGTGCCGGAACCCAAGGCCGAGCAGGTTGTTGCCACGGAATCCGATGAAGCTGACAGCAGTTTCACCGTAGCCCGGAAACGGGAAACAGAAACAGCGCAACCTGCTGTCCAGCAGAACCGGACATCATCGGTTGTACAGCAGGTAGCGGTTGCTGGGGGGAATGGCACAGGTTCAGGTGGTAGTGCCGGAACAGGGCAGGGCAGTAGTACAGGCAGTGGTTCCGGGGGCGGCAGTGGCATCGGTTCAGGAACAGGTTACGGTGCTGGCAGCGGCACAGGCAGTGGACATGGCGTTCTCAGGGTTTCCCTGTCAGCGCTGCGCTACCGCAATGCTGTCAAGCCGTATTACCCGGATGATTCGATAGAACGCCGTGAGACAGGACAGGTCAATATCCGGGTGGTTGTCGGCACAGATGGCACCGTGAAAAACGCTGGTATTGAACGGTCATCAGGATTCCATCGGCTTGACAATGCTGCACTCACTGCGGCGAAACGGACAACATTCTATCCCTATATGGATAACGGGGTTTCCGTAGCGGTCATGGCAAGCATTCCATACCGCTTCAACCTCAACCGGTAACCAGATAAAAGCAAAGACAAGGAGCAACAGTCAGAGAATGGAAACAACTGAAAATGTTTTCGGCTTCAGCCATTTCATCAGCCATAGCGATTTTCTGGGCAAATTCCTCTTTTTTGTCCTGGTCTCCATGTCTATCGTGTCATGGACCATCATCATCGTCAAAGGTATCGCAGCATGGAAACAGAAGAACAGCAGCCAGTCATTCCTGCAGCTGTTCTGGAATGCCACCTCATTGGAAAGCGTCCAGCATGAAATCCAGGTCCATGGCATCCAATGCCCGTTTTCGCACCTGACAGCCCATGCCCAGCATGCGAAGGCACACCATGAAACCTACGGAGCCTCCAAACTGTCTGAGGCAGGCACCCAGCAGGAATTCATCATCCGGACCATGCGCATGGTGATTGATGAAGATGCCACCCGCCTTGCCAAAGGGCTGACCGTTCTGGCAACCATCGGGTCAACCGCACCGTTTGTCGGGCTTTTCGGGACAGTCTGGGGCATCTACCATGCACTGATTGCCATCGGAACCGGTGGATCCGCCTCTTTAGGACAGGTTGCAGGCCCTGTCGGTGAAGCCCTCATCATGACAGGCATTGGATTGGCAACCGCCATCCCAGCCGTCATCGGTTACAACTGGCTGCTCCGGATGAACAACGTCACCCTCGCCAAGCTCGATGCGTTCGCCAATGAACTGCTGACCTTCCTGACAACCGGCAAACCCTATGCCATGCCGCAGGCAGCTGAAGTCACTGATGCCAAGGCTGGCAGTGTCATCCCATTTGCACGGAAGGAAAAATAATGGCTTTCGGCAGCAGATTCCCATCCAGGCAGGGCAGTGGCACCCCGATGACCGAGATGAACATGATTCCGCTCATCGATGTCATGCTGGTGCTGCTGGTCATCTTCATCGTCACTGCGCCATTGATCGGGCAGGCAATCAAGATCGACCTTCCGAAAGCAGATTCATCGGCAGGTATCCAGGTACCTGCCAAGATGGCGGTTTCCATCAGTGCAGATGGTACACGCCATATTGATGGAAAGGCCGTCAGCCGCGAAGAAAGCCGTGCGTTGTTTGCGGCAGCCGCCCAGAAAAAACCGATGCCAGAAGTCCATATCTATGCGGACAGGCATACCGATTACCAGTCCGTTGCCCAGACATTGTCAGATGCCGGTCAGTCTGGACTGACACGCATCGGGTTCGTGACACAACCCGAAAAAAAATAAATCCATAAAAAGACAGGCAGTCATTTTTCAACCCATACAGCATTTGAAAGCAAATCTTTAAAAGGAATAGGAAAAACCATGAGAAAGCAGTACCCCGTTGTCGGTGTTTGCCTCGCCTCTGCACTCTTCCTTGCCTTGCAGGCAAGGGCACAGGAAACACAACCAGCAGAGGCAATCCAGCAGAAGGCACCGGTTGCTGATGTTGCACAGCAGTCAGCACTGCCCGAAAGCATGACGTCAGGCGATGTCATGCAGATGGATGCGATTACCGTAACTGCAACCCGTCAGGAGCAAAAAATCCTGAATGTGCCGCAGACCATCAATGTCATCACCCGTCAGACGATGGATGACCATAATGTCAACAATGTTGAGGAAATGCTGCGCCATACCCCTGGTGTCCATGTCAACAGGCAGGTCTCTGTCGCCAATTCGGCATTCGGTGACCTTGGCAGCATCTCGATGCGGGGTGTTGGTGGAAACCGTATCCTGACCGTGGTGGATGGTGACCGTATCTTGGAATCTGCAGGTGTACAGGGCGATGTCGGCAACCGGATGTTTGTCGATACCCAGATGCTGAAATCCGCTGAGATTTCCCGGGGTCCCGCTTCGACACTATGGGGGGCAGATGCAATGGGGGGCATGGTTTCCTACCAGACCATCGATCCGGATGACCTGCTGAAAGGCAGGGAGTTTGGCGGAAAGGCCTCACTTGGTTGGGATGGGTTGAACTATGGGAAAAGCGAGCATGGTTCCATGGCATTCCAGTTCAATGACACCACCCAGGCACTGTTGGGCTATACGCACAGGACCTATGAGGAAACCCGTCTGAGAAGGGCACGTGACCGCAACTGCGGCAGGGAAGGTTTTCCATGCGACAAACTGCCACCGTCGCATACCGAAGTCGATAATGTCTTGGCTAAACTGGTTTACCGTCCGAATCAAGACCATCAGTTCAAGCTGACCGGTGAATTCTTTGAGGCAGATACCAACTCGCACATCCCTTTCATGTCAGCGACCGGTGCAGCATTGAACGGCTATGACCACCGCAACCAGGACCAGAAGAGATGGCGTTTTGCCCTGGAACATAAATGGGATGTCAACGCCAACTGGTTGGACAACCTGAAATGGCGGATTTCCTATTCTGAACAGGAACGGGAAGTCCGCCGGGACAGGAACTACTTCACCGACCCCACCGATTATATGGCACTGTATGGTCCGATGATGGGAGCCATGATTGGACGGATGATGGGACTATCCTATCCCTATGTCAAACCGGGTGACCATATCAATACCCGACGGGATACCGATTACGAACAGAACTTCTGGCAGGCTGACATCCAATTGACCTCCAGTTTTGACTGGGCAGATACCTCCCATAAGCTGACCTACGGTTTCCAAGGTGACCTGACCGAAACAAAATATTCCGTTGAGGAAACAGACTACACCGCCGGTACCTTCAAGAAAGGCAGTCAGCTGTCCAATCGGATGAATCCACTTTTCCCGAATGCAGACACCACCCGTGCAGACTTGTATATCCAAGATGAAATCAAGCTGTTTGGAGACCGTCTGACAGTCACTCCGGGTATCCGCCGTGCCCATTATTCAGTTGATCCAAAGGGCGGCAGTGGATTCCAGGACGTTACCGGGTATGAAGCACGGAAAATCAGTGAAAACAAATGGCTTCCCCAGATTGGTGCCATCTTCAAGTTTGATGACACTTATTCAACCTATGCGCGTTATGCGAAAGGTTTCAAGATGCCGACGGCTCAGCAGCTTTTCATGAGCTTTGAGGGAGATACGATGAGCCTGATTCCCAATCCAGACCTGAAACCTGAAACCGTTGACACCTATGAAGTCGGTTTCCGGGGTAAATATGACAAAGGCTGGTTCTCGGTTGGCGCATTCTACAGCGATTACGATGACTTCATCGCCCAGCGGCAGCAGTCTCCGACAACGATTTCCTATGACAACCTTGACCAGATGAGGATTTATGGGGTTGAGGCGTCGGGTGAATGGCAGTTTGCCAGGAACTGGAGCCTGAACGGCAGCGTTGATTGGCAATATGCCAAATATGAGGATGAAAATGGCAACAAGACCCCATGGAATGTTCCGCCACTGACTGCTGTCGTCGGACTGAAATGGAAAATGCCTGAATACAACATCACATCCGAGCTCTTCGGCACATTTGCCCGTGCTGTCCGCCGTGTTGACAAAGATTCAGAAGGCAAAGACAACTTCAAACCGGGGGGCTATGCAGTCTTTGATGGTTATGTCAACTGGCAGATGACCAAGAACCTGAAACTGACCGCATCTGTCACCAACATCCTGAACAAACGGTATTTCGACTACACCGCAGGGGATTGGAGTGTTGACAACAAGACAAATCCTGCCAACCCGTTGGAACTTTACACTGCACCAGGCAGGACATTTGTCGTCTCGCTGCAAGCGACATTCTGATTTCGTAGGAGGCCTTGATGGAAAAACAGAACGATTCTGTTTTCCATCCGCGTGGCACATGGATTGCCCCGGCAACGGGGCAATCCATTCCCTTTTCAACGCTGATGGAAAAAATGGCGGAAAAATCCGTAGTCATGCTGGGAGAGACCCATGACATTGCGGAAATCCACCGCTGGCAGCTGCATACAGCATCATTCTTATATGCACGCCGTCCCAACATGATGATGGGGTTCGAGATGTTCCCCCGGCGTATCCAGCCCGTGCTGGATGAATGGGTGGCAGGCAGACTCGATACCGCAGCTTTCCTGGAGAAAGCCGAATGGAAGACCGTCTGGGGATTCCCACCGGAAATCTATCTGCCGCTGTTCCATTTCTGCCGCCAGAACAGGGTCAGGATGCTGGCACTCAACTGCTACCGTGAACTGGTGACCCGTGTCGGCAAGGAAGGGTGGGATGCCGTTCCGATTGAGGAACGTGATGGACTTACACCGTCGGCGCCGCCACTGCCCAGTTATGTCAGGCATCTATTGGCAATGACCGGTGGCAACGCGGGTAGACAAGGAAACATCCCTGTCGATGGCGGACGCTTCATGCGGGCGATGCAGACATGGGACAGAGCCTTTGCCTGCAACATCGCCTATGCCCGTGAAGAAGCCATCAAGGCGACTGGCGAGGCCCCACTCATCATCGGCATCATCGGCAGGGGACATCTCGAATACCGTTTCGGTACCCCTTACCAGTTGGCTGACCTCGGCATCACCGATACAGCAGTACTGTTGCCTTCACAAAGTGAAAACTGGCAGCTGCGTCCTGACATCCCCGGGGAAAACGGAGTACCGCCCCAATCTTTCGCCGATGCGGTTTTCCGGCTGGATATGCCAGAACCCATCCCGGAGCGCCGGATACCCAAGAAACGTCCGGAGAACCCAGGCAACTGAATAAACCATAAACCACCATCGAAGCATCATGAACAGAACATTGAAGCGTATCTGGGATTTGACCGTCTTATGCGTCAGGGGACCTGGCGGGAAGGTCGGTATCCTCTACTGCTGCATCATCCTTGGCCTGAACCTGTTTGAAATCTACCTTTCCATGAAGATGATTATGTGGAACAAGGATTTCTACAGTGCCTTGGAAAAATATGATGCCAGTGGCGCGCTTTACCAGATCGGTGTTTTTGCCATCATCACCGGCGTCAATGCCTTCCAGTACCTGGTGGCGACCTATCTCCGCCAGCTGGTGCAGATACGCTGGCGGACCATCCTGACAAACACCTTTCTGGGGCGTTGGTTCGCCGACAAGGCCTTCTGGCACCTGAACACCGATGAATCTTCTGCCTTGGACAATCCAGACCAGCGTATCTCAGAAGACTGCCGTATCTTTGTGGACCGTCTGACCGGCAAGGCACTGGACCTGTTCAGTGCCATCATCAGTCTGTCCACCTATGTCTTCATCTTGTGGAAACTGTCTGATTTCCCACTCGAAATCCATCTATTCGGTGAAACATACTATATCAGGCATTACCTGATCATCGTGGCACCCATCTATGTGCTGATTTCCAGTACGTTGACCCATTGGATGGGGTCACCGCTGATGCGCCTCAATGTCATCCAGCAGCACCGTGAGGCAGACATGCGTTTTGCATTGGCAAGACTGCGTGAATTCAAGGAAGCAGTCGCATTGGAAAACGGAGAAAAGGCAGAACGCAAGATCATCGACAACCGCTATCTCAGGATTCTCGACAACTGGCGTGCGCGTATCAACCGGGAATTCATCCTTGGGCTTTTCACCCGTCCTTACTATATGACCGTCCTGCGGATACCGACCTTCTTGGCATTTCCCGCCTATCTGGCTGGACATGTCGCTTTGGGTGGTCTGATGCAGCTGGGGTCAGCCTTCATGCGGCTTGTCACCACGATGTCCTGGTTCATCTTCTCCTACCGTGAACTAGCGGAACTCAGCGCAACCACCAACCGTCTTTCCGATTTCATGGAGCAGATTGATGAAGTCGCCGCCATGCCTCCGCCTGTTGAGAAGGCCGGATCCAACGATGGCAGCTACCATATCAAAGGTCTGACCGTCTGCGATCCTTCCGGCAGGGAACTCTTGAGTATCGAGAACCTGACCATTCAGCCGGGTGACACCGTCTGGATTGATGGTCCCTCCGGTATCGGCAAGTCAACCCTGCTGAAAGCACTTTCCGGTATCTGGCCGCATTGCCGAGGGAAGCTGGCGGTGCCTGAAGGGAAAACCGTCTTTTCACCGCAGAAAGCCTACCTGCCTTTAGGCAGTCTGGCAGAGTGCGTTGCTTATCCTGAACCGCCACAGGATATGGAGAAAATCCGTGAACTGCTGCAGTTGGTTGGCCTGAACGAGCCACGCCATGAAGAACAGCTCAAGAAAGCCACCGATATCGGTGATGACTACCGCCTTTCCGGTGGTGAACTGCAACGGCTGCAGATTGCCCGCATCCTCTATGCCAAACCAGACTGGATATTCCTCGACGAAGGCACCAGCTCACTGGATATCGAGGCAGAGGAAAAACTGTACCGTCTGATCCGGACCCATCTGCCGGACAGCAGCATCATCGTCATTGCTCACCGTGAACCAAAAGGACTGGGTACCTACCGTCATATCGACCTTTGGCAGAACCGGGCAGACCGCCATGGACAGGAAGCATCGACTGAACCAGATGCTGTGGGGCTGGCATTGGCTTAAAAGAATGGAATATTACTAAAATAGGATAAGTTGCTAAGAAAGGCGATGATATTTATCAACTACACTCTCTAACCATGGATTTATATTGCCGCTATTAATATTGTTATGACGGAGAATAGAGGCTATATCTGAACATGTAACAATCAGAATAGGATGTCCATCATCAATAACCTCACTATAGGCTTGGCTGTTTACATAACTAGTCGTTACCATGATTCCAAATTGTCGATATCGAATTCGCGATATTAAGCGGGACATTTCTCTTACACCTACAGCCTTATTTTCATCATAGCATTTAGCTTCAAGTGCACAGTCAATCTTAAGAGGATAATTTGATTTACTGTTTTGGGTTATCTGATAATACCCAATAGCATCTCGCCCACCATCACGCCATGGACGTGTTAATGAGAAATCAATAAAGTTATTATCCATCTTTTGTATAAGATCTGTTGCACATGCCTCAAAACTTACATAATTATCATAACTGCAAAATTCACGGATTCTTTTGATACATATTCGACCTTCTTCATCCATTTGTAATTGGTCGAATTTTGAAGGTTGTTTTTTAATGCGTTTAGCTTTCAGCGGTACAATCCCGTCTCTTCCTTTAGCAGTAAATTCTTTCCATACTTCAGGAGCGTATATATCGGAATTTTCTGGTTCATTAATCAGTGCATTTAACCATTTTCGAGAGATGGGTTCTTCTCCCGTATCTAAGATAGTGAAGTAAGCTTCATAGTTTTGAAAGCGGTTTCCTTCCATGGTTCTCCAAAATGAAACTAAATCCCTATCAGGAGAAATAGAAGGATTTCCAGGAGCTGAAAGACCAAGAAATTTTACATCACGTCCAGTTCCATGTTTTTTAAAAATGAAGAAAGGATGGATTTTTTGATAAGCTTTAAGATTTAATTTTTCAAAGATGTCTCAGAGTAACAGATTCCCATTTTTCTTTGTATTATGAATATCCTGACCTGGTTTTCGATTGTCTCCATAGTATCTGAAAATTCCTGTTTCCTCATCTAGATAATCAGGCCATTCAAGTTCTTCCATTGATGTAAATAGGACAACATAAGCAATATGTTTCTTATTTTTGCTTAGTACCTTTCTAAATCCGCCTGAGTTGCCTGTTCGCATTAAAGGACTTAAAACTTCACTGCCTATATTTTTCGCAAGACCGCCCTTGTAGATACAATCAATCCATAAATCAGTATTTTCAAGTTGATTGAAAGAAACTTCATTTATCTTCTTTTTTTCAGCAGTCATCTATTCTCTCCGTATTATTTTCACATTACGTAGGCATTATAGAATGATTATTATGCAATTTAGTAAATTATTAATTTTGAATTTTAACCTGCTGCGGATGTTTTCTGAAAGGCTTGGTCAGCAGCCATAGCAGAGGGGTTGCTGGGGCGAAACAGAACAGGACCCAGAAGAACCATTCAATCGGCAGGTATTCCCAGAGCATCGCACCGAGAAAGGGGCCTGCTGACATACCGATATCGACACCGATGTAGAAGGTGCTGTTTGCCAGGCCTTTCTGGTCTTCGCCGGAAATGATGATGGCATGCGACTGGCAGACCGAGAAAGCGAACCCGAACCCGCCCGCCATGCAGGCGGCGCCAAGGAACATCAGCATATTGCCTTCCATGAAAATCAGTGCCAGATAGCCGATACCCGCCGAGAGGGAGGAGGCGAGCATGAACCAGATGAACGCCACACGGTCGAACAGGCTTTTCGCGCCAAGCCTGAGCAGGAAGAGCACGATGGCATAGCAGGGGAAGAACAGGCTGACCATGACTGGGATATGCCGGACTTCGGTGTAGCGGACGATGAAGGTCTGCATCGTGTAATAGGGCAGGGTGAACATCAGGCTGATGACGGCGACCGGCAGGACAGCGGGCAGGAAGAACTGGAAGCGGGCTTTCCGGATTTCTTCAGGGGTATGCTGGACGACCGGTGGATTGCCGCTGTGCTTGATGAAGCAGGGCAGCAGAGTCATGACGACGACAAAGAAGATGTCGAGGGCAAATGATATCCGGTAGCCGAGATGCTGGTAGATGAGCACCCCGAATGCCGGGGCAAGCCCCATCGCCAGGGCGTTCATCGTGCCGTACATGGCAATGCCGTAGCCGATGCGGTGGGGGGGCATCATCTCAGCCACCCAGGTTGAGAGGCAGAGTGAGCTCATCGCATAACCTGCCCCGGCGAGGATACGGCAGATGAGGATGAGGAAAGGATCAGACAGGAAGTAATATCCGACAGCACCGAGCAGCTGCAGGATGCCGGCAATCAGGCAGAGCCTGACCTTGCGGTGCCTGCCGATGATGGCACCGACGAAGGGACGGAAGAAAAGTGCCACGATATTTGCCACTCCCCCGATCAGGCCAATCATGACATGGGTGGAGCCAAGGCTTTCAGCGAATCCGGTCAGCAGGGGCGTGACCATGACATAGGAACCCATGAAAAAGAATGTCGCCGCCATGATCAGGGCGAAGTCTTTTGGTGAGGCGTGTCCGCTGTCGGGCATTTTGAATGGCTGGTTCAGAAAATACCCATCCTACACCTGTGGCAGGTGCGTTTCAATCTGGCAGGGTTGTTGTCCGGTAAGGTCGGCAAGGATGGTTTCTGTCGGCTTCATGGCATAATCTGGGTATCTATGTCATGGGAAGTCTGTCATGGAAGGAAAGGTTGGCGGTCTAGACGGTGTTTCTGGGGAAGACGGTCTGTGGGACAGGTGGTCTGATGGGAATCCAGCCTGTCAGGAAGTGGCGTTTTCATATGGTTGTTAATGAAAATGTGATTTTTGCGGTATATCGTTTTCCCCGTGTAGAATGGCGGCAGCCTGATATAGGCATACGGCTGGTAAAAAAGGAGAGGTGTCCATGTGGATGATGCTGAATAATCAACAGGAATTTTATAAAGCGTTGAAATAAAACAATATTTTTCAAGGTGAAAACAAGCGTTGTATTCATTCTTGTACTTATTCTCCAAACTCATCATTTCAAGATTGCCCGCAAATAACCCAAAAAAGAAGAAAGAACCCGCCATCAGGCGGGTTTTTCGTTTCCGGTGCAGGCCTTACTGGAGAACATGTGCAGCCAGGCATTGAGGCAGCAGGGCAGGACGCAGCACAACTGCCAGGCATGACCGGAAAGGTCAACACCGACCGCAGGACACACATAAATAAAAGAATATAAAAAACCACGGGAGACAAAAGGCAGGGGACATTTCCGCGCGTCAAAAATCAAGGAAAAGCAATCAAGACGGCAAAGGCAGACGGAATGAAATTCTTTTCCGAAGAAAGAGGGCACGGCAAAGGCAGGCAGACTTAACTGCAACGATGCCATATGCACGTCATACCCCCCCTGTTTGAAAATTGCCCAGCGGGTAAATTTCACGGGGCGGGCGGTCATGGGCAGTTTCGGCTGAACTTTTGACCCGCCCCCACCCTAATGTGACGTGAGGCCCCTAGAGGGATACCACGCCTGCAAAAAAACCGGGACTCACAGTACCCGCAGGCAGTGAAAGCTGGAAAGGACCCGTAAATCATGGACACCATGAATCAATCAACGCCCTAGATCATGGCCGCACCTGTTTAAAAAATGGGGCTCTCTGACCCGCAGGCGGTGCCTTCAGAAAGGACCCGCAGCACAACTGCCAGGCACGCACGGCAACATCAGCACCGACTGCCAGGACACCGAGACAGCAGAGGCAGGCGGAACAGCACAGACCTTGCCGGAGAACATGTGCATCCAGTGCATCCAGTGCAGGCAGTACAGCACTTCCACCAGGCATGACCGGAAAAGTCAGCACCGACCGCAGCATGGACGCACATCAGGACATTTCCTAACACATGCTTACACCTTACTACTTAGAGATTCTTAAAATATATATTTATATATATTCGGTATATATTGTGTATCCTGTTTGCGATTGTTCCATATAGCTGTGAACCGTCATCAATACGGCTTCTATTTTTCGGTGAAAATTCCCTTACGATATTTCTTTTGCGCTTTCTTGTATATCTGAATGTACTGTATAAATTTCCATATAAAATGACGGATTTTGATAAAAATCAGAAAAAAAACTTTTATATATCAAATCACGTTTTTTTCGTGTAAACGTGTAAGTTATTGATTACAAAAAAGAAACAACGTGTAAGCAATGTGTAAGAACGTGTAAAACGTGTAAGAAGCGCATCAAAACGAAATGAAACGTAAGACAGGCGCATGATTCGACCTTTGGCAGACATCAAGAGGTGTCTCAAAAATGGCTGTTTTTTGCCTGTTTTGACAAGGGTCAACCTCATTTTTGACAAGGGTCAAGTAACAAGGGTCAACCTAAAAAACATACAGTAGTTTTCCAGATCATCAATACAACGCCCGAAGGACGCAGCAGGACTGCCAGGACGGAAACCTGACAGGCTTTTACAGCTGGAAAACAAGGCCGCCATCAGGCCGTGGCACGCCCGACTGGCAGGACGCAGCAGAACCGCCTGGACAGCACCGACAACCTGTCAGCACCGACCGCAGGACAGGCAAAAAAAAGGACACCGCAAAAATACGGCATCCTTCATGCTTTATTCTATTGTGTAATTTCATTCAGTTAGATTCCTATAACAGGAATCTAACTGACGTTGTAAGTTATTGATTTACACAACTTTTTTACTTTTAAAATATGCGTTATATCCCTATTTATATCCTTATTTTTTTAAGTCAATAACAGTATATTTACTACTGTTACTTTTACAGTCCTAATACCTGCTTAAAAATCTGATTACAGATATCGTTGACACTCCGCCCGGTCAACTCTTTCTGTTCCCTCAATGCTTCCATAACTTCTGGATAGACAACCAACTGCAAACGGACGCTTTTCTTGGGCGGTTTCTTGGGCAGTATCAGTGGAACGACCTGCTTTCTTTCGGTCATTTTCAATATCTCCCTTACTGTTAGGACAGTCGTATTATAACGGCTGTTTTTTTATCTGTGCAAAAATGCTGTATCTGTCTCAGTCATCACTGCCATAGGCATCTATGACATCAGCATCAAAGACATAGCACCTGACCGCCTTTTTGGGATTGAAAGACGGACTGAGAATCTGGATTTTCGCTTTTACACTCCGCCCGGCAACCAGTACACTGTTTCTGCCTTGCTCATCCTTAACGATAAAGTCATATTTTGCCAGGACATCAGCAACCTGCCTGACTGGCATTCCGTTACAGAACTCCGCCCGGAACTGTTGCGGGCGCACATAGTAATAACGCTCCTGGACAGACAGGCCATCGACCCCGGCATCACTGAACAGTTTCCAGCCTATACGCTCGATGATGGGTCTTGATTTATCGGTTGCCAGGTCCTCGAAGCGGGCAGATCCATGCCGGACAAAAACAGATGCAACATGATCCAATATCCTTTTTTCTTCCCTGTTCATTTCCCCGAAACTAGCCAGGAATGCTGCAAAACACTTTTTTCCAGCTTCCAGTGCTTCGCCTGCCTGCCATCCAGTCAGGCCATACTTTGTCGCAATCTCTCCACCTGCAACAACCAGGGCGAACGAATAGGCAACACGCCTGATCTGTGCTGACTTATCGGATGGATAAATCAACCGACGGAAACCTTCAATCCAATCTTTAAGGCCTGCCTCAATATCAGGGCGGTTTTCAATGACTTTCTGGATAAGTGATGAACCAGCTGTGCCATGGTATCTGCGGATGGCCTCATTCAGGCGTTTAATCAACGCCCCGGCCTCTTCGCTGGACGATACTGTTTCCAGCATACCGAACTGACCTGCTGACTCAATCGACAGAAAGCGCACCTCTTCGCCTGCATTGATACGCATCCCTTCTTTTTCTGCCTTAGAGGCAAGGCTTTCCTCTCCAGAAGAAAGCACCATCACCCGCCATTTCTTGACCTCTCGACCCGCTCCACCTTTCGTTGCACGGGTTTTCCCGATACCGTTTATCAGGATGTACCCAATGCCCCGAAGGATGGCCTTTGCATCAATCATCGAAAACTCATCAAGTGCCAGCAGGCCGTCATTATGCATGGATGCCACCGCCTCAAGACCATTGTCAGTCGCACGCCATGAGCGCATATACTTATCAGGCGCACTGTACACACTGGATGCAATCTTCAATGCGGAACTTTTTCCCTGAGAAGAGCCACCCAGCAGGTGAAAGCAGCAGTTTTCCTGTCCAGACATTTCCAGCAATGGGGCAGCAAAAGCCACCGAAAGGGAAAAGACAAGACGGCTGTTCCCAGCACATGGCAGGGAAACATTGTCTATCCAATCCTGCAACGTTCCTGCGGACAGCCAGGGCTGATACTCAGCCTCATCATTCCGGAAAATTACCTCTTCTTCCGGTTGACCGATTGTGCAGTCTGCCTTGACATAAGCACCGCCGAACCAACCGACCCGGTCAACACTCCGAACCCTTTTATCTGTCCTGTAACTCTGCAAATACTGTGAAAGCTGTTTCCTGTTTTGCGTATTGTGCGCAAAACCAGTCACCCCGGCATCAAGCAGCATTTTCCGCCATTCATCACCATTACCGGCAAAAGCAGAAGCAGGGATAATCAGTCTATGGGCTTTATCATCCGCATCCTTGACACTGACCACACGCCCCCATCCCATGCTGTTGACATCCCGTATCAATCCCAGCACCTGGACAAAAGAAGAAATCTGCGTATCAGGGGCATCTCCCTCTTGCGTCAGATCCTTGCAGAACAATCCCCCCCGTTTCAGACGGAAACAGAGATTACCAATCTGCTGTTCTTCTACCAGGTCAACATCCGAACAGGCAGAACCAGCGGAAACATTCCCACTGGACGGCATAGCAGCAGAAGCAGCAGGACTGGACGGACTTGCCTGATACGCCGCCACCGCCTGATCGATACAGGCCTTGACCGCATCAAGCCCCTGTTCCTGCCTCATGTCATCAAAATCAGTCCTGCCTTCATGCTCCAGGAAAACAGGCACTGCAACCACACCGCCATAACGTGAAACCGTCATCCGGGCGGTCTTGATGCCTTTGTTGCTTTTACGCCCCCTGGAATCCTTCAGCAGGTAATCATCATCAGCACAGACAACCAGCAGGCGGTCTGGAAACGTTGACCGCAGCAGGCCTGCAACTTTGGGCACATTGTCTGCATCAAATGCACAGAAGCACTGCAACCCCGTTGCAAGATGGACACTCAATGCAGTTGCCACACCTTCTGCCAGGCAGTAAGGCCTTTCGTCATCATCCCCAATGATGAAAAAACCCTTGCGGCCGCCTGCCATATGCCGCTTTTCGCCTTTTTCGTTGATAGTCTGGAAAGAGACAAGTTCACGTTCCTTGCCCCAATACTGCGGGATATAAAGTTTGTTCTGGCCATCATGCACCCCCTGCATCATGCCTTTACATGGTGTCAGGCCTTTACGCTCCAGATAAGGATGCAGCGGGCAGTCTTTAGCCGCTTTCTGCTTCCGAAGAATGAAAGGAACCTTCCGCTGTGCCTCCCTTGCCCGGCTTTCCCGTTCCTTGCCCAGGCGTACGGCTTGCGACCTGATCGCACTGTCCACCGCCTTTTTCTCATCAGGTGCAAGGCGGTCATAATCCCCAGAACGGAAAGAAAACTGTTCACTGGAATACTTCCAACTGCCAATCGTGGCAAACAGCACGCCATGCGACCAACCAGCAGACACCCAGCCGGACTCCTTGGCATCACGGCCATCAACCTTGAAACGCGTTATCCCGCCATCCGTCTTGATGGAATCAATGCGGCATTCAGGGAAAGCACGCCTAACCGCATCAATGAGGGCGGCTACCGCATCCGCAGAGGACGGCGGCAATTTTGCTGAAACCATACAGCACCCCCATCAGTCAGAACAACAGTCAAAACGCCTGATACGGTATACCGTTGCAAATAACCTGCCATCCTTTACCTGAGCGATATAACACCCCGAAGGGGAAACCTCATCACCGACAAGGAAACGGTGCGGCCTGCCATCCAGGACAACATCATCCAGGCGGGCTTCTGGATACCGCTGCTTGATATCAGCAATCAACGCAGCAACCGCCCCGGCCGTGCCCTCAACAACCTTTTCACCGCCATATGGGAACGGTTTTGCCTCAATCTCATTCTGCAACAGGAATGGCTGCATATCGGCATTGGTCAACATAAGCTGCACTTTCCCATCATAAAAACAATACTCATACAGCCCACAGTCAACGCCTAGATGGGCTTCAACCGAAACATGGGATACACCCTCATCGAAAACACCGCAGCACTTCCAGGAAACACCTGTACCAGGACTGATACCACTGAAACGCTGTACCTTGTTTGGCTCATGGGGCAACTTATACAGCACCGTCGACAGGACATCAAACCCAGCAACCCGTTCGATTGAGGCGCATACATCATGGAAAATCGAATTGGTGTCATTTCTGCCAAACTCGACCGAAACGCCGCCGTCATATTCCCCGGCATGATAGAAACCGTACAAGACCTCATCATCCGGAGAAACCCGGAAAAAATGGTTTTGATCATCGACAGTCAGGGAATCCAAGTCAGCATCAGGGAAAATCCCCTTGATGGGAGCCAATGCAGAATCTGCCCCGGTCACAAAAAGAAAAACACTCATCATGCACCCCGCAAATCAGCCAGGTTGACAAAAACCAGCCGCCCGACCTTCACAAACACCTGCCTATCCACATCATGGGCGACATAACACCCCGAAGGGAAAGCCTCATCACCGACCGGGAAAACATGTTTCCTGCCATCAACCACAACATGGGACAACCTGCAATCCGGGAAAGTCTGCCGGATACGCTCCAGGATGTTCTGCTGCATGGCGGCCTTGCCAGGCAGAGGGACTGCCTCATCGTCAGTGTCATCATCAAAGAAAGCGGAGAGGGCGGAATTGATAACCATCATGTAATGCCGCTCATCCTCAAAAGAAAAATCGACAATGCCAGAGCCGATACCCAAATCAACCTCAAGCCGTGCCAGTAAGAAACCGTCATTCAGTGATGCCTGGAACCGGCCGCAGACATTGCCATCATCATCCTTAAGCAGGCGCACAGGCGGCCTTTCCCCTTTCGGGACTGCATGGCAGCAACAGAGGAACTTGAAATAATCGACATTGCAGAGCCCCTTAAGCAGGCGGTCCCTGAAAATATGCAGCGTTTCTGCTTTCGGGTTATGGAAAGAAGGCCTTGCCCGACCGAAGCGGAAAAAGACCGACCTGCCACCATCAATCATTTCCGATTCATACCAGCCGCTACGCATGGCATCATCACTGGAAACCGGGAAACGCACCTGTCCAGACGGCATGTCAGGGTTGAAACTGTCCAGGACAGCATCCGGGAACGCCTGTTTCAGGAACTTCAGGGCAGACGGGGCCCCTGTTGTATAGACATGGATACACATAACGCACCCCCCATCAGAAAGAGACAGACGGACGTTTTGCGACCATATCCGAGATAAAGGCCTTCATGGCGGGCGCATCCATACCAGAGATGCAGGCCTTCTGCCATTCCTCAATCTCAGACAACAGCCAGCGGTTGGAATGCCCGACCTTCACCGGGGGCGGAATGATGCCATCCTTGACACCCTTATACCATTTTGTAGATTTGCACCTTGCGATAGACAAGGCCTCTTTCATAGACAGGAATTTGATTCCCATGATTTTCCTTTCTTAAGAAAAAATCAGGGGAAACGTGACAAAACGCACAGAAAAGCAACAAAAAAACACACTGAAAACAAAAAAGCAAGATGCTTTTATTCAGCAATGCATAAACATTTTGTTATGATTTTTACGTTGTCTGAACATTTGTCAGTTCCCCAAAACTGACCGAAACCATTTGGAATGCAGAATTACCGGATTTCAGCCAACACCGCCCCGGTTGATATTGGCGTATCAGCCGGGGCAACTTTTTCCTGCATCCATCCCGTTCCACCAGAAAATCAATCCCAGCCATACAGCGCACTGGAAAGAGACGTTCCAACGGCAAAAAACAGAGAACGCAGGAATTAGATAGATAATAGCTAAATTTGTAAAAAAATGTAGTGCATTGCTCTGTACTTTTTACAACCCGTTTGCTGTTTTCTATAGGGGAAAACGCCTGTTTTCACGGTCATTGTGACAACATATCTGACACTGTATGACAAGCTATGAACCTCTATGTACCATCATGGACACAACAGGCAATAACATCATCATATCCCGTTTCAAGATATAGGGGAAAGACCGTCCCACTGCCAAAAAAACAACAGTCACCATCAGGCAGACCGCCTGACCGCATCAACAGCCAGCCAGAACCGCCTGCATTGCGTTTTTCCACCGCAGGATGGATGGAGATGCCAGCCAGCCGGAAAAACGCCCAGAACGGCTGATTTTCCCGAAAGGGGAAAGGCCTCAGAAGCAGGACGCAGCACAACTGCCAGGACAGCATCGACCATCAGACCTGACAGCGACACACAGAGTGCAGAACCGACCCCGGCTATCCCGCTGATTCCATGGCATAACCGCCGCATACTGACCAACAGAACGCAGACAGACCGGGAAAGTTCCAGCAGAAACCGCTTGACTTCATCCCCGCCCATCAGATAATCTGAAACCCTCTCTTAATCTATACCGTCTTACTTCCACGTCAGCGGAGTTATTTTTTTGCCCGTAACACGGCAAAACCCAAAGCCCTTTTTATGGACGGGCTACAGTGATGGCATACAACACCCGCAAGGGGAAACCATCAGGCGGTCTGTATAGAACCGAGAGTGCCCCCGTCCACCCGCAGAAATGCGGTTTTTTCTCGCTCAAAATCTATATGAAAACTCACACCATCACACCGACTGCCACATCAGGCAGGTTTTCCTTCCGTATCAGTGAAAACGCTAAGACTTTGGCTGTTTTCGCTGTCCTGTTCCTGATCTATGCGACCGTGGACGGTATCGCCGACTTCATTTTTGGGGGTGCACTATGAGCGACACCAAGGAAACGACCGTAAAGGCGACTTTCGACCTCTCGACCCTGTATATCGAAATAGTCGATATAGCAGAAACGCTGGAAAATGCTTTTTTCGGGAAAAACATCATTGAAACCGGGAAATATGCCGGATTCATTCTGGAAACCATCCACCGTTTGCACCGTGCAGGACTCCAGGTAGAAGCGGTTATGGCTTGCTACAGGCAGGAAATCAAGAAACCGCTACCCCTCTACAACGTGACCATTGAAAAATCAAATGAATACGCAGAAAGGGCTTGATATGGATGCCAGCACACCAAAGACAACAGCCGAAGGGATAAAGGATGTTTTTGATATTCCCAACATCAGGAACGAAGTCAAATCATCAACAGGTTATCTGGAAGACCGTTTCTTAGAAGCAAAAGATGCTTTTTCACAGGAAGACCTTTGCATAATCCAGGCTTCATTTTTGGCACTGCATGAAACCTGTCTGAAACTCGAAGCCATAGAAAACTTGCATAGACGCAAAAACGCTCCTATGCCCGTTTATATCTTAAGCATCCAGGAAAGGCCTTGACCATGGGAAAAACAAAAGCACACACCGCCGCCATCATGCCAGGGCAGGCTACCCAGTCAATCTGCATCGACATCAGAACCATTGCAGATGATTTGCGTTTTGATGCCAAAACCCTATACGCAAGCCTCCGCTTCCCGAAGCCACAAACCGAAGAAAGCGGCATCATCGACCGGATGAATGAACACGCCCTTGCACTTGAAATGCTGGACGCTTGCCACCGTCAGGAAACAGGCAGGCCTTTCCCGGTATTCACCGCAAAAATCAGCCAACTTGAAAGAAAGGATTGAACCATGACCGAAGCACCTATGGAAAAGAAAGAACCGCTGTTCCAGCCTTTCTCTTGGCTGGACAATAAATCACCGACCGACCTGTCAGGCGGTGACCTGAGCATGTACCGTGACATCGTCACCGGGTGCAGGATGATGGCTGACATCATTTTCCTTGACACGCTCGAAAAGGCAGACAACAGACAGCCGTTTTTCAGTGAATATGACATGCTGGACGCAATACTGTTTCTCCGCAGCACGTTGGGGATGCTCCAGGAACGTCTCCAGAACGAAACGGACACTTATGTCCTGAATGGACGCAAAGAAGGGAAACAGCCATGAATGCAGACGCAGAACTGATACGGATGCCAGAAGTCAGGAAAATACTGCCACTGCCAGCATCAACCATATACAGGCACATCAGGGCAGGGAATTTCCCGAAGCAGGTAAAGATAGGGCGCACGGCCTTTTGGCTACGTTCTGAAATCAATGCATACCTTGCAGAACAGATCGCCGCAAGACCGACACAGAAACCGACAACCAGAAGAAAGGGCAGAAGCCATGATAACCAGTGAAATCCTCAATATCCACGCTGTACCGGATGCGCTGCTGGACGCAGTGCAGCAGTACAGGGCAGGCGCATTCTCGACAGAACAACTGTTGACCGCCATTTCAGCGGTTGCAAGGATGCTCGACATCTCCATCAAGACCGGGAAAACGGAAATACCGGATACCCCGTACATCATCATCAAGGATACAGCGCACTACTACCCATCCATCCATTGATGCCCTGACCCAGTCAACACCCGAACCCGCCCACAAGGCGGGTTTTCCATTTCCGGTGCAGGCCTTTCTGTGCGCGTAAATTTGCCGGAAACGCCATCAACAGCCAGCCAGAACCGCCTGCATTGCGTTTTTCCACCGCAGGATGGGCAGATACCATCCAGCCGGAAAAACGCCCAGGACGGCTGATTTACCCGAAAGGGGAAAGGTCTCAGAAGCAGGACGCAGCACAACTGCCAGGGCAGGCACAACAGCCGGGAAAAATACTGTATGTTTTTCAGGTTGACCCTTGTCTATTGACCCTTGTCAAAAATGAGGTTGACCCTTGTCAAAACAGATTGACCCTTGTCAAAACAGGCGGAAAACAGCCATTTTTGAGACACCCCCCGATATCTGCAAAAGTTGCAATCATGCACCTGTCTTGCGTTTCATTCCGTTTCAATGCGCCTTTTACACGTTATACACATTCTTACACGTTGCTTACACGCTGAATCCTTTTTGTAATCAGCAACTTACACGATTACACGAAAAAAACGTGATTTGATATATAAGAGTTTTTTTTCTGATTTTTTTGCAAGAAACAGCTAATTTGTATGGATGTTTATACAGTCTTTCAATCTGTAAAGGATTCTTTAAGAGAATCCAGGTAATCAGCCCATATCTGCATCATTGACCGCCTGACATCAAAATACTTGGAATCATCATAACGCCCGGCAACCCCCGGCAACCTGTGACCAATCTGCATCTCGATAACTTCTTTGTTCACGCCCATCCGGATAAGCTGGTTATCCTGCTTGCTCAACTCATTCAGGCCGGTAGTGACCAATCCACGCAAGCCGTGACCTGTCATGTCAAAACCTTTCCTGCGGAACAATTCAGATATCGTACTTGTCGCTATTGGAACGTTTTTCTTGATGCCGTGGAAAACGAAATCATCATTTGACGCATTGCCAGACAGCAACCGCATGACTTGCAGAACCTTGACCGCCTGCCTAGGCAGCGGAATCCTATGTGTTGCCGTATCCTTTTTTTCGGGCTTGCGGATCCATACGGCCTCATCAAGATTGAAATCCCCCCAGGTTGCGTTATAGATGCTGATTTGCCGCTGTCCAGTGTACAGAAGCATCCAGACCGCCCCCCGTACCGTGTGCAGTGTCCTGGTATTCTCAATTACCCTTACAAATTCCCCCAGGTCTGTTATATCAATCCGCCGGGTTTTCTTCGCTGTATGCTTAGGCAGCCGCCGCTTGACCGCCGGGCACGGATTGAAATAAAAATCCTTGATAACGATGCTGGCATAATCAAAGACCTCTCCACACCAACTGCAAAGCTGTCTTGCCAGGAAAGTCATCTTGCCCCCTTGCTCATTCTCTTTGACAGAAACGTCCAATAACAGACTGTACAGGTCATTGCCTGAAATCTGCCTGATATCCTTGTTTCCCAGGACCGGAAAGATATGGCGGGTCAAACACCGCTCGACAGTGCGTCTGTAACTGTCAGTAACGGCCTTTCTTGACAGCATCTCATCAGCCAGTGTCCGAAAGGTGAAAGCCGTTTCCCCAGACTTCATCCGCTCATATTCATCAAGCGGGTCAACATCAGGCGGGAAAGACAGGATTTTTTCATGCTCGACCCTTGCATCAGCCAGAAGCAATGACGGATACAGTCCTAGCGTAATGACCTTGATTTTTCCCTGATACTTGCGCCTGACCCGCCAATACTTGCGACCAGTCGGTCTTATCTCAATGCAAAGCCCATCACCTGCAAACAGGAAATATGGTTTATTCTTTGGCAATGCAGTCGCTATACGCCTGTCAGTCAATCTTTTTGGAACCCTAGACATGATGAAAACTGGAAAAATAAGTACAAGATTTTGGGACGTTGTTTCCATTATTGTACTTAAAAAAACGATTTAAAACGAAAAAGAAAGTATTTGATTGATGTAAAACGTATGTTATAGTTTGCATAACACATTGAAAACAAACAACAAAACACGGCATTTTGACAAAGAAAGGAAAAACATGTGGATTATGCTGAATGACGGGTTTCTTTCAATCATCAAGAAAGACTGTGCGGAGGATGAGCTGCTGGTGCAGGCAAGGCGGGCAGGCGATATCGAGCGTGTCTTTCCGCAGGCTGTTGTGCAGGAAACCCTGGACAATGATTACCGTTATCAGGCGGCAGTGAAGAAAAGGGTGGTGATGGAAGCTGTCAGCAGCCGTATTGATGCGATTGATTATCCAGATTTCATGGAATCAGTAGAGGGGAATGACCTGGTCAATGCCTATATGGAGGTCTGGGGGGATATGGAAAATATCCAGATTGGTGGTTCCCGTAACCGTCATGCAAAGCGGAACTGGATGCTTGGAGGCGGTGGCTATTGATTCTGCTGTTTTCTGCAGGTACCCGGTTACTGGCATTCCAGCATGCCGCCAATGCTTCCAACTTGGATATGGGTGATAGGGATATTCCTGAAATAAACCTGTCCCTGCTGGTTGTATCTGTAATTGGCGAGTGAAAACCAGTTGTCAGTTTTGTAGGCAGGACCTTCTTTTTTCTTGATATAGGCTTCCCACCTTGAGATGGCCTGCCTGCTCTCTTTGGAGGTCATGTCATTCGTGATGACGATGGGTGGATCACCGGGAATGGTGCCTGATCCCATGAATGTCAGGGTGATTTCCTTCTGATGGGAAGGATAATCCGGATTGTCAGGCGTGGCAGTAGGCGGGCATAGGCAGGGATTGTGCATGAGGCGTCTGAACTGTCCAAAGGTCAGTTCATGGACGTAAGTGCCTTTGGGGACTTCCACCACCCGGCTGAGGTCGAAGGTGCAGGCCGGGCTGATTCCCATGTCGATTTCCTGCACGACATCAGGGACATTATTGAGGGAATCCGCATAAACAGTGACCCTGCATTGCCCGACCTGATAAATGCGTTCATCCCCATCAATGGAAACCGGTTTTCCGGCAATTTTTTCGAGTTGTGCCACTGGGGCATAGATATTGGTCCGGTCGAAAATCCTGTTGAGTGTTGCCGGGTCAGCCTGTGCAGCACCACTGGTCAGGAAAAGGGTGAAGGAGAGGGTCAGCAGTCGTTTTGCCATGGTGCGCCTTGGTGTTGTCATGGGTTGCAGGCATCCAGGAAGCAGTAGCCGATCTGGATGGATGTGATGGGGATGTCTTTGAAGAAGGTCAGACCCCGCCGGTAATGTTTATCTGTCCAGGCAATGCCATTGGGATGGTATTTCCCGCCTTCGAGCTGCTTCGTATCTTGGATCCACTGGTCAGCTGCTTCCCGGCTTTCTGGGGTGTTGATGTCATTTTCGATGTCAATCTGCAGGTATTTCTCATCAGCACCGCCTTGCCAGGACATATGCACGAAGCGGTGTGGTGCATCGCATAGGTCCAGGCAGGGAATCGCCATCGCACCGACATGCTTGGTCTGGGCGAATTTCATGAAGGTCAGTTCATGCACATAGGTGCCTTTCGGTGCCTTGACGAGTTGACTCAGGTCAAAGGTGCAGTCAGGGGAGACTTTGAGTGTGAGGCTGGTGACTGTCTTGTTGTCGCCGTCGTCATTATCTGCCCGAATATGGCATTGCCCGACTTGATAGTGGCGTCTGCCGGGCTCAACCTTGACCGGTTTCCCAGTCAGCCGTTCAAGTTTCTTGTACGGGACGTTGAGGTTGGCATGGGTGAATATCCTGGCAATCTGTGTGGTGTCTGCCTGCGCAGCACTGCAGAGCAAGGGAAAAGCAAGGGCGGTTGCCAGTAGCCGTTTCATCATGGTGTTCTCTCCTTGGGGAATGCTGTCATCAGGCGCCATAGCCATTGGAAAGGACACATCGCCACCCTTTGCTGTCATGGTAATAGACGTTGTAGCCTACACCCTCATACATTAGGTCGGTCAGGATGATTTCCATGTTGCCGTCAGCATTGATGTCTGCGAAAGCTTCTATCTTATGGATGTGGGGTGGCTGCCAGTCAATTTTTTCGGGAGAAGATCCCTTCAGTGAAATGTAGGAATCCAGGATGTATTCCTTTACAGATCCATCCACAATCTGGCGGACGATGACCATGGAATAGCTTTTGGGATTGGCGGCTGGCATGACACCGTAGCTCGGGAATTCACTGTCAGCGTTCCACGCGGCATCACCGCCCTGCTGTGGCGGGATATTGGATGCGACAATGACAATATCGTTGTAGCTGTGACCTGTAATGCCAAGCTGACCTCTGAAGAGCTGCACAATCTTGGGCTTGACGCCTTTGAGTCCCTTCTTTTCAAGGACTTTGCGGACAATGTCGAGGTAAACCGGGTTGTTGTTGGACAGCTTTTCCATACGGCGTGGCATGGCATCCAGGGGGTTGTCGGTTGCAAGGATGGGTGTGCCGACACCGTATTGCTTGCCATTGTCTCCTTTGATCGTGTACATGATGGTGTCTTGAACATCTTTTTCCACGCTGGTCACAGTACCTTCGCCGATTTTGCCGGAAAACCGGTAAAGCGTGAGCTTGTCGCCTTTTTTCAATGCAGGGACCTTATCCCCTTTTTGGAGGGTTTCCGCATCGAACCATGTGGTATAGCGTTCAGCACCCAAAGGGAAGCCGGCAAAGCCAGACCGGACGCCTCTTTTGACGGCTTTGTCATAAGCGTCATAGATGCTGTCAGGGTCAGCTTGCACAGTGAATGGTGTTGCACAGAGTACGGTTGCAGCGAACAGGGCGGAGAACAGGCGTTTCATAGGATGTCCTTTGTCAGTTGCCGGGTGTCAGGGTGGTGCAGGTTTTATACCTGCCTTTAAAATTATTCCTGAATGTCTGATATAGTTCAATCTATATCTGTTGGTACAGGAAGGAGGTTACCTTGAAAAAGTTCTTATGCGCCGTGATGGCGGCAATCATGTTCTGTATCGGGGCGGTTTCACCTGCTTCGGCGGATGCCGGTAAGGAAAAGGTCATTCTCAGTGCCGATATGGTTGACCTGTTTGACGATGGTGTCGCGATGCTGATGCTGGCGAAAAGCCCGAAGGTTGAGCTGCTGGGTGTTGCTGTGGTCATCGGCAATACCTGGGTTGAAACAGGGACTGCAAGTGCCATCCGTCAGCTGGAAGGCATCAAGCGTACGGATATCCCTGTCCTGATGGGGGTCAACAGGGTCCACCGTGAAGGGCGTATGGCTGCCATCCAGGATGAGAAGACATTGTTCGGCCGTGGTCCAGACACCCATGATGGGGCAGCGGGTTATCCTCAGCCGAAATCCTGGAAGGATGCCTACCGTGAAGCCTACAAGTCAGAGCCGACCATCGAACCCAGCAAGGAAGATGCTGTTGATTTCATCATCCGCCAGGTCAAGGCAAACCCGAATGAAGTGACCATCGTAGCGATTGGCACTTATAACAACCTGGCTGCTGCGGTCCAGAAAGCGCCGGAAATCGTACCGCTCATCAAACGGGTGGTCTATATGGGGGGCGCTTTCTTCTGGAACGGCAACGTGACCCCACAGGCAGAATTCAACATCTGGTTCGATCCGGAAGCTGCCCAGATTGCCTGGCGTTCACCTTTCAAGGAACAGGTCATCTTCCCATTGGATGCCTGTGAGAAGATCAAATTCACGAAAAAGACTTATGATGCGCTGGCGGTCCGCCTGAAACAGCCTCACTTCAAGTCGATGTTCGCCAACCATTGGACGATGCCGAAATTCAAGGAAAACCCTGAATGGAACACTTTCGTCTGGGATGTCCTCTGTGCGGCTTATGTCATCGACCCAAGCATCATCGAAGTGGAGGAAACGCTGCCGGTTGATGTGAACACGGTTTACAGCCCGAACTACGGCTCTACCTTGGCTTACCGAGGCATTCCACCAAATGGCACCCAGAAAGCCCGCATCGTCTTCAAGGTCAATGAGGAAAAAGTCTGGAAGCAGGTCAATGACCTGTTCGATACGATGTAATCCATTGGTTTACAGGCATTGCCGAAGGCATCTCCCTATTGTTTGGGGGATGCCTTTTTTCATGGTCCAGTGACAGGAAGGGGGCTGTAGAATAGTAGTATGGCTGATACCTTCACACCGGAAGTACGGCATCGTGTCATGTCACGTATCCGTGCAAAGAACACCAGACCAGAGGTCATGGTGCAAGGCATTGTTTGCCCGTGGTTTCCGTTACCGCATCAATGACAGGCGTTATCCAGGACGGCCGGATATCGTCCTGCCAAAATACAAAGCCATCATTTTTGTCAACGGCTGTTTCTGGCATGGGCATGACCATTGCCGGATGTTCCATACGCCTTCGACCAATACCGGTTGGTGGAAAGCAAAGTTCAGGCGCAACCGCTCCCGTGATGCCAGGATCACCCGTGCATTGACGGTGATGGGCTGGCGTGTCTGCCATGTCTGGGAGTGTGCCATCAGGGGGACATCACGCCTGCCGTTTGAGCAGGTCATCGATACCATTGAGGCGTGGCTCACCTGCGGGGTGGGGCAGACGGTGGAGATCCGGGGTAAACATGCCTGATGGATGATGGGCATCCCTGTTGAAGCAGCCGCTTTTGGGCAGGGATTGCCTGTGCCGGTCACGTCAGGATAAAGGAAAAACGTCAGTCGTGTGTCTTGACAGAACCCAGTCCCCGTTGGATATCCTCATCTGTGCGGTTGCCGTGGATGGTGATTTTTGCCAATGCTGCCTGAAGGGCGGCATATTCCTCATCGGTGAAGGTTACATCGGTTGCCCCCAGGTTCTCTTCGATACGGGCGTCACTGCGCATGCCGGGAATCGGTACGATGAAATCATTGCCATGCAGCATCCATGCCAGTGCCAGCTGGGCCTTTGTTGCGCCTTTCTGTCTGGCGAAGTGTTCGAGCATGTCAAGCAGAGGCATATTCGCCAGGACATTTTCCTTGGCAAAACGGGTGATGACCCGACGGACATCATCACCTTTGTATTCATTGGAAGCATCATATCTGCCGCTCAGGAAGCCGCTTGCCATCGGTGAGAAGGCGACGAAACCGATACCCAGTTCCTTGCAGGCTGGGATGACATTTTTCTCAAACATCCGTTCCATCATCGAGTATTCGCTCTGGATGGCGGTCAGGGGAGTGACCGCATGGGCTTTACGGATTTGTCCTTCAGTGGATTGTGATTGTCCCCAGCCCCGGATCTTGCCTTCTTTAATCAGTTCACCCATCCAGCAGGCGATTTCTTCAGGATTGCTGTCAAGCGGCACACGGTGTTCGTAATAGATATCGACATAGTCTGTCTGGAGGCGTTGGAGGGATTCTTCCAAGGCACGGCGGAGGCTGGAACGGGTCAGTTTGGGTTCGTCCCAGGTATCCTGTCCTGCCAGTGTGGCTGGCATGAATTTGGTGGTGAGGATGATTTTATCCCTGAAAGGTTTCACGGCTTTGCCGACCAGCTCTTCATTGACGAATGGGCCATAGACTTCAGCAGTGTCATACAGGGTGCAGCCCAGGTCAAAGGCTTTCTGCATCAGGCGGATGGATTCTGCTTCTGTCGGGATTGCGCCATAGCCGTGGCTGAATCCCATACAGCCCATACCAACAGCGGAGACTTCAATATCACGGAGTTTTCGGGTTTGCATATGTATTCCTTTCCTTGACTGGATTGCCGTTTATCAATAGATGTTGAATGATTTATAACCATATTTATCAATAACTTATCCTGTAATATTCATAGGAAGAATTAGAGTTGGGAAGGTTGTCAGGCGGTAGGATGGAACCATCGGACGGCAGACGGTCACCAGCTTTCATAGCGTCTATCCTGATTGAGGGCTTGTATGCTTTTCATTTCTTCTTCGGTCAACCTGAAATCGCCGATGGCGATGTTCTCGGCGATATGCCGAGGATTCCTGGAACCTGGAACAGCGGCATAACCAGACTGTACCTGCCATTTGAGGATGACCTGCGCACTGGTTTTCTGGTGGGTTTTCGCAATCGCCATGACAGTTGGGTGGCTGAGGATGTCTTGGATATGGCCTCTTCCCCCAAGCGGATACCATGATTCAATGACAATACCTTTTGCTTTTACATAATCACGTAACTTGTTGTTCTGATAGTAGATATGGTTTTCATTCTGGATGACTGCCGGTGTAATCGCCGCATAGGAAAGCACTTCATCCACAGCCTGTTGAGAGTAGTAGTTCGAGATGCCGATTGACCGAAGTTTCCCGGTACGCACGGCTTCTTCCATTGCATGATAGACAGCCTTGTCGTTGCTGCCAGGCTGATGGATCAGCATCAGGTCAATATAGCCGATGTTTAGACGGGCAAGGGATTCTTCGATGGCATGGGCAGGATTGCCGTAACTGGCAGGCATGATTTTTGATGTGACAAAAATGTCCTCCCGTTTGACCAGTCCTTCATCGATAGCTTTGCGGATGCCTTTGCCGACACCGGTCTCATTGTCGTAATACCTGGCTGTGTCAATCAGCCGGTAACCGCATTTGATGGCGGTATAGACGGCTTCTTCCGCTTCTCCGTTGTTGAGCGTCCAGGTTCCCAAACCGATGACAGGCATGTCATAACCGCTGTTCAGCCTGACTTTCTTTGTTTCCACGGCGGTTTTGTCAATTGTGACGTCCTGTGAAGGATCCAGAGGCTTGCTGCTGTCGGGCGTGCTGTTTCCGCAGCCGGTGAAGACCATCAGGAAACAGAGTGGAAGCATCATCAGCAGGCGTCTCATCGGAAGTCTCCTGTCTATCCGGTTGGTCCTTTCTGGGAGTTCTGGCTATTTCAGGTTTTCCTTGAAAAAGGCTTCCATCTTGTCAAAGGGGATGACATCCTTCCTGTCATAAAGGTCGGTATGGACAGCGCCAGGAATAATCATCAGTTCCTTGTTGTCACCTTTCAGTTTCTTGAAAGCATCTTCGCTGAAATAACGGGAATGAGCCTTTTCGCCATGGATGAGCAGGACGGCGCTGCGGATTTCATCGCTGTAGGCCAGGATGGGCATGTTCATGAATGACAGCGGAGAGGTGGCGTTCCAGCCGCCATTGGAGTTCAGCGAGCGTTTATGGTAGCCACGGGGTGTCTTGTAATAGTCAAAATAATCTTTCACAAACCAAGGCGCATCGGCAGGCAGGACATCCGGCACACCGCCTCCCAGCTTATAGGAGCCGTTCCTGTAATCTTCAAGACGCTGGGCGTTCATGGTCTTGCGGGCTTCATAACGGGCATTGGCATCCATCTTGTCAAAGTAACCATTGGCTGTGACACGGCTCATGTCATACATGGTGGAGGCGACAGTCGCCTTGATGCGGGTATCCATTGCGGCGGCATTCAGTCCCATGCCGCCCCAGCCACAGATACCGATGATGCCGATACGTTCAGGATCGACATTTGGCTGTACGGACAGGAAATCAACTGCAGCGGAAAAGTCTTCGGTGTTGATGTCTGGAGAGGCGACATAACGGGGTTTTCCGCCACTTTCACCGGTATAGGAAGGGTCGAAGGCGATGGTCAGGAAGCCTCTTTCAGCCATCTCTTGGGCGTACAGTCCAGAAGACTGTTCCTTGACGGCACCGAAGGGACCCGATACTGCGATGGCTGGCAGCCTGCCTGCTGCGTTCTTGGGAACATACATATCTGCCGCCAGGGTGATGCCGTAGCGGTTGACGAAAGTCACTTTGCTGTGGGTCACTTTACCGCTTTTGGCAAAGGTCTTGTCCCATTCCTGGACCAGGTCCAGTTTTTCGGTTTCCATCATTTTTACCCCTTTTGTCTGGTCGGTTGCTGTTGTGGAGGACTGTGCCGCATAGGCGGTGCCGCCAAAAATGGTCATTGCACACAGTAATGCCGCTGTGATGGCGGTCTTTTTCCATTGAAGCATCTTTATCTCCTTGAAATGCATGAGGAAGCTGTCTGCCGTGGTTGATTGACAGGATTTCCCTGCATTATAGGAAAGCATTGAAGAAATGATAAATACTTTATTTTTATAATGGATTATGCCTCAAAGGCATGGCAATCGGTTTCATGGGCCAGCAGCCAGCGTTTGGCATCAAGTCCACCGGCATAACCTGTCAGGCTGCCATCTGCGCCGATGACCCGATGGCAGGGGATGATGATGGAAATGGGATTCCGCCCGACCGCACCGCCGACCGCTTGGGCGGAAAATGTATTGAGCCCCCGTTGTTTTGCAACCTGCTTTGAAATTGCTCCATAAGTTAATGTTTTTCCATAAGGAATCTGACATAGTTGTTGCCAGACCTGCTTCTGGAAAGGGGTGCCCTGCGGAGCAAGCGGCAGTGCTGTCAGGTCAGGCCTTTCACCGGAAAAATACCTGTCCAGCCAGGTTTTTGCCCTGTCCAATAGGGGATGATGGTCTTTTTTCTGCATCGGGTGTTTCGCAGTACCACCGAAATATTTCTGGTTTTCAATCCAGAGTCCTATCAGGTGAGAATCTGTTGCAGCAATGGCCAGTTCACCGATTTCTGATGAATAAAGTGAATAAAAAACATTGTATTGCTGAATCATATTATGAAATTACATTAGGTTGCCTGATGCGGTTTTTTCACTTTTTCTTTTTTGGGGCATAGTCTTTCATTTCCGGGATGGCACCGCTGGAAACCGCCCACAGGTACAGGCTGGCGACACTGCCGTAAGGACTGAACCGCCTACGGTATTTTTCAAACAGTCTGCGGTCAATCCGGCGGTGATGATAGACCATCCTCAGCCCCCGATGGATGGCGAAGTCCCCGAAGCTGAGGATATCAGGCCGTTGAAGACAGAACAGCAGAAGCATTTCTGCCGTCCAGACACCAACGCCTTTGAGTGAGGACAAGACTTTTATCGCCTGTTCATCGGACATTGAGCCGATGGCATTTAAATCAAATTCTCCAGAGATGACTTTATTTGAAAAATCAATGATATTTTCAGCTTTCTTAAAGGAGATTCCGCATGATTGAAGCTGGTCGGTACCCGTTGCCAGCAGATGTCCGGCATCTATTTTCCCGACCAATGCGGTTATCCGTCCCCAGACAGTTGTCAAAGCTTTGTTGGAAATCTGCTGTCCAACGATGCTGTGTACCACTGCAGAAAAGAGGTCGGTATGCACTCTGCGTTCGATGTGCCCGAGCCGGTCAATCACGGCTCCCAGTTTCCTGTCTTTGGCTTTCAGGTAATCAGTCTCAAGGGTGCCATAGCTGAAAATCATGTCTTTTCCTGTGGTTTTGAAGGACGGTGGAACAGTATGGAGAACAGCAGCCCCAACGCCATCAGGATTGGATAGAACAGGCCCTTGATGATGTCAATCGGTCCCAGTCCGTATGAGGCAGTCAGGCTGGATGCAATCAGGATCTGTGCACCATAGGGAATCATCCCTTGGACGACACAGGATGTTGTATCAAGCAGGCAGGCGGAACGCTGGGGGGATACGTTGTACCGATGCGCCATTTCGCGTGCGACTGGTCCGGCTGTGATGATGGCGACTGTATTGTTCGCAGTGAAGAGGTTGATGGTGCCAGTCAGGAGGCACAGGGCGGCCTCGCAGGATTTCCGTCCCTTGACCCATCTGCCTGCTGATTCCAGCAGGAAGTCGATGCCGCCGTTGAAACGGACAAGTGCCAGCAGTCCTCCCGCCAGCAGGGCGACAATCAAGGTCTCTGCCATGCTGATGGCGCCGTTGCCCAGTGTTTCCAAGGCACCGGCTCCAGCCACCGCATTGAAGGCGATGCCGATACCGGTGTTCAGCACAGTGCCCGCCAGCAACAGCAGCATGACATTCACACCGCAGACACCCAGTCCCAACAGCAACAGGTAAGGAAAGATTTTCAGGCAGGTGTCCCAGCCGATGTCGGTTACAGGACGGGTGCCATCCAAAGAAGTGAACATGGGCAGCATGTACAGTACGGTGCAGATCAGGGCAGGAGCCAGCACGATCCTGAGGTTGCCGAGCATCTTGTCCCACATGGTCGCCCCCTGTGTGCGGGTAGCGGCAATCGTGGTGTCGGAAATCAGGGAGAGGTTGTCCCCGAACATCGCGCCACCGACTGCCGCACCGATGACGATGCCGGCATCGGCGTGGACGGACTGTGCCAACAGGGCGGCGATCGGTACGATTGCGGCAATTGTTCCGCATGAGGTGCCGACCGCCAGTGAAATCAGTGCGGAAACGACAAACAGCCCGGCGACCAGGAATTCAGATGGCACAAAATGCAGTGTCACTGCGACAGCTGCATCCACGCCGCCTGCGGCTTTGGCAGATGCGGTGAAGGTTCCTGCCAGGATGAAGACAAGGCACATGATCATGATGTCACGGCTGCCCATGCCTGCTGCAAAGATTTCAGTCTTCTGGTTCAATGACCTGCTGCGGTTCATCAGCAATGCAGCTGCGGAAGCCGCGATGAAAGCCGTTGTCATCGGTACTTTCGAAAGATTGCCCATGACCAGGGCAAACAGCAGGTACACGATTGCCAGTACGGCAAAGGGCATCATGGCCAATGCTGAATGGGGCTGTGCGTCGGATTCCTCAGCAGGAATATCTGTTTCAGGAGGCATTGTGTCAGAACCTGTCGGCGAAGGTCCGCCTGGAAATAAAAATGAAAGTATACACAACTGCGCGGTTCAGATTCTCCCTGAAAGCAGGTAAAACCCGGATAGGACATGGAAGCACTTGCCTCTGTCATGGATAGCTATCAGAATAGGTACTTCAGGAAAAGAACCGATATGCCAAGCGATACCCAAAAAGACCATGCCGTCAACTGGTGGAAGACCACTGCCTTTCAGGGATTCATCATCTCGCAGTACAACCTGGGGGTGATGTACCGTGATGGGAAAGGGGTTCCAGAAGATGCTGAGACTGCGGCGGACTGGTTCCTGCTGGCGGCTGAGCAGGGCTATGCGCCAGCCCAATATGCATTGTCGCTGTTTTGCCTTGCCGGAAAAGGGATGGTGCTCAATATCGATGAGGGGATTGCCTGGCTGCGGAAATCTGCAGCACAGGATTATGTCCCGGCATGGAGCCGCCTGGGTGAAGCCTATTTCAAGGGGGAAGGTATCCAGCAGGACATTCCGCAAGCCATTGAACTCTGGCAGAAAGCGGCAGTGTTTGAAGATCCGGGTGCCTTATATCATCTTGCCATGCGCAGCTATGATGGTATCGGGATTGAACGGGATGAGGAACAGGCCATCCGTTTCTTGCTGGTGGCGGCAGACCAGGGGCACCGGGATGCCCAATTCAATCTTGGTATTGCTTACCAGGAAGGCAAAGGGGTCAAGAAAAACCCAGAACTGGCTGCTTACTGGTATCAGAAAGCTGCCAGCCAGGGCGATGACGTTTCCCGTTATAACCTTGGCTGTGCCTTCATCAATGGTGTCGGGGTTCCACGCAGTGTTTCCACGGCTGTCTATTGGTACCGGCTTGCTGCAGAAAACGGTTTTGCTGCTGCCCAGGCAGCCTTGGGGGAAATCTACTTCCGGGGTGTCAGTGAAGTTGCCAGGAATGTGGGGACAGCTGTCTATTGGTGGCGCAAAGCCGCAGAACAGGGCAATACGGAGGCACAGTTCCACCTTGGGGTTGCATTGAATCTCGGTGCAGGTGTTCCCAGGGATACCGGGCAGGCTGTCCATTGGTGGTTGCTTGCAGCGGAAGAAGGGCATGTTTCTGCCCAGTATTACCTGGGTGTCGCTTTTGAAGAAGGGGTAGGCGTTGACGCGGACCTTTCCCGGTCGACCTACTGGTACCGTATGGCAGCAGTCCAGGGAGACCCGGATGCCCAGTACAGCCTTGGTCTGGCATATGATGGTGGACAAGGGGTCAGCAAGGATCCGTTGACAGCTGTTGAATGGTACCGCCGTGCTGCGGAGCAGGGGCATGCCGGAGCCCAATACAACCTCGGAGTCGCTTATTCCCTGGGGGAAGGGGTTCCACGGGATGTTGCCAAAGCCATCGGATGGTACCGTAAGGCAGCCGACCAGAACCATGCGGGTGCGTTGTTCTTCCTGGGGACTGCTGCTGCCGATGGCATCATCATGGAAAAGGATGAGAAAGCGGCGGCTGATTGGTGGCGGCGTGCCGCGGAGCAGGGGCATCCTGCAGCCCAGTTCTATCTGGGGCTCGCCTATATGAATGGCGATGGTGTGGAACGCAGTGCGGTCAAGGCGCGTGACTGGTGGCTGAAAGCGGCGGAAAACCAGGATGTCAGGGCGCAGTACTGCATTGGCCAGACTTACTATAACGGCGATGGCGTTGCACAGGATTATCAGGAGGCCATCCGTTGGTTCAGGAAAGCGGCGAAGAGAGGCTATCCCATTGCCCAGTTCAGCATGGCGATTGCCTATGCCAATGGCTATGGGGTTCCCCAGAACCATACCCGTGCAGCCGTCTGGACACGGAAAGCGGCCAGATTGGGCAGGATGGATGCCCAGTTCAGCCTTGGCATGGCCTATGACCAGGGTATCGGTGTCAAGACTGACCACACCAAGGCCACCTATTGGTATCAGCAGGCAGCTGCCCAGGGACATGCCCGGTCCCAATACTATATCGGTTGGGCCTATGAACATGGCGAAGGGCTTGAAATGGATTTGGGGCAGGCGGTGTCTTGGTACCGGAAGGCAGCGGGACAGGGCGATGCTGATGCCAAATACCGTCTTGGTATCTTGATCGATATGGGCGGTATTTCAGGACAGGAAAATCCCATTGACCTGTGGACACAGGCGGCAGGCCAAGGGCAGGTTGCGGCCTGTTATGAACTCGCTATGGCAAACTACAATGGCAGGGGGATTCCCAAGAACATCCGCAAGGCAGCCAGCTGGTGGCGGAAAGCTGCAGAGAAAGGGCACGCTGCTTCCCAGTGCTGTCTGGGCATGCTTTACCGTGATGGCGAAGGGGTTGAGCAGGACGACGAGGCTGCGGTTGCCTGGTTCAGGAAAGCCGTGGCACAGAAGCATCCTGTTGCGATATTCAATCTTGCGTGCTGCTACCGGAATGGTCAAGGTGTTGCAAAGGACGATAAGAAAGCAGCAGAACTTTTCCACCAGGTCATAGACAAGGGTGATGATGATGCCATGTATCTTTTGGGGCTCATGTATTACAAGGGGCAGGGGGTCAGGCAAGACCGGCGTTATGCAGTGACCCTATGGGAAAAGGCTGCTGAACTTGGCAACAGGAATGCCAAAGAATGCCTTTCACAGCCTGAAACCGTGGCAGATAAACTGGAAATGTAGTTTTATCCAGTCTGCTTCATGTAAAATCCCAAAATGCTTCAAGCATGTCAATCCACATCAGCAATGGTTCATCAAGCAAGGACAGAAAATGCAGACATATAAACTGAACAACGGGGTCGAGATTCCAGTGATTGGTTTTGGCACTTGGGAAACCCCAAACGATGCATCCGGTGCCGAGGCGATCAAATATGCAATCACCCAGGCAGGTTACACCCATATCGATACTGCAGCGGCTTACCGCAATGAAGAAAGCGTTGGCAAGGCAGTCCGTGAAAGTGGTATTTCCCGGGACAAGATTTTTGTCACCAGCAAGCTATGGAACACCAAACGCGGCTACGACAATGTTTTCCGTGCATTTGAGCGTACCATGCAGAACCTGCAGATGGATTACCTGGACCTGTACCTGATCCATTGGCCAGCCATCCAGTCCCAGTACCCGGATTCCTGGACACAGATCAACTATGATACCTGGCGTGCAATGGAACAGCTTTATAAAGACGGCAAAATCCGTGCAATCGGTGTCAGCAACTTCATGCCGCATCATCTGGAACCTTTGCTGGATAAATGTGATGTGGTTCCTGCCGTCAACCAGATCGAGGTACATCCTGGCTACCAGCAGGTCGAAGCGGTTGAATTCTGTAAACAGAAAGGGATTTTGGTAGAAGCCTGGAGCCCATTGGGACGTGGTGATGCATTGGTCAACCAGACCATCATGGGCATTGCTGACAGGCTGGGACGTACTCCGGCGCAGGTCTGCCTGCGTTGGGTCTTGGACAAAGGGCTGCTGCCGTTGGTCAAGTCAGTGACGCCGACCCGTATCCTGCAGAACATCGATGTCTTTGATTTTTCGCTGACAGAAGAAGATACGAAGAAGATTGATGCATTGACCGATTGCGGTGGCATGTGCCTGCATCCTGATAAGGTCACGTTCTAATTCTGCCCTGACTGGCTGGATAACCCGCTGGAAAAGCACGCTTTCCAGCGGGTTTCCTGTTTCCAGCCCAGAGGAAACAGACCACAGCAAGTCCCGTTTCTGCGGAAAATTGCATATTTACCCCTGTTTCTAAAAGCTATAAGATTGTCAATTGTTTCTGGTCAAGCTTTGCATCGGTGGAACGGAAAGAGGACATATGATTATTGCCATTCTCATCCTGTCGGCTCTGGTATGGCTCATTGCCTGGTGGCGGGTCTACCGCTATAACCAGCGGAAAGGTTCCCGCAGGTTTGTGTCCCATTTCTTGGGTTTTATGGTGGGACTTTTCCCGGGTTACTTCTTCCTGCATTCTTCTGCAATGACGTTCCTTCCATCCCCGAATGGCATTGAACCATCTATTGGCGACCTCATCACCGTCTGGGCAATCTGTATCCTGACAATCATCGGTGTTTTTTATATGACATCCCGTCCAATACCGCAGCAGACAGGTCCTAAAACCATCTTCGAACGGATGGCGATGCGGTCGGATATTGGAGAAGGGATGGATGGGGAATCCGAAGAACCAGGGCCAGAAAACCTTAAGCGTGATGAGGGTTTCTGAATGGGCAGGAAAGGGCGGTCGGCATCAGCCGTTTCCCTTGGTTTGCCCCGCAGTTCAGTCAAGTCCACAAAGACCGCAGTCACTGCAACCGTTGCAGACCATCCGGCTGGCACAGTCCATACAGCATTGACGGTATCCTGGACGGTACAGCAGTTCATCAGGGATTGGCAGTCCGAAATCATCATGCAGGTGGAAGTGGACCGGTTTGCCTTGGTAAGAAGCTTTTGATTTGAACGCCATCACGCTTTGCAGCCGTTTGTCTGGCAATGTGTAGGTCTTGCCATCCTTGACAAACCTGGTCCCGGTCTCGATGAAGCAGAAGGTGACATCCTGTTCCCGGCATTGGCGTGACAGGTCCAATACCCAGTCATAATGGCAAGGACGGGCACCATCATAATTCTCGCCGCCACAAAGCACCCGTTCAATCTGCCCAGAAGCAAGGTAACGGGAGGCATCGACAGGACCCAGCATCGGAGCTGCCATGAACCCCTTATGTTTGAAAGGCAGTGACAGCAGGAAGGGAAGCCGCTCATCTGCCCGTTGCTGGTTCTCACAGGTCACATTGAAAAAGACATTGTCCCAGCCTTCCCCCCAATTCCGGGGAAGGCAGCCAGCCACCCGTTCAGGGCGTTTCGTCAGCAGGTAGAATGACACATCAGGACGCATTGAAATGATCCGCCAGGCTTCTTCCCGCCAAGGATCCGCTTCTTCGATGAAAAAGTCTGAAGTCATGCAGACCCGGAGCATTTCGCCAGACTGGACAACATATTGTCCATTACGGCGCTTCTGCAGGGGATAGGTGAACCCAGCCCCTGTCCGGAAAACCTTGGTGGGATCCAGTCCCCGTTTCCGGTCCAGATAGTACATATAGCAGTTCCTGCAGCCTTCACTGACCTTGGTGCAGCCATGCCACGGGTTCCAGATATCGTGCATAGTAAAGGATCAGCCGGTCATCCAGTGTCAGAGCAGGTTTTCCATACGGGTCAGGAAATTCCCGAAAAGCTGTCCCAGTTGGTCAAGCGAGTTTTTCAGGCGGTGTTCATCATCCAGCAGATGAAGGGAACAGCCATGTTCCTTGGCGAATGCCACCGCATTGGTATAGGGAATCAGGCTGTCATGCCAGCCGTGGACAATATCGATGGTGTGTCCATCACAGCCCATGCGGTAAGGTGGATAGCCCGGGATATTGATGGCAGGAGCCATCAGGAACAGCCCTTTCAGGCACTGGCCTTCCATTGCAACCAGCTCAGCACTGGCATCCAAGGCAACCCATCCCCCCATGCTTGAGCCCGCCAACAGGCAGGGAGGCTGTTCCCGGCAGGCATCGACCAGCATCTGGACGCGTTCTGCCGGGTCAAAGGTGCTGGAATAGTCAAGGCTTTCCACGTCATAGCCCATGTCTTTGGCAATGTCAGCCAGTGAACGGATCTTGGTACCCCAAGGGCCACTTTCTTTGCCATGCACGAAATGGATCAGCGGTTTTGTCATCTCAAATCCTTAAAGGTTGTTGATGGGGATATTATATCGGCAACCTGATCGGGCAACGGCTGTTCCATGTTGGATAGGGAAAGCAGGGGAAGGAATGCCAGGATTGCTTATAATGCAGTCAATGGAATCAGAAAGCCTTTGCCGGGTTGTCTTGATTGGATGTCGCTTTTTTAAGGATGAACGAGGCTGGAAATGACTGTTGAGAAACTCTTTACCCCAATCCGTATCGGTAATGCCACTTTGCCAAACCGCATCATCATGGCACCACTGACACGGTGCCGTACAGAAGAACCTGACAATGTGACGACAGACCTGAATGTCGAATACTATGTCCAGCGGGCATCGGCGGGCCTCATCATTTCAGAAGCCTTGCATATCGCGAAATCCGCACAGGGCTATGCAGGGTCTGCTGGGCTGTTCACAGATGCACAAGAAGCTGGATGGAAGAAGATTGTTGATGCCGTACATGCACAAGGCGGGCACATGTCTGCGCAGATATGGCATGTCGGGCGGGTTTCCCATCGTTATTTCCAGGAAGGGCAGGCACCGGCCGGTCCTTCTGCGATGACCGTTCCCGATGCAAAATGCAGCATCATCCAGCCAGATGGAACCCAGGCATATGTTCCCTGTACGCCGTGCCGGGAACTCACAGTCGATGAAATCAAATCCATTGTCGGGCAATACCGCAGTTCAGCACAGCGGGCGATGGCTGCCGGTTTTGATTTTGTTGAGGAACATGCAGCGAACGGTTACCTGCTCCAGCAGTTCCAGGCAGACAGCGCCAATCTGCGTACAGACCAATATGGCGGTTCCCTGGAAAACAGGGCGCGCATAGTCCTGGAAGTCATGGATGCCATGCTTGAGGTTGTCCCGCCGCAGAAACTTGGTGTCCGTATTTCACCTTATTTCAATATCAATGGCATCCATGAAAGCCAGCCGGAAGACATGGCGCTTTATCTGGCGGCAGCATTCAGGGAAAGGAACGTGGCCTATCTCAGTGTGGCTGAACCCAGCTGGGTCGGTGGGATTGCATTGACCGACCGTTTCAAGGAAAAGATCCGCCAGGCTTATGGCGGCATCATCATTTATGCTGGGGAATATACCGCAGAGAAAGCGGAAGCCGCGATTGCATCCGGACTGGCGGATGCAATCGGTTTTGGACGGCCATTCATCGCCAATCCAGACCTTGTCGCCCGTATGCGCCAAGGCGGTCCTTACAATGCCGTGGATGTGCCGACTATTTATAAAGGTGGTCCGAAAGGCTATACGGATTATCCGGCGTTGTGATATATGGGTGATGAAAAGGCAACCTCCAGGATATCGTCCGGATTTCTACGGCAGCAGGGTTCCTTGTAAAAGGCGCTTGGTCAAGGATTTTCAGGAATCAGCAGGGAAGATATGGCCTGATAGGCGGAAAATGCCCGTATGCTGATGTAAAATAGACAGGCTTTCGATTGATATCCAAGGAGAAAAACATGTCCAGATGTTTTCGCTTCAGTTCCCTGATGGCGGTATTGGCTTTGATTGCCGTGCCTTTTTCCATGGTGTCTGCCAAGACCGTCACGTCTGCAAAGAATACCGTCAGGAATACCGCAAAGGTCTCAAAAGCTGCTGCCAAGCCTGTTGCCGGCAAGGCCAAGCAAGTGGAGAAGAAGGCCGCTGCAGCTAAAAACAAGGTGAAATCCACCAAGGATAAGGCGGTAGCCCAGGCAGGAAAGAAAAATGCTGGAAATACGAAAGCTGTGAAAAAAGCATCAAATCAGGGGAATACCGCGAAAACAACCAAATCCCGGTCCGTGGCAAAAAACACCGCAGTATCGGGTAAAAGGACGGCCAAGACATCCCGGAAACAGGCTGCCGCCCGTCAGGATGCTGCGAAAATGCGGATGGCAACCCTGAAAGCCGGCGGGAAATCCATCAGGGTTGAGGTAGCATCGACGGAAGCTGAAATGGAAAAAGGGCTGATGTACCGTAAGTCCCTTGCTGCTGACGGTGGGATGCTCTTCGATTTCAAGGGATCTGTGAAGACCTGTATGTGGATGAAAAACACCTACATCCCGCTTTCGGTCGCATTTATCGGCACCAACGGGAAGGTTGTCAATATCGAGGAAATGAAACCAAGGACAACCACCAGCCATTGCAGCAAAGACTGGATCCGTTATGCCCTTGAGATGAATGCAAAATGGTTCTCAAGGCATGGTATCAGGCCAGGGAGCCGGATTACCGGTCTGCCCCGCTGACAGGCACAGCCGCTGTCGAAAAGAATGCCCACTGCCATCATTGACAGTGGGCATTTGGTTTTCTGGGACCTGATATGGGTCAGGCGCCAAGTTTCTGTTTCAGCAGCTGGTTGACCTGCCCTGGGTTGGCTTTGCCACGGGTGGCTTTCATCACCTGACCGATCAATGCATTGAATGCCTTTGCCTTGCCGGCACGGAACTCATCAACCGACTTCTGGTTGTTTGCCAAAACTTCATCAATGATTTTCTCGATGGCACCGGTGTCAGAAATCTGTTTCAGGCCTTTTTCATCGATGATGCGGTCAACGGCATTGGCATCATCAGGCTTCGTTTCCCACATCATACCGAACACTTCTTTCGCAATCTTGTTGGAAATGGTGTTGTCAGCGATGCGCTTCATCAACAGCGATAGCTGTTCTGCAGTAACCGGTACATCGTCAATCTCGATGCCCTCACGGTTCATTGCAGAAGAGACATCCCCCATCATCCAGTTGGCACTCTGTTTTGCCAGTGGCTTGCCCGTCAAGGCAACCAGCTTTTCAAAATAGGCTGCCATGGCTTTGGAAGATGTCAGTACAGTCGCATCATATTCAGGCAGACCGTATTCTTGGACAAAACGGGCTTTCATCGCACTGGGCAGTTCAGGCAGGGCAGCCCTGACCTGTTCAATCCATTCCGGATCGATGACCAATGGCGGCAGGTCAGGGTCAGGGAAGTAGCGGTAATCGTCTGAATCTTCCTTGGTGCGCATTTCACGGGTTTCATGCTTGTCTGGGTCGTACAGGCGGGTTGCCTGCACCACCTTGCCTCCGCTTTCAATCAATTCAATCTGGCGTGCCACTTCATAATTGATGGCATCTTCAAGATGGCGGAAAGAATTCAGGTTCTTCACTTCACAGCGGGTGCCCAATACATCCGCCCCGGCAGGGCGGACAGACACATTCGCATCACAGCGGAAAGAACCCTCCTGCATATTGCCGTCAGACATACCCAGCCAGACGACCAGCGAGTGCAGTGCCTTGGCATAGGCAACCGCTTCAGCAGCACTGCGCATATCCGGTTCCGTCACGATTTCAAGCAGGGGGGTGCCGGCACGGTTCAGGTCAATGCCGGTCTGTCCCGGGAACTGGTCGTGGATGGATTTCCCTGCATCTTCTTCCAGATGGGCGCGCGTCAGGCGGATGGTTTTGGTATAAGGGTCCCGTCCTTTGGGTTCCACCAGACAGTCCAAGGTACCACCGATGACGACCGGCTTTTCAAACTGGCTGATCTGATAACCTTTCGGCAGGTCGGGATAAAAGTAATTCTTACGGGCGAAGACCGACAGGTGTGCGACTTCTGCACCGATGGAAAGCCCGAACTGGATGGCCTTCTCGACAGCACCACGGTTCATGACTGGCAGGACACCGGGCAATGCCAGGTCGACAGGACAGGCCTGGGTATTCGGTTCAGCGCCAAAATGGGTGGATGCACCACTGAAAATCTTGGAGACGGTCGAAAGCTGTACATGCGTTTCAAGACCGATGACTACTTCCCACTGCATAATATCTGTTTCCTCTAACTTTCTGCCTGTTTGGGGTTATTCGGGAGCTTTCAGATGCCAGTCGGTCACCTGCTGGAACCTGTGTGCGGCATTCAGGAGTTTTGCCTCAGTGAACCAACTTCCGGTCAACTGCAGTCCAACAGGGCGTCTTGCGTGGTCACCTTGACCGAAACCGCAAGGGATGGACATGCCTGGCAGGCCTGCCAGGTTGGTGGAGATGGTGAAGATGTCGCCCAGATAGTTGGCGATTGGATCATCCACCTGCTCACCCAGGTTCCAGGCGACCGTCGGGGCAACCGGTCCCATGATGATGTCGCATTCCCTGAATGCATCCTTGTAATCATTGGCAATCAGGCGCCGGACACGCTGTGCCTGGATGTAATAGGCGTCATAGTAACCATGGCTGAGGACATAGGTGCCGACCAGGATACGGCGCTGCACTTCTTCACCAAACCCTTCTGAACGGGATTTCCGGTACATATCCTGCAGGTCGGTATAGTGTTCAGCACGGAAACCATAGCGGACACCATCGTAACGGCTCAGGTTGGAAGAAGCTTCTGCCGGCGCGATGACATAATAGGCTGGGATGCACAGGTTCGTGTTCTTCAGGGAAATATCGACCAGCGTTGCCCCCAGCTTTTCAAACACCTTCAAAGCTTCACGGATAGGCTGCTCGACTTCTGCAGCAAGCCCTTCACCGAAATATTCCTTGGGCAGGCCGATACGCAGACCATCCAGCGGCTTGTCGAGGCCACTGGTGTAATCATCGACAGGGAGGTCCATGCTGGTGGAATCCTTGGGGTCAAAACCGGCGATTTCACCCATCAGCAGTGCACAGTCCTGGGCGGTCTGGGCAATCACCCCACCCTGGTCCAGCGAAGAAGCATAGGCAATCATCCCGAAGCGAGAAACACGGCCATAAGTCGGCTTGATGCCGGTCACGCCGCAGAAAGAAGCAGGCTGGCGGATGGAACCGCCGGTATCAGTCGCAGTGGCGGCCGGTGCCAGACGGGCGGCAACAGCAGCAGCAGAACCACCGGAAGAACCGCCCGGCACTGCCCGGGTATCCCAAGGATTCTTGACAGCACCGAAAGCGGAATTCTCATTGGCGGACCCCATGGCGAATTCATCGCAGTTCAGCTTGCCCAGGTTCACCATGCCGGCGGTTTTCAGTTTCTCGACAACGGTTGCGTCGAAAGGGCTGACATAATTGGCAAGCATCCTGGAACCAGCGGTGGTACGCCAGTCCTTTGTGACGAAAATGTCCTTATGGGCAATCGGCACACCGGTCAATGGGTGGGCGCCGCCCTTGGCAAGCCTGTCATCGGCTTCAGCGGCCTGTTTCAGGGTCAGGTCATCATCAACATGCAGGAAAGCGTTCAGGCCGCTTGCATGGATGCGTTTCAGGAACAGGTTGGCAAGCTCGGTCGCCGAAACCTGTTTGGTCTGCAGCAGGGCAGACAGTTCCGAGATTGTTTTGGTATGCATGGATCGGGTAACTGCAAAAATAACCGGATGATTGGAAAATGCCCGGAGGCATTGGCCGTTTATTCAATAACCTTTGGAACGAGGAAAAGGCCGTCTTCAACAGCAGGCGCAGGAGCCTGGTATTCGCTACGGTGGTTTTCCTCCGTCACCATATCTGGACGCAGGCGGAGGGCAACATCATCTTCAAAGGCAGAAATAGGGTGTGCAAGCGGTTCAACGCCTATTGTATCGGCGGAACGGAGCTGTTCAACCAGATCCAGGATCCGGTTCAGCTGTCCAGCAATTTTCTGTATCTGTGTGTCAGAGACGTCAAGCTGTGCCAGCTTGGCGATGCGGTCCACATCAGAGAGGTCAAGAGCCATAAGTCAGGTACTTCCTAAATTCCTAAAATTGGGATTGAAACGCATCAAAATGCGGTTCAGCGGATATATATCCATAGAATTATAAGGTAGAATAGCAAGGATTTACATATCTGCAAGTCTGCAACCTGCTCCTGCAGACTGCCTGCAGACGTTTTTTAAGGATACGCCTGCCGCGATGCTGGCTTTTTTGGATATTACAGAACAACAATCATGTTTGGTTTCTTTCGCAGTTTCTTCTCTAATGACCTCGCCATCGACCTTGGTACAGCCAACACACTGATCTATGTCAGGAACTCCGGCATCGTACTGGATGAACCCTCTGTCGTCGCTGTCCGTTATGACGGTCCCGGTGGCAGGAAAAGCATCCAGGCAGTCGGCCATCAGGCAAAACAGATGCTTGGCAAGGTGCCTGGCAACATGGAAGCCATCCGGCCGATGAAAGACGGTGTCATTGCGGACTTCACCGTTACGGAACAGATGCTCAAGCACTTCATCCGCATGGTGCACAATTCCCGTTTTTTCCGGCCGTTCCCACGCATCATCATCTGTGTACCCTGCGGTTCCACACAGGTCGAGCGGCGTGCCATCCGTGAATCCGCCTTGGGTGCCGGTGCTTCAAAGGTCTTTCTTATTGAAGAACCGATGGCGGCGGCAATCGGTGCAGGCCTGCCGGTATCCGATGCAACAGGCTCCATGGTCATTGATATCGGTGGCGGTACGACAGAAGTCGGCATCATCTCCTTGGGTGGCATGGTTTACAAAGGGTCCATCCGTGTTGGCGGTGACCGTTTTGATGAAGCAATCGTCAATTACATCCGCCGCAACTATGGCATGCTGATCGGGGAGCAGACTGCTGAAACCGTCAAGAAAACCATTGGTTCTGCCTATCCAACCGGAGAAGTCCGTGAAATGGAAGTCAAGGGACGCAACCTTTCCGAGGGCATTCCACGTTCATTCACCATCAACAGCAACGAAATCCTTGAAGCGCTCAGGGATCCACTGAACAGCATCGTTGGCGCAGTCAGGATGGCACTGGAACAGGTGCCGCCAGAACTGGGGGCGGACATTGCAGAAAAAGGCCTGATGCTTACCGGCGGCGGCGCACTCCTGCATGACCTTGACCGTCTGCTCATGGAAGAAACCGGCCTGCCCGTCCTGACAGCCGAAGACCCATTGACCTGTGTGGTCCGTGGCTGTGGCATTGCTTTGGAACATCTTGACCAGTACGAAAACGTCTTTTCTTACGAATAAGGGGAAGGAACAGGATTCCGGGCGTCTGATAGGGACGCCCGTTTTCTTAAGCTGACATGCAGAACGAACCGTCGCCGCTTTTCAAGCAGGGAATCTCCGCAAGGGTGAGGCTCATCGTCTTTGTGGTGCTGGCGTTTGTCCTCATGCTCGGTGATGCACGGTTCAAGGTACTTGGCAATATCCGGGGCGCCATCAATACCATCCTCTACCCGTTCCAGCGGGCAGCCATCATCCCGGCTGATTTTGCAGTCGCCATAGAAGACCTGTTCCGTACAGGCGATGACCTGCAGGGAGAAATCGATGCATTGCATGAAAAAGCACTGCAGGATGCGCCGGTTCTCCAGAAAACGGCACTGCTGGAACAGGAAAATGCCCAATTGAGGGAATTGCTGGGACTGAAACGGCGCATGCCTGTTCCGACACTTGCCGGGGAAATCCTTTATGATGTCCACAGCCATTTCATCAACAAGATTGTCATCAACCGTGGCTCAAGTGATGGGGTCGCCATCGGTCAGGCGGTCATCGATGAGGGAGGCGTGGTTGGACAGGTTTCCAATGTCTGGCTTGCCACAAGCGAAGTGACATTGCTCACCGACAGGTCACAGGCAATCCCGGTCATGAACACACGCACCGGGGAACGGACAGTCGCTTTCGGGGGGGGACAGTCCGGTTTCCTTGAACTCCGTTTTGTCTCAGCAACGGCAGACATCCAGGAAGGTGACAGGCTGACCACTTCCGGCATCGATGGCGTTTATCCTGCCGGGACAGCCGTTGCAGTCATTTCAAAAATCATCCCGGCTTCATCTGACGTGGATGGCAAAGTCCTATGCACTCCGTTGGGTGGCATCAACCGTCAGAAACATGTCCTGGTCATGCTGACAGACATCGATGCCTATCCAGAAAAACCGCCGATGGATACCAAGAAGAAGAAAGGTGAACTGCCTCAGAAGCAGGAGGGAGGCGCATGAACGGGTTCAGCAAAGCACAGGAAGAAATCTTTTCCCCGGCAGGTTGGGGATTCATCGTCTCCAGCCTGTTTGTGGCATTCATGCTCAACATCATGCCTTGGGGACAGCTTTATGGGGTTCCCGATTTCCTGGCAATCACCCTCCTGTTCTGGAGCATCCACCAACACCGTCGGGTCGGTATCGGCATCGCCTTCTGCTTTGGGCTGCTGATGGATGTCAATAATGCGACATTCTTGGGTGAAACCGCACTGGCCTATACCCTGATGACCTACTTTGCCATTACACTGCATAGGCGCATACTCTGGTTTTCATGGGGCAGGCAGGTCTGGTACGTCCTCATGCTGCTGTCCATCCCGCATATCGTCGGCATGGTGATACATTTTTTTGCGGGAAGGGAAGCCGTTGGCTGGCTGTGGATGCTTGACTGTGCTGTCGGTGCACTCATCTGGCCGTTGGCATACTGGCTGCTGGCATGGCCGCAGCGCAGGGCAGAGAAAGCAGGGAACCAGATTTAAGGCGCAACAGAAGAAGATGCAAAATGGCAAATCCAGGCAATAATGACAAAAACATGCACCAGTTCCGCAACAGGATTGTTGCGCTGGGCATTTTTGTACTTGTCTGTTTCCTGATCCTGCTGATACGTTTTGTCTGGCTGCAGGTTGTCAGTTATGACAAATATGCAGCAAAGGCGGAAGACAACCGTGTCACCATTGTCCCGACCATGCCGGAAAGGGGGCTTATCCTTGACCGTAATGGGGTTGTCCTTGCCAGCAACTACTCTGCCTATACCCTTGAAATCACCCCTGCCAAGATAGAAGGCAAACTGGAAGAAGTCATCGATAAACTGGCAACCTTCATCGATATTTCCGACCTTGACCGCAAACGCTTCAAACGCCGTATGGAAGAATCCAAGCGGTATGACAGCGTCATCCTGAAATCAAAGCTGTCTGACCAGGAAGTGGCCCGTTTCATCGTCCAGCGTTTCCGTTTCCCTGGGGTGGAAGTCCAGGCAAGGACCTTCCGCCAGTATCCAATGGGGCAGGTCGCATCCCATGCCATCGGTTACATCAGCCGGATGAGCCAGCGTGACATCGACAACCTGGACGAAGACGAGGCACAGAACTACATCGGCACCACCCATTACGGCAAGGAAGGCATCGAACAGAGTTATGAAAGGATCCTGCATGGCGTCACCGGTTATGAAAAGATGGAAGTCTCTGCCAGCGGCAGGGCAGTCCGTCTGTTGGAAAGCCGTCCGACCGTGCCTGGCAGCAATATCGTCCTTTCCATCGACATCGGCCTTCAGAAAACGGTTGAGCAGGCCTTTGGCAACCGGCGTGGTGCACTTGTCGCGCTGGAACCCAGCACCGGGGAAGTGCTGGCATACGTTTCCAAACCGACATTCGACCCGAATCTTTTTGTCGATGGCATCGACCACCAGAATTGGGATGCCCTCAACAATTCCCCGAACAGGCCTCTGCTGAACCGCCCGATCCGCGGAGCTTATCCGCCAGGTTCCACCTATAAGCCATTCATGGCGATGGGGGCCTTGGAACTGAAATACCGGACGCCTGAACAGGGTATCAGCGACCCAGGCTATTTCCAGTATGGTGACCATAAATTCCGGGATGATGCGAAGAGGGGGCATGGTTATGTCACCATGTACAATTCCATCGTCGTTTCCTGCGATACTTACTACTATATCCTTGCAAGGGATATGGGGGTCGATGTCATCCATGACTTCATGATGCAGTTCGGTTTCGGGCAGAAGACTGGTATCGACCTGGTGGGCGAACGGGCTGGCGTACTGCCATCCAAGGAATGGAAGCGCAATGCCTATAAGAAACCGTCCCAGCAGGAATGGTATTCCGGTGAGACCATCTCCTTGGGTATCGGCCAGGGGTACAACACCTTCACCCCAGTCCAGATGGCGTTTGCAACCGCACTGCTTTCCAACAACGGCGTCGCAGCACGTCCACACCTTGTCAAGGAAATCGAGGATCCAGTCACCCATGAACGGAAACCGGTCACAACAGAAACAATCCATCTTGACCATATGAAACAGGCGCATTTCGAGTTCATCAAACGGGCGATGGTCGGTGTTGCAAGGGGCGGAACCGGTCGGAAAGTATTTGGCGGAGCCCCTTATTCGACAGGGGGCAAGACCGGTACGGCACAGGTTTTCACGGTTGCGCAGGACAGGTCCTATAAATCGTACTACCTGTCTGAATTCAAGCGGGACCATGCCCTTTATATCGCCTTTGCACCGGCAGACAAGCCGCGGATTGCCGTTGCGGTGATTGTCGAAAACGCCGGGTTCGGTGCTGATTCCGCTGCACCGATTGCACGGCGTGCACTGGATTACTTCATGGCAGGCAAGACGAATGGCAGCGCCGGTGCCGGTGCAGGAGGGGCATCGGGCAAGGGCAAAGCCAAGAAACCGGCGGAAGACGGTACACCACCTTCGGATACACCGGGAGACAACCAGCAGCAACAGGCTCCAGCCACGGCACCGGCAACTGCACCAAAAGAAGAAAAGAAACAGGAAAAATAAGAGGCATCCATGGGTAACACCTTCAGTAATTCTTTCCTGACACGGATAAAAAAACTCGGCAGTACCTTCGATGGGCCGTTGGCACTCATCGTCTTCCTCATCATGTCTGTCGGCATCATCACCCTGTATTCAGCTGGCATAGACTTCCCTGGACGAGTCGAAGACCAGCTCCGCAACATCATCATCTGCTTCGTCATCATGTGGATTGCCGCCAGCATCCCGCCCCAGCGGCTGATGCGGTTCGCTGTGCCCATCTATACCATCGGCATAGCCCTGTTGGTGGCAGTCGCGATGTTCGGGCTCGTCCGGAAAGGGGCGCGCCGCTGGATCAATATCGGCATCGTCATCCAGCCATCTGAAATCATGAAAATCGCCTTGCCGCTCATGCTGGCATGGTACTTCCAGAACAAAGACGGCAAAATCACCTGGCGGGAATACCTCAAGGCGTTCATCATCCTGGCGATACCTGCGGCACTCATCATGAAACAGCCTGACCTCGGCACAGCCATCCTGGTTGCCGCAACCGGCTTTTACGTCATCTTCCTTGCGGGGCTGGCATGGAAAGCCATCCTCATCATGTTCGGTTGCTTTGCCGCATCATTGCCATTGATCTGGATGCTCCTCCATGATTACCAGCGGCACCGGGTGCTGATGCTCATCGACCCATCTTCTGACCCATTGGGCAAAGGTTTCCATATCATCCAGTCCATCATCGCCATCGGCTCAGGCGGCATCACCGGCAAAGGCTGGATGCAGGGAACGCAAGGCTACCTCAACTTCATTCCGGAGAGGACCACAGACTTCATCTTTGCCGTCTTCGGAGAAGAATTCGGACTGGTCGGCAACATCGTCCTGCTCGTCCTGTACCTGCTGCTCATCGCAAGGGGGCTTATCATCACACTCAGGGCATCCACCGTCTTCTCACGTCTGCTGGCAGGCGCCATCACCATGATGTTCTTCATGTATGCCTTTGTGAACATGGGCATGGTCAGTGGCATCCTGCCGGTTGTCGGGGTGCCGTTGCCGTTCATGAGTTATGGCGGTACCGCGATGGTCACATTGGGGCTTGGGGCAGGCATCCTCATGAGCATCCACCGGCACCGGCACCTGGTGCAGACCTGACCGGTGGCGGTATCGGGAGAAGACACCATGCAGGCTACCCGCAGACAGAACGGCATCATTGCAGCAGTGCTTGCTGCCTGCTGCTGTGCGCTTGCCCTCTCAGGTTGCGGCACCGCCCCCAAGAAAGGCACCACCAAGAAAAGGAAAGGGGGAGGGTACTATCTGGATGATGGTCCGGGCACCAACATCCCCGCCAACCTTGACCAGATTCCCGATGCAGTGCCAAAGGTTGAGAAGATTGCCAGCGGTCCCAGCAGACCCTATACCGTCATGGGCACCACCTACACCCCGATGACATCCCTCAGCTACTATAAGCAGCAGGGCATCGGCAGCTGGTATGGCAAGAAATTCCATGGGCTGAAAACATCATCCGGGGAAACCTATGACATGTTCGGGATGACCGCTGCCCATCCAACCCTGCCGATTCCAAGCTATGCCCGCGTCACCAGCCTTGAGAATGGCAAGCAGGTCATCGTCAGGGTCAACGACAGGGGGCCTTTCCTGAGTGGCAGGCTCATCGACCTTACCTATACCGCCGCCTATAAGCTCGGTTACGTCAACAAAGGCAGTGGACGGGTTGAAGTGGAACTGCTGCTGCCTGATGAAATCGACCGTATCCAGAACGGTTCAACCACCCCATACACCGGTACCGCTTCGACCAAACCGATATCGGCCTTCAAGCTTGGGCATACCCATACAGCCACCGCTTCCAGCACCAAGGCACCGGTGACGGCGGCAGCGGTTGCCAGTGGCTGGTATGTCCAGTTCGGTGCCTATCAGGACACCGGTAATGCCAGGACCCATCTGAACCGTTACAGCAGGCTGTGGCCGGGCAGTTACCCGGCGATGAAAACCGTCCCCAATGGCGGGCTTTACAAACTCATGGCAGGACCATTCAGCACAAAAGAAGAAGCCATACTTGCCCGGCAGGAGATGCTGGACAAAGGCATCGATGGTTTTGTCGTCAGGAAATGAGTTTCCCTGCTGGTTGCAGGAGACAAAGAAAAAGCGGAGGATGTCCTCCGCTTTTCTGATGGTCAGCTGGAACAGCTCAGTCGTTGTACAGCTTCTGCTTCAGTTCCCGGCGCTGCTGGGCTTCCAGCGACAGGGTTGCCGTTGGACGGGCAAGCAGGCGGGCAACGCCGATCGGTTCACCCGTCTCGACGCACCAGCCATAATCACCGGAATCGATGCTGGCGATGGAAGCCTTCACCTTCTTCAGCAGCTTGCGTTCACGGTCACGGGTACGCAGCTCCAGCGCATGTTCTTCCTCGATGGTCGCACGGTCGGCAGGGTCTGGCACCAAGGTTGTCTCACGCAGGTTTTCAGTCGTCTGTCCTGCATTCCGCAACAGGTCCTGTTCCATTTTCAGCAGGCGCGCCTTGAAGAAAGCAAGCTGGGCTTCGTTCATATAGTCATCATCGCTCATCTTCAGGATCTGTTCCTCAGTCAGAAGCGCAGGCGCTTTTTTCGCTTTAGTCGTTGTTTTCCTCATGGCTCACGATTTTCAAAAAATTGACAGCAGGCTGAAAGTCATTCCCGTTTGATGCCGCTTTCAATCCCCCCTCTTTGGAGGAGGGAGAAAAGCATCCATAAACGGCAGAATCTTAAACGCCGAATTGTAGCAGACTTTCTGCATGATGGCATATAAAGATGACAAGAATCCCCCTGATTTTGCCCATAGGCGCCCAAAAGAGGGGGAATATTCCAAAAGAGAAACCGGGAACCTGCATGGTTCCCGGTGGTTGACATAGGGAAAAACAGGCGTCAGTCTGTCAGGCAGCGGTCCAACCCCTGCAGGAAAATATCCTTCGGCAGCTTTTTCCCGATGAAAACCAGCTTGCTTTCCCGGGGACCATCTTCCCATTTCTCGACCAGGTCTGACCCCATCAACTGCTGGACCCCCTGGAAAACCACCTTGTTGTCCGTTCCCTTCACATTCAGGACACCCTTGTAACGCAGCATATCCGTACCGAACTGGCCGATCATCTCATCGAAGAACAGATTGAGCTTCTCGGCATCGAATGCACGGAAACTGCGGAACACAAACGACACGATATCATCCAGATGATGGCGGCGATGGTGATGATGGTGGTGTCCACAGCCACAGGTACACTCCCCGTCATGCCCATCGTCATGATGATGCCCGCAGGCACATGCCCCATCGTGGTCATGCTCATGGTGGTGGTGTCCACAGCCACAGGTACACTCCCCGTCATGGTCATGGTGATGATGCCCGCAGCAGCATCCGTGGTCATGTTCGTCCTCATGGTCGATATCCAGGTTTGAATTCAGGTTGAACCCCTGAAGGTCCAGCACTTCCTTGATATCCACCTTGCCGAAATCCACCTTATGGATCGCCGCATGGGAATTCATGTCACGGACACGGTCAGCCAGTTCATCCACCAAGACAGGGTCGGCGATAACCACCTTCGAAATCAGCACCTTGTCCGCAAAGCCGACCTGCTGGCGGGCCTCCTCATACTCATCCAGCTGGTGCATCCCGAAAACCCCGTCCATCAGCGTGATGATGCCGTCAATCATATAACGGTCAGCCACCGAATCTTCCAGGAAGAAAGTGTGTGCCACAGGGCTGGGATTCGCCAATCCGGTAGTTTCGATAATCACCCGGTCAAAATCCAGTTCCCCTTTGTCCTTTTTTTCAACCAGCTTGTTCAGAGCAGAGACCAGATCGCCACGCACTGTACAGCAGACACAGCCGTTGCTCATCTGGACAATCTCTTCAGCATCGTCCTTCATCAGGATATTGCTGTCGATATTCTCCTCACCGAACTCATTCTCAATCACCGCAATCTTCTGCTTGTGGTTATTGTCCTTCAGGATACGGTTCAGCAGGGTGGTTTTACCGGCGCCCAGGAAGCCGGTAATAATCGTAACAGGAATAAGGGCAGGCATCGCTTCAGCCATTGCAGCACCTTCATCAGAAAAAGAAAACCACCTGCCTTGCAGCAAAACAGGCAGGCATCCCAGGATTGACCCGTGTCAATCACAGTACAGAAAAACAGTATCGCAGTCTGCCCTGATAAAATCAACTGCTGCTTGGATCATCCATTCCCAAAGGATGCGCAGGGCCGGACAAGGCAGCCGGAGATGATGCAGGGCGTTGCTTTAACCGTAGAGTCCGCGGACCATCTATCCGGCCAATCGACTTCATCACCAGCTGTGAGCACGGATTGCTGACAAGTTCCAGGTTATGGGCATAACGCAACGTCGTCTCCATCAAGCGGTGCCTTGCAAACTGCTGTACCTGCTGCAGTGTCGCGCCATGCTTCAACGCCAGCGTTACCGCTGTATGCCGGAGCGAATGGGCTGTCAGCCTTGGAGAATCCAGGCCTGCCGCCACCATCGCCCCCTTCACAATCCGGCTGATGCTCTTCGATGACAGCCGTTTCCCGGAGCTGCGCCATCCATACGAGACAAACATCGGACTGTTCGGGGGAAGCGGTTGCCTGCTTTCCAGATACCGGTGAAGCAGTTTCTCCAGCTTCGGTGTGACCGAAATATAATCCACCTTGCCATCCCGTCCTTTCCCATACACCCAGATGACAGGCTTCCCGGCAAGCCTGTCTAGGTCTTCGGCATCCAACAGGGAGACCTCTGAAACCCTCAGCCCACAGGAAACCATCAGCAGCACCATCACATAATCCCGCTGCGCTTTCATGGCAGCGCGACCGGTTTTCCGGGAATGGGTATTCATCCTGTATTCAAGCAGTGCCAGCAGCTGCCTCAGACTGTTTTCACACAGGCAGTCCCGCCGGAAAGACTTTTCCATCCGGATGTTTTTCACCGAAGCCCCGATATCTTTCTCAAGCCCCTGGCGGGACAGCCACTTGAAAAACACCTTCACCGCCGACAGGTAAGTCCGTGCGGTACTGGTCTGATGATGGCCAAGCAGATAAGACTTCCATCGGTTCAAGGCTACGGCATCTGGAATGGCCACACCATGGTCAAGGCACCAAGCAGTGAATGCCTTGAGTGAAGCAAGGAATGTCAAACGGGTACGGGGACTGAAATCTGATTCACTCAGGAAACGTGAAAACAGCAGGTCACGTTCATCCACACATGAGAAATTCATAAGAACCTCAACAGAGTATCTGGGTTGGTCAGGGAAGCGGAAAAACAATGTACCCGCAGGTCTCTGTCAAGGGGCTTGGCATTAATACAACATTGCCAACAAATAAAACAACTCCTTTCTATACGCATTAATACGCAAAAAAGGACATACAATCCTTGCAACCAGTTGTTTTTATTGACAGATTTTTAATGCTCAACCTATGCCATGGGCATGTTCTCCATCATCTACATCTTTAAAAAAATTGAATTCTTATAGGAAACAAGCTATACTCATTAAAAATGATTTATTTCGATAACAGGATATTTTTATGTGCGTTAATGCGTACTAATGCACATAAGGGCGTTTATCCCAATATCAATAGCAGTATCAGGACATTTTTCAGGGAATGGTTACGGAATCTCTGTCAGGGAAAAGTCTGGCTGCCGGTATGACTGGCATCAGTGGCAGTCATGTTTCTTGTCTGCAATATCCGGGCATCTTGGTGGAATCCATTATGGATGGCCTGAGGTCCGGCATCAATGCATTTGCACGGACGCTGAAGATTTCTCCTGTCACCGTTTACCGCATCGTCTCCGGAAAAATGGCGTTTCTCCAGAAATGGCACGTTGGCTTTCTGCGGTGGTTGGCGGTCCCGTCAGACTCTGGATGCCGCGCTAGGCGGATATCAATTTGTTGTACCCAGTCAATTTCTTAAGGATGAAAAATGAACAGAACATTCAAAGTCATTTTCAATCAGGTATTAGGACGGCATGTCGTCGTCAGTGAAATTGCCAGCAGCATCCAGCGGGGGGCGAGGAAAGCCGTCATGGCGGTAGCCGCTGGCGGAGCGTTGGCCGCTGCGGCTCTCCTGCCGATGGGGGAAGCAGGCGCGATTTCCAGCAGCTATGTTCCCAGCTACAGCAGCCAGTATGGCTCTTCCGGTCCTGCTGACTACCAGACAGACGGCGGCCATGTTGATGTCAACCAAATCGGCGGGCGTAATTCGCAAACTGGTAATTGGGAACAATTCGTTTATCTCAACAATGACGGGACAATCGAGTTTAATAAGAATGAGAACTACCAGCAAAACGATATC
>JAFWUI010000047.1 GCA_017524145.1 Oxalobacter sp. | reverse complement strand
TGCCATGATCACCCGTTATGGTGAATTCAAGGGCATCTACACGGTTGACATGTTCTACCAGGGGAAAATCCCTTATGCTGTCTTTGAATGGGCGGAAGATTCCACGGCAGAAAACCTGAAACCGCTGTACAAGGTCCGCCTTGACCCACGTGCCCTGACGGAAGTCCCGGCTCCAACCCCTGAACTGAAATACCAGTACCGCCTTTCCATTGAAGACCCACGTCCGGAAAACTGAGGCATGGACTGATTCCATGGCATAAACAAGTTTTATGAACGGCTGGAGGATTGCCTGATATGATAGAGGCATTGGGACCACCTGATGCTTGATTGCCTTATGGAATCCTTTAACCGTTCATTGCTGACATATGCCATGGCAGGACTGATGTTCCTATCAGTTCCGTTGTGTGCCCATGCTGCAGAAGCCGAAGATAAGCTGGATGCAACACCGCAAACCACTCAGAAAAAGACTCAGACCGACAGTATCGGGATTGGACTGTATAAGAAAAAGCAATATGCAGAAGCATTGCCCTATCTGACAGCTGATGCCGAAAAACAGGACTCCAATGCCCAGATGGCTCTGGGTAATATGTACAGTATGGGGCTGGGTGTCACCGTTGACCAGCAGAAAGCTTTTGACTGGTACCTGAAGGCGGCAAAGCAGAACCATGCCTACGCACAGCTTTATACCGGTTACTACTATGAAAAAGGACTTGGTACCGGCAAGAATGCCAAAGAAGCCTTTTCATGGTATCACCGTGCTGCCAACGCAGGGATTCCCAATGCCCAATATAAACTCGGCTATTGTTATGAAAAAGGACTTGGCATTGCCACAAACCCATCTCAAGCCAACAACTGGTACCGTAAGGCAGCGGAAAACGGCAGTGCCAAAGCCCAGCTGGTTATGGGACAACGGTACAGTGAAGGAAAACATGGCAAACAGGATATGGCAGAAGCCGCAAAATGGTTCTATCGGGCTGCAGACCAAGGTTTTGCACCGGCACAGGCTGCCCTTGCACAGCTTTATGAAATGGGTGAAGGCGTCCAACGGGATGAAGCCCGTGCCGCAAGCTGGTATACCAAGGCTGCTGAACAAGGCTACTCCCCCGCCCAGAACAATCTAGGGTTTCTCTATGACCATGGCAACGGTGTCATCCAAGATTACGTAACCGCCAAAAAATGGTACGAAGCCGCTGCTGCACAAGGCAACGTACAAGCAATGTACAACCTGGGACAACTTTATCAGACAGGACATGGTGTCTCACAGGATTACAGCATGGCTGTCAAATGGTTCAAGGTCGCATCAGAGAATGGTTCCATCAAAGCAAGCAACAGCCTGGGTATGGCTTACCTGGACGGCATGGGGGTTGAGATGGATCCATCAAAAGCTGCCCGTTATTTCCTGACTGCAGCGCAGAAAGGCAATATTTCCGCTCAATACAACCTGGCAATCCTTTATATCCAGCAACCTGAAGCACTTGCAAAAAGTGGCATCAATGCATCTGGCGCACAGGCACTGCAATGGTTGAAGAAAAGTGCGGAAAACGGCAATACCGCTGCGATGGAATACCTTGCTGATGTTTACCGTGATGGGAAATTGGGACAACGGCGAAATATCCAGCTGGCAGACAGCTGGCAGAAGAAAGCCTTGGAAACTGAACGTAAACGCAACCAATATGCCGTTGTCGAACCTTTACCAACCATCAACAAATGATGGATACAGCCCTCACTTGAAAGACCTTAAGAAACTGCCAGCATCTTCATCAGGCAGTTTCTGACGGCAATCCATTACCCTAAAATTCCCTAGGATATGAGATAAAAGCAACACTTTTTGTATTCCTAGCGCATTTATAGGAAATAAAGCCTATTTTTCCGGTAGGAATTGCTATAATCATCTCCAATCCTTCTATCAAACTATACAGACTGCTAAGGAACTGGCACATGAAAATCTCAACTAAAGGGCGTTATGCCCTCCGATTCATGATTGACCTGGCAAAGAATGGCAAAGACCGGTATCTCTCCTTGAAAGATGTTTCCATCCGCCAGGATGTTTCTTTGAAATATCTGGAACAGATTGCATCAGCCTTGGGTAAAGCGGGTTTGATCCAAAGTATCCGGGGATCTCAAGGCGGTTACCGTCTAGCGCGTGCACCACATGAGTACACCATTGGTGATATCCTCCGCCCGATTGAGGGAAACTTCACCTGTGTTGCCTGCCTGGAATCATCACCCAATACCTGTGAACGCTATGAAACCTGCCCGACCGTGCACTTCTGGGAAGGATTGACAAAGGTCATCACAGATTACCTGGAGGGGACAACACTGGAGGACCTCCTTGAACAGGGTGAAGACAATGGTGGCTGCTATGTCATCTGACTGTCAGCCATAAGCAAACATACTGACCCATGTATACCTTGCAGGCAATGGATCCTTTTTTCAGAATCTTTATCTTATCGACTGTTTTCAACTGACAATTCAATGATTTTTAAAACATTTAAACAAGGAGCTAAAAATGGCAAACATCGCAAAAAATGCAACAGACCTGATCGGCAATACCCCTCTGCTGGAAATTTCCCGCTATGCTGCAAACAATAACCTTGAAGCCACTATCCTGGCAAAACTGGAATATTTCAATCCAGCAGGCAGTGTCAAGGACCGTATCGCCAAAGCAATGATTGATGCAGCGGAAGCTGAAGGCAGACTTGTCCCTGGTAAATCCACCATCATTGAACCGACTTCTGGCAATACAGGTGTTGGTCTGGCTGCTGTTGCTGCTGCACGCGGTTACCGCATCATCATTACAATGCCGGAAACCATGAGTATTGAACGCCGCAAACTGATCAAGGGCTATGGTGCAGAACTGGTGTTGACCGAAGGTGCCAAAGGCATGAAAGGTGCAATTGCCAAAGCGCAGGAACTGGCACAGACCATTCCTGACAGCTTCATCCCGCTGCAGTTCGACAATCCGGCAAATCCAGCCATCCATAAAAAGACAACCGGTCCAGAAATCTGGAAAGATACTGATGGCAAAGTCGATATCTTCGTGGCTGGTGTCGGCACCGGTGGCACTCTGACCGGCACAGGTTCCTACCTGAAAGAACAGAACCCGAACATCAAGGTGGTTGCCGTTGAACCAGCCACCTCCCCTGTCCTGTCTGGCGGCAAATCCGGCCCCCACAAAATCCAAGGTATCGGAGCAGGCTTTGTCCCAGCTGTCCTGGACACCAAGATTTACGATGAAATCATCCCGGTTCCAAATGAAGCTGCTTTTGAAACCGCACAGGCACTGGCACATACCCAAGGTGTCCTGGTCGGTATTTCCTCAGGTGCCTCCCTGTGGGCAGCAACCCAGCTGGCAAAACGTCCTGAAAACAAAGGCAAAGTCATTGTCGCATTACTGCCTGACAATGGTGAACGGTATCTGTCAACTGCCCTGTTCCCGGCTGATTGATTAAGATAAGATTGCGTTTTTGATTTCTGAAAGAAATGTTTCATGGATATCGAATCCCTCTGTATTCATGGTGGAAAAGTCGGCACTGATTCCAGCGGTGCCATTTCCACCCCGATTTACCAGACTGCCACTTACGCCCATCCTGGACTTGGCAAAAGCACCGGTTTTGACTACAGCCGAGGCATGAACCCGACCCGGGGTGTCCTGCAGGAAACGATGGCAAGGCTGGAAGGCGGTGTGGCTGCCTATGCCTTCTCTTCCGGGCTGGCAGCGGCATCCGCGATGATGGAACTCTTCCAGCCTGGGGACCATATCATCTCCTCAGATGACCTGTATGGGGGGACATGGCGTCTCTTTCAGAATTTCTCAATGAAAAACGGGCTGACCTTTGATTGGGTCGATGCCTCCGCCCCTGCCAATATTGAAGCAGCCATCAGACCGGAAACCAAGGCGGTTTTCATTGAAACACCGACGAATCCCCTGATGCACGTCAATGATATTGCTGCAATTGCATCAATCACCAAACGGCATAACCTTCTCCTGCTGGTTGACAATACTTTCCTGAGTCCTGTCAACCAGCAGCCCATCAAACTGGGAGCGAATATTGTCCTGCACAGTGCAACCAAATATCTGGCAGGACATAATGATACCCTTGCCGGTATTTTGGTCTGCGATTCAGAAGTACTGTCGGAACGGTTACACTATATCCAGAATGCTGTCGGTGCCTCATTGGGTGCCTTTGACAGCTGGCTGGTCTTGCGGGGTATCCAGACACTGCCCATCCGTGTCAGGCGGCAAGAAGAGACCGCCCTGAAAATCGCCCGTTGGTTGGAAACAAATCCAAAAATCTCAAAAGTCTTTTATCCTGGCCTGAAAAACCATCCTGGGTACCAGACTACCCTCAAGCAATCCAAGGGCTTTGGTGGCATGATTTCCTTTGAACTGGCTGAAGAAGCAGGCGGTGAAAATCTCGTCAAACAAATCCTGGAAAGCGTCAGGCTGATCCAGTTTGCAGAAAGCCTGGGAGGAACAGAATCCCTTATCACCTATCCGACCACCCAGACACATGGCGCAATCCCTGAAGCAGAACGGGTAGCGCGTGGCATCACCAACCGCCTGCTGCGGTTGTCTGTCGGTCTGGAAAATGCTGATGACCTGATTGCCGACCTTGCCCAGGCAATGGGTGATGAAATCCCTGAAAAGGATGAATTCGGATTCAATACCCTCATTGACCGGAAAGGAACCGGTTCCCTGAAATATGACTATGCCATCCAACGTGGCAAGCCTGCCGATGTCCTGCCTTTATGGGTGGCAGACATGGATTTCAAGGTACCGCCTTCTGTAACAGCCGCCTTGCAGGAAGCTGTTACGCACGGCATCTATGGCTATACTGAACCGAAATCAGGTTATTTTGATGCTGTGCAAAGCTGGTTTGCTCGACGGCATCACTGGAGTCCCAAAGCGGAATGGCTGGTCAAAACCCCTGGTGTAGTCTATGCCATCTGTACGGCTATCCGCGCTCTGACAGAACCCAAGGATGCCATCTTGATCCAGCAACCAGTCTATTATCCCTTTTCCCTGGCTATCAAGGACAACAACCGGAAGCTTGTCAATAACCCCCTGGTCCTCAAGGACGGACATTATGGAGTTGACCTGAAGGACTTCGAACAGAAAATCATTGAAAACAATGTCAAACTGTTCATCCTCTGCAATCCCCATAACCCAGTCGGCCGCCTCTGGACGCGGGATGAGCTGACAGCGATGGCAGACATCTGCCTGAAACACCATGTTCTGGTGATTTCTGATGAAATCCATGCAGATTTCGCCTTTCCGGGATATACCTATACACCTTATGGCACACTGGGGGATGCATACCAATACCATGCAATCATCTGCACCTCTCCCAGCAAGACTTTCAATATTGCAGGGCTGCAGGTTTCGAACATCTTCATCCCCAACAAAAACATCCGCACCAAGTTCCAGCAATCACTCAATGCAACCGGTTATGACCAGATGAACACTATGGGACTTGTTGCCACCCAAGCGGCATATGAAGGCGGAGAAGCATGGCTCGATGCCCTGCTGGCATACCTGACCGTCAATCTGGATATCCTCCGGAAATTTACGGCAGAACGGTTGCCTGGGGTGAAATTGATTGAACCTGAAGGCACTTACCTTATCTGGCTGGATTTTTCTGGAACAGGGCTTTCAGGCAAAGACCTGGATGACTTCATCATCAATGAGGCACGGCTTTGGCTTGATCATGGTGAAATTTTCGGATCAGATGGAAAAAACTTTGAACGCATCAACATTGCCTGCCCTGCTGCAACCTTGGTCAAAGCACTGGAACAGCTTGAATCCGCGTTGAAGCGGAAAATTGACCGATAATGCCATCACTTCGATAAATGCTGGATAAGGCCCTGCCATATCCAGCATTGCCTTCCTCAATACTCAAGCAATCACAACATTATCTGACTCTGCTTTTTCTTCACCATCAACCAGCCATCCCATTGCACGCAGCCGTTTTTCCAAGAAAGAGCCGAATCCATTCTTGAATCGGATTTTCTTGTTATGGAGGTTGATGAACAGCTGTCCCAATGTCTTGGCATTCAGCTTGAAAGGCATCCTGCCTTTCCGGTAATGATGGAAACCAAAAGTCTTGAAAATCGGAACATAAACGGCAGCTGGCATCGGATGTAGGAAATGGTCATGGCTTTCAGCAGCAGCCTGCCATTTGAAAACCTGCTGGGGATGCATATGCAGCATCAGGAAATCCTCGAAATTCATCTCAGAGAAGAGGAAATCTGGAACAGACTCCGGCTTGCCAGCATAATTGTTGGCTTCGCTGCTTGTATAGATGTCCAGGTCCACCCAGATAATGATTTCCTCATAGCGCAGGTACTTCCGGATACTCCGGTAATGCCCGACAACCGCCTTATAGGCACCGTTCCCGACAGTACGCGGGATGAATGTCAGGGGAATCCGGTATTCCCTGAAAAAACGGTTCAGTTCCTGAAGATACATGTTCTCGGACTGCCCCTCACAGACAACTGTCACAACTTGTGACAATGAAGGGGATTTCCTTGCTTCAGCCATGACCGTACCCCATTCAGATATAAGGGAAAGGTATTCCAGCAAATTGCCCGTTCAGGTACAGTTCCCTGAAACTGGCAAGATTGCTGACCCCTTCAAAATCAGACAGCCTGACCAATTCAGTGCCATCCTGCTGGGTCTTCCTGACAATGCCGACCTCAGAAACCCTCAACATATCAACGTCCAGGATTTCCGTATTATGGACAGTGAAAATCAGCTGGGCATTGTTTCCGTTGTAGCGTTTTTCCTTGAACAGCCTGACCAGTTCAATCAGAAGCAATGGATGCAATGAACGGTCCAACTCATCGACAATCACAATCCCTCCAGTCTTCAGCACCGACAGGAATATCCCCAACAATCCAGCCACAATCCGGGTACCACTCGATTCTTCGGTCGTGAAATCAAATTCGACTTCATTGCCTTCAGCATCCTGATGGAAAGAACGGATACTGTCTGCGTTCAGGACAATGTTCTCGCCTTCTTTCTCCACACTGGTGATCCGGTTATAGAACTCTGGCGGTGCCTCCAGATATTCCTGGGAATTTTTCCTGTCATGTTCCAGCATGACCCGGGTCCGGTCCATCGACATACGGCTGATATGGATATCAAGGCTTTCCAGCAATGCCGTAATCTGTTCAAAGGCACTTTTAAGCGGTTCTGGTTCATGTTCATTCGCAAGGACAGCTGCCAATGCATTGACCCCTCGGGACAGATGGATGCTGTTGTCATTCAAGACAACAAACCGTTCCATCAGGTACTCACAGAGCGCAGTGATTCCTGCATGCAGACCTTGATAGCGTTTCCCGATGATTGACAGGAACGTCGCTGTCTGTTCCTTCTGCGGGGTACAGCACTCAACCCGGTGGATTTCCTGCAACCGCTCTTCTGGATAGGCTATTGATGAAAGCCCCTTGAAATGCCTGTCTGCCGTATCAATCCGGTAAATTTCCTTTCCATCAATTTTCAGCTGTTCCTTAAGGATAGTCTGGCGGTTGTATTCCAATTCAAACCGGTAATCCTGTCCATTGATGGAAAACGCTGCTGCAAAACAGGTCGGGTTACCGCGATTATTCAATTTGTCTGGATGGAACTGTCCTTGTATCCCTATCAAGGCGCAATCGGCAAACACCCGCAATGCCATCAGGACATTGGATTTGCCCGATGCATTCGAACCAAAAAGTGCCAGTGTCGGTACCAGCCGGACCTTTTTCTTAGGTTCCAGGAAAAACAGGGTATCCGAATCCTGATATCCTGTTGGAGCACGTTTCTCTGCAAAAGAAAGATTGAGATGAAGTTTCTGGATTGAACGGAAATTATGGACTTTGAAGGATGACAGCATAACGGTTCCTTTTGAAAAAACCTGACTGGTGATGAAATTGATTGGGCAATCAGACCTTTTTCCTATGATTTATGCCATTCACGGCTTTTCTTCATTGAAACCGGGAACAGCGATTTAAATTTCTGGGCTGGCAATGCTTTCAAGAGTTCAAAGACATTGAGTTCCAATGCATCAAGGGTATTCTTGATCATCAGCCCCAATTCGGTATCCCCTTCCATGACAAGACGGCGGCTGAAAAACAGGGTATCCGGATCTTCTTCCCGCCTCGCCAGCCGGTAAAAATCCTGCGCACTCGCAGAGATGGTCAGGTCAGGTCCGGCATCCTCCCAAGCAGGGACAAAACCTCCTTTTGTCCAAGCGAAATTGAAATGGACACCAGCATCAGTGACTGCGATACGGAACTGTTTGCCCAGCATGGCTTCAGCAACATCTTCTGGCAGCCTGTCTTTCAGGATCTGGTTGAGCAATGTGGCAAAAACCACCGATCCAGGCCAAGACGGCAGACAGGAGACAATCTGGCCGATGGGTTTGGGGATGTTATACGGGTTCATCGTTTTTCCTATTGTTTCCTGTCTGTCACGGCACCCAATCCATACCTGGCAGACCATGCCAATAACCATTGCACGGCTCACCATGCATCAAAGGCTGAAGGATTGCCATGCCCTCTGAAGGAGAAAGCCTTTTCTCAATAACTGCATTGAAACAGCGGATAATGTCCGGAGTATCAGTTGATTGGGGGGAAATCCGCACAACATCCACTCCCAATGCCATCATCTGCGGTATCTGTTGAATCAGATTATAGACTTTTACCGACAGAGTCTGTATACCATTGAACAGAAGGAAAGGCTTGTCTTCCTGGGTATTGACCTGAAGCCCATCCGGATAACCGAGGCAACGGAATCCACAGTTGTCCTTCTGGAGGTTATGATACCTTGCGGTGAAGCATCTTGCTGAATAGGCCAATGGCAGATGCCCATAAACAAATACTTCAGACTGCATGTTTTCCGGCAGTCTTGGCAACATCTGGCGCAGGTTGTCCTTACCCATCTCAAACGGCATGACCCACCGCATTGCACCCAGTCCGGCAACAATCTGCAAGGCTTCAGGGTTATAGAGATTCAGATGGGGACCCGCTACAAACGGTCCAGTCCCTTCCAACAATCCTGCAGCCCCCATATCATTGGCCTCAACCATATACCGGTCATTTCCAACAATCCGGTGCATCGCATTCAGATGGGCACCGGATTCCAGCAGGACCTGGGTAGACAAGACCACGTCCTTTCCTGCCGATGACAATATATCTGCCAATGCCAGCCAATCTTCTTCACGCATTTCATGCCGGCGTGAACAGACCGTCTCACCCAGATAGATGATATCCACGGGTGACTGTGCAATGGCTTCATAGAAAGCCTTCAACCTGTCTTTTGACCAGTAATACTGCACAGGTCCCAGTGCCAGTTTCAATGCGTCTTCCTTCCCATAATGCTACTTCCAGGCCCGGTAATAGGCTCCAAGCGTCTGTTGCTGCCCTTCTGACTGCCTAGCCAGGACTGTATCCCATCCCGGTTTGACTTGATAACTGCCTGCATCAGCATTGCAACTGTCCAATGCCTCCCGCCAGACCTTTGTCACCGCCGCAACATAGGCGGGACTGCGTTGGCGCCCTTCTATCTTGATGGCAGAAACCCCAATCTGTTTCAGCCTGGGCAAAAGTGCCAAAGTATTCAGGCTCGCTGGTTCTTCAATCGCATAATAGCGTTCACCACAGACTTGATAACGTCCTTTGCAGATAGTCGGATAACTTGATTTCTCACCATCTGCATAACGGTCAACCAACACCCCATTGAGCCGGGATTCCAATCCTGCTGCAGTGGCAACCCATTTGACGGCTTTCGCCGGAGAACAGACACCTTTATTGTTCGGTGCATCTCCAGTCACATATGAGGACAGTGCACAGCGCCCTTCAACCATGACACAGAGACTGCCAAAACCGAAGACTTCAAGTTCAACGTCCGTATGCCTTGCAACCATTTCAACCTGTTCAATCGACAGTACCCGGGGCAGGACAACCCGGGCGATGTGGAACTTCCTTGCATAGAAATTGATTGCATCATAATTGGTCGCAGAACCTTGTACCGAGAGATGCAGACGCAGGCCTGGATGGTTTTCACAGGCATAACGCATCAAACCCGGGTCGGCAGTAATCATTGCATCGACACCAAGACGGGCGGCGCGGTCAACAGCCGCCTGCCAGAGGCCGACCGTATCCGGCAATGGATAGGTATTGAGGGCAAGGAGGACTTTCCGGTTCCGCGCATGGGCATAGCCAATGCCTTCTTCGACCTGTCTGTCACTGAAATTCAAGCCCATGAAGTTGCGGGCATTGGTCGCATCCCGGAAACCAAGATAGACAGTATCCGCCCCATGGTCAATGGCCTGTTTCAGCGCAGGCAGGCTGCCCGCAGGACAGACCAGTTCCAGCTTCTGGGTTCCAGTACCTTGTGCTGTCTGCAAGATTCATGCTCCTTTTTCCAAACTGCAATATTATCAGAATGACTGACTGACATTCCAGGAAAATGACCGGACAACAGTCTTCCATCGACTGGCTGATTATCCTAAAACATCCATTTCAATCCCTTGGAAGGCATTACCCTGCCATTTCAAGGAAGTATATGTTCCAGACACTGTCCGAAACTGATATGATTCCCTTCATCCGGTTGGAACAGCATGCTACCAATCCTTGAACCCAAAACCAGGAAAGCCTGCTGCCCCAATCTGTTTTTTGGAGTAAACATGCGATTCTGTTCTGCCCTGTCATTGTTTGCCGGTTGCCTGCTTTCCACCACAGTCTATGCGACCGACCTCATGGATGTCTATATGGAGGCATTGGCAAACGACCCGCAGTATGCAAGTGCCCGTGCCGCCAATACTGCAGGACAGGAAAAGAAAACCCAGGGGCTTTCCAAGCTGCTGCCGAACCTGAACGCCTCAGGCGGTTATGCAAGGAATTATCCCGGCGACACCCAATATTCTGAAAACAAGTATGGCATCACACTGACCCAGCCCCTGTTCAATATTGCCGCCTATCAGAATTACGAACGCAGCAAGCTGGAAACAGCCTTGAGTGATGCCCAGTTTGCTGAAGCAAAGCAGGACCTGATGATCCGCGTCGCCGATGCTTATTTTGCAGTCCTCACCGCACAGGAAGTCCTGGCATTTTCTGAAATCCAGAAAGAAGCCGTTTCCCATCAGTTGGCTCTGGCAAGGCGCAACTTTGAAGTCGGCAACACGACCATTACCGATACCCATGAAGCCGTTGCACGGTACAACCTTGCAGAAGCAGAAGAAATTGCCGCCACCAATGAGCTGGAAGTCAGGAAAACCGCCTTGGAAGAAATCATCGGACATCCTCCTGGCCTGCTGGATCCCCTGCGTGAAAACATCCTGTTGAAGATGCCTGAGCCGGCAATCATCTCTGATTGGGTCACCACTGCTGAAAACGGCAATTACAAGGTCGTTGAGTCCCAGCTTGCCTATGAAATGGCAAAACGCCAGACTGCCATCAGCAAGGCAGCCCATGCACCGACTGTTGACCTGGTTGCCGCTTACAACCATACCAACCATGACCAATACACAATGGACAGCAGGCGTGGGCTGGAAACCTTCAATTCCTCCAAGATGATTGGCATCCAATGGAACATCCCGTTGTTTTCCGGATTTGAGACATCCAGCAGGGTCAAGGAATCTGTTTCATTGGAAGAGAAATCACGCAGTGACCTTGAAGCAGCAAAACGCAATGCCGTCCAGCAGACACGGCAGTATTTCCTCAGTGTCAGCAGTGGACTATCCCAGGTACGGGCATTGGAATCCGCAGAAACAGCGAGCATTTCATCATTGGAATCCAACAAACTGGGCTATGAAGTCGGTGTACGCATCAATATCGATGTCCTGAACGCAGAGCAGCAACTCTATGAAACCCGCAAGAACCTGACAAGGGCACGCAATGAAACCATCCTTTATGGGCTGAGGCTGAAGCGGGCTGCCGGTACGCTGGTTGAAGAGGATTTACAGGATGTCAATCTATTACTGAAAAAATGAAAAACATAAAAGAATTATTGTAATTTCTTAAGATAATTCTTTAACTAAATGATATAAAAGATTATTCAAGTTTTATTCAAGGAGTTTCCTGATGACTTCTATCCTAAAGAACAAGAAACTGCTCCTGATTCTGCTGGTGGTCATTGTCGGGGCGTTTGTTGCCTGGCGTTTCCTGAAACCAACGGCCGAACCAGAGGGACTTGCATCTGGGAATGGACGTCTTGAAGCGACTGAAACGGCTGTCTCTACGAAAGTCCAGGGCAAACTGGTCCAAGTCCTGTTCAGGGAAGGAGCTGACCTTGAAGAAGGCCAAGTCGCCGCCCTTCTGGATGATGCCCAAATCAAGGCAGATATCCAGGCAGCGGAAGCAGCTGTCATTCAAGCCAAGGAAGCCGCATCAGTTGCCCGTGAAAACGTCAAGAGCATGCAGAGCCAGCAGGAACTCGCTGCCGTCACATTGCGGCGGACTGAAGCATTGATCAAGAAAGGGTTCATCTCAGCGGCCGCACTGGACAAGGATATCAGCACAATGCGGACCGCCAATGCCAACCTTGCCAGTGCCAGGAACCGGGTGCTTGAAGCAGACGCCGCAGTCCAGGAACGGACAGCAAGGGTCGCCTCCCTGAAAAGCAACCTGGATGACCTGACACTGCGTGCCCCGGTAAACGGCAGGATCCTGTACCGTCTGGCTGAACCCGGTGAAGTCCTTTCCCCTGGCGGGAAAGTCTTTTCCATCCTGGATATGAATGATGTCTATATGTACGTCTATCTGTCCAGTGCCGATGCCGGCAGTGTTGCAATCGGCAGTGAGGCGCGTATCGTATTGGATGCCCTGCCAGATACCCCTCTGCCCTGTACAGTCATCTATGTTTCCCCCCGGAACCAGTTCACACCGAAAGAAGTCGAAACAAAAGACGAACGTGAAAAATTCATGTTCCGCGTCAAGCTGAAGGTTGACCCCGAATGGATCAAAACGCACGGTGCCCTTGCAAAGCCCGGTATGCCGGGTACAGGTTGGGTCAAGACAAAAGCAGATGCTGACTGGCCTTCCAACCTCCAGGTGAAACAGTGATATGAAACCGCCTGCCGCCCAGCTTTCCAATGTCAGCCTGCAATATGGCAAGGTGAAGGCATTGGATGACCTGACCCTGACCATACCAGGTGGATGCATGGTCGGTCTGATTGGACCGGATGGCGTCGGCAAGTCTTCGTTGCTCGCCCTGCTTTCCTGTGCCAAAAAAATCCAGCAGGGACAGATACAGGTATTGGAAAACGATATCAGCGACCGCCATGTCCGCAATGCATTGCTGCCTCGGATTGCCTATATGCCACAAGGCCTTGGCAAAAACCTTTACCCGACCCTTTCCGTTGCAGAAAACATCGATTTCTTTGCACGGTTGTTTGGACAGGATGCCACTGAAAGGCAGCAGCGGATTGATGAATTGACAGCTGCGACAGGGCTTTTCCAATTCAAGGACCGCCCTGCCGGCAAACTTTCTGGCGGCATGAAGCAGAAACTGGGGCTCTGCTGTTCGCTGGTCCATGACCCCGACCTGCTGATTCTGGATGAACCGACGACTGGGGTTGACCCGCTGTCGCGCCGTCAGTTCTGGGAACTGATTGATTCTATCCGGCAACGGCGTCCACAGATGAGCGTACTGGTGGCAACCGCCTATATGGAAGAAGCGGAACAGTTCGATTGGCTTGCTGCAATGTATGGCGGCAAGGTCATTGCGACTGGCACTGCTGATGAAATGAAACAGCGGACCGGAAAGGCATCATTGGAACAGGCGTTCATCCAATTCCTGCCTGAAGAGAAACGGGCGGACTATGAAGAACTGGTCATCCCCCCCCTGCCTGAAAACCAGAACCAGGACTGGGCGATTGAAGCAGATGGGCTGACCCAGCAGTTTGGGGATTTTGTGGCGGTTGACCATGTCAGTTTCAAGATTCCACAAGGGGAAATCTTCGGCTTCCTCGGCTCCAATGGCTGTGGCAAGACCACCACAATGAAAATGCTGACAGGATTGCTGGCACCGACATCCGGTACCGCAAAGACTTTTGGAAAAGTGGTTGATGCCAACAATATCGACAGCCGTCGGGATGTCGGTTATATGTCCCAGGCATTCTCGCTTTATGGGGAGCTGACTGTCCAGCAGAACCTCGACCTCCATGCCCGCCTGTTCCACCTCCCCCGTGATGAAGCCAGACAGCGCATCAACCACCTTGTTGACCGGTTTGGGTTAGGGCCTTATGTCAACTCTTCCGCTGAATCATTGCCTCTTGGAATACGGCAGCGCCTGTCACTGGCGGTGGCTGTCGTACATGGTCCCAAACTGCTGATCCTTGATGAACCGACTTCCGGTGTCGATCCTGTCGCACGGGATGATTTCTGGCGGCTGCTGGTCGAACTGTCCCGGGAACAGAATGTGACGATTTTCATCTCGACCCATTTCATGAACGAAGCGGAACGCTGCGACCGGATTTCACTCATGAATGCCGGCAAGGTACTGGCAAGCGGCACACCCGAAGAACTGCGCCAACGCAAACAGTCAGCAACCCTTGAACAAGCATTCATCGAATACCTGGAAGAAGATATCGGTGACCAGCAACAGCAGTCTTTCTCGATGGATGAAAAAAACGGCAAAGAAAACCATCATCCTCCTGAAAACACATTTTTCAGCCTACGCCGGCTGTTGGCTTATGCCTTCCGGGAATCCCTGGAACTGCGCCGTGACCCAATCCGCATCAGTTTCGCCATCCTTGGCAGCATCATCCTGTTCTTTGTGCTGGGTGGCGGCATTTCCATGGATGTGGAGAACCTGAAATTCGCTGTACTGGATTATGACCAGTCGCCGCAATCCCGGGACTATATCCACAACATCTCCGGCTCACGCTATTTCATCGAACAGCCACCTCTTGCCAATGCGCAGGAGCTGGATACCCGGATGAAAAACGGCAAGCTCAGTGTAGCGATTGAGATTCCCCCTGATTTCGGAAAAGACCTCATACAGGGACGTAAACCGGAAATCGCTGCATGGATTGATGGAGCGATGCCTTACCGGGGCGAAACGATATTGGGGTATGTCCGGGGACTCCATGGCAAATACCTTGTCGAACTGAACAAAGAGACATCCGGCAATGATTACCAGGCAGCGGCAACCCTGCTCAAGCGTTACCGTTACAACCAGGACTTCAAGAGTGAATTTGCAATGATCCCTGCCATCATCCCGTTGCTGCTGATGCTGATTCCTGCGGTCTTGATGGCATTGGGCGTTGTCCGTGAAAAGGAACTGGGCTCCATCACCAACCTGTATGTGACACCGGTCACCAAACTGGAATTCCTGTTAGGAAAACAGCTGCCTTATGTCGTGCTGTCGATGCTCAGTTACATCCTGATGACCGCCTGTGCTGTGCTGTTCTTCAAAATCCCCATCAAGGGCAGCCTAGCCGCCATGACAATCGGTGCCCTGCTTTATGTCATCTCTACCACCGGACTGGGACTGCTGATTTCAACGTTCACCAAGACACAGATTTCAGCGCTTTTTGGAACCGCCATCCTGACGATGCTGCCAACCACCCAGTTTTCAGGATTGAAAGACCCGATCGGCTCATTGGAAGGCAGTGCCTATTGGATCGGCCAATTCTTTCCGGCATCGCATTTCATCATCCTGAGCCGTGGGGTTTTCACCAAAGCGCTGCAGTTTGCTGATGTCATCCATCCTTTATGCTGTCTGGCAGGCTTCATCCCTGCCCTGACGTTCATTGCCTGGCTCCTGTTGCCGAAACAAGAAAAATGACGGGAGGCCTTGATGAACGCTTTTATGACACACCTGAACAATATCTACCAACTGGGGCTCAAGGAACTCAAGAGCCTTTGGGCAGACAAGGTCATGCTGCTGCTGATCATCTATGCGTTCACCGCCAACATCTACAGTTCTGCCAAGGGCGTATCCCAAGAACTGCATAATGCCCCAGTCGCCATCGTGGACCAAGACCATTCCCAGATTTCGATGCGTCTTGCCAATTCCCTGACAAAACCGTATTTCAAGACACCGGACCTGGTTGAGCCGGATGAGGCAACAGAATCCCTGGACCGTGGGTACCATTCGTTCTCCATCATCATCCCGCCAAGTTTCCAGAAAGACCTGATTGCCGGACGCAGACCAACCGTACAGCTGAACATCGATGCCACTGTGATGAGCCAAGCCTTCATCGGATCAGGTTATATCGAGACAATCTTCAACAATGAAATCAATGAATACCTGAACCGGACAACTGAATCTACGGTCTCCCAGCCCATCAACCTGGTGACACATGTCCGCTTCAATCCAAACATGACCGGCTTCTGGTTCGGTGGTGTCATCCAGGTCATCAACAATGTCACCATGCTGACCATCATCCTGGTCGGTGCCGCCTATATCCGTGAACGGGAACATGGCACCTTGGAGCACTTGCTGGCGATGCCTTTGGTAGCGGCAGAAATCATGATTTCCAAAATCTGGGCGAATGGGCTGGCGGTGCTGATTGGTGCCAGCGGCGGCCTGGTCATCATCGTCAAAATGCTGATGCAGGTGCCGATTGTCGGATCGATTCCCCTGTTCCTGCTGGCATCGACCGTCTATCTGTTCGCCGCCGCCGCCATCGGGATTTTCCTGGGCACCCTGTCCAAGTCCATGCCCCAGCTGGGCCTGCTGATTTTCCTGACCATCATCCCGCTGCAGATGCTGTCTGGCGGTTCAACGCCACAGGAAAGTATGCCAGAATGGGTGCAGAACGTGATGATGGCGGCACCGACCACCTACTATGTGAAACTGGCGCAGTCAATCCTGTTCCGCGGAGCAGGCATCTCGATTGTCTGGCCGGAATTCCTCGCGATGACAGGTGTCGGGATTGTTTTCTTTGCCTTGTCCCTCTCTCGCTTCAGGAAGTCCGTCATCCAAGGGAACTGAACCTGCGGGAGCATCCCCTCCCGCAGATATGGAATACGCTTATTTGGCTAAAGGTGCATATTCAACCGGAATCCAGGTATATGTCCCTTCTGATGCAGGGACTACATGCCCGATACCCGGGAACGGCAGATGCATTCCGGCAACCAGTTCATGGCTGTCAGCCACCCGTTTCATGAAAGCATAACGGGTTGTCTTGGCTGCTTCCGTATCGGAATCATATTCAATAGAAACTTCCGGATGGGCGAATTGGATGGCATGGCTATGGACGATATCGCCCCAGACCAGCAGTTTTGAGCCATTGGATTCAATTTCCAAGGCAGAATGCCCAGGGGTATGGCCATAAGCGGCAACCGCCTTGATGCCTGGGACAATCTCTGTGCCAGCTTCAATCGGCTTCCAGTGTTCACCATCCACATAAGGACGGGTGGACTGCTGTGCCAGCTTGAAGAAAATCTGGCGTTCCAATGGAGCCTTGGCAGCCGTCTGTTCAGAAAGCCAATACTGATTGTCAACCTTGTTCACATAAACAACCGCATTCGGAAAGACCTTCTTGCCATCCTTGCTCAAGCCGCCGGTATGGTCACCATGCAGATGGGTCAGGATGATGGTGTCAACCTGTTCAGGCTGATACCCCGCTGCCTTGAAGTTCTCCATGATATGCCCCTGCTGGTCTTTGCCGAACAGCTTGCCGGCACCTGCATCAATCAGGACAAGATGGTCTCCGGTGTGGACCAGATAACCATTAATCGGTGACTGGATCTTGGTAGTCTGACCATAATGGTGCATCAGGATTTGGTTGATCTGGACTGGGTCCATGTTCTTCAACAGGTCAGGATGGAAATCGAAAGTCCCATCAAACAATGCGGTCACCTCAAACTGGCCGACCATCATCCGGTAATAGCCAGGCACCTGCTGCTTGACCTGTGCCGGCACCTGCTGAACCTGCCCTTCTTCAGCAACGGCTTCCGGTACAGCCACTTCTGACTGGGGCTGCTGCACTTTCTTGGCTGTCGCCTGGGGTGCCCGTGATTTCTTCCCGGCAGCCTGCACCTGCGCCATCAAAGACAACCCCAACAGGGAAACCAACAGCCCTGATGCAACTTTCTTATAATCTGACATTCATCTCCTCCACTTGTTTTTCCGATAACCGATAGGATTTCCACGCATAACGCTGCTATCTTATCAGTATCAAGTAAATTTCCTCAAACCCGCACATCATCCCCGTGGTTTCCTGCCGCCAAAAACCGGGATATAGCTGAACTCACCATAATCCTTGATGCGTTCCATATTCCTCAATGTGTCCATATCATCATCGGAAATCACAAAATCAATTTCCCTGTTGGCTTTCATATGGTCAGGGTTTTCTGCTTTGGGAATTACAACCATACCAAGCTGAAGGTCATAACGGATACACAGCTGCGGAACCGTCACCCCATACTTTGCCGCCATCCCTGCAATCTGACGGTTCTTGAGTGCTTCACCATGTGCGATTGGGGAATACGCTTCCAGCACAATGCCCTTTTTCCGGCAATACGCCATCAGTTCCAAAGGCGTATTCCCGATATGGCAGAGAATCTGGTTGACCATCGGCTTGACCGTTGCGGTCTGCCATAAGCTGTCGATGTCCCCTTGCAGGAAATTCGAGATGCCAACCGCACGGACTTTCCCTGCTGCAAGCGCATCTTCCAACGCCCTCCAGACCTGCCGGTTCTCCTCAACATAACGGTTGTCAGACTGGTTGACCTCTGTCCATGGCTGCGGGCTGTGGATCAGCATCAGGTCCAGATAATCCAGTTCCATCAGGGCAAGGCTCCGGTCAATCGAAACCGCTGCCGCTTCATAAGACTTATGCTCTGCCGCCACCTTCGATGTGACAAAAAGCCGTCCCCTCGGCACACCACAGGTCCGGATGCCCTCTCCGACACCCCGTTCATTCCGGTATCCCTGTGCCGTATCGATATGCCGGTATCCCACCGCAACAGCCTGCCTGACAGCCTCTGCCGCCCGGTCATCCTTGATGAACCAGGTCCCCAATGCCAGCACCGGCACATCAACACCGTTTGACAGCGTCATTGTCTGATTGACCATCTTGAAATCCCTTTCTGACAGATACAGGCTCCAGATATTATGGACGCTTTTACCGCCTTTCTCAAAAAAGCCTCCAAAACCATCTTTATGTTCAGAAAAACGGCGGTTCTGTTTACAATAGGCTTTTCCATTTTTTAATCTAGCCTTTGCTTCCACCAACGTGATGCCCGCCCCTGAGAACCATCCTTCCCAAGATTCCCCCGCACAGGGAACTCCCCGCCGGACAGTACGGCTGTTGGAAGCCATCGTCCTGATTATCGGGCTGGTAATCGGTTCTGGCATCTTCAAGGCTCCCACTGCTGTTGCCGGAATGACCGGCAACAGTTCCGGCATGTTCATCGCCTGGATACTTGGTGGGGTTGTCTCCCTGATTGGCGCACTCTGCTATGCCGAACTGGCAACCGCTTTCCCCCATGCTGGTGGCGATTACCATTTCATTGAACGGGCATATGGCAGATCCGTTGCCTTCCTGTTTGGCTGGGCACGCATTTCTGTCATCACAACCGGTTCCATTGCATTGCTCGCATTTGTGTTTGGCGATTACATGCAACGCCTGTTCTCCTTGGATATCGGCAACCTCCAATGTGGTTCTTTCATCTATGCCATTGCCATCGTCATCATCCTGTCCTGGCTGAACATCCGTAATGTCCATACCGGCATGCGGACACAGGCACTGTTCACCGCCATCCAAGTCATCTGCCTGATGCTTATCATCGGTGGTGCCGTTTACCTTACCTTGACAGGCAATGGCAATCCCCAGACGATGCAGCCACAGACCGCTGCACCATCCATGGACTTTTCAGGGTTTGGGCTGGCAATGGTGTTTGTCCTCCTGACATTCGGTGGCTGGAATGAAGCCGCCTATATCAGCGCAGAACTCGAAAACGGCAGGAAAAACATGGTCCGGGCTCTGGTCTTCTCCATCACAGCCATTACCCTGCTTTACCTGCTGGTCAACTGGGCTTACTGGACAAGCCTTGGTCTGCCGGGCATGGCTTCCTCAAAAACAATCGCTGCTGACACCATGCAGCTTGTCTGGGGCGAAGCCGCCGAGAAAATCATCTCGTTGATGATTGCCGTTTCATCCCTCACTTCCATCAACGCCACCATCATCGTCGGTGCCCGCTCCAGTTATGCGATGGGACAGGATTGGAAGCCCCTTCGGAAACTCGGTGTCTGGAACACCGAACGCAATACCCCCGTCAATGCCTTGGTCGTGCAATGCCTGGCTTCCATTGTCCTGGTCATCCTGGGTACCCTGATTGGCGGAGGATTCAATTCGATGGTTGAATTCACGGCTCCCGTCTTCTGGCTGTTCTTCCTGCTGGCTGGCATCAGCCTGTTCATCCTACGGAAACAGCCCCGGGCAGACAACGCTTTCCGGGTACCGTTCTACCCTGTCCTGCCCATCATCTTCTGCCTGACCTGCGGCTATATGCTCTGGTCCAGCCTCTCTTATGTCTATGACCAGTCCCTTGGCAACATCAATGCTGCATGGATTGGAGTCGCTGTCCTCTTGATTGGACTCGGACTTCTAGGGATAATCAGGCGGTTGCATAAAGAAAACCGATAACCCTTCATCATCAATTGTTCCGCCAGATTTATGGAAGCTTCGAAAAAAAGAAAATGGAAAACCATTCTTGTAATAGCCGGTGTCGCCGTCCTTGTCCATCTGATGGTCATCTTCTTCGGCAGGAACATGTATGGGATAGATGAAGTGACAGGCCCCAAGCTGGATGCCGGTTTCATCACCACCTGGCCAGAAACAGTGAAAGGTATGCTGAAAACCGCTGAAGTCAACAAGAACGATGTCGTCTATGACTTAGGCTGCGGTGATGGACGCATTGTCATTGCCGCCGCCCAGATTTATGGAGCACATGGTGTCGGCATCGACCTGAACCCGAAACGCATCGATGAAGCCAATGAAAACGCCAAAGCCGCCAAGGTCGAGCATCTGGTCAAATTCAAGGTCGGCGACTTCTACAAGGTCGATTTTTCCGATGCCACGGTCGTCGCCCTCTACCTGCCCCAGCAGATCAATTATGAACTGCGCCCCTACCTATGGAAACAGCTGAAAGTCGGCACCCGGGTCGTCTCCAATGAATCCGATATGGGACCGGAATGGCCTGCTGAGAAAATCGAGAAAGTCGGTCCGAAGACCGTCTATATGTGGACCATAACGGAAGACATCAAGCAGAAAGCCGCCTCCATCCAACTGCCTGAACGGCCTTGAAACCAAGCCCAGAAAACGTTTTTGGAAGAGGCATCGCAGATACCTTCAACCAGAAAAAGCCTCAGCCGCCTTTCTGCCCAAAAACCTCCTTCAGCCGTACAATCAAACCACTTGTCCGTTCTGTTGCCTGTCTGACAGCTGTCTCATAAACCGTTTTCTCACCGAAAAGCGTCAATTGTCCGGTTGTTCCATCCTTATCCGCCCTGACACGGGTGACAGCGGTATAAAGCAGTTCTTTTGTCGCCAGACGGTTATCCTTGCCAACCGGTAAGAAAACGGCAACCTCCTCATACTCCGACCCTTGGGATTGATGGATGGTAATGGCAAAAGCCGGTTCATACTGCGGCAACCGTCCCAACGCCAGCGTTTTCTGACGGTCACCAAAATACACCTGAAGGTTCTGGGCGTTAGACTCCTGTGCCTGGGGCAAGACAATCCCGATATCCCCGTTATAAATATCGAGCACACTGCTGTTTTTACGGACGATGACCTGCTGGCCGGACAAGGGATGCAACCCTGCCCCTTCAAGCCCCTTGTCCAGGCATTTCTGCGCATAACGATTGACAGCCTCGACACTCATCTTTCCATGCCGTGAAGCAGCCAATGCCTGAAAGCGTTTCCCTGAATCCCACAATGCCTTGGCATCCTGGTTTCCAGGATAAGCCCTGACCGCTTCTGAATAGGCGGCCAGATGACTGCTGATCCACACTTCCGCCTGTTTCGGCAACAGGCCCTCCTGCAGACCGCCGGATGAAAGACAATCGGCAATCATTGGATGCCTGGGAATGAAGGCCGGTTTTCCGCTCCCGGCCTCTTTGATATGCTTCGACAGTTTTCCCAAAGGGCTTTCCTCTGGAAACCGGTAACTGACCGTCAGTTCAGAAACAAAGGCATTCAGGGGACTGTCCTTGTCACAGATATCCGCAAGCACTGACCCTGGACCGACGGCGGCAAGCTGGTAGGGATCACCCAACAGGATGACACGGGTCCTGCCAGCATCAATCACCGACAGGAAACGGACCGCCAGTTCGATATCAATCATCGAAGCTTCATCAATGACCAGGACATCGCAGTCCAGAGGCCTGTCAGCGGAAGGACGCTGTCCATTGGCCTGCGGGTCAACCAGCCATTTATGCATCGTATGGGCAACCAGCTCTGGTTCCTTTTCCCGAAGATATGGATATTTCCCTGCCGCTTTTCCAATCGAGCCTTTGATGGATTCCAGCATACGTCCTGCCGCTTTACCGGTAGGTGCCGCCAGGACAATCCTGCTCCCACTGTCTGATGCCAGCAGGCATTCCAGCACACCGGCAACCGCTGTTGTCTTACCGGTACCCGGTCCCCCTGAAATGATGGACAGCCTGTTGTTGAGCGTCTTTTCAACCGCCTGCCTCCGCTCACCGGCTTCAGGTATCAACCGGTCCAGTATCCGGAACGATGCTTCCCCGGCCTTATAACCTGTTGCAAACGACACCAGCAGTCCTGCCAACCGCTTTTCCATCTGCCAGTAACGTTGGAAATAAATCCGTGACGATTCCGGTGTCTTTCCCGGATCATAAACCAACGGGACATTGCCTGTTTCCGCATCTTCCTGTCCCTGCATCAGACCACATGCCAGCAGCAGGTCGACCGCTTTCCTGGCTTCCTGCAACGCAGCCATCGATGATTCAACCGGAACCTGCCCTGCAACGGTTTTCAAAGTCACACAGAGACTGCCATCCGCCCCGGCTCTTGACAACGCCTGATAAACCCATCCAAGCGCCCTGCCGATAACCTCTTCCTGGGCTGACCACTGATGCCAGTCTGGATGGCGTCTTGCCATCGCCAGATGGATGACTGCATAACTGTTGATGGCATTCCGGACATTTTCAAGCTGCCTGTCGTCAGAAGCCCTTGGGTCTCCGGTTTCTTCAGACAGTTCCACATTCTTGCTATCTGCATCCATCATCTGTCCTCACCTCCCGTCAACGTCCTGTCCAAGGATACTGTCCAGCATCCTGACATTGCCCCTGATTTCATCAATCGGCATACAGTAGATTCCGTTCTGGTTCTGGTTCTGGTCCGGAAGGCCTAGTCCCCTTACAAAAACATAGACTGCCCCGCCAATCATATCCAAGACCTCATCGGGCGTCTTCCCAGGATGACGCTGCTGCAGGTAACGGAACAACGCCACCGTATAGCAGAGTGCCTGCAACTGGTAATGATGCTCATCCATGACGGTTTTCATCGCTTCCTGCGTATAGTTCGCCGGATTGTCACAGGAGTCGGTTTCCGTCTCGATGGCATTGCTCTTCCAGTCGATGACCCAGTACTTCCCATCGGTATTCCTCAGCAGCAGGTCAATCTGTCCTGTCAAGTAACCCCTGAGTGAATCCGCCGCTGAAGCAGGGTCAGCAGCCAAAGGCAGGTCCTCCAACCCATCAACCAGCCTCCCGACATCCAAGGCATGACCAGGGATTCCAAACGCTGTCAGCATGAAATCGATTTCAGGAACCACCTGCCTGTTCCGGACAAGCCCGCCGATATCGATATGACCATCCGGAACCCTTACCGGCTCCGTCAGCAGGGTCCGCAGACAGTTCTCAAGCCATCTGGTGCAATATTCCAGGAAAGAAGCGGGCCCCTCATGGTCCCCATACCCCAACCTTTCAAGACAGACCTTCTGATAACGCCTGTCTTCATTTCCTGCAAAGAAAGGCCTGTCCTTCATCTCCCCTTCAATGAACGCCCGAAGCCCCATCGTTGGAACGTCAACCGCAATATGCTGTCTGATGGCCTTCTCAATCAGCTTATGCAGGAAATCCCCTGCCACAGTCCCTTTCGGGAAAGCGGCATAACCATTGTTTCCCTTGCGGAAATGCTTTTCAACCGCCAGCTTCCGGTTGATGCTGGAAAAACTGGTCCTGCCCCATGTCTTCGGCATCTCATTCGGCGTATCAGCCAAGTAACGGCTTGAAATCTTCCGGAGACCTTTCTCATTGACGGCAATTTCCCGGTCATCATCCGGACCGCTGACATGACGCCATCGATAAAAATCACCAGCTGTCAAATCCTGTTTCAGTGGAATACCTGGATATTGCTGATAATCCTTGTTCTGATGGAAACTTTCCTGAAAGATATGGATGACTTCCTCTGCTTTTGACAGGACAGGCCCCTTGACTGGTTCCCCTGCCTTTTCAAGACTGTCGCGCCAACCCTGGACCGCAGCCCCAAAGGTTTTCCGCAGCCGTTCTTTGGTTGAAAGTGCTTTTCCACCAGTCTTATCTGAATAGGGAACAGGTTCTGCATACAAAGCCCTGACATAGGCACTCGCAATGCTGTCTGTCGAGAACTTTGAAAAATCACTCACGGTCCGCTGATGGGCGACACCCAATACCAACGGCAGAACCATCCGTGCCGAGGCCCGGGTCATGCCGACATAAGCAAGACGGACCAGTTCCTGCTCTTCCCGTATGCGGGTCTGGGCATGCCTGGTGACAGACATCGGCCGGTCTGTCAGGAGATAACGTCTCCGTCCGTTGTCATCTTCCCGGAAAATAGAACGTGACTGCCGGGAAGTGACCCGGGTTCCCACCGCATCGCAAAGATAGACGACAGGATATTCCAACCCTTTGCTGGCATGGATGGTCACGATATTGACAAGGTTTTCGTCGCTCTCGATCCTGAGTTTTGCCGTATCCTCATCCAAACCAGCCTGCTCATCTGCCACAGCTTTCTGCAGCCAATGCGTCATCTCCATCAGGTCACCATGCTGCTGCTGGGCAACCTGCATCAATTCAAGCACCTGCTGATAATTGGCAAGCATCCGTGCCCCCTTGAGCAACGGCAACAGACGGCTGACTGTCCCATACTGGCGCATCAAGTCGATGAACACCGGATAGATGCCCTCTCTGACAATCCGTACGGACGACGCCTTGACAGACTGCCTGAACGCCAGCAGCTGCTGCTCATCCTCCTGGATATCCTTCAAGGAATGCCCGATCAGTCTGGTCGCCCTTGCCGCCGTCACAGCCCCAAGGTTATCCGGTGCAATCATCGCATCAAGCACCGCAAGGACCTCCAAGGCTTCCGGACTCTGGAAAACACTTTCATTGCTGTTCAGCCGGGTACGGATACCCCTTGCCGCCAGTTCCTTGACAACCCGGTCAGCACCTGCCCGCTTCTTGACCAGGATGGCGATATCCTTTGCCTCCAGCGGCCTCCCTTCGTAATGGACGGTTCCATCCAAAAGCGAGACAATATCGGTCGCCACCGCTTTCGCCTGCCATTGGCTGACCTGCTTTTCCGTAAACCTGGTGTCTTTCCCAAAATCATTCGTCCACAGTTCAAAAGCCGGTACCGGCACCCAGCCTGACGGTGTCTTCCGCATCAATGGCAGTTTCCTGGAATTGAAACCGACAGGATCATACCGGATCTCATCATTCAGGAAACGGGAAGCACCCTGACCGTCAGCCTGCTGGAAAAACGTATTGACGGCATGGACAAGTGCCGGCGTCGAACGGAAATTGACGTCCAGCACTTTCGAATGTGTGATTTTCCTTTTTGCGCTGAGATATGTCTCCAGCTCAGCAGAACGGAACCCATAAATCGCCTGTTTCGGGTCCCCGACAAAAAAGAGATACTGTCCAGCATCCCCTGAAGATCCATGCGGCGTCAGGAAAAGCCTTTCAAAGATGCTGAACTGGACAGGGTCGGTATCCTGGAACTCATCGACCAAGACCGCCTTGAACCGATGCCGGATATTATCGACCAGTGCCTGGCTGTCCTTATCCCTGAGCGCCAGCCAAAGCTCAAGCAGCAGGTCATCAAACGTCAGCGTCTTGGACACCTGTTTCAATGCCCTGATCCGGTCAGGGAGTTTCCTGAATGTCTGCTGGACCCAGGCTTTCATATCCTCGCTGACGACCGTCCCCTCATCCACAGACAGGACATCCAGGTCCACATCATCCATAGACTGGGATTTCAGCTTTCCCAGTTTCTCTTCCCAGTTTTCCCATTGCCGCAGTTCCTTGATGAAAGCCCTGTCCGCACGGCGTTCCGCATAGGTGTTCCGAAGCGCCTCATCCAGAACCTGCCCAACCAAGGCATCATCCTGCCCGATTGCCATGTCAAACGAACCACCCCGGGAAAAGACATAATCCGTCAACATCTTCTGGCAGAAAGAATGGATGGTGAAAACCGCTGCATCATCAAAACGGTTCACCGCCTCGGACAACCGGTCGATGCACTGCTGCCTGTCTTCTTCCTGAAGCCATTTCGTCAGCAACGCCCTGTTGTTGGGGTCATCACAATCCTGCAGCTGACGGTCATCAGGGGAAGAAATCCTTTTCAGGTCCTCCCTGAATGTCATCAGGATCTTCCGGATACGGGCAGACAGCTCAGCTGTCGCTGCACGGGTGAACGTCATGATCAGCAATGACTGGACAGGCACCGCCTTCTCGACAATCAGCCTGGCAACCAACCGTTCCAATGAATAGGTCTTCCCGGTCCCTGCGCTTGCCTCAATCAGCATCGCCTGGTTCATGACCAGCTCCTCATTGACCAGGTCGAACCTTTCAGGCCTTCCCCTCACAGGGTGTTCCGCCTCTTCATGATGTTCACGCATCTTCAAGCCCCTGTCCTGTCTCAGCCGCCATCAATTCCATAATCTGCCCACACAACTCCGCAACAGTATTTTTCCCGCCCCTCAACCGGCCGGCTTTCTTCCGGTCACCTGATTCAAGCGTCTCGATTGACAGGACATCCTCCAAGAGGCGGTCAGCCTTCTTTTTCAAGTCGTTCTTTTCATCCTGCCAGGCTTCATCATGCCGCCAGAATGGATTGAAACGCGGCCTTTCCGGACCACCCCCAAACCCATTGGAATAAGGGTCTGGGAAAACCGTCTTGTCATTGACGACTTTCCTGTACAGCTGGCACAAAGCCAGCAGGAACTGCCGCGCTTCAGCTTCCGGGAAAACAGGCAGCCGCTGGAGTTCTGTCCCCTCTTTGCCCCAACTGACGATATACATCGGCAACGGCCTGTCAGAAGCACTGATGAGAAGATGCAGCAGCCATGACGATGTCCTGTCCCGTGAGCTGGACGCCACCCGGACATATCCTTCTTGGCCATAAATCCCACCCCTGCAGTGTTCCATCTCCGGTACCACTATCTCCACAGTCAGGCCTTCTGTCACTACCTGGACCGGGGAAAAACGCTTCTCAAAGCCATCACACTCCAGCGATTCCAACAACGCATTGGCATCCGCCATGGCCTGCCTGACCGGCTCAAGCAGGTCATGCCGGATATCCTGGCATCCTATCCGGGGGTCATCATCCAGGAAATCAACGGTTTCCCCCCTTCTCAGACATGCCAGGATCCTCTTCTCCAATGGTTTCTGGAAAAGCCGGTCCCCAGGCATCTGGATCTGCGGTGTCATGTCCCTTTCAAGCCATCCCACGTCCGCCATGCCGATGGTTTTCCTGACAAAGGTATCCGGCCTGTTCCAGACCGCCATCAACGCAGAGAAAGGCAGCATCACCGTACCCGTGGCCCCTTCAGAGAATACAGGATCCAGTGGTCCTGAACCCGCAACGAACATACCTTCAGACAGTCTTTCACGGGATCCCAACGCACTTTCAATCTGTGGGTCAGATGTCCTGAAAAAACGGATGGCACTTTCCCCACCGTCATCATCTATCCCGGAACCATCATCTGCCATATGCCAGAGATTGCCCGTTGAATAGCGGGTCAGCGGCAGGACAGAAGTGATGGCATTGGTATCAAGGCCTGATTCCCCAAGCCAGAACAGCAGGTCCTGGACAACGATAGACGGATTCAAGGCTTTTGCCGGAACCGTCGGTTCAGGTCCCGCATCATAGACGATCAGCAGCCTGTCCTGAGCCGCCAGCAGCAGGTCCAGGAAGACATTCCGGTTGTCCTCCCGTGAATCCCGGTCACCCCTGCGCCGGACCAGCCGTTTCTGCGCTTCAGGCATACTTTCCAGCGGCTGGGTCAGGTCAAACTCCTCGGCACGGTTCACGCCCGGGAAAACCGGTCCATCATCCATCCCAACCATCGCGATGGCGCGGAAAGGCAGTCCCCGGAAATCCTGCATCCCTGCAAAAGTAACACATCCATCTGGGTGCTGCCGCCCGGGACTTTCCACAAACCCTTTTTCCAATGCCATCCAGAACACCTCAAACGGCATCTGCGCATCCCCCAGTACAGCCGCCATGGTTTCCGTCTCTGCCGTCAAGGTCTTCCTGAAAGAACCGATATCCGCCAATGTCTCCTTCTGGTCGATGCCGACAGGGAAAAGGCTTTCCAGAAGGTCTTCCACCCAACGGCACCAGCCATAAGGCGTCTGCTGCTCAAAAGTCCGGCCATAAAGCGCCTTCAATGCCATAAAGATATTGGTCAGCACATCCAGACGTTCTGCCCCTTCCGCATCGGACACACTGTCAAACCCGGTGTTCTCTGTCCCATAGACCGGCAGGACATCACCATAAGGCTGATAACGCCCCTCTGCGGTCAGCCGTCCCAGGACCAGACGTTCCATCGCCCTTTCCAAGGTCCCATCAGATACCCCAGCACCCTTGACCTGCCCTGTTGCCGACAACCGCTCAAGATGGCCGTCATCAATGCCATAGCGGAATCCTGCCGCAGCAAGCCACCGGGTGATGACCTGAACATCTTCCAGTGAAATCCCCCAGCAGGCCGTCAACAGCGGCAACGAAAGCGCTTCAGAAAAAGCCGCAGCAGACATCATCGAATACACCAGCCTGCCCGTCTTCAGGATGGCGGAAGCCACCGTATTGACAGACAGCTCCGTCCTGCCGAGGATCCTGTAGGCAATCTGCTGTCCTTCCGGCTGTGAAGCCATCACCCCTTGGATCAAAGGCGCCATCTCATCAATCTGCGGCGTCACGACCAGGATATCTTCCGGCTTCAAGCCAGGATCATCCCTTTTGAACGCATGAATCCAATCGATGACCGCCTCCACCTGACGGACAAATCCCGACGCTTTCAGGATACGGAGGCTCCTGTCTTCCTGCGGTGCAAACCCACCAGCCTCAAGCGGCCTGTCAAACAGGATACTGTCGGCAATCCGGTCAAGCAGGCTCTTCCCCTGCCTCCTGACATAAACCATATGGGAGTTGACAAACGGCGTATCCGCCTGGTCCAGCTGGCAGACAGAAGATATCCTGGTCTCTGTCAGGTCATTCCAAGGAATGCCATGCGGCTTTTTCTGGACAGTCCGCTGCTTTTCCGCCACCGCCTCCTCATGAAGGGGGACCACTTGCCCTACCTCTTCAGGCGCAAAACGCCAGATACGGTCAATCAATGCACGGGTACTGGATGCATTCCGGTGGAGGAAGGCATTGTCTGTCTGCCATTCCTCATACCGTGACCCGAACCAACGTCCATCTGCGCCAAACCAATATTCCTTGCAGGGATTCATCAGATAAAGCCAGACTTCCCGATGGCTGGCTTCCTTCGCCAGGAAAGGCAACGCCAGCGGCGGCAGTATCTGCGGCATGAAAAAATGCAAGGCACGGCTGTCCGGTGGATCCTGACTGTCAAATTCCGCCAGGCTTTCCGGAATCCGCCGGACCAGACCGATCAGGTCCTTCCCCCTGGCATCCTGTTTCCGGTGCCCTCGCTGTCCAAGGCCATCCCTGATCTTTTCCCAGAGCGCCTTCTGCCATATCATATCGGGATGCCTGTCACGCAGCTGCCTCTGGGTCTCCAACCTGGCAGAAACACCCTGCCCGGTTCCACCTTCCTCTTCCAGCCATTCCAACACCCAGTCAAAACGGTAATTGATGTATTTGGTGAAAACTGCCGCAATCCGGATGGCAAGCTCATATTTCCGGACAGGCAACGCCTTTGTCTTTTCCAGGAAATGCCCCAATTCCCCCAGCACATCCTTATCCAAAGCCCCTTTGTCCAGGATGTCCCAGATCATCCATTCCAGCGTCTTGCCGATTTCCCCCTTGCCCAGCCAAAGACTGCCATAGGGACGCATCCAGCCACTCATCCACAGCATCTCCAGCCCCATGCAGACCCCTTTGGCATCTGGATGGCGTGCCATTGCCCGCATCAGGTCATCCGACACTGCATCGCTTGGCACAATCACCTGCAACGGCGAAAACACCGGATCGATGGTGGCATTGCTGTAATCCAGCCTCAGGTTCTCAATCAGGCACTGCCTGAGCACCTCATAACGGTTGCTGTAAATGATGTTGAGCATAACTGTTTCCAATCAGGCCTGTTGCATCAAGGCGCCTGTCTCTTGCTGTTTCCATCGCATCGCCATTGACTTTTTCCGGTAAAGTTACCACTTTCTGCTAATGGCTTCATTCTGGAACAAGCATCACAAAGCAATGCAGAAACCTGAATACCCATCAGCCATTGATTTCAGTGACCTGGTCTTCAGTCAGTTCGAGGTATTCGGTGTCGCCTGACAGCGAACAGCACATGGTGATTTCAAGGCTGGGCAGCCCGCCATGGATCTTCATCCGGCTTTCCGCCATGTCGATGTAGGACTGGATGGTCTGGTCTGAGACATTGCCCGCCAGGTTTTCCCGGACAAAGTCTGCGATGGCTTTTTTCCCTGCTTCGTTGATGGTTTTTCCCATGGTTGCCCCCTGCTTCCTGATTGTTGCCAATAGGGGAGATTATGGCATATCTACCCCATTCCCAATATCCAGCCCATCCAACAAGAATGATTTGGAGATTCCAATAATATCTTTTTGATATCCTTTACTGGCACAAGACATTACCGGCCTGTCCATCGATGCCGGACACAGTCTGCTTTTTGACGTGGGTGTCAGGAATGTCTAATATTCAAGGCTCAGCCTTACCCGTAATTTCCTGTTGTTCACGTATCTGTCTGATGAACCGCATCCAGTCATACCTCAGCCATTACAGGCACCTGATGGTCCTGGGAATCCCCATCATGATCGGGCAGATCGGGATGATTGTGCTGGGGTTTGCGGACACCATCATGATCGGCAGGTACAGCACCGAGGCACTGGCGGCATCTGGGTTTGTCAACAACCTGTTCAATCTGGTCATCATCGGCAGCACAGGATTCGCCTACGGGCTGACACCGCTTGTCAGTTCTTATTATGGACGTGGAAAACATCATGGCATCGGCAGGCTGTTGAAGAATGCCCTTTGGGTCAACCTGACGGTGGGGATTGTTTTCACCGCCATCATGACCGTCGTGTACTGCTATGTGGAACGGTTTGACCAGCCAGAGGAGCTGATGCCTTTGATCAAGCCGTATTATCTTGTGCTGTTGGCATCCCTGGTCCCTATCCTGCTGTTCAATGCGTTCCGTCAGTTTGCGGATGGCATCACCGACACGAAGACATCGATGTGGATACTGGCATTCGGTAATGGTCTGAATATCCTCTGCAACTGGCTGTTGATTTTCGGATATTGGGGCTTCCCGGAAATGGGACTGTTGGGAGCCGGGATTGCCACTCTCTTTTCCCGGATTGCCATGCTGCTGGTTTTCATCATGGTTTTCCTGATGCGTTCCCGCTACCGGGTCTATCTGAAAGGGTTTCTCCGCGCGCCTCTCAATGGGAGGGATTTCCAGACCCTGAACCGCCTGGGTTGGCCACTGGCATTGCAGATGACAATGGAGACATCATCATTCTGCCTGACCGCCGTGATGGTCGGTTGGCTGGGCACAGAAGCACTGGCGGCACATCAGGTCATGCTGACCATCAGTACAGTATTCTTCATGATGTACTACGGCATGGGGGCTGCAACTTCCGTCAGGGTCAGTTATTTCCTGGGCAGGGTGGATATTGCTGAAGCCAGACGGACAGCATTCAGCGGTTTCCACCTGATCCTGGCGATGGCGTTTGTCCTTAATCTGGGATTCTGGCAGGTCCGGTCCTTTGCAGGCAGCCTGTTCACTGACAACGGGACGGTTCTCTGGTTGCTGACGGGACTTTTCCTGCCGATGGTGGTCTATCAGTTCGGTGACTGCCTGCAGATTACCTTTGCGAATGCCCTCCGCGGCATCATGGATGTGAAATTCCTGATGTTCTCGTCCTTCATCGCCTATTTTGTCATTTCCCTGCCGCTGAGCTATCTCTTCAGCTTTACATTCGGGTTCGGCCTGGTGGGCATCTGGATGGCTTTCCCGTTTGGATTGACCAGCGCAGGACTGATGTTCCTTTTCCGCTTTCTGAAAAGGACGAAGGCGATGGAAAACCATTTGAAGGTCCAAGGCTATACCCCAGCCAGACCTTAAAGGAGGGGCACTTTGTCTTTCAGGAATGCACAGGCAACTGCTTCATCACGTGTTCGGGCAAACGGTGGCATGCTGCGCCATATCCTGCCGCCATAAGGTTTATCGACCAGCCGGGTATCACAGACCATCAGGACGCCGATGTCTTTGTCATCCCGGATTAGCCGCCCTGCCCCCTGCTTGAGGCTGATGATGGTTTCTGGCACCTGATAGTCCATGAAGCCGTTCCCGCCATTGCGCTCCAGGACTTTCAGCCTTGCCGCCAGCACCGGGTCATCGGGCGGAGCAAACGGCAGTTTATCAACGATGACCAGTGAAAGCGCCCTGCCTTTGACATCCACACCTTCCCAAAAGCTCTGGCTGCCGACCAGGATGCCATTCCCTGCCCGGCGGAACTGTTCCAGGAGTTCATGGCGGCTGGCAGTCCCTTGGATGAACAATGGGATTTCCAGCTTCTTCCCGGACAACCATTGTTCAAGCCTTTCGCCGATCCGGTCAACAGCCCGGAGGGTGGTACAGAGGATGAAAACGCCTCCCGCACAGGATTCGATCAATGGCAGTGCAGCATCGACCACAGCATCGGTGTACTGCGGGGACTGCGGCATCGGCATCTGTTTTGGGACATAGAGCAACGCATTGTCCCCATAAGGGAAAGGACTGGGCCATGTCTGTGCCTTGGCATGTTCCAATCCCATCCGGGAACTGAAATAGGAGAAGTCCTGCCTGACCGCCAGGGTGGCGGAGGTGAATATCCATGCACAGCGGATGGCATCCAACTGCCTGCTGAAGACCTCGGCAACCGACAAGGGGGTCAGATGCAGCTGGAAGGTCTGACCGAAGGTTTCCACCCAAAGCACATCTTCGGTTTTAGCTTCGCCTTTTGCCAACGACAGCCAATGACCTGCAAAGCCAGCCAGCTCAACGATACGTTCAAAGCATTTCTGGAGCAGTTCGGAACGTTCAGCCTGGCTTTCCAGCACATCGCTCATGGCCTGCAGAGCGGTGACCAGTGTTTCAACCTGTTCCAGGAATGCCTGGTTCTTGGGAATCTGATGGACAGCCATCCGCCCTGCCTTTTCAGGCAAAGCCAGGCGCAGTTCCTTGACGGCTTTGTCAATGGCTGCAACCAAAGAAACCCAATCTGCCCCATCACGGGCATGGGCCAGCCCCTCAACCTGTATGTCACGGCAGAGTTCCTGAAGCTGCCGGGTTGAGATGAACTGTCCGAAAAAAACTGTTGCAACGTCTGGCAACTGATGGGCTTCATCGAAAATCACGGTGTTTGCTGTCGGCAGCAGTTCGGCAATTCCATTGTCTTTCAGGGCAATATCCGCAAAGAACAGGTGATGGTTGACGACGACGACATCGGCTTTCATCGCTTCCTGCCGGGCTTTCATCACAAAACATTCCTTGAAATAAGGACAGTCTGAACCCAGGCAGTTTTCCTTGGTGGAGGTCACATAATCCCAGACAGCGGCATTTTCCGGAACGGATGCCAGGTCTGACCGGTCACCTGACTGGGTTGTCTTTTCAAACTTGACAATCCTTTTCAGGAACGCCACATCCCGCCGTGTCTGCAGCAATCCTTCAGCGTTGGTTTTCTCAAGACGGTAACGGCAGAGATAGTTGCTCCGCCCTTTCAGCAGTGCTGTGGTGACCGGTGCATTGAGCACTTTGCGGACAGTCTGGATGTCTTTGAAATACAGCTGGTCCTGAAGGTTCTTGGTCCCTGTGGAAATGATGACCTTGCCGCCCCAGAGCAAGGCGGGAATCAGATAGGCATAGGTCTTGCCGGTTCCTGTCCCTGCTTCTGCCAGCAGGGTCTCCGCTCCCATGATTGCTTCGGTGACTGACTTCGCCATCTCAACCTGCATGGGACGCACGCTGTACCCATCCACCGATTTTGCAAATGCCCCCCCTTCTCCCATCAACCGGTCAAGTTCGGCTTCATAACGTTTGAGGTCATCTGCATAGACCATACATCCTTCTTTTTCCTGTCCTGCCATACAGAAGCCCCTTATCCAACCAACGGTTCCCCAGAACAGCAACAACTGTCACCAGCAGTCGATGCCGGGGGATGCATCGTGCAGTTGACGGTATGCCCTTTTCCTTGGAGGTAACCGGTTCCCCAGCGGTACATGGCTTCAAGCACCGGATAGATGCTCTTGCCCAGTTCTGTCAGCGAATATTCGACTTTGGGCGGTACAACCGGGAACACCTTGCGGTTGACGAGACCAACCTGTTCCAGTTCACGGAGCTGCTGGGTCAGCATTTTCGGGGTCGCAGCACTGATTTCTTTCTGAAGCTGGGAGAAACGGAGTGTCCTGCCTGCCAGTTTCCAAAGGATCAGGGGTTTGTATTTACCGCCAATCAGGCCGATGGTGGTTTCCACCGGACAGAAAACAGGTTCCTGCAAGCTATAGGTTTTGTCTTTTTGGGATGCCATCATTACCTTTCAGAGAACATACTATATTTTTGGATACTATATATCAAAACAGTGCATTCTTGCGGAAAATATATTGATGGATACAATGGTCTTCCAAAGAACCTTGTGGAACAGCCCTTCATGAAAAAAGAACAGTTCGACATCACCGGTATGTCATGTGCCGCCTGCTCCAACCGGGTGGACAGGGCTGTTTCTGCATTGGAAGGGATTGCCGAGGTCAACGTCAACCTGTTGAAAAACAGTATGACGGTCTCTTTTGATGAACAGGAAACGGATGTCCCTGCCATTATCAATGCCGTCACTCAGGCAGGCTATGGCGCTTCATTGAAGACCGCCCCATTCCAGCAGACACCCTCAAAAACATCCCAGCAACCATCAAACACTGGAACCGAAATCAGGCAGGTCCGGCTCCGGCTGGTTTTCTCGGTATTGTTCATGCTTCCCCTGTTCTATCTCAGTATGGGGCATATGGCTGGCCTGCCCTTGCCTTCCTGCCTGTCAGCCCCAGAAAATGTGATGGCTTTTGCTTTCACACAGTTCCTTTTGACGGTACCGGTCATCTTCATCAACTTCCGCTATTTCATCAACGGGTTCAAGACATTGGCCGCCCTTTCCCCAAATATGGATGCACTGATTGCCATCGGTTCTGGGGCTGCTTTTGTGTCCGGCATCTGCTCGCTTTACCAGATTGCATTCGCCATGGGGTCAGGGAATATGGCTGTTGCACAAGATGCTGCATCACATCTGTATCTTGAGTCTGCTGCAATGATCCTGACGTTGATTACACTGGGAAGGTTCCTTGAGGCACGCGCGAAAGGCAAGACATCAGAAGCGGTTTCCCGGCTGATGGACCTTGCCCCAAAAACAGCAGTCAAGCTTGAGGATGGCGTCGAAACAAAAGTTCCCGTTGAAAGTGTCAAAACCGGAGATATCCTGGTTGTCCGTGCAGGAGAACGGATTCCGGTGGATGGCATTATTGTTGAAGGCTGGGGCGCGATTGATGCTTCTGCACTGACCGGGGAAAGCATCCCGGTTGAAAAACAGGCTGGAGAAATGGTATCTGGAGCCTGCATCAACCAGTCAGGCCATTTCCTGATGCGTGCAACCCGTGTCGGGGAAGATACTACGCTGGCGCAGATCATCCGGCTTGTCGATGAGGCAACTTCTTCAAAAGCCCCTGTTTCACGGTTGGCTGACCGTGTGAGTGGTGTTTTTGTACCTGTGGTCATTGCCGTTGCATTGACAGCGGCAGGCATCTGGCTGCTGCTGGGATATCCTGTTGCCTTCGCTGTTTCGGTTGGTGTCTCGGTCCTTGTCATTTCCTGCCCCTGCTCCCTGGGACTCGCCACCCCGACTGCCATCATGGTGGGTACGGGCCGTGGGGCGGAAAACGGTATCCTGTTCAAGTCTGCCAGTGCCATTGAACTGCTGGGCAGTGCCGATACCGTTGTCTTGGACAAGACCGGCACCATGACCGAAGGGAAACCGGTCCTGACAGACCTTATTGCCATCGATGGGTACGATACTGCCCTTCTGTTGAAGATGGCAGCCTCTTTGGAAAACTGTTCAGAGCATCCATTAGGCAAAGCCATTGTTGATGAAGCCATCAGACAGAAGTTGGCTCTTGGAAATGTGTCCCGGTTCAGTCAGACGCCCGGGGCAGGCATCATCGGTTTCATTGAAAACCACCGTTATGCTGTCGGCAATATCCGGCTCTTGAAAGACCTGGGCATCGCCTGCAGTGAAACAGAACGGCAGCTTGCCGATGACCTGTCTGACGATGGCAAGACAGTCTTGTTTGCTGCCTGTGACGGCGGGCTGATGGGGATACTGGCTGTTGCCGACAGGATCAAGCCAACAACACCTGACGCCATCCAGACGATGCAATCCATGGGCATCCATGCCATCATGCTGACAGGCGACAACCTGAAAACCGCCCAAGCTGTCCGACGGAAAACGGGTATCCAGGACATCAAGGCTGAAGTCCTGCCACAGGACAAGGAAAAAGAAGTCCGTAGGTTGATGGAACAGGGACACCGTACTGTCATGATTGGCGATGGTGTCAATGATGCTCCCGCACTCGCCCGGGCGGATGTCGGCATTGCCATAGGTGCAGGCACGGATATCGCGATGGAATCCGCTGATGTTGTATTGATGAAAAGCAGCCTGATGGATGCCGTTTCTGCCATCCGTTTAAGCAAGGCTGTGATGCGGACTATCCGTCAAAACCTTTTCTGGGCTTTCTTCTACAACATCATCGGTATTCCGGTTGCTGCAGGCGCACTTTATTGGCTGAACGGCATGACTTTGAATCCGATGGTTGCCGCAGCAGCCATGAGCTTCAGCTCTGTATCTGTTGTCTTGAATGCCCTGAGGCTCCGTTTCTTCAGGTCCGCTACCCCCTCCGCTTTACCTGTAGCAGGTGGAGCCATGACTGTAGATGATCCTGTATCCTCCCCATCCATCAGAACCATAGAAAGGAAAACCATCATGCAGAAAAACATCCAGATTGAAGGTATGAACTGCAACCATTGCCGGATGGCTGTTGAAAAAGCCCTGTCCGCAATCCCAGGCGTCAACAAGGTCGAGGTCAGCCTGGAGAACCGGAATGCCATCGTTGATATGGCTGGTACGGTTCCAGACGATGCACTGGCTGATGCTGTCACCGATGCAGGATTTGAAGTCAAGGGCATCGCATAATCCGCTTCCCTTCTGGCAGGACCAATACCCTATCCAATATCCTGTCCTGCCAGAAACCCTTTCCATCTTATGTAATTTTTACTAAAATGCCTTCCATTTTTCATACTGGCAGGCAATCTTGATTTATGTGCCTATTTTATATATAGATATCATAAAATAGTTAAAAATCAATATATTGCAATATATTATTGATTCATTTCCTGATAAAAGGATTCAACAAATCCTTTAGATATCATCTTATAGTCTTATGAAGAAGCTTTTGCTTTCAGCCTTGATTGTGGAGCTTTTTGCCGGTTCTGCATCTGCGCAGTCCAATATGACCATCACCGGTCAGATTGACAATGGAATCAGGAAGGAAACCGGTTCCGATACCCGTATGTGGCGCAACCACGATAACCTGATCCGTTTCAAGGGGACAGAAGAGCTGGGCAATAGCACCAAGGCTGTCTTCAACCTTGAACACCGCCTGAATCCCAATGATGGCACACGCTGCTCCGGCAACAATGCGGTCGATACGCTGCATGGCACCCCTGGCGTTGACTGGCAGGGTGCCGCCAATGTCGGGCTGAAAGGCAATGATTGGGGTTCTGTCCTCTTTGGCAGGACCACCAGCATCACCATCAGCAACTACAGCAGGATCGATCCTTTCGGCTATGACGGTATTGCGGCTTCCGGCGGAGCCTTCGACATCACCTACTCTGGCCAGATTGCCAACTCTGTCCGCTATGACAGCCCTCAATGGCATGGGCTCAGTTTCTCCGGCAGCTATTCATTGGGCAAGGAAAGCCATAAACGCAATGCTGATGGAAATGCCATCAATTACCATGCTTACGGCAACGACGGTTTTGCAGCAGGACTGGTCTACGAAAACGGGGCTTTCCTTTTTGTCGCCGACTATGAGAGGCTGCCGGATTCCGATAAATCCTGGAGCTGGGATGCTGGCGCCACCTATACGGCAGGCCCGTTCACTTTCTATGCAGGATACCATGCCGTGACCGTCAAACGTGCTGCCGTGCAGATCCTGATTGATGACGACAATGCTCTGAAGCAGAAAAATGCGATTGCCGCCGTCAAGCACACCACCGGTCCCCATACCATCAGGGCATCCTATAACTGGGGACGTGCTGAAACTGAAGGGGAATTTGATGGGCATTCCAACCGGTATGCACTGGGCTATCTCTATTCCCTTTCCAAGCGGACTTCACTTTATGCCCATGCTGTGTATACAGACAATTCCAATGATGGTGTCGGCCGGATCTACAACAGCAACGGCACCATCCAGGATTCGATGACCGGCGTCCAGTTCGGCATTACCCATAAGTTCTGATATAAGTTCTGTTATCTTCCGTCATCACACATGGATTTCCCACCACATCAGACAGCAGTCTTTTTCCTCCCAGATGCGCCAGCTGGCACATGAATGGCAATAGGCATCTTCTTAGAAAGGTTCGAGATTCTTTTTTGAATTATCTGTTTTCAAAGAAAAAACAGATAATCCCGATGACGGTCCGATTGATACAGGCCTGAAGGAATGATGAAAAAAAAAGGAAGGCTCCTAGCTACAAGAGTCTTCCTCAAATAAGAGAGTAGATCCGAAATTCCTCAGATCATTCTCGATGAAAGCATTTTCCGTGCCAGAAAATAGAAATGGTTGGATTTCTGGTTTCATTGAAAAATATATTCAGGAAAATCTGAACTGGCACATCATTTGCTTTACATACC
>JAFWUI010000046.1 GCA_017524145.1 Oxalobacter sp. | reverse complement strand
GCTGATGCGTTGATGAAGGCGCCGGTGCCGTATTTCGAGTCGAAGCCGCAGCGGGCTGTCTCGCTGGATGAGTTTGCCGGTGCCGTGATTCCGAAGAATACGCCACAGAATGTCCGTGACATCCTGGCCAAGCATGGTATCCAGACGTTTGAGTATGACGGTGAGAACCGTACTGCTGTCACCAGGCAGGCTGCGGCTGACCTGAACAGTGAGCGGACGCAGACGCTGTTCCAGAAAGAAGGCATCAAGCGCGGTTCCATCATCAGGGATAACGGCCGGTTCACCATCAGCCTGTTCAAGGATGCAGACTATTCCACCTTCCAGCACGAGACCGGGCATTTCTTCCTGTTCATGCTGGAACGCATGGCCAACCGTGAAGACGCATCCCTCTGGGCAGTGAAACAGTGGGAAGCCGTCAAGAATTACCTGAAGCTGGAGGATGGCAAGGAAATTACTAAGGACCAGCACGAGCTGTTTGCCCGTTCATTTGAAGCCTATCTGATGGAAGGCAAAGCTCCTGATCCTGGTATGCGCAGTGTGTTCCAGCGGTTCAAGGCATGGCTGACACGCATCTATGAGAATGTGAAGCGGTTGGGTGTTGAGCTGAATCCTGAAATCCGCCAGGTGTTTGACCGTATCTTGGCATCTGAACAGGCCATAGAGATGGCGCAGAAGGTGAACGGCTATACCGAAAACCTGTTTGCCAGTGCAGAAGATATGGGGGTTTCTGAGGAAGAGTTCCAGGCTTATGCGAATCTGTCCAAGGATGCCATAGAGGATGCGAAGGAAAGGCATCTTGCCCGCGTAATGCGTGTCAAGCAGATGGAGAAAAACAAAGAATGGCAGGAAGAGCTGAAGCGGGTCGAGAAGTCGATGAGGCAGGCCTATCAGGAACTGGATGATGTGAAGGTGCTGCATACCTTGGCGTTGCCCGACTCTACTGTCAAGCTGTCAACCCAGGCATTACAGGACCGTTATGGCAAGGATTGGATGAAGAGGCTGCCGAAGGATGGACGGTATGTCATCCACGCAGAGAACGGTCTGGCATTGGACGAGGCGGCGCAACTGCTGGGTTATGAGAACGGCGATATGATGATGGACCACCTTTCAAACCTGCCGTCTGAAAAGGATTATGTCCGCATGGAATCCGACCGGGAGATGATGCGGCGGCATGGTGACCTGCTGAACAGCGATGCGGTTGCCGATGCTGCCAATGATGACATCCACGGGGATAAACATGAGGAGGTCCTGATGAGGGAACTTGCCGCCCTGAACAGCCTGAAAAGGAAGGTGGACAAGGTCAACCGGACAAGGGAACGTGTTGAACGACGTGAGGCCAAGGAACGTGAAAAGATTGAACGTCAGGAAGCAAGGGAACAGAAAAAGGCTGAGCGTGAGGCTGAACGCCAGGAGGCCCGTGAGGAAACCAGACGCCGCAATTGGTTTGCAAAGGTCAACCGGGCTGTCATCAAGGAGTTTGTCGAGCATACGATTGCCCAGAAACAGGTGCGGCATCTGAAGGAGGGCGTTTACCTGTCTGCCATCCGCAAGGCGCGTGATGGCTGTTTCATGGCTGTGGGTGCCAAGGATTACGATGCGGCTTTCAGACTCAAGCAGCAGGAGGTTGCTGCCAGCATGATGTACCGTGAAGCAGTGAAGCAGAAGAAAAAGATGGCTTCCAACCTGCGGAAGTTTGCCCGTATCAACAAGGGGAAGATTGAGAAGCTGGCAAAGACCCGGGCCGTCCTGCCGGTTTACCGGGTGCGTTATCTTTTGGCGCGACACAACCTGGGGCGCAATGCCGAGGAATGGATGGAACGGCTGCAGACTGAGGCGAAAAACAACACTGCTGTTGATGTGGATGTCACGGAAGAACCGCAGATGGATTATGGCCTGATGACAGTGGAGCAGTTCAATGACTTTGCCGAACTGGTCAACGGCCTCTGGTATCAATCCCGCTCAGAAAAGGTGATGGAGATTAATGGCCGACGTGTCGAAATCGATACGGTCGGCAATGAGATTGCGGATGTCCTGGAAAAGAACGGTATCGCTGAGGCGGTGAAGCCGGACGACCGGGGTAAATTCGCAACGGCGTTGGATGCCTGGGCGACGGGGATGAAACGTGTGGAACAGCAGCTTACGATGCTTGGTGGTGAACATGGTGCGCCGATGCGTTATATATTCCACCGCATCAAGGATGCCTGTGTGAATGCCCGGCTTAAGCAAAAGGAGATTGTCGAGAAGCTGAACGATGTGGTTTCCAAGCTGACGTTCCATCCCGGCAAGATTGTGGCACCAGAACTGATTGACCGGCATACCGGCAAGCCGCATGTCTTCGGTGCAGGCAAGGTGTCTGGTGGCGCTGAAATCTGGGGAGCCCTGCTACATACTGGCAACCAGTCTAACCTGCGGAAACTGCTGCTGGGTTATGGCTGGGCAACGGAGAATCCGGATGGTTCACTGAATACCAGGCAATGGGACCTGTTCCTGATACGGATGCACAACGAGGGCATCCTGACCAAGGCACATATGGATGCAGCACAGGCCATCTGGGATATCTATGAGGAACTGAAACCGGCATCCCAGAAAGCGAACAAGTACATCTATGGCTATTACTTCAAGGAGGTCGGTGAGCTGGGCACGGTGAATGTCTTCGGTTCTTACAAGGGCGGTTATGTCCCGGCGAAGGTGGATACCCGTCTGGTTGCGGATGCCCAGACGCGCAAGCTGAAGGAGGAACATAACAAGAGCGCACACAACCTGCTTGGGCAGTCCCAGCCTGGCTTCACGAAATCACGTGTAGAAACCTATGCGGATATGCTGGACCTGAATCCTCAGGCGATTATGGGACAGACGGCAAAGATTATCGACTTCGCTTATATCCAACCCGCCTATACGGATGTGGTGCGTCTCTTGAAGCATCCAAAAGTGAAGGATGCTTTCCATCGGTATGACCCGGATTACGTCAGCAAGGTGCTTGCTCCTTGGCTGAACCGGGCGTTGATGCAGACGGCGACATCTGACCTGGACACCGAGGGTGGCAGGGTGATTGCTGAGCTGCGTTCTAAAGCCGGTGCGATGCTGATGTTCTGGAATGTGAAGAACACGGTGCAGCAGACGGCTGACCTGTTGGTCTCTGTCTCTGAAATCAAGAACAAGGGCAATTTCATGGCGGCAATCCTGCGGGGAAGCAAGGCGCGCAGGCAGTGGATTATGGAGAAGTCCGCTTTCATGCGTGACAGGATGGGCAAGAGCCAGCAGGCGATGATGGATCAAATCAATGCGGTGCTGGTAGATGCCGGTAGGTTAGAACGGTATAACCGTTGGTTCATCAACCATGCTTATATGACGCAGCAGTTTGTGGATGATTGGGCTTCTGGTGTGACCTGGGATGCCGCCTACAACGATGCAATCCAGGAAGGTGCCACGGAACTTGAGGCAGTCCGTCATGCGGACCATGTTGTCCGGAAGGTGATGATGTCGCAGAACCCGGAAGATGTCTCGAACATCGAATCAGGGACTGCGTTATGGCGGTCGCTGTCGCAGTTCTCTGGTTTCTTTGTGACACGTTCGAATGTGGTTTTCTCAGGACTGGGGGCGATTGCCCGTGAAGCCGGTGCCAGGGCGGATGACAGCAATATCGTGAAAGCGAAGAAAATCCTTGCCAATGGCAAGTTCAGGGCAGGAATGCTGCTGTTCACAAAGGTTGCCATTCCGATGATTATGGATACTGCTTTGGCTCTGATGGTCAAGGGTATCCTGCCTGACGACGATGAGTGGATGGCAGCGATGTTTGAGGGCTCAGCGGATTATGTGCTGGGGCTGGGCGGTCCTATGATGAACCTTGGCAAGAATGTGGTTTCCATTGGCACCGAGCTAGCAACCGGCAAGAAGAAGTTCTACAACAATCCGCGCATGGCTTCTGCCCCGTTCCTGTCCATCCTGGAAGATGTGATGTCGAATTTCAGACGGATTAAGACGAAGGATGGCTGGAATGCCCAGGCTATCTTGAAGATGGGCACGGACCTGACGCTGTTCGGTGCACATGTACCGATGCAGGTTTCACGTGACATCGGTTATCTGATGAACGTTACATCCGGGAAGGTAAGGCCGACTGGCCCGGTTGACTTTATCCGTGGGGCTGTGACAGGTACGGCTTCGCCGAAGAGTAAGTAGGAGGAGGAAGGCGGCTTGTGGCTGCAAAACCGTTTATGGGATTTATAGTCATCAAGCCGAGGATTAATTTTCAAAATATTGATGAATTTCATTTTTTAAAAAACATAAATCATATAAGCTATAAGAGTCTGGAGGGAGACATGATGGCTATCGGAACTGGAGCATACAACTTACAAGAGGCGGCACGCTATACGGGCATCAAAGCTACGTCTATAGCGCGTTGGCTATTCAGTGAGAATCCGTTATGGACACATCAACTGTCTGAGTCTGGCTGGCGAGGTATCGGCTTTTATGATTTGCTTGAGTTGCGTATTGTCCAACGTTTCAAGAGTAAAGGGGTTAGCCTTCAGGCCATAAGACTAGCCATCAAGAATGCCAAAGAGTTGTATGGTGGCGATTACCCTCTTATTAATAAACGTTTCCATACCGATGGTAAAAACATATTCTCAGAGGCTATTGGAAAGACAGGGGATAGTATTGACGCACTTTTGGATTTAAAAAAACGGCAGCTGGTTTTAGATGACATAATCCGTCCTTCCTTAGACAAGGGAATAGTCTATGCGCCAAACAGTGACAATGTAATCCTATGGTATCCAGATAGAAGACTCTATAGGGGGGTTGTCTTGGATCCAAAGCGTTCTTTTGGCAAACCGATTATTGATTCAGTCGGCATTAAAACTTCTACACTATATGGCACTTTCTTGGCAGAAGAGGATAAAAGAACTGTTGCAAAGATATATGATGTACCCATCTCAGCAGTCAATGCCGCTATCAAATATGAAGAGGGTCTTGATAACAGGATAGCAGCATGAAATTCATGTTTGACAATAATCTCCCTCCGAGTTTTGCACAGGCTATCAAAGCATTATCAGAAAACAAAAATAATAACCATGAAATTTTTCCACTAAAGGAAAGATTTAAACCCGATACAGAAGATGAAACTTGGATTAGGGAGTTGTCTGCATCAGGGGATGCTTGTGTTATTACTCAAGATAGATTGAATAAAGGAATGGAAGCTGGTCTATTAAGTGACTCTGGGCTGATTGTTTTTTTTCTTGATAAAAGTTGGGTCAATCAGAAGTTTTGGGATAAAGCTATTAACTTAATAAGATGGTGGCCAAGAATTGTTGAACAAGCAGAAGGTATTGCTGGTGGAGCTTCATTTTCAGTGCCATGGAGATTTTCAGGAAAAGGAAAATTCAGGCAAATAAAAAAACGATGACTGAATGTATTCATCCTGATAATAGTCTACATCAATAATTAGATGTTATCCCATATCAGGAAAAATCTTCAGGGGTCTACAACAGTTCCTTGGTTTCATTGCTGTAATAAAAACAAGCTTTTCATCCACCTCAGAGTTTTCAGGTTCCTTCTATGACATTAGAAGGAATACTCTTGAGGTGCTGGTATATATCTGTTTTCAAAATTTCTCATACTCATCTAACAAGATATGCTGAGAGAGCCATTATTAAAACAGAACCAATCAAGAGAATACCTCTTTTTATATTTGTGATTCGTTCAATGGCGAATGAAGCAAGTAATGACAAAAAACCAAAACACCCCATCATCGACAAGTTTATAGCAATAATCTCACGACTATCACTTCCCTTGAAACCACTAACATTAAGGTTTATCAGGGTGAATAGCGAAACAAAAATTGCCATTAACAGAATTATTCGTTCATAAATTCTGGATTCACTTTTCTGGATTCTGGTTTCGATATTCTCCAGTTCAGTTTTACGTTTTTGAAAAATGCTATTGGGAGCTTTAGACGAATGATATTCTCCGAACTGATTATTACCAAAAACAGACTCATCCTGATACATACCTTCATACGGATTTGGGACCGGGGTCATCAGTTGACAAAAGAAAGCTGTCACTATAGATTCTCCATGCATCAACGGAAGTTCACCGCCAGAAATATTTGTTACACGGAAAAACACTCTTGTATTATGCCCGGGAAGATATACGGGTGACGTTATTTGATAACCCATACGCATAGCCGAGTTGCGTATATTGATACTCATTATTATATTATTTGGTAAATGTATGCTCTCTTCTGTCGATACAAATACTGTTCCACCACTTGGCAAATTGTAACTATCGCCAATAAAACGCTTTGTCTCGGGGTCATAAATTGACTTTATTCTCAAATCATAAGAAATTTCCCTAACCGATGAATCGGAAGACTCAGTTATGACACCACTTTTAATCAGTTGTCTTATCTGTTTGCTATTTAAATACATATCAATCTCGCATAAAAAAGCTATCTTTATACTCCATTATTCTACCGTGATTCAGACGTACATAGCACTTGGAACCATAAGCGGATTCTCCGGATTTACTTTACTCTGAACCTCAGCTTAGATAGGGCAAGAACCACAATCCATTACCATTGGCGGTGCCGGAGAATGAGTCCGTCTGAGGTTGCTGGACATCATGAGCAAATACAATGAGCAACATCTCCAACAGTCATTGAGGAACATCTTACCTGTTGCATCCAGTCCGGTTTTGGTAAATCCGCCAACTGGCTCAACCCTGACCTGTTGAAATTCTTGAGCCAGTTGACTGTTGCAATCCTCCCTGGTTGGGTTATACTGAAACCCTCTCATAAAATCTAAGCGGCCTTCCGCTCCGTCAACCTGCGGTTATTTTTTTGCCTGTTTCCAGGCAACGCCTCCCTTTATGGACGGGGTAGAGAACAGCCATACAACACCTTCGGGGAAAGCTGTACGCGGTTTCTTAGATACCGAGAGTGCGCCCGTCCGCCCGCATTAAAGGCGGACTCTCTCAAATATCTAAGGAATCATCATGACTGATGTCAGAACACTGGCTGCCATCATTGGCAGACCATCCAAAGTCCACGGACTGGGCGACACCACAAAACATCCCCTGATTGCCTTGGCAATCATCCTTGTAATCTATGCGACCGTTGACGGTATCGCTGACTTCATCTTTGGGGGGGCATTATGAGAATCGATACCACACGCAGAAGCACACATAGAAATCCACCTGGCTTTGTTTCATACCTTGCCCGGCTGATGGACATGCTGGAAGAGAAACAGCAACAGACGGGAAACAGGAACCAATCCAACCATCAGTCACAGAAAGGGGGCGTAAGATGAACAAGGAAACCAAGACAATCTTTCAACCATTCATCTGGGTGACAGATGAAGAGACAGACAAGCGGCTTTCAAATAACCATCTCAGTATCTACCGGGATATCGTTACTGGATGCAGGTTACTCACCGACTTGGTGCTTGATGACGAATCAAGGGAAATGTCTGATATGCCAACCATCTTTGATAAATTCGACCGTAGCGGACTTCAATACATGGTACGCAGTTCATTACTGATGCTTGAGGAACATCTAACCCTACAGACCGAAGGCATCAGCCAATCAAAATTTTCAAAAAAGGAGCAGGCATGAAAAAGCTGACAGAACGTGAATCACGTCTCCACGGTACTTTGTGTGAGGTATGGCGCATTGTGGACGGACTTGCCGTTGTCCAGGATCTTGTTGATAACGATGGAGATGGACTGACTGACCGGGAACTCACGGATTTAAGGGCAATGGTTTGTCCGACATTGAACTTTACTTCAATGGCTATAGGCAAACTGATTGAAGAGTTTGACGATGAACATCGGAAAAGGATTAGTCATCATGGCAACCATTAATCATGGGAAGATTGATAAGTATGGTTTTGACTTGATTCCATCTGTTGTGAGCCTGATAGGCTGATTGATACGGCAGTCAAGGACGGCAACTGCAGGACGTGGTTGCCGTTTTTTTTGTGGTACTTTTCTGCGGTGACTTTTCATAAATCGTATATAAAATCGTATATATCCTAACTCAATGATGTGTAGTTCTATTGTTTATCAATAACTTAAATGGTCTATTGTATTCCTGTAGGGCCATCTGGAATCTTGATTATGCCCATCTTTTCGACGGGCTTTTTTTATTGCAGTTGTCTGTGTGGCGTGAATGTGGCGTAGGACAAATTGTGCAATATGAAAAACCCCCCTTGTATTTGAAAAACGACAAGGGGGTTATTTTTTGCTCAAGATTTTTTAACTGTTTTCTAACTTAATGGCATCGCATTTTTTTGATGGTTTTTAAATTAGATTATAAATTAGGAGATATTACTTATCAATAACAGATGAACCTGTCTGTAAAAATCAAGTCATGAACAGTATGGATTCATGCAGGATTATTTCAATGGTTCCCATTTCTGGGGATTCTGTTTCTCTTCCGGACTTTTTACTATAGTTTCATCGGATTTCCTGATTTTTGTTGCTTCGTGTTTTTTTACGATGCTTTCATAATTATGGATATTCTTAAGACCTATTGAACTGAGGCAGGCATCCTGCACGATATAATATAATCTGCCTGGTAATGGATATGTCTTGTTGTATTTTCCAAAATAAATCTCATTTATGAGGGATTTAATCCTGGCATCAGGCAGTTTTACATCAAGGTTCAGGACTGTTTTATAAGATTCTTGAGGAGAATAGTTTTCAGAGGTCTTGTAATCATAAGTCCAGGCTGCAACACTGCCTTCGTCCCTGCATTGGTCGATTTCTATTGCTTTTGCTTTTCCAAAAATTTCACAGTCTTTTCGGATGTCTTCAGATGTCAAGCCTTCACAATCACCAGCATATGCAGCGGAAGAAGCTGCGATAACCAAAGACGATAAAGCAAGTATCAGTTTTTTCATCATAATCTCCTGAAAATTATCTGGATATACCGTCAAACCCATATGCCCCTAATGGGCATGCAGAATACAATCCCTGATTCCTCCTACAGCCCTTATTGGGAGGGGGATCACATGCTGCTTCTTTTATTCTAATTCGGTAAAAATAAGGTGTAAACAATAAAGGTTCATGGATGTTTATTGATGTTATGAAAAGGCCGTGGGCTGTCCCCGGCTTTTTGGACACGAAGTGGCAGGACTCCCCCGTCAACACTGTACGTTTGACTGAAATACAAGGATTTCATCGTACTAATGTTAAAATCCGTAGAAATCCGGATACAGTCCATAGTTAAAGAGGGAACATGTGACCAGAAAACCTGCAAACGGGAACATCAGGCAATTGATGGCAGAAGGCGAGAAAGTCAGCCAGAACATTGTGCTTTGCGCCGATGGCAAATACCGTTGGACATACGAAATGAGCCTTTACAGGAATCCCGCAATATTCCTGCTGGTATGGAAAATTTTCTTCTTCATCTTTTCTGCAATTTTTGCCTGTATCTTGATTGCCGATATCATCGACTGGGGCACAAAAAATATCATCGGCTTCCTGAAATTCTTCTTCTATTTCCTGATTGGCATGACAGTGGTCATCGGACTCGGCTACCTGATTTATGCGGTAATTATGGGTGGAAAATACAGTATGCTATTCGAGATGGATGAGGATGGTATCAATCACAAGCAGATGCCTAATCAGGCAAAAAAGGCAAAAGCGGTTTCCTCACTTACTGTATTGGCAGGACTTTTTTCTGGCAAAGTCACAACAGTGGGTGTCGGCATCAATGCAGCAAGATCGGAAATGTACTCTGATTTTTCAAAGGTGCAGAAAGTGATTGCAGACCCCGATACCAACCTGATTAAGGTAAATGAACTGCTTTCACATAATCAAATTTATACGGAAACAGAAGATTTTGATTTTGTGCTGAAATACATAACCAGTCATTGCCCAAACTTGAAATAGCTCCAAAATAGATTACAGATATTTTTTCAAGTTTTAAGGGATGTCAGGTGATGTTATGGGAAAGACTGGGCTGCTCAGCCGCCGATGTAGTGCATCTCAACCTTGTGTTCTGCCGGTTGCCGTCCCAGTTCTTTCCGGAGTTCAGAATACCGGTTTGAACGGTTCTGCCAGTACCGTGAGATTGCTTGGGCAATCTGTTCGTCTGATTGGCCAGACCGGATCAGTTCACGGAGGTCAAAGCCTTCCGCTGAGAAGAGGCAAGGGTAGATCCTGCCTTCTGTGGAAAGCCTGATTCTTGTACAGTCTGCACAGAATGGCTTGGTGATGCTGGAGATGATGCCCAGTTCACCGCCTCCGTCTTGATAGTGCCAGCGTTCTGCTGTTTCACCTGGATAATTGGGATTCAACGGTTCGATCGGGTAATGCCGGTTGATGGTTTCGGCAATCTGGGAAGCAGGGACAATCTGTTCCCTGTTCCATGGGGTTGACCCGACATCCATGTATTCGATGAAGCGCAGGATAACCGGTGTATTCCTGAAATGACGGACGAGAGGCAATATCTGGTTTTCGTTGATGCCTTTTCGGATGACAGCATTGACCTTGACAGGGGAAAAACCCATCTGGACAGCGTGTTCAATGGCTTGAAGGATGTTGCTGACAGGGAAACCGACATCGTTGATTTTCGTAAAGATGTCATTGTCAATGGCATCCAACGAAATGGTTATCCGTTTCAAGCCGGCATCAAACAGCAGCTGTGCTTTCTGTGCCAATACTGAACCATTGGTTGTCAGGGTCAGGTCTAAAGGTTTTCCATCAGGCCTTTTTAAATCCGCAAGATAGGCAATGAGACGTTCAATATGACGGCGGAGCAGGGGTTCGCCTCCTGTCAGCCGGATTTTTGTGATGCCAAGATTGGTGAAACAACGGGCTAACCGGGCGATTTCTTCAAAGGACAGCATATCCTTATGATGGATAAAGCGGAAGTTTTTGCCAAATACCTGTTTCGGCATGCAGTAAAGGCAGCGGAAATTGCATCGGTCTGTCACCGAAATCCTGAGGTCTCTCAGTGGACGGTTCAAGGCATCAAGGATTGGATGAGCATTGTCCATCAGTCCGGCATGATGCCATGCAGGAATGTTTTCTTGAGCATGATCCAATACTGGTTTGTCCATCTGGTCAAAAGCTGCCTGTTTAAAAAACCGCGTTTAGGAAACGCGGTTTTTCAACAGGTTTATGATGGGTTCGACTGGGTTGGTTTGGTGTTCACCTGAATCAGCGGACCTTCATCAACAATCACAACCCGTTTCCGTCTCCGGCGGACAGGGCGTGGTGCAGGTTCTTCCGCCTGCATGGCTGCCTGAAGCTGCTTCATTTTTTCAGGATTGGTTGAAGCCATGGTCAGTCCTGCTTCCTGAAGGATCTTTTCCAGGTTTGTTTCTGTTTCTGCAACAGGACCAGATTTTTCAGCAACAGGCGTTTCATCAACAGATTGGGTTGCGGTAATGGTTTCTGCAACAACTGTTTCTGAGATTTCCTGTACTGCTACGGGTTCTTTTACAGGAGCAGGTTCAGCAATTGGCTTGGTTTCTATGGAAACAGGTGCCTTTTCAATCGTTAAAGGCGCTGCAGCAGGTTCTTCAGCCGCTTTCGGTTTTGTTATGGCAACTTCAACTGTTTCAGCACTTTCCATTGTGGCAACAGGTGTTTCGTTGACAACAGCCGTAACAGCAGCTTGGATTTCTTCCTGTACAGGAGGTGCTTCTTCCGTTTCATTGACCGTCAGGTTTGTTTCCTCTTGGTTGAGCCGGGAACGTCTGGAACGGGAGCGGCGGTTATTGGTACGGGAAGACCTTTCAGTTTCTTCTTGGATAGCAGGTTGTGCATGCTTATCAGTCAGACCGGCTTCCGATGCAGCGACAGCATCTTGGTCAAGCACTTCTGCCGGGACGTTTTCCTGAATGTTTTCAGACAGGTTTTCACGACGGTTCCTGAAACGGTTTCGGCGGTCCCTGCGGTGCGGGACTTTTTCTGCCTGAGGGGAAGCATCAGAAAGAACCTGAGTGCTTTCTCCGGTATCTACAGGTGCTTTCAGCATTTCCTGTTCAGGACTCTGCTGGAGCTGTTTCTGTCCAGATGATTCCTGTCTCGGCTGCTGCCTGTCTTCAGGATTGCGGTCAGTTTTTTCGTTTTTATTCCGGCGTTGACGCTGAGGTTTTCCAATAGTTGTTTCAGCAGCATCTGCCACTGGATTCTTGGCTTTGTCTTCTTTGCCTTCATTACGCCGGTTCCGGCGCTGACGTTCGTTGTTCTTAGGTTTCCGGGCAGGTTTGACAGGCTGTTTTTCAGGTGTTTCTTCCTGTTTCGGAGGTTCTGATGAACTTCCTCCGATGCCGAAAATGCCCAAAAGGCGTCCAAAGAACCCAGGTTCTTCCTGTTTAGGTTTAGGCTCAGGTTCTGGCTCACGGTTGACAACCGGTGCAGGGAGTCCTTCAGGGATATTCTTGACGACGGCTTCCTGTTGCGGTTTCTGAGGTTCTTTCAGGTGTTTGGAGAAGCCCATATCGGTATCAGATTCAGATTCTTCCGCCAGCCGGTAACTGACCTGATGGATTTCCAGACGGGGGTCATCATGCTTGATCCGCTCCATCCGGTAATGCGGTGTTTCGAGGTACTTATTGGGAATCAGGACGATTTCAACCTTATGGAGCATTTCCACCTTGATGATTTCACTGCGTTTTTCATTCAGCAGGAATGCCGCGACATCAACAGGTACCTGGACATGGATGACGGCTGAACTTTCCTTCATGGATTCTTCTTCGATGATCCGCAGAACCTGAAGGGCGGAGGATTCTGTATCACGGATATGCCCAGTACCGTTGCAGCGTGGGCAGGCGATGTGGCTGCCTTCAGAAAGGGAAGGGCGCAGACGCTGACGGGAAAGTTCCATCAGACCGAATCGGGTGATTTTCTCGGTCTGTACCCTGGCACGGTCATAACGGAGGGCTTCTTTCAGGCGGTTTTCAATTTCGCGCCGGTTTTTCTGGGACTCCATGTCGATGAAGTCGATGACAATCAACCCGCCCAGGTCCCGGAGGCGCAGCTGGCGTGCAACTTCTTCAGCTGCTTCACAGTTGGTTGTGAATGCGGTGGTTTCAATGTCAGTGCCCCTGGTCGAACGTGCCGAGTTGACATCGATTGCTACGAGTGCCTCGGTATGGTCAATCACAATAGACCCGCCAGATGGCAGGGAAACATTGCGGGAATAGGCACTTTCAATCTGATGTTCAATCTGGAAACGGGAGAACAGGGGGACGGCATCCCGGTACCGTTTGACCCGGTTGACCATGTCAGGCATGACATAACTCATGAACTGGCGGGCCTGTTCATAGATTTCATCGGTATCAATCAGGATTTCACCGATATCAGGCTGGAAATAATCCCTGATGGCCCGGATGACCAATGACGATTCATGATAGATCAGGAATGCACCTGGAGCAGAGGCGCCAGCACTTTCAATGGCACGCCATAACTGGAGCAGGTAGTTCAAGTCCCATTGCAGCTCTTCAACCGAGCGGCCAATTGCAGCAGTACGCGCAATGATGGACATACCCTGAGGAACTTCCAGTTTTTCCATGGTTTCGCGGAGTTCCTGGCGTTCTTCCCCTTCAACGCGCCTTGAAACGCCACCGCCACGTGGATTGTTGGGCATCAGGACCAGGTAGCGTCCAGCCAGGGAAATGAATGTGGTCAGGGCAGCCCCTTTATTGCCACGTTCTTCTTTTTCTACCTGGACCATGACTTCCTGGCCTTCGGTCAGGGCATCCTTGATGGTGGCACTGCGGAAATCGACGCCTTCCTTGAAGAGGGAGCGGGCAACTTCCTTGAATGGCAGGAATCCGTGACGGTCTTCGCTGTAGTTGACGAAGCAGGCTTCAAGCGAAGGTTCAATGCGGGTGATTACGGCTTTATAGATATTGGATTTATGCAGTTCACGTGCATTTGATTCAATATCGATATCAATCAGTTTTTGTCCGTCGACAATAGCAACCCGCAGCTCTTCCTGCTGGGTTGCATTGAACAACATACGTTTCATAAATACACTCTCCGTGGCACAAGGCCATATACTTTTTCAGCGGAAGCGGCTTCCGCAACCAGCGAGTGTACACATCCTGCAATCTAGGCAGACAGCGTCATCCTGTGGGCATAGGCTATCTACCGATGGACAGTGATCGGTTTAATCAGTTTCTAATCAGCAGAGGTTATACCGGAACATTCTTTCAACGGTCTATCACTAAGCACTTAAAAAGATAACAAAACTGAGCCTTCTGGCGTCATACTGGTGGTTAAACAAATCACAGCAGGCAGCTAACCATTTCTGCCTGTCCTTAAATCCTTTACTCAGCAACGCAAACGCTCCAGCCAACCATCCGGTTGATGCTTTGGCTCAACCCAGACTGATTCCCTGCTGGAGGGACGTGTACACATCTTTTCCATTGAATTTGACTTAAACAGGACCAATGGATGTCACAACTGTGTAGAATGATATCTTTATTGTACACAGACAGCCAAGCTTCTTGTTTTGGCTAATCCGATATTATATAGATAAATGAACCGTTCTCCTAGAGGAAACATTCAGAAAAAATGGAAAAAAGGTGTTGCTGCCCCACTCGAAACCAATCGGCAGGACATCAACAAGGCCGTTAATGTCCAATTCCGTCAGATAACCGGGGAAGAAACGGGCCAGCGTATCGACAATTTCCTCTTCAGGATTTTCAAAGGGGTTCCAAAAAGCCATGTTTACCGGATCATCCGTTCCGGAGAGGTCCGTGTGAACAAAGGGCGGATTGACCAGACATATCGTCTGAAGGAAGGGGATATAGTCCGCATACCGCCTTTGAAGGTTTCTGAAAAAACGGAGAAATTTGTTCCAGCACGGACATTTGATGTCCTCTATGAAGACGATTGCCTGCTTGTCATCAACAAACCGGCCGGGGTGGCGGTCCATGGTGGTTCAGGTGTTTCTTTCGGGGTTATTGAACAGTTGAGGGCCGCAGATCCCAAGGCGAAATTCCTGGAGCTGGTCCATCGGCTTGATAAGGAAACTTCCGGTATCCTGGTGCTGGCAAAAAAACGTTCAGCGTTGGTGAAGCTTCATGAACAGGTCAGGGCGGGCAGTATCGATAAACGCTATCAGGCACTGGTGCATGGTGACTGGAAAAACCAGCGTCAGCATATCCGTCTCCCTTTATTGAAATACCATACTGCGGATGGTGAGCGGCGTGTAAAGGTCGATCCTGATGGGCTTGCATCCCATACCATATTCAATGTCTTGGAACGTTATCCTGACTTCACCCTGCTTGAGGCTGAGCTGAAGACAGGGCGTACCCATCAGATCAGGGTGCATCTTGCTTCTTCAGGATATGTCATTGCTGGAGACGACAAGTATGGTGATTTCGACCTGAACAGGCAACTGCAGAAGGCTGGCAGCAAAGGGCTCAAGCGGATGTTCCTGCATGCTTGCAGGATTACTTTCATCCATCCGGAAACCGGTCAGCCCATTACGGTGGAAGCGCCATTGCCAGAAGAATGTGCTGCTTATCTGAAAGTTTTGCAGCATCCGGCAACTGGAGGCAAGAATGCGTGACAGAAAGTTTGATTTGATTGTCTTTGACTGGGATGGCACATTGATGGACAGTACCGCTGCCATCATCGATAGCTTGTGTGAGGCTGCTGTTGACCTGGACTTACCGGTCCCTGACCGTAAGAAGGCTGCCCATGTCATTGGTCTTGGACTCCGTGAAGCCTGGGAGATGGTCTGTCCTGGATTGGAAGAGCATTTCTATCCAAAGCTTGTTGCCTTGTACCGGAAGCATTATCTGGTGAACAGCCTCAAAATCACATTGTTCGATGGAATCGAAACCATGTTAAAGGATCTCATGAAGAAAGGTCATCAACTTGCTGTTGCAACAGGAAAAAGCCGTGTTGGGTTGGACAGGGTTTTGAAAGAAACAGGACTGACAGCCTGTTTTGATGGGACACGGACTGTGGACGAATCTTTTTCCAAACCCCACCCTTCGATGCTGTTTGGGCTTTCAGAAGAATTGCAGATACCTGTTGACCGTATGCTGATGGTTGGAGATACCAGCCATGATTTGCTGATGGCAAAAAATGCCGGTGTTGCCAGTGTTGCCGTCAATTATGGTGCCCATGATGCCAGGGAACTGGAAGCGATGCATCCCTTGTATATTGCAGATTCTGTCGCATCATTGCATGGTTGGCTGAGGGAACACGCCTGATTTTTAAGAAGAGAAAATGCTATGAGTGATGAGAATAGAAATGATGAGAAGGTCTTGGAAAAGCTGGCTCAGGAATTCCTGCGTGAACAAAGGCTGAAAAGACGCTGGAGTATTTTCTTTAAATGTGCTTTTATCTTATTGATTATAATATTTTTTATATTAATAAAAGGAATTAGCAGCAGTTCAGAAAAAACAGCTCCAGGCAAACCTCATACGGCAATGATTGAGGTGAAGGGAAAGATTTCATCTTCAAGCAATGCTTCAGCAAAGAACCTGATCAAGGCACTGAACAAGGCATTTGATGAATCCCAGGTAAAGGGGATTATCCTGAAGGTCAACAGCCCTGGCGGCAGTCCTGTCCAGTCTGGCATGGTTTACGATGAAATCATGCGGCTGAAGAAACAGCATCCAGACAAGCCTGTTTATGCAGTCGTGGAAGACATCTGTGCTTCAGGCAGTTATTACATTGCCGCAGCGGCCGACAAGATTTATGTCGATAAAGCCAGTCTTGTCGGTTCAATCGGTGTATTGATTGATGGTTTTGGCGTCAACCGGCTGATGGATAAAGTGGGTGTTGAACGCCGTCTGCTGACTGCTGGGAAATACAAAGGCTTTTTGGATACATTCAGTCCACAATCTCCTGAACAGGTGGCTTATGCCAAGGATATGCTGAAGAAAATCCATGAGCAGTTCATCACTGCGGTGAAAGAAGGCAGGGGAGCCCGCTTGAAGAAAGATGACCGCCTCTTCTCTGGGCTGGTCTTTACGGGACAGGATGCCATTGCATTGGGACTTGCAGATGCATATGGCACTGTCCGGAGCGTGGCAGAAGATGAAATCAAGAGCAAAGAGGTGGTCGATTACAGTGAAAAAGAAAATTTCGGTGACCGCCTGTTGAAGAAATTTGGAACAGCTGTCGGTTATGGTGCTGTTAAAGCTGGCATTGAGAAAGAATTCCTCCATCTGGAATGATTCCTATAGGTATTGATTGGTAACGGGGTATTTTTTTATGGCAAACAGTGGAAAAGGGCAGCAACTGGATTTCTTCGAGGATAATCAGTTTGAAGAAGCGGCCTCAACGTTGGGACTGCGTCAGCAGCTTGAGGCAATCTTGGAAAAAACTGATGATTTCCGCATTATTGAGCGGGTTCCCATTACCAAACGGAATATTTCCCTTCCTTATCCACTCTCTGGAAAAAACGGCGATGAGGTTTCCATTGTTTTTCTGGATACGGAAACCACAGGGCTTTCCAGCAATACGGAGAGAATCATTGAGTTGGGGATGGTTGCAGCTTCTTATTCCCCATCAACACAGAGACTGGTTTCAATTGACCGGATTTTCAGTGAGTATGAGGACCCGGGGAAGCCGATTCCCGAAGAAATCACCAAGCTGACCGGTATTTCCGATGATGATGTTAAAGGGCAGCGGATTGATGACCAGGCTGTCAAGGCATATCTGGATAGTGCTGAACTGATCATTGCCCATAATGCAGGTTTTGACCGTCCGTTTTTTGAAAAACGCTTTTCCGGTTTTGAGGATAAGAGATGGGCATGTTCCCTGAAAGGCGTTGATTGGAAGTCCTTTGATATCAACAACCACCGTCAGGAAGAACTTTTGCATGGTATCGGTTATTTCTATGAGGCGCACCGTGCATCCATAGACTGCCTTGCGTTGGCCTGGTTCATGCATATCCGGCAGGATGTGTTTGCCAACCTTTTGGAAAATGCCAGCCAGAACAGTGTGGTTGTCCATGCTTTCGGAGCACCATTTGAATCGAAAGACCGACTGAAAGTCCGGGGATACCGTTGGGATGATGGTTCTTCAGGGGTAAACAGGCATTGGTGGAAAGAAATCCCATTGGAAGGACTGGATGAGGAAAAAGCTTTCCTTGATGAACTGTTTGCCTTTGGTTCTGAAAAAGCCACTTATGTCATGAAAACAGCGGAAAACCGCTTCAAAAAGGCTTGATTGTCCTTTATTGATGCCATATCTGGCGTAGGACATTCAACGATGACAGCAGGATACCCCCAATAATCAGGATGCCGCCGATAACCTGTGACAATTCTATCTGCTCATTCAACAGGTACACAGCTTCGATGCTGCTGAACAATGGGATGCTGTAATACACGACTCCTGCCCGTGCAGCACCGATATGTTCCACCGAGCGGTTCCAGAGCAGGTAACCAATCAATGTCGGAATCACCGCGATATAGAGGATGACCAGAAGGGCGGTTGTTCTGGGTAGTTGATAGAAGGGATCCATAGCCACCATGCCCATGGGCGGACATAAAACCACCAAGGCAAATCCCATCATCCCAGCCATACAGAGTTTCTGTGACATCTGTTCAGGACGTTGCCGGATCAGGATGCTGTAAACAGCAAACAATGAAGCCGCTAAAAGCATCCAGATGTCACCGACGGTGAATTCCAATTGCGTAAGCAGGGAAAAATCGCCCTGTAAAACCAGCATCAGGACACCGAAAACAGCAATGGCCAGACCGATAACCTGTGTCCATGTAAACTTTTCCTTGAAAACAATCCGTGACAGGATTGCCATTGAAATGGGAGCTGTCGAAGCGAACAGGGACATATTGGTGGCATTGGTGGTATGACCAGCCTCAAACATCAACAGACTATAGGCGGCAAGTCCAAGAATGCCTGCAGGAGCAAGCCAGCGCCAGTTTTTGAGAATCAGCCGCCATTGCGTCTTCAAAGCAGCAAGCACAAATGGCAACAGGCAAAGGAAGGTGAACAGCCAGCGCCAGAATGACAGTTCGACAGGGGAAATGTCAGTAGGAAATATCCTGACCAGCGGAAAGACCGTACTCCATAGGATGGTGGCAGACAATGCCAGAAGATAACCGGCAATTGGGGACTTCCGGATGCTCATGCCATCAGCTATGGAAAGAAAATCAGAGTTCCTTCGCAACCATCAGGTCATTGCAACGGAAGAAATTGCCACCGCCAAGATGATGGATTGAATGTCTATCCTTGTTCTGGTCTGTGAAATGCCAATGGTTATTGATGAAAACTTCCGGATCAGCACTGGCAGAAACCACTTCACCGAAGAAAGTGTCATATTTTTCTTGGGCATGTGGTTCTGGAATCAGCTTGCATTCAAGCCATGCAATACAGCCTTTTTCAATGACGGGGATACCCAGTTCAGGACTCTGGGTGGTTTCAATGTTGAATTTTGAGAATTTATCGGTTTCCCGTCCAGTGGAATGGCCGATTGAATATGTTTCGTTGATGAATGACACTGATGGTACGCAGACTGCAAAGACTCCGCTGTCAAGCAGCAGTTCACGGGTATAGGCTTCTTTGTTGATCAATACAACCAATCTTGGCGGATCCATTTCAACAGGTGTTGACCAAGCCGCCGTCATGACATTGCGGTATCTGCCATCTTTGCTACGAGTGGTAATCAGGATTGTCGGCCCATGATTGATCAGGCGGTGCGATGATGTGCGCTGGACAGGATTGAATCGGCTCATGTTTTTTTTTCCTTGAGAATAATTCATCAGTTGGTTCATGTGTTTATCTGATTATTATAGAAGATATGAAATGAACAGCGGGAATACAGGAAACAGACAGCTGGGGCCCCTTATGGATGGTTGCTCAATAATTTCGCATAATATGTATTATGTAAAACAATAATGATAAAAAGGTAAAAGGACAGCCTTTGTACCAATCAGTCATGCTGATGTTTTACTCCTCTTTCGTATCTTGGATGATTTCAAGGTTGCGTTCCGCATCTTTGCTGCCAAACTTGGCCGCTATCTGCCACCAGCGTCTTGCTTCCTTGATGTCACGCGCTACACCCTTACCGTGATAGTACATCACGCCGATATTGTTCATCGCGGTGGAGTCAAGCTGGCTGACGCCTTTCTGGTACCAAGTCAAAGCTTTGGCATAATCTTGTTTGACTCCGCCTTTACCCATTTCATAGTAGTATCCTAGGAAAACTGCGGCCAGGCTGTCATCAACTTCCGCTGCCCGCATGAACCAGTTAAAGGCTTTGCGTTCATCTTGTGTAATGAATCCCGCCATTCCCGCGTCAAAGAGCCTGCCTATTTCGCGCAGTGAAGCGGGATGATTCTGCTTGGCGTTTTCCTGCAGCATGGCAAAAGCCTTTGCCTTGTCGATTGGATAACCGTCTATTCCATGCAGATAGCGCACAGCAACTTCACACCGTGCGTCCAGATTCCCGGCATCTGATGCTTTTTTCAGCCAATATGCTGCCTTGGCATTGTCTTTTTCCAAGTCACCAGCACCGGTTTCATATAACTTCGCCAAAAAATATTGAGACTCATCATCACCGGATTCTGCGGCATTGATGATGAGGTCGACTGAATCCCCTGCCCTGGCAATACCTGATGCAGCAATTGACAGAGCAAGAAACCAGGCAATTAAAAATCTTTTCATGTTTCAGCCAGTTTAAAGTGATGGATATTTCCATCTTTACTGTATTTCGATAACAGGCTCATCGAAATCCATCCCATTGAATTTAAAGGTGTATTCTATGACAGGTTCTCCGCCGTATGCCGAAACGTGGACATCTTTGCCTTTCCGCGGCAATTCAACCCATGTCATTTCAACCTGACCATATTTCTTGCTGGTCAGATAGTCGCTGGTGCGCTTTTCCGGGACAAGCTGCCTTGTCTTCGGGTTGTAGTCATAAAAAAGTAGGACATTGATGTATGGGTCAGTAGGCTTGCCGGTATGGATGCCCAACAGTGTATGGCCATTGGACCGGCGCCATAATGTGGCGAACAGATAAGGGCTGTCACCTCCTTCATCATTTGCCATGGCAAAACCATTTGCACGGTCGATGGTCACATCATAGGCGGCATCATTGTCCTGGTTGTAAAGACGTTTGAAATGCTGGGGATTCTTGATATACAACAGGACATCTTTACAGACATCTGTCCGCCATGCTTCACAGAATGCTGTTGTCAGCCTGTCTATGCTGGGTTTTGCCTGCCCTTCTTTGACCGGAATGGTTTTCTGATGCCAGCCAGACTGGAGGTTTTCAAATGGCACTGCTCCGTTCTGGGCTGATGCTGTACTGGCAAAACACAGCATGCCTGCTATGGCAATAGTATTTGATAGATGGAAAAAATACTTCATGACCATTCTCTCCTGAACCCTGAAAATCCCGAAGGTGATAGATAACAAGCATAACGTGTTGTTTTCTTCTGTCAACTGACTCGGAAACCACCAATAAAACAACCTTATCAACATCGTTCAAATTGACAATTTAGTTTGCATGCGAATAATATCCAAGCACATTATTCATATACGAACCTTATATGCTTGCCAAAGAACAATCATTGATGGAGTTGATGACCACGATTACCCGTGTGTCACGTTCGTATAAATCACTTTGTGACAGGCTGGCTGCCAAATATGGTTTGACGCAGGCAATTGCCTGGCCAGTGCTTGCCATCAGTCGAAAAGGGGATGGTGTCAGACCTTCCGTAGTGGCAGAAGAAGTCGGTCTGGAACCTTCATCGGTTGTCAGGCTGATTGACAACCTGGTTGCTTCTGGCTATGTCGAACGGCGTGACGATATAACCGATAGGCGGGCAAAACTGCTCTTCCTGACTGAACAGGGCCGCCAGATTGTTCCTCCCCTTGAGGCGGAACTCTCCAATCTCAGGAACACGCTTCTGAAAGATATGACTGCTGAACAGTTTGCTGGCTGTTCAGAGGTTTTCCAGATACTGAACCATTCCATCAGGAAATACAAGGATGCTGAAATTTAACTTTTTCAACATCCCTTCCAAGGATGAATGGCTGTTTTCCATCAAATCGTTCATCGGAGCGATGGCAGGGTTCTACCTTGCCCAGCGGATTGGGCTTCCCCGCCCTTTCTGGGCGTTGTTGTCAGCTTATGTCACAGTCCAGACTTTTGCCGGTGCGACAAAATCCAAGGCACTTTACCGTATCATCGGATCGACTATTGGTGCGTTCGGTATTGTCTTTCTGCTTCCCCTTTTTTTCAACTATTCCGTCTTGGCCGCCCTTGCCCTTGGCCTTTGGTATGGTTTCTGGATTTTTGTTGCTTTGCATGACCGGTCTCCCAGGACCTATGCTTTCCTGTTAGGCGGTTATACCATCGGTATCGTTGCGATGCCATCGATGAGTGATGCATCACAGATCACCCTGCCGATTTTCTTTGATATGGCCATCAACCGCGTACAGGAAATCGGTCTTGGTGTCACCTGCGGGGCATTGGCACATGCCTTGATTTTCCCTGCCCGCGCAGGCAGTGCTGTCATCCAGCGCTTGGACCAGGCTCTGAAGGATACCGCCCAGAATATCCGGAACATCATCGACTATAACCGCGAGTTCACCGACCAGCGTCCCAACCTGAACAAGCTTTCCGCAACCATCACTGAACTGCGTATGTTGACGACCCATATCCCGTTTGAGGCAGATAACCTCCGCTGGGTGCATAACATCCTTGGGTCGTTGCAGGACCATCTTTCAGCATTGGTTCCAGTCCTTTCCGCAATTGATGACCGTATCCGCTATCTCAGGAAGACGGATGCCGGTATCCCAGAGGAGCTCAGGGATATCCTTGATGACATCTCTGAATGGATTTCGCGGGGCAGTGAAAATCCTTACGCCGAAGCGGTCAGGATCAGACGGAAGATTGATGGCATCATTCCTGTCATCACTGCAGGATCCGACTGGAACAATATGCTGGCGGCAAACTTCACCAGCGAACTGTATTATCTGGTCGATATCTCCGAAGACTGTTTTGGATTGCGGCGCCGTGTCAATGAAGGGCTTGCCGGAAAAGAACCAGCTGTTGAAGCCAAGGAACGCAAGGTGTCAACACTCTCGCTGATGGTGGACAAACGGAAAGCATGGGCTTCAGCCTTTGCCGCTTTTTCCTGTGTGACGCTAACCACATTGATGTGGATTGTCTCAGGCTGGAACGCCTTCTGGGCGGCACCGATGATGGGGGGTATGTACTGTCTGTTCTTCTCGGCTGTCGATACGCCTGTACCGATGTTGAAATGGCAGTTCTGGATGACGGCGGCATCTGCCGTGCCTGCGGGCATTTACCTTCTATGGCTTTTCCCATCTGCACACAGTTTTGAAATGGCGATGATGCTCTTTGCACCCATTGCCATCTATTTTGGTACCTACCTGCAGTCTCCTTTCAAAAGCCTGACTTCCATACCGTTCTTCTTCACGACCATGGCAACACTGACCATGTTCGACCAAGGCTCTGCCAACATGACTGCATTCATCAACGTCCAGATTTCACAGTGTATCGGAATCCTGTTTGCCATCATCTTTATGGCACTCTGCCGTTCAGTTTCTGTCCTGTCGTTCATCCGTGGTGTCGTCAAGGGCATCTGGCAGGACATTTCAGACCTGGCAACAGCAACCACCATCCCTTCTCCAATCAATATCGCTGTCAAGATGGTGGATGGCATCTCTTTGATTGCTCCACGTCTTGCAGTCGCGCAGAAAGACCATGAGGCTTCGCTCTCCGGGACTTTGCAGTCAGCGGTCAATATCCTTTTGGACCTGCGGGTCAGCATGAATATGGCACGGCTCCTCCGGGCAGAATCACACCTCACTTTTACAGACGGTTCCCCGTTCAGGGAACTGATTACTAAACTCGCCAATTACTATGGTGCAGCAAAGAAAGTTCCTGATGCTGAATTCAGGTCTTTCCTCTCAGATATCGACACAGCCCTTAAGGCTGCAGCTGCCCTGCCTGCAAACAACCAGCAGAACATTGCAATCTGCGTCTTGACCGGCCTGCGCTGTGACCTGTTCCCGACTGCTGCTCCCTATGTACCGGATGCAACAGTTTCCAACCGCAGGGCTTAGAAAACATAAGTTACTGTTGACAGCAATAATTGAGATATTAATAATGTGCTTCGCAATAGTTTGAATGCAAAACATTAACAGTATGAACAAAAACACCGCTTCTGATTACGATGACCTGTTGATGCTGCTTTGCCATGAGCTGACGCGGGTCGGCCGTGCTTATAAAACCGCCGGTGACCGTGTGGCGGCACAATATGGCTTCTCCCAGGCTACAGCATGGCCTGCCGCCTTGATTTATCAGATCGGCGATGGTATCCGTCCTGGTGAAATCGCCAATGCCTTGGGACTTGACCCATCCTCGGTGGTCCGTGTGATTGACCAGCTGATTGCAGCTGGCATCATGACCCGCAAGGAAGATGAAAGTGACCGGCGTGCAAAACTGCTCTCATTGACAGAAAACGGGCGTGAACGGACTGAAGTCCTTCTGGCTGCAATGCGTCCTTTCCGTGCTGGCCTATTCAAGAATATTGATCCAGTAGAACTGAAAACCACACTGAAAGTGCTCAGGGAACTGGGAGAAGCCATCAGGCAGAACGGATAATGCTGCAGCACTTCCTGAAATGGCCGACAAAAGACGAACTGCTGTTCGCCTTCAGGTGTGTCTGTGCTGCTGCACTGGCGTTGTATGTTGCACTGGCAACCGGTCAGCCACGTCCTTTCTGGGCACCGATGGCAACCACCATCCTGTCGTTGCCTGTCGCTGCAGGCAGTATCGCTGTCCGTTCCTTGTCCCGCTTCCTGGGTACCCTGCTGGGTGTTGTTGCCGCATCGGTTTTCATCATCTCATTCATCAACTACACTTGGATACTCTGCATCCTGACCGGTGCATGGATTGGCATCTGCCTGTATTTCTCAATGCTGAAACGTACAACCAGTGCCTATACATTCACTGTGGCAGGTTGGACGGTGCCTGTCATCATGGCGAGCATCATCGCAGACATGAAGTTCATCAATATCCAATACATCATGGACACCGCATGGTCACGGGGTATTGAGACCGGCATCGGGTTCCTTTCCGCCATCCTCTGCCACAGCCTGATTTTTCCAAGCAAGATCGGTCCCCGTGTCGTCAGCCAGTTGGATGGTGTCTGGGAATCCATCCAACAATGGACCTGTGGCATCCTGAAGGGCCAAGCCAGCCATGATCCGAAAAAAAGCGTTTCGGCAGTCACGTTGCTTGGCAGTCTCAGGATACTGACCGCCAACCTGCCTTTCGATGTGACCAATGAACGCTGGGCAATCAATGGGATCCGGATGTTGCAGGACAGGCTCACGACAATGATTCCCGTTGTCAGTTCCATTGAAGAAAACCTGACTTCTTTACGTAAGTCTGGTCAGATGCCTGAGCATGTCGAAACATTCCTGCAAAGCTTATCAGGCTGGATTGCCAGACGCGACTATTCCGTCGTTTCTGCAGACCGTATGCGTCAAGCCGCCAGACAGATTGCTCCTGAAATCGATGGGGATTCTTCTTGGGTTGATACGCAGATTGTCCGTCTTGTGATTGATATCGAGAAACTCATTTCTGCGTGCGAAGGATGCGCCACCAGACGCAATGCCATCAATGATGCCATCCGGGGACGCTGGGACAGGATGCCTAAAAAAATGCCGCTGCCATTGTCAGTACTTCATAACGATAAGACACTCAGTGCTTATCTCGCGGTCGCAGGCGGTGTCTCGATTACGTTGATTATGCTAATATGGGTTGCAAGTGGCTGGAGTACAGGGTTCGTGGCACCAACAATGGCAAGTATCTTCTTCATCTCATTCGTCATCTTGGACAATTCGGTCGGTGCCTTGAAGACCATCCTCAAATTCACCATCATCGGATTGCCGGCTGCCTATTTCTATGTGCTTGTTGTCATGTTCTCGGCACACAGCTATGAGATGCTGATGATGTGTTTTGCACCAGTGATTTTCATTTCCTCGATTTTCATTGCACGGCGCCCCATCAGTCTAGGCTGCACGATTTTCATGATGGGCATCTGGTCGACCACCACGATGTATGACTTGGATATGGCGAACATGACTTCCTTCATCAATGGTCAGGGATTTGCCCAGTGTGGTGGAATCACACTCTGCCTGCTCTGCGCTGTCGTTTTCCGTTCATTTGATTATGCTTGGACGACTGGCCGGATGATCAGGAACATCCGGAAAGACATCGTAAGCCTGACAAAAGACAAACGTGCTCCTTCCGTCCTGCAGACCATCGTCAAGATGGTTGACCGGGTCAACCTGCTCGCCCCAAGGTTGAGTGACAGGGACAATCGTGAAGGCATGACACTGGATACCCTGATCCGCCAGATGCGGCTTGGCATCAATATGGCCCGGATCCGCTCGATGCAGTCGCGTCTTGAACGGAACGGCATCAGTATCCGTCTCTTCCTTGAAGGCGCATCAGACTATATTGAAACCCAAGATAAGGGCAAGGGACAGGGGCTGCTGGCGGATATCGACAGGCTGATGCATCAGCTCTGCATGATGGAATCCACTGTCCGTAAACAGGCGGCAGTTGCAGCATTGACCAGCATCCGGAGCGACCTTTTCCCGGATGCCTCCCTCTATCACCCGCAAACATTGCGTCCAATGGAGATTGTATGATTGGCGAATTCAGTTTTTTTGGTATGTATTTTCCCTGGCTGATGGTTACATCGCTGGTCGCCATCTTTGCAACAAGGCTGCTTTCGCGCTTGCTGGCAAGGATTGGTTTCTACCGCCATGTCTGGCATCCGCCGCTTTTCGACATCGCCATGTTCTGTGTCGTCTTGGGTGTCTGTATTGTTATATTTAACCTTTGCAGGTCTGTTTTACTATGAATGCTAATTTCTTTACCGGCGCAAGGCGCTATATCATCACCATCGCCATTGTCCTGTTGGCGGTTTTTGTCGGCTGGCGGCTGTGGGTCCATTATGAAAATGACCCATGGACACGTGATGGACGTATCAAAGCAGATGTCATCCAGATTGCACCGGATGTCTCAGGCCTGGTCACCAAAGTCAACGTCAAAGACAACCAGGTCGTCAACGCCGGTGATGTCCTCTTTGAAATCGACCGTTCCCGCTTCGAACTGGCACTGCGTCAGGCAAAAGCCGCTGAGGCTTCTGCAAAAGTCGCATTGGAACAGGCCATCCGTGAATCCCGGCGTAACGAGGCCCTGTCAGACTTGGTCGCCACTGAGGTCACCGAACAGGGACGGACAAAAGTCGACACAGCCCGTGCCACGTTGATGCAGGCTATTGTTGCCCGTGACAAGGCCCAGCTTGACCTGGACCGTACCCGCGTTGTTGCTTCTGTGGACGGGATTGTCACCAACCTTGACCTGCGAGAAGGTTCCTATGTGAACGCCAGCAAGGCCGTCATGGCATTGGTTGACCGGCATTCCTACTATGTCGAAGGCTATTTTGAAGAAACCAAGCTGCCAGGCATCAAAGTCGGCAACAAGGCCAAAATCAAGCTGATGGCCGATGATGAAGTTTATGAAGGCCACGTCAACAGCATCTCCCGTGGTATCGAAGACCGTGAAAGGACAACCGGTGGCAGGCTGATGCAGAACATCAACCCGGCATTCAACTGGGTCCGTCTGGTCCAGCGTATCCCTGTCCGGGTCGATTTTGACAACCTGCCGGAAGACGTCAAACTGATTTCCGGTCAGACCGTGACAGTGGAAGTCCTGCCTTCAGATGATTCTTCCAACAAACAACAGCAGGCAAAATAAAGGATAAGCCATGCGAAAAAACAGATTGATTTCCATTCTGCTGACATCATTGGGCAGCCTGTCATTGGCTGGCTGTATGACGGTCGGGCCTGACTACAAGATTCCGGATGATGCTGTTGTCAACAAGGTTGAGACAGCGGAACCATTCGCCTCTGGCCAGCACAAGGCTTTTTCGCAGAATCCCCTGCCTGACCATTGGTGGCGGCTTTATGATGACCCGATGCTCAACAGCCTGATCGAGAAGGCATTGGCGGAAAATACTGACCTGCGTGTTGCACAGGCCAACCTTGCCCGTTCCCGTGCAGTACTGGAAGAAGTTGAAATGGGCAGGATTCCCCAGGTTGACCTGTCTGCCCAACCGACATTTGGGCGCTCTTCAGCGGCTGCAGATGGGGTACCACACCGTTATGCTGATAAATGGAAAGGTGATGCTGGCATCAATGTCTCCTATCAGCTGGACCTTTTCGGTAAGATTTCCCGTGGCATCGAATCTGCCAGTGCTTCAGCTGATGCTGCCCAGGCCGCCTATGACCTGGCACAGATTACCGTTGCTGCAGACACTGCCAAAGCCTATGCAGACGCCTGTTCCTCTGCTTACCGTGTCAAGATTGCCCAACGGTCTGCTGCTCTGTTGAAAGACTTCCACCGGACAACCAAACAGCTTGCCCAGGCAGGACGTTCATCAGTCATCGAAGTCGCCCGTGTCGCTGCGCAGTATGAATCGATGAATGCGACAATCCCACCCTTGCAGGCACAGCAACGTCTTGCACTGTACCGGCTTTCCGTCCTGACAGGAGAAGTTCCGACCGCATTGGTCAGCAAGGTCGGGCAATGCAGCCGGATTCCACAGCTGAAACAGCCAATCCCTATTGGTGATGGTGCAGAACTCATCCGCCGCCGTCCAGACATCCGGCAGGCGGAACGGAACCTTGCTGCCGCCAATGCCAAGATTGGTGTCGCAACCGCAGACCTCTACCCTAGCATCAACCTGGGGCTTTCCGGTGGCATCACTTCTAGGCTTTCAGACTTCGGGGAAACCAATACTTACCGTTGGGGATTCGGTCCGCTGATTTCTTGGACAATCCCGGATACCGGAACAGCAAGGGCACGCATCAAGGAAGCCGAAGCCGATACCCAAGCTGCTTATGCCCGCTTTGATGCCACGGTGCTGAATGCCCTTCGTGAAACCGAAAGTTCCTTGACCACCTATGCCCGTGAACTGGAACGTAACGCTTCCTTGAAAGCTGCGCGTGACCAGAGCGCATTGGCAAGTTCCCAGACAAGCCGCCTGTACAAGCATGGCCGTATCGATTTCCTTTCCAAACTGGATGCAGAACGTGCTTATGTAATTGCTGAGGCAGCATATGCTGCTTCCAGTGCGAAGTTGGCAGATGACCAGATTGCCATCTTCTTGGCGCTTGGCGGTGGTTGGGAACAGAATGATGAACAGGTTCAGCAGATTATTGCCAAGAACAAGACTGCCATCCCGGATAAAGCTGAAGAAACTTTAGAAGAGACGATTGGGAAAGTCGCTGAATCAACAGCAGAAAACCCTTGATGATTGATATCAGACGGCTTATCCCTGACAAGACCTGCTTTCACCGGCAGGTCTTGTGCTTTAAGGGAAACTGTATTGATCAGCCAACCGCAGAGAGGGAGGCAATCTGGTTGATGGTCGGTTCCTCTTCCCCAAACTGCGCTTGGGCGGATTCAACCATTTTCTGCGCCACCTCCAGGAAATAATCTTCTGAGAACTGTGTGTCCGCAGGCTTCATTTCCCTGATGAATTCATTTCTCAGGGAATACTTGTAATTGAGGATGATGGGATAGAAACGGGCCTGACCAGCCATCTTGCTGGTTTGTTTGGATTTCTGGGCAAACTGGATAAACCACTCACAGAGACTCTTTTCCAGATCTGCTTGCTGTGTCATTGCTTTCTCCTGTGGGGCTGAAACCAGTGGCATGGTGAATGGCTCTCATTCCGCATCTATTCTATTACAGATATCGGCATGATTTTGTATTTTTTCAAAGGCAGATGACCAGGATGGCTTTTTTGACACAATGTATGTAATTGTCTGCATATGGCATAATCAACAACCCAGCACAAGTGTCACCCATGCCAAGCAGCGGCTGATTGGAAATATTCTATAACTGGTCCCCCTGATGCCAAGGGCAATCTCTTCCTGAACGTTTTTGGATACTGTTTCTGTCGGGCAGGAAATCACGGATATCCATTGTGATGGTACCGTTGTCATCCTGACGGCGTTTGATATGGTTGCCGGCTATCACAACTTTTTGAATGAAAACAGCTATCATTCAACCACCCTATCAGGAAAACCGGCACCATCCGCTAAGAAATCTGGCACTGGACCAACATGCCTGCCATCGCAAGTTGGTTCAGTGTCTTTTCAACAGACCGGCTGTCAGAACGAATAGCCAATGGAGACGTTGCCACCGACACCACGGTGCTTGCCGGTGTAGCCGTAAACGCCGATGTCTGCTTTCCATGGGCAGGTGTCCGTCGAATCCATCTTCAGGCCGAATTCTCCCCGCAGGCTGCTACCCTGGATGTCGGCGGATTTGACGGAATCGCCGTTGACCTTGCCCTTGGCTTCGCCATCAAACTCGTATTCGTAAGCGAGGCCGCCGTACCAGTTCCAAGTCCTGTCGGTCGAGGCATACCGCAACCCTGTCCTCACGACGCTGCTGGTGACGTCATCGAGTTTGTAGCGGTCGTCTCCGGCATGGAAGTTCATGCCGTCATAGTTGGTGTAGAAGTATTTGCCATAGACGTCAAGGCTCCTGCCCTTGTCCACTTCAATGACTTTGCCGATACCG
>JAFWUI010000045.1 GCA_017524145.1 Oxalobacter sp. | reverse complement strand
GAAAGAAAAGAAAGAAAAAGCAGTCAAAACGGAAAAGCCTAAGAAGCTTCGCAAAACAAAATCGAAGAAAGCAGTAGAAAGCCCTGCTGTTGAGCCGGTCATTCCTGTTCCAGTGGTTGAAACGGCGACGGTTGCAGAAACGAAGGTCGAGGCGGTTAAGGAACCTGTTGTTGAAAAAGCAATTCCTGTAACGGCATCGGAAGAAAAGCCCGCAAAGAAAACTAAATCAAGCCGTGGACGTAAGCCGAGAGCCCGCAAGGAGGCAGAGACTGCTGCCGCACCAGAGGCATCTGAATCTGCTGTGACATCAGAGGTTGTGGAGAAGGCTGGGGATTCTGAATCAGTCGTTGTGACTGATGCAGAAAAACTGGCATCAATTGATACTTCCAGTTATGTATTCCCAACAGAAAAGGTTCCTGCCCGCCGTGGCCGTAAACCCAAAGAAGCTCAGCCTGAAAGTGATGAACTGACAGCCATCAATGCGATGGAACGTGAAGAGCTGAAGAAAGCCAGCAAACGAAGCCAGCGTGCAAAAGAGAAAGCATTGCTGACAGGTACCCTTGCAGGGGACAGTGAAGCTTCGGCAGAGGAAATCGAACGCCGCCGTGAACGGCTGAAAATGTTGATCAAGATGGGTAAGGAACGTAGTTACCTGACCCATGCCGAAATAAATGACCATCTGCCAGATGGTTTCAATGATCCAGACCAGATTGAAGGTATCATCAGTACTTTCAATGATATGGGCATCAATGTCTTTGAAGTCGCACCAGACCAGGAAGAACTGCTGCTCAATGATAATGCTGTCAATGTCACCAGTGAGGAAGAGGCGGAAGCTGCTGCTGAAGCTGCTTTGCAGACAGTCGATTCTGAGTTCGGCAGGACTACGGACCCTGTTCGGATGTATATGCGTGAAATGGGAACCGTCGAGCTCCTGACACGTGAAGGCGAAATCGAAATTGCCAAGCGTATTGAAGAAGGGCTGAAAGACATGATTACAGCCATTTCTTCTTGTCCGACCACCATTACTGAAATTATCCGTGCAGCTGCCGATATCAGGGAGGGCAGGATTGAGGTCGATGAAATTGTCGACGGTATGGCTGATGAAAAAGATCAGGAAGCTTCTGTACAGCCTGTCACTGCATCCGAGGATAAGGAGGATGAGGCCGGTGATGTGGGTGGCAATTCAGATGAAGAAGGCGATGCAGAGGGTGAAGACGATGATGGCGATGAAGGTGATGCCGCTTCGGGTACTGTTGCCACAGGTGGGATAACTGCAGAAGAAAAAGAGCAGCTCAAACAGGATGCGATGGTCCGTTTTGCCAGGATTGAGGAGTTGTTCGCAGACATGCAGGCAGCGTTCAGGAATGAAAGTGGCAACGATGGATACCGTTCACCAGCCTATATAGCGGCACAGGAAGCGATTTCTGCTGAATTGCTGGCAATGCGTTTCACAGCACGTTTCACAGAAAGATTATGTGATTCCCTGCGCGACCAGATGAAAACTATCCGCGACATTACGAAAGATATCCTGAAAGTCGTGGTGAACCGATGCGGTGTTCCCCGTCAGTATTTCATTACGGAATTCCCCGGCAATGAAACGAATCCAGACTGGGTGGATAATGAAATTGCTTCGGGACAGCCATACAGCCCATTATTGCAACGCAACCGTCCCGTAATCGGTGAACATCAACGGAAACTGATTGAGATTGAAGAAGCTGCCGGGATGCCATTGGCAGACCTGCGTGAAATCGAGAAGAAGATGTTGGCAGGGGAATCACATGCCCGCAAGGCGAAGAAGGAAATGACGGAAGCCAACCTGCGTCTGGTCATCTCGATTGCCAAGAAATACACCAACCGTGGCTTGCAGTTCCTTGACTTGATCCAGGAAGGCAATATCGGTCTGATGAAGGCTGTTGATAAGTTTGAGTACAGACGGGGCTATAAGTTCTCAACCTATGCAACATGGTGGATCCGTCAGGCAATCACCCGTTCCATTGCGGACCAGGCACGGACTATCCGTATTCCAGTTCATATGATTGAAACCATCAACAAAATGAACCGGATTTCCCGTCAGATTCTGCAGGAAACCGGTTCTGAACCAGATCCTGCGACTTTGGCTGAAAAGATGGATATGCCGGAGGACAAGGTACGCAAGATCATGAAGATTGCAAAAGAGCCGATTTCGATGGAGACCCCGATTGGCGATGATGATGATTCCCATCTCGGCGATTTCATCGAAGACAGCAACACCTTGGCTCCTGCTGATGCGGCACTGCATGCTTCCATGCGTAATGTGGTCAAGGATGTGTTGGATTCCCTGACACCACGGGAAGCCAAGGTCCTGCGTATGCGTTTTGGTGTCGAAATGTCAACAGACCATACATTGGAAGAAGTTGGCAAGCAGTTCGATGTGACCCGTGAACGTATCCGTCAGATTGAGGCGAAGGCACTGCGCAAGTTGCGCCATCCTTCCCGTTCGGATAAATTGAAGAGCTTCTTGGAAGGAAACTGATATAATTCCGGTTCGCAAAAGGGCCTATAGCTCAGTTGGTTAGAGCAGGGGACTCATAATCCCTTGGTCGCAGGTTCAAGTCCTGCTGGGCCCACCACCTAACCTGTTGATTAAGCCCGTTTTTCCTGACGGGCTTTTTTTAGGCTCTACGTCTCTGCCCCATGAACGGGGGATTGGCACTCATCAGATCCTGTTGATCATACCGTTCCATCCGCACTGCGCCAGGACGCGCATGCGGTAATCCTCAAAGTTCCTGAACCCAAACGCCCGGCACGGGAGCATCTCCATCTTCGTATGAAACCCTTTGGTGATGCCGTTGGACTTGGAGAAACGCCACATACGCACAATCAGTTCATGCCACGGCCGTAGCGTGGCGGCCAGCACAGGGAGACACTCAAGGACGTACCCACTAATGTCCTTTAATGCTTAAAAAGACATTGAAGGCTATAAATCATTGTTTTAAATGATGTTTTCTTGCAGGCTGTTTTAATGGGCGGGGATATCGGCATGACCTGTCTGACAGGTTATGGCGTATTGTCAGGTGTTCCCCATAGGGAAAGGCTTGATAGATGTTTGTAACATTCTGTAAACTGCCAAGATAGTCAACTGCCTTTAATAAGCATTAGAAGACATACCTGATATACCAGCGCATCGGCGGGGAACCAGCCATATCCTGACCAGAGCCAATCCCATAGGAGAGTAGGGCCATGAACCAGAATTACAAGACCATCTTCAGCAGAATCCGCCAATGTTTTGTGGTGGTGTCGGAACTCACAAAAAGCCATGGTAAGGGTAGCCGTGCATCACGGGTGCTGTGTACGGTGCTTCTTGGCGCGTGTCTTGCCGGGGTTGGACAACCGGCAGCGTGGGGTGCAACGGCGATAAGTGCGTCTGTTAATATTACGGAAGGCAGCAGTAATGCATCTTCTGCCTGGGGTGTCAACACAGAAGCCAGCAGTAAAGGCGCCACGGCATTCGGCGAGAATGCAAAGGCCGAAGGAGTCAATTCCACAGTTTGGGGTTACTATACTAGCGCCGGAGAAAATGAGGCAACAGCCTGGGGTAATTCTACGGAAGCTACTGGTGAACAGGCCACGGCGTGGGGATACTCTACCCATGCCACGTTTGCCAAAGCAACTGCGTGGGGGGAAGGCACAACAGCCAGCGGCAAGGCTTCCACAGCGTTTGGCGTTGGAACAAGTGCCCAATCCGAAGGTTCCACGGCCTGGGGTTATTATACAACAGCCGGTGATGGAACCGACGACACGGAATATAGCACGGCCTGGGGCTTCAGGACTACGGCAACCGGCTATGATGCCACAGCATGGGGTGACAGTACGACAGCATCCAATGAGGAGGCCACGGCATGGGGTGTAAGGACAGAGGCATCCGGCAGAAGGTCCACCGCATGGGGCTATGAGACAAAGGCGATAGGGGATTATTCCACGGCCTTTGGCTCAGCAACAACGGCGACCGGCAAACGCTCTACAGCCTGGGGTTGGGAAACAACGGCAGAAGGTGAAAACGCTACCGCCTGGGGTGAAAGCACATTGGCAGACGGCAAAAAATCCACCGCTTGGGGCTCGAATACACATGCATCCGGCCACACTTCGACAGCCTGGGGCTGGAAGTCAGAGGCATCCGGAAAGCGGTCCACGGCATTCGGTGATTCTTCTGTAGCCAAGGCAGAAAATTCCCTGGCGGCATTGGGAGGGACTGTGGAAACGGATGCGGAAAATTCCGCCGCCATCGGCAAGGATGCCAAGGTGACCGTTGCGGATACGGTGGCATTGGGCAGCGATTCGGTGGCTTCCCGTGAAGCAGGTGCAATCGATGCCTACCTGAAAGGCGGCAACACTGGCAACGCATGGGTCTCCACCCATAACGCCATCGCGGTCGGTGACGATGACACGGTTACACGCCAGATCACCGGGGTGGCGGCCGGTTCCAAGGACACCGACGCAGTCAATGTGGCGCAGCTGAAGGAAGTTGCCTCGAATGCCGGCAGTGCCGTCACCTTCAAAGGCGACGCCGGCAGCAGCATCGAGAAACCCAAGGAAGTCAATATCATTGGCGGCATCACCGATGAATCTGCACTTTCCCAAGAAGACAACATCGGGGTAATAGCAACAAAGAACAGCAATGGCGGTGAGCTGAAAGTCCGTCTGGCCAAGGACATCAACCTTGGGAAAGACGGCAGCGTCACCACCGGCAATACCCGGATGGATGGCAACGGCTTAACCATCAAGGGTGGACCATCCGTCACCCAGTCAGGCATTGATGCCGGCGGCAAGAAAATCACCAACGTCGCCAATGGTACAGACGCCAAGGATGCAGTCAATGTCAGCCAGCTGAACGATGCGACCCAGCAGCAGGAGAACAACTTCAGGCGG
>JAFWUI010000044.1 GCA_017524145.1 Oxalobacter sp. | reverse complement strand
ATCACGGACTGTCCTGCCTGACTCAACAGCCTTGAGTATGTTCAGTATCTGTGTCTCGCTGAATCTTGATTTCTTCATTCCGTTCTCCTGATTCCGGGAGAACTCCAATTTTACATGCACCTATTTTAGGGGATGGCTACATCCCCACTTTTCAATCAGCGGGAAACCATTGTTTTTCTTTATCGGCAGCTTCTGCCAGAACAGCATCATGGAACATCTGCATGATGGGTTCACGCCGTTCCGAAGATTGGTAAGCTAAAGCCCGTGCAGCCAATTCCGCAGAGACCGCCATCAAAAACCATTCTGTTCTGAAGGTGTTTCCCCAATGCCTTTTGCCATACCCAACGCAACCTGGATCAATGCGTCTTTATAGGAGTCCATGGTGTCATTGTCTATTGGCTTCTTGTCCATCCACTCATCTCCTGGATTCTTCCATAGTCATTTATACTGGGTCTTTCCGGAACACGATCTCAGCATGAGGCTATTTGAGATAAGCATATTCTTTTGCTTTCAGGCGGTTCATCAATTCTTCCCGCAGGAAAACCTTAAATGTTCCCAGTGTTTTTGCAATGATGTTCCCGTCTTGCCATAATTCAGCATCACAGTAGTAAAGCATCTCGTCCCGATAGGTGACTTTTGCCTTTGCAATCAACTGCTGCCCTTCATGACAGATATGCTGGAAGACACTGGTTTTCATTTCCACAGTGGCTCCAGATGTGACCGCATCGACCATTGAGCGAGATGCCAGACCCATACAGGAATCCAGCAGGATCATCATCACCCCGGCATCCACAACCTGATATTCATTCAGATGCTCAGGCCTCAATAACAGCCCGATTTCAGCTGTTCCGTCCTTCATGGACAACAATTGCATGCCAAGATGCATATTGTTATGCAAAGCCTCGGCAATCGTTTCTTTCTGGGTTTCAATGAAATCAGAAAACAGGGTAGACATAGAGTGAAGGCAACGGCTGGAAACAATGGTTTTTATGCTATTGTGCCCTATCAAACAGTTATTGGCTGTAGGCAGATTAGACATTCTAGCCAAAGCGTATTTTATGGATGATTTTTTTTCAAGTCTCTATTTTTCTATTGACAGAAGTAAATTATATTGCCATAATACACACTTCTGTTCCCCGATAGCTCAGTCGGTAGAGCGACGGACTGTTAATCCGCAGGTCCCTGGTTCGAGCCCAGGTCGGGGAGCCACCGAATATATTGAAAACGCTAGGTTTTTTGACCTAGCGTTTTTCTTTTTTGAACCAGCAATGAGAACGCCCCCCTATCTCTCTTGTTTTCTTGGTTTTTCAGCTTTCTGGGACTTCTCTATTGGTTTCTGCTCAGCTTCATCAGGCATAGTGGTTTTTGCATCCAACAACTGGACAAAAACCTCATTCCGCTTGATCATTGCCAGTTCGCTTCTTGCACGGTCTTCAATCGCCTCATCCCCTTCCTGAAGGCTCTTGATATCCGATGCAAGCCTTGCATTCCGCGCTTTCAGTTCCTGGTTATGCTGTTCCGTTGCAGCCAGCTGGTTCTTCAGGTCCCAGACACGCATCCATCCGCCTTTCCCGAACCATAATGGGTATTGGATGGCAACAACCAAGAGTGCCAGAATGATGGTAACGGAACGTCTCGTTGTAAACATCGTTGTCTGCCTGAGTTGAAATGACCTGTTTGACCAACCAAAGTCGATTTTTTTAGTCTATCACCCTAATATCAGGTTGTAGAAGGCATCCTTCCCTGGATAGCTTGCCACATCGCCCAGATCTTCTTCGATGCGGAGAAGCTGGTTGTACTTGGCAATACGGTCAGAACGGGACAGGGAACCTGTCTTGATCTGCAAAGCATTGGTACCGACAGCAAGGTCTGCAATCGTGGAATCCTCGGTCTCACCGGAACGGTGTGAGACAACAGCGGTATATCCTGCACGTTTTGCCATTTCAATCGCTGCAAACGTTTCGGTCAATGTCCCGATCTGGTTGATTTTGATCAGGATGGAATTGGCAATCCCCTGCTTGATGCCTTCACGCAGGATTTTCGTATTGGTGACAAACAGGTCATCACCGACCAACTGCACGCGGTCTCCCAGCCTTTGGGTCAGGTATGCCCAGCCATCCCAGTCATCTTCTGCCATTGCATCTTCAATCGAGATGATTGGATACTTGTCACACCAGTCTTCCAGCAATGCGGTGAATTCTTCAGCAGAAAGGACCAGACCTTCTCCAGTCAGATGGTATTTGCCATCTTTATAGAATTCACTGGCGGCACAGTCCAGACCGATGCAGACATCCTTTCCTGGAACATATCCTGCCTTTTCGACCGCAGACAGGATCAGCTGGATGGCTTCTTCATGATGGGCAATGGATGGTGCAAAGCCACCTTCATCCCCTACTGAAGTCGGCAGTCCTTTTGCCTGCAGGATTTTCTTCAATGCCTGGAAGACCTCGGCACCACAACGGAGAGCAGCCGAAAACGTTGGCAGTCCAACAGGGATGATCATGAATTCCTGGATATTCAGGTTGTTGTCTGCATGGGCTCCCCCATTGACAACATTCATCATCGGTACAGGCAGCTGCATACCACCAGAACCACCAAAATAACGGTATAAAGGCAAACCAGCCTCTTCTGCCGCAGCCTTGGCAACTGCTAATGAGACAGCCAGCATTGCATTTGCGCCAAGACGGCTTTTGTTCTCAGTGCCATCCAAGTCAATCAATGTCCTGTCGAGGAAAGCCTGCTCGCTGGCATCCAGACCAATGATTGCCTCAGCAATTTCGGTATTGATATGTTCAATGGCATTCAACACCCCTTTACCATTGAAACGGTTGGCATCACCATCACGGAGCTCAATCGCTTCACGTGATCCGGTCGATGCACCAGAAGGGACAGCAGCCCGGCCAAGAACACCTGATTCCAGCAGGACATCACATTCAACTGTCGGATTACCACGGGAATCCAGGATTTCACGGCCAATGATATCAACAATCGCACTCATGTTTATCTCTTGTTTTCTTTTCTCTTGTTCTTGTCAATGCTTAAAAGGCAAAGCTAGCCATTCCACTCTGCTTGATGACTTTGTCCAAAGCCGCCAGCTGGGTCAACAGGTCTTTCATCCTGCCCAAAGGTACTGCATTCGGTCCGTCTGACAATGCTTTCTCTGGTTCTGGGTGGGTTTCCATGAATACCCCGGCAACACCGACCGCCAGGGCCGCCCTTGCCAGTACCGGTACAAATTCACGCTGTCCGCCAGAGGCATTACCCAAGCCTCCAGGCAACTGGACGGAATGTGTGGCATCAAAGACGACTGGACAACCTGTCTGACGCATGATGGCCAGTGAGCGCATATCAGAAACCAGGTTGTTGTAACCGAAGGAAGCCCCTCTTTCGCAGACCATGAAATTGTCAACAGGGACACCTGCTTCAGTTGCTGCTTCCTTTGCCTTGACGACAACATTCATCATGTCACTTGGTGCCATGAACTGCCCTTTCTTGATGTTCACAGGCTTGCCGGAACGGGCACAGGCTTGAATGAAGTCTGTTTGACGGCACAGGAAAGCCGGTGTCTGAAGGACATCCACAACCGATGCAACTTGGGGAACATCTTCTGCAGTATGCACATCAGTCAGGACAGGTACATTGAACTGTTTTTTGACATCTGCAAGGATTTCCAGACCCTTATCTATGCCCAATCCCCGGAAAGAGGATGAGGAAGAACGGTTTGCCTTGTCATAGGAGGATTTATAGATGAAAGGGATACCCAGTCCATCGGTCATTTCCTTCAGGGCACCTGCCGTATCGATTGCCAGCTGATGGGATTCGATGACACAGGGGCCAGCAATCAGGAAAAACGGTTTATCCAGACCGATTTCAAATCCACACAGTTTCATGCTTTGCTTCTCCTAGCTTCACGGTATGCCAGTGCAGCTTCAATAAAGGCTTTGAACAACGGATGCCCATCTCTTGGGTTTGACTTGAATTCAGGATGGAACTGTACCCCGATAAACCAAGGATGTGCCTGTTCTCCGGTTCTTGGCATTTCCATGATTTCGCAGAGTTTTTCTGTGGGAGTCAACGCAGAAACAACCATCCCCGCTTTCTTCAGCTGGTCGAGATACAGGTTGTTGGCTTCATAACGGTGACGGTGACGCTCGGTCACCACATTGCCATAGACTTCTGCGGCTATTGTGCCAGGTTCAACAGCACAGGTCTGTGCACCCAGACGCATCGTACCGCCCAAGTCAGAATTTTCGTTGCGCTGCATGATCTTACCGGCACGGTCTGCCCATTCTGTAATCAAGGCAACAACTGGATTTTCAGTATCTGGATCAAATTCTGTCGAGTTCGCATTCTTCAGACCAGCTACATGACGGGCGAATTCAATCAAAGCAACCTGCATACCCAAGCAGATGCCCAAGTAAGGCACCTTGTTTTCACGGGCATATTGGGCTGCCAGTATCTTGCCTTCAACCCCACGCTTGCCAAATCCACCTGGAACCAAGACCGCATCGTATCGGGTCATATCGGGGAGACCTGCTGTTTCAATCTCTTCAGAATCGATATAGTCGATATTGACCTTGCAGTTGGTATGGATACCGGCATGCCTGAGTGCTTCAATCAGGGACTTGTAAGATTCAGTCAGGTCAACATATTTGCCGACCATGCAGATAGAGACTTCTTTTTCCGGATGTTCCAATGCATAGACCAACTTTGACCAGACAGAAAGGTCGGCAGGCGGTGGATTAAGGTTCAGTTTCTTGCAGACAATATCATCAAGTCCCTGGTCATGCAGCATCTGGGGAATCTTGTAGATTGTGTCAGCATCCCAGACCGAAATGACGGCATTCTCTGGGACATTGGAGAACAGGGAAATCTTAGCGCGTTCATCATCTGGGATAGGACGGTCAGCACGGCAGAGCAATGCATCAGGGTAGACACCGATTTCACGGAGTTTCTGGACACTGTGCTGTGTCGGTTTTGTCTTGAGTTCCCCTGCTGAGGCGATATAAGGCACCAATGTCAGATGGATGAATACCGTTGAATCCTTTTCAGCACGCAGGCTCAACTGCCTGGCTGCCTCAAGGAAAGGCAAAGATTCGATATCCCCGACAGTCCCGCCGATTTCAACCAAGGCAACATCATAGCCCTTTGCTCCGCGATGGATGAAATTCTGGATTTCGTTGGTGATATGCGGAATCACCTGGACGGTTTTACCCAGATATTCCCCACGGCGTTCCTTACGGATGACAGATTCATAAATCTGGCCAGTAGTGAAGTTGTTGACCTTATGCATCCGGGTAGAAATAAACCGTTCATAATGCCCGAGGTCAAGGTCAGTCTCAGCACCATCATCGGTCACAAAGACTTCACCATGCTGGAATGGGCTCATGGTACCCGGATCCACATTGATATAAGGATCCAGTTTGATCATCGTGACTTTCAGACCACGGGACTCAAGGATTGCGGCTAATGATGCGGCGGCGATTCCCTTACCGAGAGAAGACACAACCCCGCCGGTAACAAATACATATTTGGTCATTTTCTATCGATGCAGAAGCACAATTATGGAAAATTAAATTATAACTGAAAAGATTGCCATACAGCATCCAAGGGTACGTTCAACAGGGACTTTGACCAATGGGATGGATGAACGATGTAGAAACGCTTATCTCGTGTGCCAGAAACGAGGGGATGCAGTCCTCATGGCTTCAGCGGCAATCCCATCCTCATCAAAAGTGATGGAGACGGCCCCATCGCTGTCTGAGCGGAAAAAAGTGGTGTCAAACAACTTATAGCGTTTAAGTACCGATGGATGGGGATGGTGGTAAGGATTCCGGTATCCAACCTGGAAAATGGTATAGGTCGGTTTCACAGCTGTCAGGAATGGCATGGAAGATGAAGTATGGCTGCCATGATGCGGTGCCAACAGCACATCTGCATGCAGTTTTCCGCCATATGCAGTGACAAGGCTTTGTTCAGACTGTTCTTCAATATCGCCAGTCAGTAACAATGAGCCATGTTTTGAATCCACTTTAATAACACAGCTTAATTCATTAGTTTTTAAATCATTAATATAATCCATACGGTTGGGATGCAAGATGCTGAAACGGATGCCATCCCATTCCCAGCCTTCTCCTGCGAGACACGGCTTTGCTGGAATATTGGCTGCATCCAGCGTCATGGACGATATCACATCATTGACCACAATGTTCTCCATTAACGCATCGAATCCTCCCGAATGGTCACTGTCAGCATGGGACACTACCACCCTGTCCAATGAATCAATCCCCCTGGACTTCAGATAAGGGATGATCACCCTGTCAGCCGCATTTGATTGTCCAAAAGCAGGCCCTGTATCGAAAAGCATCCGATGATGGGCAGTCTCAACCAAGACAGCACCACCCTGTCCGACATCCAGTACAGTGGCTTTGAAAGTCCCTTCTTCTGGAGAAGTTGGCATCAATGCAAGTATTGGGAGGAAACAGCATGCGCCAGCAATCCGTACTGGCCTTCCTTTTGGTGCGACCAGCCACAGTGCCCCCAACATGGCAAAGGCCAATAGGTAGAGATTGGGAAAAGGTACTGTCCAGACGGCATAAGGCAGGTTGCCAATCCAATCGAGGAAACTGCAGAAAGTGGACAGTACTTGGTCAACAAACGAAAGGATCCAGGTATCAAATGGTCCAGGCAAAACACTGCCCAGCAATGCCAAAGGTGTCACCAAGAATGAGAACAATGGGATTGCCAAGGCATTTGCGATAGGACCGACGATGGAAGCCCTGCCCCAGAAAAACAATGTCAATGCAAACAGTCCGGCTGTAACCGCCATCTGAACGCGGAGGAAAGACTGTCCCCATTGGGTTAGATGGGCTAAGGCCCCCATCCTGATTGGATGTCTATGATGCCTGACAGCGACATACAGGATCATTCCTACAGCAATGAAAGAAAGCCAGAAACCAGGTTGATGCAACGCCAAAGGATTGGACATCAGGATCAATACTGCTGAAAGCAGCAGTACTTTATGGACCTGTACCAACCTGTCTGTCCATAAGGCAATCCCAACAATGACAATCATTGCCAGTGTCCGTCTTGCAGGAATGCCAGCACCGGCAAGCAGGACATAGCCTATCGCTGCCAAGATACCGGCAATCACCGCAACTTTCTGGGCAGGTAACAGTAAAGGCAACTGCAACCGGCTGAAAAAAGAACGCCGCCAGAGAAAGCCGGCTAATCCTGCCAGCAATCCAGCAACCAATGTGATATGCAATCCAGAAATCGCTACCAGATGGGAAACCCCTGTCCTGCTGAAAATATCCCAACTATGTTTGGGGATTGCACGTTGGTCACCGATTACCAAAGCCGTGATGATGCCTGCGCATTCTGCATCTGGGATTGCCTGATTGATTTTTTCCCGTAATCCACTCCGGATGGCATTCACCAGATTCATCGGGGTAAAAACAAATGCATCCAGTAACGTATTGTCACTGTCAGGTGGCTTGTCTTCAATAACAGAACCTGTAGCCCGCAGACCGTGTTCAAACAGCCAGCGCTCAAAATCAAATCCACCAGGATTCATCGTGCCATGTGGCCGTTTCAAACGGACAGAGAACCGCCATCGTTGCCCGACATCTATAGTCTGTCCATGTTCTTCAAGATGTTGTTTGAACAGGAAAATCCTGTCTGGCACAGCAACAGTCCGTTTACTGGTACGTGCTTCTTCAACCTGGAACTGGAAACTGATGCCATTGCTGGTAGCCTGAGGCAGGCTTGCCACAACCCCAACAACCTGGATTTTCCGTTTTTCCAGATACTTGGGAAGGCTGTCTTCAAGGACTTTCCCAGATAGGAAAGAAGCCCATGCAATTCCAAGACAGATACCGGCAAGCAACCGGACTGTTTTCTGTATATATGGAGAAAAGCGTTTCAGGATGGGAAGGAAAGAAAGCGCAGCAAGCAGGACAGCACCTGCAAAGAGCAGGCCACAGACCAGATATCCTGGCAATTCAGACAGGACTGATGTCCAACCGATTCCCAGGATGATGCCTAAAAGAAAGCTCATCGAACCCTGTCTGCAAGCCGTGGGATTGCTGAAACGGCATTCCGGGAAGTCCATTCAGCAAGATATGCAGGGGAAACCCCTCTTAATCCAGCAACCGTTTCTGCAATCCTGGGCAGTTCAGCAGGACTGTTTTCGCGTTTACCTTTCCAGTAAGGTGGTAGGTCAGGCGCATCGGTTTCTACAACAATGGCATCAATCGGCAGTTCTTTTGCCAATGTCCGGCGCTGTTTCGCACGTTCATAAGTGACTGTCCCGCAGAAGCTGATCTTGAAGCCCTGATGGATATAAGCCTGCGCCTGCTGCATACTGCCATTGAATGCATGGGCAATGCCCCGTTTCACCCCATACTGACGCAGGAATTTCAACACGGTATCCACAGAACGCAATGTATGCAGCAGTACCGGCAGGTCATATTGACGGGCGATTTCAAGCTGACGGCAGAAAAAATATTCCTGTTTTTCCCTTGCTGCAGGGGTACAGCGCTCCGGCAGATAAAAATCCAACCCGATTTCACCGATTGCGGCAAAACAGTCATCTGAGCGTTTCTCATCAACCCATTGCGCCAAGACATCCAAATCCGATTCAGGACTTTGCAGTACATAGAGCGGATGGATGCCCAAAGCATAGGAACAGCCATCAATGGCATGTGCAATATGATGGACATCAGTGAAACTTGCCGTATCAACCGCAGGAATCAGGATGTGGGAGACACCGTTTTTTCTTGCAGTGTCAACAATTTGGGAAACCTTCCCAGAAAAAGGTTCAGCATTAAGATGGCAATGGGTATCAATCCACACCATCGCCTCCCTGTTGGTGGACTGGTATTTCTTTCAGGGATTTATCCGACATCTGATATACCCTGTCGCAACGGGCTGCCAGTTCCGGATCATGTGTCACTATCACAAACGCTGTTCCCAAAGTCTGGGACAACTCCAGCATCAGATCAAAAATCTGCCGTGCCGTTGGGCGGTCGAGGTTGCCGGTTGGTTCATCTGCGAGTACACAGGCAGGGTTTGCCACCAAAGCCCTTGCCAAAGCCACCCGTTGGCGTTCTCCACCAGACAGTTCACTTGGCAGATGGGTGGAGCGGTCTGCCAGGCCTACCTTTACCAGCATATCCATTGCCGTCTTCTCGGCAAAAGCCCTGGATTCCCGACGGATCAGGAAAGGCATTGCAACATTGTCCAAAGCGGAAAATTCAGGGAGCAGATGATGGAACTGGTAGACAAAGCCTAGCGTCCTGTTCCGCAGGGCATCACAGGCTGGGCCACTCAAATCAGCCAGTACCTGCCCATCCATAGCCACAGAACCAGCTGTAGGCGCATCCAAACCACCAAGCAGGTGCAGGAACGTGGATTTTCCAGAGCCTGATGCACCGACGATGGCGACACGTTCCCCCTTTTTTACCTGGAAATCAATATCCTTGAGGATTTCAACTGCATATTTCCCCTGCTGGTAAGTTTTGCAAAGCCCTTGGCAGGACAGGACGATATCATTCATAACGCAGTGCCTCCGCAGGATTGACCTTCGCAGCACTCCAGCTTGGATACAGGGTTGCCAAGAATGAGAGTACGATGGAAGAAATGCCAATCTTCAGCACATCCATCCACTGAAGGTCTGATGGCAGCGTGCTGATCAGATAGATGTTTTTCGGCAGGAACTGGAAGCCGAAAAGCCGTTCAATGAAAGGCACAATGACATCGATGTTCAAGGATACCAAGATACCAAAGCTGACACCAATCAACGTACCTAAGATACCAGCCAATGCACCCTGCACCATAAAAATCTTCATGATGGAACGGGGTGTCGCCCCCAGTGTCCGGAGAATGGCAATATCCGCCTGTTTTTCCGTAACCGTCATCACCAATGTTGAAACCAGGTTGAAAGCCGCCACGGCAATAATCAACATCAGGATGATGAACATCATTTTCTTTTCTGTCTGGACAGCTGCAAACCAGTTCTTGTTCTGCTTGGACCAATCCCTGACAACCACTTCCTGATCCAACAACAGCAATGAGAGGTCCTTTGCAACGGCAGGCGCTTCCTGCATATTATGGAGCTTTACACGAAGGCCTGTTGGGGCATCCGCCTGGAAAATCCGCATTGCATCGTCAATGCTGATGAATGCCAAAGTCGTATCGAATTCAAAATGCCCGGCTTCAAAGATGCCGGACACCGTAAACTGTTTCAAACGCGGCAGGATACCGGCAGGTGTCACCTGTCCCTGCGGAATCACCACGGTCACCTTATCCCCTACACCGACCCGCAGCAACCGTGCCAGCTCTTTGCCGATAGCGATATTGAAGGTATCCGGTTGCAGGCTGGTAATCGAACCATACTTGAATTGCCGTCCCACATCTGACACATTGCCTTCCAACGCAGGATCGACCCCACGGACAATCACGCCCCGCATGAAATCCTCACGGGTCAGCATCGCCTGGCCCATGACATAAGGCGCGGTTCCAGCTACATCCTTGTTCTGTTTGACAGTTTCTGCCGTTTCCTTCCAGTTGGGCAACGCACCGTAAACATCCTGTATTTCAATATGCGGCAGAACAGAAAGCATCCTGTCACGGACTTCCTTCTGAAAACCGTTCATCACGGACATCACGATAATCAACGCAGCCACCCCCAAAGCGATGCCTGCCATTGAAATCATTGAGATAAAAGAAATGAAACGGTTCCTGCCACTGCGTTTACCTGAACGCAGGTACCTGAGACCGACATACCACTCAAACGGTAGATTTGAAAAAAATCGCAACGCAACAACTCCTGATTGAAATCTGACCGTCAGCCAGACATAATTTCAGAAATCCCAATTGTACCCTTTCAGCCATGACTGACAATAACCAGCAATAGTCTTTAACAAAATCCCCTGTAAAACCATCATCCCTGCAACAACCGATGTCCCGTATTGAACAACGTCCTGTTCCAGCCAACGTCTGCCTGCAACTTGAACAGGCAGGTATCCATCCTGTCTTGGCAAGGATCCTGTCTGCACGGGGTATTTCAGCAAAGGAAGAACTGGAAAACAGTTTCAGCTATCTGATTCCCCCCAACCAGATGCTGAACCTTGACAAGGCGGCTGCACTGCTGGCAGATACCATCCTTGCCGGCAGGAAAATGACGGTCATTGCAGATTACGACTGTGATGGCGCCACGGCCTGTGCAGCCGCTGTATTGGGTATCCGGATGTTTGGTGGCGATATCGACTATATCGTGCCCAACCGCTTCGATAATGGTTATGGTTTGACGCCTGCCCTTGCTGAACAGGCTTTCAGGCTCCATCAGACTGAAGTCTTGATAACCGTTGATAATGGGATTGCCAGTGTTGAAGGGGCTGCCAAAGCCATAGCTCTCGGGATGCAGGTCTTGATTACGGACCATCACCTGCCAGGGGAAAATATTCCCAAAGACTGCATCATCGTCAATCCCAATCAGAAAGGCTGCCCTTTCCCCAGCAAAAACCTGGCAGGGGTTGGGGTCATCTTCTATATCCTGCTTGGGCTGCGGGCTGAACTGCGCAGGCGGAACCGGTTCAGCAAAACCAACCAGCCACATCTGGATACACTGCTTGACCTGGTTGCCTTGGGTACTGTTGCTGACATTGTCCCACTTGACCATAACAACCGGATCCTTGTTTCTCAAGGATTGAAACGTATCCGGGAAGGCATTACAAGACCCGGTATTTCCGCATTATTCCGGATTGCCGGCAGGAACTGTCAGCAGGCAACACCGACCGACCTTGGCTTTGCCATCGCACCAAGGCTCAATGCAGCGGGACGTCTGTCAGATATGACTATCGGTGTTGAATGCCTGCTGTCAAAGGAAATGGAAACTGCGTTGGAATATGCGCATCACCTGGACACCTTCAACCTGAACCGCCGGCAGCTCGAAGCATCCATCAAGCAGGATGCATTGACAAAAGCGGCGGCCCTTCAGCCAGCTGGACATTACACCATCTGCATCGCATCCGGCACCTGGCACCAAGGGGTCATCGGGTTGGTCGCAACCCGTATCCGGGAACATTACCACCGCCCCACTATCGTTTTTACAGAAGATGAACATGGCAACCTGCAAGGTTCAGGACGCTCAATCCCTAATCTGCATATCCGGGATGCCCTTGCCCATATTGCAGAACATTTCCCGGGAATCATCCTGAAATTCGGCGGTCATGCAATGGCAGCAGGATTGACCATTGCCAAAGACAGTTTCCAACGGTTCTGTGATGCTTTCGAACAGTATTCCCAGAGACAGTTGGATTCCAGGCAGCTTGAACCGGTAATCGAGACAGACGGTTCCCTTGATACCCGGTATCTCACTGAAGAACTTGTCACCCTGCTGGACAGGCAGATATGGGGGGCAGGTTTCCCACCACCCCTCTTTTATGATGAATTCACCGTCAAAAGCCAAAGGATCCTGAAAGATGCCCATCTGAAACTCATATTGGAACGGAATGGCCGGTCCTATGAAGCAATCCAGTTCCAGAACAAGTCCCTGTTACCGGATACCATCCGGCTTGCATACCGTCCTGCACTCAACACATTCAACAACCAGACAACCCTTCAACTGTATATCGAAACCGTTGAGGGGTAAAAAAACAGGGAGACATCAACCGGGATGTCTCCCCTATGCAGGAAAAGATTGGAAACGGCTGCTATTTCTGGAAAGCAGCACTGACAGCATCCATCACAGCTGCCCGGAAACCACTGGCTTCCAAAGCCTGTACACCGCGGATAGTGATGCCGCCTGGAGAACAGACATCATCCTTGAGCTTGCCAGGATGCTGGCCGGTATCGCGGACCATCTTGCCGGAACCCAATACAGTCTGGCTTGCCAGCTTGTAGGCGGTAGCACGGGGCATCCCATGCAGTACAGCGCCATCTGCCAACGCTTCGACCATCATATAAACCCAAGCCGGTGCACATCCGGACAATGCTGCACCGACAGCCATCAGATGGCTCGGCATTTCCTCAACCTCTCCAAGCGCACTGAAAAGTCCTTTGGTGAAAGCCAGTTCATCCGGTGTCAGGTCATTGCCCATATCAATCAGTGCCATCCCTTCACCGACCATTGCCGGTGTGTTCGGCATAATTGCACAGACACGGGTGGAAGCATCCAGCAATTCATGGTAGCGGGCATAAGACCATCCAGCCGCAATCGACAATAAAGGCTTGTCCTTCAGGGCATCACGGCATTCAGCCAAAACCCCTTCCACATGGATGGGTTTCACTGCAATCAGGACAACCTCGCTGTTGTTGATGACATCAACTGCTGAAGCAGCCGTTGCCATACCGCATCTGGCATTCAGGTCTGCCATCTTGGCAGCATCCAAGTCGAATGCCATCGTTTCTTCCCCTTTCAGGAATCCAGCACCGACAGCACCCAGCAGGATGGCGGAAGCCATATTCCCCATACCGATAAAACCCAGTTTCTTCATCTCGAAAACCTCGCAAGCCATATATCAACCAAGGAAAAACGATTGGATTATACCAAAGCCAAGGGAGTGCCTGCCTTGGCATATAGCAGTAGTCCCTGCACCAAAAGAAACCATCAGAGCCATTCATTGCTGTTCCGGGCAACATCAGGGAGGATGCCCAGAACCAGGCATGGTGATGTTTTTGATTCCATCAACAACCTTTTACCAAGTCATTGCCAGCTCAGTAAAGTCACCGTCCTGTGAAGAACCGATAAGGAATTTCCCCTTATCGAGTGCACTGAGCTGAGCCATTTCACCATCCTCAAGCGTAAAAGAGAAGATATCAAGGTTTTCACGCATACGCATGGGATCAAACGTCTTGGGCAAAACACTGATGCCAGACTGGACAAAGAACCTTAAGGCTATCTGATGGGTGCTTACATCATATTTCTCTGCAAGCGCCAAGACTACAGGTTCAGCGAACATGGCATTGAAACGGCCCTGTCCGAAAGGGGAAAAAGCCTGATGGGCAACTTTATACTTTGCCATAACCTTCTTCAAAGGCTGCTGCTGGCAGACAAAGTTTGTCTCAACCTGATTCACTGCAGGAACAACCTTATTGAAATGGATCAGGTCAATAAGCTGGCTTGGCATATAGTTCGAGACCCCGATGGCACGTATTTTCTTTTCAGCATAAAGCGCTTCAAGGTCACGCCATGCCGCATAGGTGTTGCCGAATGGCCAATTGATCAATACCAGGTCAAGGTAATCCACGCCCAACCTTTCCATAGACTTGAAGACACTGGCACGGCACTCCCCTGTCTCATGAGAACGGAACCAGACCTTGGTTGTGATGAACAGTTCTTCCCTTGGAACACCACATTGCCTGATTGCCTCACCGATATCGATTTCGTTGCCATAGGCCTGTGCTGTATCTATCAGGCGGTAGCCTGCAGAAATTGCTTCCTTTACGCACATGAGGCACTGCTGGCCGACAATCTGGTAGGTTCCATAGCCGATGATGGGCATCTGTACCCCGTTGTTGAGTTCAACCGTCTGCATGTTTCTCCCTCCTGTATCTCCTATATCGGCACTTGACAGCTTTCAATGCTGGTAAAAAGCAGCAATACATTCAGCCAGTCTACCAATTACTGGAAAATCCACAATCTGCCAAAAGGTCAAGGAAAACCTGATTTATACAGACAGCATACCAAAACTGAAAAAATGCAGGCAGATTTATCTATCATCGCCTTGGATTTTGGATGGCATCCTCATCCTATCGATGTTTTCACGTACAATTGGAGTCTGTGGATGGCAATTCTGTGCCCCCATTTTTTCAGGTTTAAGCAAAATGAAACTGTTCGACATCATTGGTCCTGTCATGATCGGGCCATCCAGCTCACATACTGCCGGTGCAGTGCGGATTGGGCTGGTTGCCCGCAAACTCCTCTGTGAACGCCCGGTCAAGGCCGAAATCGGCCTCCATGGTTCTTTTGCAATGACTGGTTCCGGGCACGGTACTGACCGTGCCATTGTGGCTGGCCTGCTTGGTATCCAACAGGATGACAGCCGCATTCCCCAAAGCCTCGAACTTGCGAAAAAAGCAGGATTGGAGATTGAGATTCACTCCATCCATATCCCCAATGCCCATCCCAATTCAACGCGGCTGAAATTGACAGGTGAACATGGCAGGAAACTGGAAATGACGGCCTCTTCGTTAGGAGGTGGCAGGATCTTGGTATCGTCAATTGATGGCATCACCGCCAACTTCTCCGGCAATGAAAACACCCTGATTGTCCATGCAAACCATGACCGGCCGGGTTGTGTTGCCATGGTCACTTCCCTGTTGGGTGAACATAACATCAACATCGCCAACATGCAGCTCTACCGCCATTCCAAAGGCGGGAATGCCGTGATGATCCTGGAATGCGACAACAAAATCCCCCAGGACCTGATTGAACAGCTCTCTGAAATCGAACGCTTTCCAAAGGTGACGTACCTGAATAAGGAATGAAAACCGTTTTTTACTGAAACAGGTATTCAACAGCATCTTTTTTGGTATAGAGTTCCCAATATTTTGCAGCGATGTCTGCTGGGTCAAAATGCGTGCCGGGCTTGATTTCCCCCATGATGGTCACGGTGCCGACATAGATGCCTTTTTCCTTGAGTTCGTCATGAAGCACCATAGCCAATGTCCTGAGGGCGGCTTTATTGACAGAAATGCAGGTATATTTTGCATTGGGATATAGGGCAAAACCACCACCGGATATCAGGATGCCCCCTGTTTTTGCCGCCAGCATGTCAGGCAGGACTTTCTTTGCACAGTACAGGGCGCTTGCCACATCAACCTGGAAATGGTGCATCAGGTCCTCATTGCCCAACGATGTTGGCGTATCTTGCGACAGGATGAAAGCGTTATAGACCAGCAATTCCACCACGCCGTATTTTTCCTTTATCTGTGTGAATGCCCTGTCCAGTGAAGAAACATCTGCTGCATCCGCAACCTGGGTATGGCACTCAAAACCGGCTTTTTCGACAGCAGCTTTCAAAGTATCCAGCCTGTCTTGGTTCCTTGAAACCAGCACTATCCGATAGCCATGGCTGCCGAATTCTTTTGCAAGGCTTTCACCCATTCCCGGGCCTGCCCCGACAATAACCGCCAATTTCCTGTCCATCCCTTTCTTCCCTTCTTTTTTTAAATCCACTGACTCAGGCTTTCCTCAGTGCTGTTGCTTTGATTTGGTCAAGTATCCGATGCAGTTCCAGCGCATCGGAAAAATCAGGAACAATGTGAGACCCTGTAAGTATATCCTGCCAGACGCCTGCATACATCCGATGGAGATTGCCGGCAATGAAATCCTGACCGAATCCAGTCAATGATTCTTCTGGTACGGTTATTTCTGAAAAGGCGGTCTCCCCTTTACGGCAGAGTGTGATTTTCAGGTCTTCAATTTGGACAGCACCAGACAAAGCGGAAATCCGCAAGGTTCCATCTGTACCTATGATTTCCCAGAGAAAACCTTTGTCATCATAAGGCATCCCGCCACTGTAATGCAGAGAGAAGACACTGCCATCTTCCAAGAATCCCTGCATACCCACTTCATCAGCAGCTGTCATTGGCACATAATCCTGACGTTCCCTGGAATATATCTGCGGTCTTGCTGTAGCCAGCAGGGAATTGAAATGGCTGATTTTCCCACTGGCATACTGCAAGGCAACCAATGTATGCATGACAGAAATCGTCAGCATCGTTGCGCCTGTGGTCTTATCCAACAGATAGCGTTCTGTTGCCTCATCGGTGATTTCGGGACCGTTGATGCGGCCATAACCAATCAATGAATGGCTGAGCACCCTACCGATTTTTCCTTCAGACAGGATTTTACGGATAAGCGTCAGCTGAGGATTGGCAATCACTTGTGTGCCGATGAATGTCCTCACACCTTTCTGTCTGGCTGACTCGGTAATTTTTTCTGCTTCAGCCAGATTGACAGCCAATGGCCATTCACAATAGATGGCCTTTCCTGCATCCAAAGCCTGCTCGAGGACTTCCCTGTGGTTCGGAACCCGCACAGTCACGGTCACCAGATCGATATCCGGTGACTGGACAAGGTCCGACACACTATGGAAAGCTTTCGGAATATTGCATTCCTTGGCTGCTGCAAGTGTGCTTTCATAACGTCTGTTGGCAACGCCGATAACCTCGAACTTGTCCGGTAGTTTCCGGAGCCCAGGCAGATGCGCTACAGCCGCCCAGCTCCGTTTGGGCTGCAGCCCAACAATACCTACCCTGATCTTTTTCTGTTTCATGAAACACTCAGTTGGTTCAGGATTCAAACAGTCTTTTATAAAAACTGATTTTGAATGCCTCATAATTGCTGTTTATGTACTGGTCATAAAGTTTCTGGCAGACACTGTCTGTTGGATAGCGTACCTGGTCTTTACCATCTGTCGCAGCCTGCCAGATGATTTCAGCAGCCTCTTCCGGCCCTGGGAATTCTGGATTGCCATCCGATACGAATTCCCGCTGGTTTTCCGCTGCCTTTTCATAACCAACCTTATCATTGATAGGAATCTGGAAATTCGTTTTTGTTCCGCCGGGAATCATTGCCTTGACTGCAACGCCATAGGGCTTCAGTTCATAATACAGGGATTCAACCATACTTTGCTGTGCACGTTTGGCTGCACCATAAACTCCATCCCGAGGAAAGGCAATGAATGCTGCCAACGAAGTCGTTGTCAGGATGGCTCCTTTCCGCCGTTTCTTGAAATGCGGGATGAACTGCTGCGTGACAAGGATGGAACCGATGACATCTGTATCAAACATCTTGCGGATTTCATTTTCCGGCAATCGTTCAAGAGGTGCCATGATGGCATAACCGGCATTGCTGAGCAGGACATCAATGTCATACGCCTGCAAAGCCTTCTGGCAGGTTTCACGGATCTGTGACGGATCTGTGACATCAAGCGGCATGATGACCACATTGGGCATCTTTGCCAGATCTGCCCCTTTGGCTGGGTTACGCATGGTGGCAATGACGCGCCATCCTTTCTGAGAGAATAATTTTGCGGTTTCCAAACCAATTCCTGATGATGCTCCTGTGATGAAGATTGTTTTCATATCATTTCCTGACATGGCTGATTCCCCTTTGACTTGAAAATTGGCTTAAAAAGAAAGCTTTGAAGCAAAGGCTATGCTATGATTCATCATCAGTCAAATTCAAATTTAATGATTTTTACATCACTGAATTGTTATGATAGATAGAAATTTGGAGATATTCATCCGCGTTGCCGAAAACATGAGCTTGACAAAAGCTGCACGGGGACTGTTCATCACCCAGCCTGCAGTCAGCAATGCCATCAGGAAACTGGAAACCAATCTGAATGTCTGGCTGTTCCACCGCCATAAAAGGGACAGTATCCGTCTGACTGCGGTCGGAGAGAAGATATTGGAACTGTCAAAACAGATGGCACATCTGGACAACCGGATACGTCAGACCGCATTTGAAGAAAACAACCTGATTGGCGGACACCTTAGGGTAGCGACACTTCCAACCTTGACCTCAGCCATCATTTCAAAAACCCTGAAGACCTTCCTGGAACTTCATCCTGATGTCACTGTCGATATCCAGGAAGATTCGCCAAACAATGTCCTGAAGATGGTGAAAAACAATCATGTCGATTTCGCCCTTTCCTGCGAGCCATACCATCAATTCGACAGCAAGCCTCTCATTCATGACCATCTGGTCGCTATGCTTCCACCAGACAGTCCTAAGCTTGATGAAGTCAATATCGCAAGGCCTCCAGGCAGACTTATCGTCAACCAGCATGCCTACGATACTATCCTTGAATATATGCCAGAAGATTCCCCGTTGGATTCCAGTCAATTCCTTTTTGTCGAACATCCTGAGACTGCTATCCAGATGGCGTCTGATGGCATCGGTTTTGCAGTTGTTTCTGAATTCACCCTTGATTCATTGACCGTAGGACACAGACGCTGTCCAGTCATTCCACATATAGGATTTGAAATCGGTATCTTTTCCCATAGATTGGATGATTTGACTCCTGTTGCATCGGCGTTCATGCACGAAATCCAGAACACCACTACCCGTTTCTATTCTGCTTTCAGGGCAGAACATTGATTGCAGATATTCTAAAAAAACGATTACTGTGGTAAATGACAAGACTATCCTTGAACCTCGTGTCCGGCTTGACCATATTCATCTGTCCTTATTTCGGCTTCAAAAATCTGTAACAGCAGTGACAAACAGCATACGTTATGACAATATCTTCGATATCCATGCTATTGCTGTTGCAGCAAAATACAAAGAAGCATTGCAAATGCCTTTTCCTGAGGCTTCCACCTCAGATGTGTATGGATGATTTTCTTATGTTTACCGCCCATCTGAACAAGGAATAAACCATGGCATTCCAATCGGTCAAAGACCTTATCGAACAGAACCATGCAGATGGTCTGCCGCTTTGGGAAACCATCCTCAATGATGACCTGAAAGCACAGAACATGACACGGGAAGCATCCCTTGCCCAGATGCAGTATTTCTGGGATGCGATGAAACACTCCGTGGACAGCTACAATCCAACGGACCGTTCCAACAGTGGACTTGTCGGTGGCGATGGTGAAAAGATGCGGCTCGCCCAGGAGCACAACCTGCTCTATGGTGACCGGTTCATGAATGAAATCATCACCACTGCACTGAAAGTCAGTGAATGCAATGCCTGCATGAAACGGATTGTTGCCACCCCAACAGCCGGTTCCTGTGGAGTCATGCCCGCTGTGCTCCTGCCTGTTGTCGAAGCCCGTCAGGTTCCGGATGACCTTGTCGTTCAATCACTTTATGTTGCAGCCGGTTTTGGACAGATCATCGCCCTCAGGTCCTCCATTTCAGGTGCCGAAGGCGGATGTCAGGCGGAAGTCGGTACCGCTTCAGCAATGGCGGCAACTGCCCTCACCTGGCTTGGCAATGGGACTGCGGAAATGTGTGCACATGCCTGTGCAATGGCGGTTTCCAATCTGATGGGACTGGTCTGCGACCCGATTGCAGGATTGGTTGAGATTCCCTGCGTCCAGCGCAATGTCATCGGTGCGATGAATGCCATTTCCTGCGCAAACATGGCATTGGCGGGTATCCATCACCGGATACCAACCGATGAGGTCATCGATACGATGCGGTCAGTCGGTGACCTGATGTCCCCAGACCTGAAAGAAACGGCACGTGGCGGACTGGCCGCTACTCCGACTGCCAAGATAATCCTCAAGGAAATCAACAAGAAAAACCAGTATGACTGACAGGGCAACCAACACTTTCCCCGCTGCTGCCATCTGTTATACTAGCCCGCACTGGACTATAACCTTAACCTGACAAAACCTATGAACAGCAAATTCCCAACAGAACCCGGCATCTACAGTTTCCTGCCCCCCTCTATCCTTGGGCACCTGTCTTTCCAGCCGAAGCCTGCATCTGGAGAACCATTGCCACCCGGATTCCATAAACTGAAAGCTTCCTGCGGCGAAGCGGGTGAACGGGATACGATGCTGTATGTCCCGGAAGGACTGGATACCTCTAAACCTGTCAAGCTGCTGGTCATGTTCCATGGTGCTGGCGGCAGTGCCCAGAAGGTACTGCCCGACTTCCAGTCCCATGCTGAAAAACATAAATTCCTGCTGATGTTGCCTCAATCGACTTATCAGACCTGGGACCTGACCGTTGGGGGCAATGGTCCTGACCTGATGAAACTGGACCAGGCATTGACAGACCTGAACAGCCATTTCACCATCGACACCGGCCATTTTGCTTTCTGTGGCTTTTCAGACGGTGCAAGCTATGCCCTCTCCATCGGCCTTTCCAATGGGAATATCCTCTCCCATATCATCGTTTTGTCTGGCGGCTTCATGAACCTGTATGTCCCCCGTGGCAAACCCAAGGTATTCATTGCCCACAGTCCTGAAGACGAACAGCTGCCGATGAATACCAGTGGCCTTTTCCATTACAAGGAACTCAAGCAGAACGGCTACGATGTCATTTTCCATGAATTCCATGGACGTCATCTGATCCATCAGCCGGTTGTCGAGGCTGCCTTGGATTTCTTCCTGAAAAACAGCCAATAACCAGAATATCGTGGCAGGCAGGAATGCCTGCCATTTTTCTGTAAAAACCCTGATTACCCGATATACGCCATGCCATTCAAACAGCTTTCTGATTTCCTGCAATCCCTTACAGAACCTCATCTGCTGTTTGATGCGGAATACCGGATTATCAGCGTCAATCCTGCTTTCAGGAAATACTGCAATTCCCAACACTCTGTCATTGGAAAAACCTGCTATGAGGTTTCCCATGGCTATGAGCTTCCCTGTGACCGTTCCGGGGAATCCTGTCCCCTGAAGAAAAGCCTGGAATCCGGTAAGACAGAACATGTGCTCCATATGCACAACACTCCGGAAGGAGAAGAATATGTCAGCATCGCATTGACCCCTATCAAGGATGCCGATGCATCCATTATCGGTTTTGTCGAGAAAATCAACCCGCTGAAGACCGTCAGGCATGTCCCGTCAGACCAATTGAAAGGGATTTCTGCACCGTTCCGGGCGATGAAGCGCCTGCTGGATAAAGCGGCTGCCTCTGATATCCCGGTCCTGATTGAAGGTGAAACCGGTACCGGAAAGAATACTGTGGCACAGTATATCCACCAATCCGGGAAACGATGCGCAGAACCTTTTGTCACGGTTGACTGCCCGACACTGGCAGACAGCCAGTTTGATCCCCTCTTCTTTGGCGAGAAATCCTCTGACAGGACTGCAAGGAACAACAAGGTAAAAGGCATCCTCGATACAGCCAATGGTGGAACACTGTTCCTGAATAATGTTTCAGGCCTTTCGCCCTATCTCCAGGCAAAGGTTGCCAGCCTGCTGGAAACCGACATATACAGCCATACAGATACCGTCAACACCCAGAAGACCGATATCCGCATCATCGCTTCCAGTTCAGGCCATCTACAGAAACAGGTGGAACAGGGACTGTTCCGGGAAGACCTGTATTACCATCTGAATCGACTTCCCATTGACCTGCCAACATTGCGTGAGCGTCAGGAAGACATCCCTTTCCTCTGCCAGATATTCCTGAAACAGTTCTCGGAAAATCTACATCTGACAATATCCGATGAAGCCCTTTATCATTTGCAGACCTACCGCTATCCTGGCAATATCCGTGAACTGAAAGCCATCATCGAGCGTGCCTGTCTGCTCTGTGATGATGGAACCATCCAGGCGGAACACCTGCTGCTGCCAAAAACCGCCACACCGCAGATGATGGAAACAGTCCAACCATTGTCGGATGATGAATCCCAGCTGCTCACTCATTTCAAGGGCAACAAGAAAAACCTGGCGAAGATGCTGGGCATCAGTGAACGGACCCTTTACCGCAAACTGGCAAAGCTGAAAGAAAATCCCACGGTTTGATGGTCATTCCCATCATGAATGCTTGATTTAAACCACTTATCGAGTAAAATATAAGGGCTATATATAAAGCTTGCGCTGCTTCAAGGATTTTTTTTAGAACGGTGCAATCGGAAGGTAGTACTTTAATGCTGTAAAGCGAAGCTTTCTTTCCGCTGGACTTCCTTGGAGGTTCATGCGGGAAAAAACTGTAGTTGTACAACGACAAGGAAATTAAGAAATGACTAAACCATTAGAAGGTATCAATGTTCTTGATATGACCCACGTTCAGGCAGGTCCTGCCTGTACCCAGATGATGGGGTTCCTGGGCGCTAAAGTCATCAAGATTGAACGCCGTGGCTCCGGTGATATGACCCGTGGCTGGCTGCAGGACAAACCAGGTGTTGACTCCCTGTACTTCACCATGTTCAATGGCAACAAACGTTCCATCGAACTGGACATGAAGTCCCCACAGGGTAAAGACGTCCTGACCAAACTGGTCAAGCAGTCTGACGTCCTGGTCGAAAACTTCGGCCCTGGTGTTCTGGACCGTCTGGGCTTCTCCTGGGCTAAGATCCAGGAACTGAACCCACGTATGATTGTTGCATCCGTCAAGGGCTATGCAGAAGGTCATGCCAACGAACACCTGAAAGTTTATGAAAACGTTGCACAGTGCTCCGGCGGTGCAGCTGCTACCACCGGTTTCTGGGATGGTCCTCCAACCGTTTCCGGCGCTGCTCTGGGTGACACCAACTCCGGTATGCACCTGCTGATCGGTATCCTGGCAGCCCTGCGTATGCGTGATCTGACTGGCAAAGGTCAGAAAGTTGCTGTTGCAATGCAGGACGCAGTCCTGAACCTGTGCCGTATCAAACTGCGTGACCAGCAGCGTCTGGAACGTAACGGTATCCTGGCAGAATACCCACAGGCTCAGCCTAACTTCTGCTTCGATAAAGACGGCAAGCCAATGACCTTCGACAACATCGACTCTGTTCCACGTGGCGGTAACGCAGGTGGTGGCGGTCAGCCAGGCTGGATGCTGAAATGCAAACCAGCTCACTCCGGCGACAATGACTGCTATGTCTACTTCACCATCGCTGCAAACATGTGGCCACAGATCTGCGATATGATCGATCGTCCAGAATGGAAAGATGATCCTAACTACAACACCTTCGAAGGCCGTGTTGACAAGCTGATGGACATCTTCGCATTCATCGAAACCAAGTTTACCGACAAGGATAAATTCGAAGTCACCAACTGGGCTGCTGAAAACGGTATCCCATGCGGTCCTGTCATGTCCATGAAAGACCTGGCTGTCGATCCATCCCTGCGTAAAGTTGGCACCGTTGTCGAAGTCACCGACGAAGTCCGCGGTAACTACCTGACTGTTGGCGCTCCATTCAAGTTCTCCGATTTCAAACCAGAAATCACCCGTGCTCCATTGCTCGGTGAACACTCTGTTGAAATCCTGAAAGAACTGGGCTACGACGATGCAGCCATCCAGTCCATGAAAGACAACGCTGTTATCTAATAGCTTGCTCCTTTCATTGAAAACGGCACTCTTCTGGGTGCCGTTTTTTTTATCAGCTTTCTTATTCCATGCTTTCTATAATGCTTCCCTCCCGGAAAATACCAATGGCTTCCACCATATGACATTAATGACGTCATATGACAGTATTATGTCATAAAATGACAGTCTTATAACATCACAAATAATTAAATTTACATTAATTAATACACATAACATTTTGTTTTATAAAATGATTTATTTTTATCAAAAAAAATGTTGTATATCATCAAAATAAGCTATTATTAGACGCAACTCCTTAACTTTCCAAGGAAACCGATTATGTCTGAAGCCACTCCAAATGCCTGTGGCTGTGAATCACAGCCATCCAGCATCACCCTTCTCGTCGACAACAAAGCAGGTGAAGGTCTGTCCTGCGTGCATGGTTTTGCTGCCTGGATCAAGATCCGTGACCGCCGTATCCTGTTCGATACCGGTCAGAAAGGGGTCATCCTGAACAATGCAAAAGTGCTGGGCATCGATCTTGCTGAAGCAGAAGCCCTGGTGATGAGCCATGGCCATGATGACCATACAGACAACCTGGCAGATTTCTATGCCTTGAACCCATCAGTACCGATGTACTGTGGTGCGAACATCGAATATGACCGCTTCTGCTGCCGCCCTGGGGAAGATGCCAAGAACTGGTCACCGCCACCCAGCGCAAAACGGATCCTCAGCAACCTGTCTTTCCTGGGATTGCGCCATGTACTGGACCAGCCCCTGTACCTGTTGCCGGGTGTCGGTGTCACTGGACCGGTTCCCCGTCTGACAGACTTCGAGGATGTCGGCGACGCCCTCTTCCTGGATGCAGAAGCCACCAAGCCTGATCCGGTTTCCGATGACATGTCGATGTGGTTTGAGACCGATAAGGGACTGGTCATCCTGCTTGGCTGCTGCCATTCAGGCATCGTCAATACAGTCAATTACATCCGTCAGGTTTCCGGCATAGAAAAAATCAGTGGGATTGTCGGGGGCATGCATCTGATCCGTGCATCAGAATACCGGATGAACAAGACCCTTGAGGCGATGAAAGGCTGGAAAATGGACTGGATGATCCCCTGCCACTGCACCGGGGATAATGCGATGCAGCAGATGCAGGATTATCTGGGCAAAGACATCGTCTCCTTCGGGCATACCGGCATCGTCATCGACCTAGGCGAGATGCCACGGAACACAACCGGTGCCTATTATGAAATGTGTCATGGCGGCTGTGGCTGCGGTGGAGGTTGCGGCTGCGCTTGATATTTCCAACTGTTTTACTGGGTGATACTCATTTTCCTGCTCCTTGTCGTTGTATCCATCCCAACAAAAAGCCGACCTGATGGTCGGCTTTTTGTTGGCTGGAAAGCTTCTTGGATTACTGCTCTTCCACCGTATAGGTGTCATTCTCACGGTCCTGCAGGAATGTCTGGAAGAAACCTTCCTGACGCCCCTTTTCAAACTCTTCCGTTGCCCATTTACGGCAAGCACTGCAGCAGTGGCGTGGCAGGTGGACTGCCTTGATGCGACTGCGGCGGCCGGTATCCGCCTTGGATTCGATGACAACCGCCCCGCTGCATTCCTTGCAGGTCCTGACGGTTTCCGTCTGGGTTTCACGGATATAGTCGGTATCGTAGAAAATGCTGCGGTTACGTGTATGGAACGGTTTGTCTGGGAATGCTCGGCGGCGCAAAGCCTCTTTGCTCTTCCAGGCTTCCAGCGTGTAGTCCTTCAGCTGTTTCAGGTAGCTGGTGATGTGCTGGGACTGGATCTGGTCACGGGCACTGTAGTCCGGTTCCTTGATATGGCTGTAATCCAGCCCTGCCATCGCCAGGATGATGCCGGTATTGATGTAAGGCAATGCACTTTCAATCGAATACCCACCTTCCAGAACCGCCAGATGCGGCTGCAGACGGTCATTCAGCACCGCATAGCCGTGAGCCGTGAACTTCATGTTCGTAATCGGGTCGGAGTAATGGTTGTCCTGCCCGGCAGAGTTCACAATCAGGTCAGGCTTGAAATCGTCCAGCAACGGCATGACGATATTGTCCAAGACATACAGGAAACCCTCTTCACAGGTTTCCGGTGGCATCGGCAGGTTGACGATGGAACCATAGGCATTCGGACCACCCGCTTCATCCGGGAACCCGGAGCCCGGATAAAGGGTACGCCCATCCTGGTGCATGGAGATGAACAGGGTATCCGGGTCGTGCCAGAAGATATCCTGGGAACCGTCACCATGATGGCAGTCGGTATCCACCACGGCGATTTTCTTCACACCGTATTTATGGCGGATATACTCAATCATGATGGCTTCCATATTCAGTGTACAGAAACCACGGCTGCCATGGACGACACGGAAAGAATGGTGACCGCAAGGACGGACCAACGCAAATGCATTGTCCACTTCACCGGTCATCACCTTGTCTGCAGCGGTCAGCGTCCCACCGACAGAAATCAGATGGGAGGTATGGACAATCTCATCAATCCCTGGGACACAGAAATGGACACGGTTGATGTCAGCCGGTGTCGCAAGGTCAGGTTTGTATTCCTTGACATTGTCAAAGTCCAAGAGCCCTTCTTCAACCACCTGGTCCTGGGTATAAAGAAGGCGTTCTTCACGTTCTGGATGGGTCGGCGTAATCGCATAGTCATATGCCGGGAAAAAAACCAGTCCTGTTTTCTTTTTCACGGAAGGCTCCTTTCTTTATTTCGATTGATCTTTGATCAGACCCGGTTTGACCTGCAGTCTGACACGCATATTCTTACCGGTGGTCGAGTAACCACGTACGACATTGAAGACCTGTTTGTCAGCGACTTCCACTTCGATATCCTGATCCAAGGCTCCTGCCTGTTTCGCCCGGGCAATGAGTTTTTCCGTACCAAGGGCAATCGCATCATCAACGGTGAAGCGCCTGGAGATTTCCTGCTGGATACCCTCTTCTGCGATGCTCAGGACCTGGGCTTCCGTATCAGCGATAAGGTTCAGTTCCACTGTCGTACGGGCAGTTGCCGCACCACTGGCATTGATGACATCTGAATCATTCGGCACCACCGCTGGGATACCCAGCATCTTGCCGATCCGGTCCGCCATATAAGGGGCAGGACCACCAACGACCAGGACTTCTTTCGGTTCAATCTTGCGGCCTTCCAAGAGTTCATGGATGGTATAGACCGGCTTACTGTTGATTTCGGTCAACATCGCGTTGATCTTGTCAACAATCAACTGGCAGGCCAGCTGGACAGCCTGTTCCGCCGCCGCTTCAGGCGTTGTCTTCATGTCAGCTGCAAGCTGGTCCATCGCCTGCTGTGCTTTAGCCTTGTCACCGATATCGGCGATACCCAAGACAATCAACGCATCGGTTGTCGTTGGTACAGGACCGCCAAAGGCCATCGCTGCCCCTTTGCGTTCTGGTCCCAATTTGAGCACACCGTCTTCTACACGGACATGGCTGTCACCGCCTACCCCAATCGAATGGGTCAACAGGCCACGGACAGATGTCTTATGCCCTTCAATCGTAATGCCCTGTGGTTCCAACAGTGGGACACCATCCGCAAACAGTGCAATATCCGTTGTCGTACCACCGATATCAACCGAGATGGAGTCTTTTTCAGTGGTTACATGGGGGAGAACACCCATGATGGTTGCAGCAGGACCAGACAGGATGGTCTGTACTGGCGTTTCTCGGGAAGAATCCACATCGATGGTGCCGCCATCAGCCTTCAGGATATAGAGAGGGACATTGACGCCAATCTTGTCCATATAGACCCGAAGCTGGTCAGCGAGCTTCTGCTGGAGTCCCCAGACCGCTTCATTCAGATAGGTTGTGGAGATACGGCGTGGGAAGTTCAACGCACCGGAGAGCTGGTGGCTCTGGGACGCATGTTCCGCCAGGTCACGCATGACTTCATTGACTTCTTTTTCGTGCGCTGGGTTACGGGTGGAAAACTTCCCGATGATTGCAAAGTGGCGGATACCGTCTTTCCTGAACTTTTCTTTAAGGCCCACAAGTTCACTGTTGTTCGGTGCTTCAGCCTCGATACCACGGTGGCTCATATAACCGGTGACATAATTCGCCAGGTCCGTCAATGGCAGGTCCTTTGGCGAAACACCAGGACCGTTCATCACAATCAAACCGACGTTGTCGAGCTGGTTCTGGACAACCGCATTGGTCGTCAACGTGGTCGACAGGACAATGCGCTGGAGTTTTTTCAGGTCTTCAGGTTTTGCGACGGCTTCAGTCGCCATCAAGACAGACTTGAGAATGTTTTCCTTATCAGTGAGCACTTTGGATTTACGGATAATCGTCCGGCCGTCCATTAAGACCGAATCGGTATGCGTACCTCCAACATCAATGCCAAGGATCATAAGCATCTCCCTATAAATGGTGCTATGGCGGATTCCATCAATGGGAACCTAACCATATCGTTTTCAAATATGTGAAACCGGGTGGGTGCCATGAAAAAAGCCATGTCCAGGAAGACAGTGTTGCCAGTCTTTTCCCTGGACGGTCAGGCTTTAGGCAACATCTGGGTATTTTATCATCCATAGGGGAAACATCAGGTATGTTTTATTGTGATTTCCAGAGAAAACCTGATTGGTTTTGAGGCACTCGCAAATCCCTGTTCCCAAAACAGCATGGCACTGCCATCCCTGACAGTGCCATTGTTTTGAAAAAAATCCTTTTCAAGGTTGCTTGGGCAATCATTCCCTGCGTTCGAGGACCGCCGCAAAAAAACCGTCTGTCTGATGTTTATGCGGCAGGAGTTTCAGGTAATCGCCCATCTCGAGGCCAACCTTCGCCTCAGCCAATACCTGATGCATCGGCACCAGCTGATAACGGGGGTCCTTGGCAAGGAAATCAGCGACCACCTTCTCGTTCTCATCTTCCAACAGGCTGCATGTCGCATAGACCAACCGTCCTCCAGTTTTCACCAGACGGGCAGCAGATTCCAGGATTCCACGCTGCTTGGCACTCATCTCCGCAATGGCATCCTCTGTCTGCCGCCATTTCAGGTCTGGATTACGGCGGAGTGTCCCCAACCCACTGCAGGGGGAGTCAACCAGTACCCTGTCCGCCTTACGGGCAAGCCGTTTGATCCGGGCATCGTGTTCATGGGCAATCTTGACAGGATGGACATTGGACAAGCCACTCCGGGCAAGACGCGGCTTCATGTTTGACAGCCTTTTTTCTGAAACCTCAAATGCATAGAGCCTGCCTGTGTTGCGCATCGCAGCACCCAATGCCAATGTCTTGCCGCCAGCGCCTGCACAGAAATCCACCACCAGTTCCCCCCGCTTTGCGCCGACAATCTGGGCAAGCAGCTGGCTGCCTTCATCCTGGACTTCAACACCCCCATCCTTGAACAATGGCATATTCTGGAGGGCAATCTTCTTCGCCAGCCGGATACCAGAAGCGGCATAAGGTGTCATTTCACAATCGACCGGCACTTCCTTCAGCACCTTGACCACCTCTTCCCGGCGGTTCTTCAGGGTATTGACCCGCAGATCCAACGGTGCCGGTGTATTCAGGATTTCCGCCATCTGGATGGCCTCAGCCTCACCATACTGCTGGACCAGACGCTGATACAACCAATCCGGCAGGTTCGCCCTGAGTCTGGCAGGCAACTGCTGCCGGTCAATCGTCTTGATATGTTCAAGCCACGCCTGTTCCCCTTCTGTCAGTCCTGACAGGGCATCGATGCCATAAAGGTCTGACAATGCCAGCAAAGCCAACCGTCTGGGTTGCGGTCCATGTCCGGATTCCGCTAGATTGTTGTAAACCAACCGGTTCCTGAGCACCAGATAGACGGATTCAGCGATGGCAGCCCGTTCACGCATCCCTAATTTGGCATGGCTGCGGAAATAACGGGAAATCAGGACATCAGCCGGCCCTTTGAATTGCAGGACATCTTTCAGGACCTGCTCAGTATGCCGGAGCACCAAAGGCGCCAGTTTCATAGGCCGCCTCCCACCAAGACAAACTCCAATCCGCCAACCACTTCAGGTGCCAGCACAGCTTGACCATCATCATCCATGGAAACCAGGCCATCCACTGCCCATTTGACCACACGGGGATAAATCCGGTGTTCCTGTTCCAGGACACGGTCTGCCAAAGTGTCTTCATCATCATCCGGCATGACAGGGACCACTGCCTGTGCAATGATTGGCCCACCATCCAGTTCCGGGGTGACAAAATGCACCGTGGCACCATGGATCCGGACACCGGCATCAATCGCCTGCTGATGCGTATGCAGTCCGCGGAAATTCGGCAGCAGGGATGGATGGATATTGAGCAGCCGTCCCATATAATGTTCGACAAACCCTGCAGTCAGGATACGCATGAATCCTGCCAAGACCACCACATCCGGCCGGTAACTGTCAATGACCGCCATCAGTGATTGGTCATAAGATTCCCTGTCAGGATAGCCTTTATGGGAAACAACCGCAGTCGGTATACCCTGTTCCTGGGCAAACTGCAATCCTGCAGCATCAGCCCGGTTGCTGATGACCGCGCTGATCCTGGCATCCCATTTTTCTGCCTTGCATTTCTGGACGATGGTCTGCATATTGCTGCCACGTCCAGAAATCAGTATCACGATATTCTTCATGGTTCCCTTTGCCTAACTACAATCCATTACCCAACTGTCCAGCGTCCCCCGCTGACCCGTTCAATCCCTGCCAGGTCCTGCCAGCTCTGCACATCCGTGAATCCCTGCTGGTCCATCATCTGCCTGACCGCCTTTGCCTGATTATAACCGTGCTCCATCAACAGCCAACCATCGGTTTTCAGGAAACGGGGAGCCCCTTCGACCAATACTACCAGTGCCGACAGGCCATCTGAGAAATCCGTCAATGCACCTTTCGGTTCAAAACGTAAATCACCCTGTCCCAGATGGGCATCCTGATGATGGATATAAGGCGGATTGGAGACAATCACATCGAAAGACATCCCTGCACCAAACGCCTCGAACCAGCTTCCCTGACAGAAACGGATCCGCCCATCAGTCCCAAGTATCTGGTTGGCATTGGCCTTGGCAACTGCCAAGGCAGCTTCCGAAACATCGGTTGCCATCACCACCGCATCCGGCCGCTCATGTGCAACAGAAACCGCTATCGCTCCAGAACCGGTTCCCATATCAACCAACTTTCCCCCTTGTGGCAAGACAGCCAATGCCCGCTCAACCAGCAATTCCGTCTCAGGACGTGGAATCAACACATCCGGCGAAACCAGGAAAGGCAATCCAAAGAACTCCCGTTTCCCGGTGATATAGGCAATCGGATCACCGGATTGGCGGCGCTCAAGCAATGCACACAGCTTCTGTGCTTCTTCCTCAGTCAGGACATGGTCAGATTGGGTGATCTGCTGGATACGGGACAACCCCGTAGCCTGTTCCATCAATATCCGCAGTTCCAACGCATTAAAACAGGAAGCCCTGAATACCGACTCCACCGTATTCCCTGCCTTGACAACATCCCTGAAATCCATCGGTCAACCACCTCGGCGGGCCAATCTGAACAAAGCCACTGCAAAGATGAGGAACCAGAGCAATGCCCACTGCGGTGGATTCAAGACCATAAACGTATCCGGAACATCGCTGCACAGGCTTTCAGAACGGAACAGGACCGGCACAGCCTTTGCCAGCCAGAAACCATTGACGATTTCCTCCAACGCATCCCGGCCGCATTTGATGACCGGATGGGCAATCACCCATAACTGGTACCCAGCAAGATAAACACCGGCCAAAGCCGTCAGGCTGCCAAGAAACGAAAACAGCCGGATTCTCCGCAGAAAAGCCCCGGCCAGGCAGAAAATGCCGATCAGGATGAACGCATACCGCTGGAGGACACAGAGCGGACATGGCAGTTCCATCCTGAAGACCTGAAGGTACCATGCCACCAGGATGAATCCTGCGCAGAGGATACTGATTGCAAACAGCTGGTTACGGGGCTTCATCATCATTCATCCCATCCGGCAGTCTGGGCAGTCGTCCAGGACACCCTTAATGGGATTCCCCCATTTCTGCCAGCAGTTCTGCCTGCCTTTCTGCTGCCAGCGCATTGAGCAGTTCATCCAGGTCTCCATCCATGATGAATTCCAATTTGTACAAAGTCAGGTTGATGCGGTGGTCGGTGACACGTCCTTGCGGAAAGTTATAGGTACGGATCCGTTCACTGCGGTCACCGGAACCGATCAGGCTCTTGCGTTCAGCAGCTTCCTTCGCGTGCTGCTCCTGCAGCTGCCTGTCTTTGAGCCTTGCAGCCAGCACCTGCATCGCCTGGGCCTTGTTCTTGTGCTGGCTCCGGTCATCCTGGCATTCCACAACGATTCCTGTCGGCAGATGGGTTATCCGGACTGCAGAATCCGTCTTGTTGATATGCTGCCCACCCGCACCGGAAGCCCGGAAAGTATCGATACGGATTTCCGTTGGATTGATCTGCACATCACTGACATCATCGGCTTCAGGCATCACGGCAACCGTACAGGCGGATGTATGCACACGCCCTTGGGTTTCCGTCACAGGAACCCGCTGGACACGGTGTCCGCCAGACTCGAATTTCAGCCGGGAATAGACACTGTCGCCGGACAGCCGGACGATGACTTCCTTGTAGCCGCCAAGGTCAGACATCGATGAAGAAACCATTTCAACCTGCCAACGGTTCTTTTCCGCATAACGGGTATACATCCTGAGCAGGTCCCCGGCAAACAATGCTGATTCATCGCCTCCCGTCCCTGCCCGGATTTCCAGGAAGACATTCCGTTCATCGTTCGGGTCTTTCGGCAGCAACAGGATCTGGAGCTCATTCTCAATACCCTGCAACCGTTCCACACCGTCATCGATTTCCTGTTGGGCAAAAGCTTTCATCTCAGGGTCAGCCAGCATTTCCTGAGCCGTTTCGATATCAGAAGAAACCTGCCGGTATTCATTGAACAGTGCAACAACCGGTGACAGTTCAGCATGTTCCTTGTTCAGCTTCCTGAACTGGTCCTGCTGTGCAATGACTTCCGGTAGAGTCAACAGCTCATTGATTTCCGTCAGCCGGTTGGACAGGTTCTCCAACCGTGCCAGCATTGTCGGTTTCATCGTCATTTATGTCGCACAAAATCAAGAAATACGGTAAAACAGCATTATACGAGACCCTTCAATATGAGACCATTAAGGTTTCAATATTTTCTTCAAGGAAGCAGCCATGCCTATCATCCCGGTAATCCTGTCAGGACTTTGCCTGATCCTGCTGGTTATCCTCATCTTCATTCTGCTCCGCCAATCCAGGAACCGGCTTTCTGAAGCAGAACTCCAGAAAGTCCAGACAGAAATCATCCAGCAGGTACAGCAGCACCTGCAGACCGAATCACGGGGAAACCGGGTTGAACTGGCAGGACAGGTCACCAATCTCCAGCAGGTCATCAACAACCAGCTCGCTTCGCAGGACCAGCGGCTGAAAACCTTTGAAGCCACCTATTCCGCAAAAATCGAGCAGCTCCGTGAATCATTGGCCAATTCAGCATCCCAGTCACGCCAGGAACAGCAGACTACCTTGGGGCAGATGAACACCGCAATCAGCGAATCATTCCAGAACATCACCACCACCAACAACAACCGGCTGAATGACATCCGTCAGACACTGGAAGACAAGATTCTTTCCCTTCAGGCCGACAATGCCGAAAAACTGGGCTTCTTTGCCTCAAACCTTGAGAAACTGACCGCCACCAACGATGAAAAACTGGAAACCATGCGGAAAGCCCTCACCGACACCTCCACAGCAGCCCGGAAAGAACAGGCAGACAGCATCAACACCCTTCGGACATCGGTCCAGGAATCGCTGAACACCATGGCAGAAGCCAATCAGAAAGGCATCACAGAGGTACGCAATACCTTGGAAACCAAAATTACCCAGATGCAGAAGGACAACGCCACCAAACTCGATGAAATGCGCAAGACCGTCGATGAAAAACTGCATGACACATTGGAACAGCGTCTTGGCGAATCTTTCCGGCTGGTTTCTGAACGCCTTGAAAACGTCCATAAGAGCCTGGGTGAGATGACCCAGCTGGCACAGGGGGTTGGTGACCTGAAACGGGTATTGACCAATGTAAAGACCCGGGGAACCTGGGGCGAAGTCCAGCTCGGCATGATCCTGGAACAGATGCTGACTGACGGGCAGTATGCAAAGAATGTCGAAACCATCCCTGGTTCAGGCGCTTTTGTCGAATATGCCGTCAGACTGCCGGGTAAAAACAATCAGGATGAACCGGTCTGGCTGCCGATTGATGCGAAATTCCCGAAAGAACAGTATGAACGCCTTGTCCAGGCTTCCGAAGCGGGTGATGCCGCTGGTGTCGCCGCTGCCGGCAAAGAACTGGAAAGCGCATTGGATGCCCAGGCGAAGACCATCTCAGAGAAATACCTTGCTGCCCCATACACCACTGACTTTGGACTGATGTTCCTCCCGACCGAAGGACTCTATGCTGAAGCCGTCAGACGGCCTGGATTGGCTGACAGCATCCAGCGTAAATACCGGATCAATATCGCTGGACCTTCCACACTGACCGCATTGCTCAACAGCCTCCAGATGGGCTTCAAGACGCTTGCCATCGAAAAACGTTCGTCAGAAGTCTGGCAGATCCTTGGCGCTGTCAAGACGGAATTCGGCAAATTCGGCGAAGTGCTGGCCAATACGAAAAAAGCCCTTGAACGGGTCACCAAGAACATCGAAAAAGCTGAGGTACGTACCCGGGCGATGGACCGCAGGCTCCGGTCCGTTGAAGAACTGCCAAGCAACCAGAGTGTTCCCCTGTTGGGATTGGATACCGTTGAATCAGATATTGATGAAACAGAAACCGAAGAAGATAAAGAGGCTTGACCATCCAATCTTCTGATATTGCCTGGACAGCCTGTCAAATAACGGAATTCCTGACTGGACAGGTGCCATCATGCAGGGTAACCTATCCGGTAAAGGCATTGGTTTTCCGTTCCGGTTTTCAATCGGATACCGATGAAAGCTGAAACGCAGCATGCCCCTGTTGGTCATTTCTGTGCCGTCATACCTGAATGTCTGCACACCTTGAGATATTGATATGGAGGGAAAGTCTATGCGTACCATGAAAGCTGCCGTTTTCGTCAAGCCTGGGCAGATCATCCTTGATGAAAAGCCCATTCCCAAAGCCGGTCCCGGTCAAGCCGTCATCAAAGTGACAACCACCACCATCTGCGGGACTGATGTCCACATCCTCAAAGGCGAATACCCTGTCAGACCGGGCCTGATCATCGGTCATGAACCGGTCGGTGTCATCACCGAACTGGGTGCCGGCGTCACCGGTTACCAGATCGGCCAACGTGTCATCGTCGGTGCCATCACACCATGTGGACACTGTTACGCCTGTCTGGACAACCATCCATCCCAATGTGGGAACAACGGACTGGGTGCCTATGGCTGGAAAGCGATTGGTGGCTGGAAATTCGGCAACACCATTGATGGCTGTCAGGCAGAATACCTGCTGGTTCCTGATGCCATGGCAAACATGGAACCGATTCCCGATGACCTCACCGATGAACAGGTACTGATGTGCCCGGACATCATGAGTACCGGCTTCTCTGGTGCAGAAAGCGGCAGGGTCAAGATTGGCGATACCGTGGTAGTCTTCGCCCAAGGTCCTATCGGTCTCTGTGCGACCGCAGGCGCCAAATTGAGGGGAGCGACAAAAATCATCGCTGTTGACGGTATCCCGGAACGGTTGGCAATCTCGAAACGCATGGGCGCTGACATCACCATCAACTTCCGTGAAAAGGACCCGATTGAAGAAATCATGAAATTCACCAACGGCCAAGGTGTTGATGTCGCCATCGAGGCATTGGGTACGCAAGGCACCTTTGAAAGCTGCCTGCGGGTCTTGAAACCCGGTGGCGTCCTGTCCAGCCTGGGTGTCTATTCCGGTGGTGTGAAAGTGCCAGGCGATGCCTTCGCCGCTGGCTTGGCAGACCAGGCGATTGTCACCACCCTCTGCCCTGGCGGCAAGGAACGGATGCGCAGGCTGCTCAATGTCGTCCAGAGCGGTCGTGTCGATATGCAGCAGCTGGTCACCCACCGCTTCAGACTCGACCAGATTGAAGAAGCCTATGACCTGTTCGCCAATGCCCGTGACGGTGTCCTGAAAATCGCCATCACCACAGAATAGGGTTCCCCTTCCGCTGGCAGAAACGGCTGGATGAGCTCCAGCCGTTTTCTATGAGGGATGCAGACTACTTACCGGCCGAAAGTCACCTCGACATCGCCGGATCCCAAGGCTTCCGTCAGCAATGTGCTGTTCCCGATATGACCGATGCGGGTATAGCGGTATGACGTCTCGAAATCCTTGTAGAAAACCACCAGGCAGTTGTCCCCGAACAGCATGACATCCCCTGCCTTTATCCTGCCGACACTTTCTGGCTTGGCAGGCAATGGTTCAGACAGATAGGCATATTTCTCGTTGCCGTTCAGGTCAGCCATCTTCAGTTTCAGCGGAAACCTGCCTCCCAAAGCCCGGACCGTCTCATTGTCTTCTGTATCAAAGGTAAAGTTCAGGTCTCCAGTGCTGAGTGCCATCTTCCGGACCGCCTTGTCCCTCATGACAAAAGCCGTTGATTGAGCGGTGTTTTCATCGGAAGCCATTTTCTGAACCGTCCTCTCCTGATTGCCTGCCGGCGCCTTGGGTGCTGTTGGTTGTCCTGCATTGCAAGCCGTCATAGCAATCCCCATCAACAGGATTACCCATAATGAAAACCCTTTTTCCATGGTGTCCTACCGTCTGGCCAGCATCCCTTTTCCATCATCCAGCATGCTGGAGCGCCCGTTCAGACCAGTCAGCATCCTGCATCATCGCACGCCCTACCCCAATCAGGTCTGCAGCTCCTTCCTGAAGCAACCCTTCCGCATCCTGTCCAGTCTGGACACCGCCTGTCAGCAAGACAGGCACATTGACGGTCTCTTTTACAGGACGGCTCAATTCGGCAAACCAGCCAGGCTGGGAAGCACCTCGCACCATATACCCACTCAAGCCTCCCGAAATGTCAATCAGGTCTACCCCTGCATCCACAAACCGTCTGGCTGCCTCTGGAATCTCCGCAATCTGGCTGCCACCATCCATATAGTCGCAGGCACCAAAACGGATGGCAACGACATAGTCCTGCCCAACCGCTTCACGGACCGCCTGGATGATTTCACAATGCAGGCGGGTACGGCCTTCCATCGTCTTGCCGTTGTAGTCATCCGTCCGCAGATTGGTCAACGGTGAATAAAACTGGTTCAAAAGATAACCATGGGCCGAATGGATTTCCACGCCATCAAACCCCGCCGCTTTTGACTGCACCGCTGCATTGACAAAACACTCCTTGATACGCACGATATCACCCAACGTCATTGCCTTTGCCTGGAACGCACTCCGCCAGAAACGGATATCACTGGCAGAAATCACGGGCAGCTTATCGTCAAAGGCATCAGCACCGGCATGGTTGACCTGCGCAATGATTGCTGCTCCCTGACTGTGGACTGCATCCGTCAGCCTGCGGTAAGCCGCAATATCCACACCTTCCGCCATCGAAAGCTGCCTAGGGCTGGCTTTTCCTTCCAACGAGACATATTCATGCTCGACAATGATCAGTCCTGTGGCTTTCGCACGTTTCCGGTAATAGTCAATCAATGCATCGGACGGTACATCATTGACCGACAGTTCTGTCGCCATCGGCGGCATCGCAATCCGGTTGCGAAGCATGATGGTTTTAAGCGGTAACGGTTTATCCAATAATCTATCCATGATTCAATCTTTCATGAAAGGTTTGACATTTGCCCAGACAGCATCAAAATTCGTGATGAAAGCCTGATGCGGTGCATCGGCGATGATGGCCAGCTGTGCATTGGGTATCATCTTATAGGCAGAGATGACCGTATCCAAAGGGGCGTTGGCATCCTTTTCCCCGGCAATGACCAGAACAGGACATCTGATGCTGCTGAACAGGGCCTTGCTGATGGTTTCCTGATTGAAGAACGTGAAATAACGGTCCAGGTAATCCTGAAGCTTATCGGGTTCAGGACACAGCGCAACCTTCTCATCAATGAACCGTTGATCCAATGCAGCGAAATCCGCCAGCTTAGCCATCGGGATTTTCCGTAGCCCTGGCAAATTCTCACCTGCGCCGATCGCCACAATCTTCCTGACCCGGTCCGGGTACATCGCAGCAATCTTATAAGCCGTATAGGCACCATCCGAGAACCCCAGGATCACCATCGGTTTCTTCGTGACCTGATTGACCGCCGCCATCATGTCATCCGCTTTCTGCGCATAGGTAACCGGTTTCACGCCAATCCCAGATTTCCCATGCCCCCGTGTAGACGGTGCTATGACCAGATGGTCTTTTGACAGTTCATCGATGAACCGCCCCATCTCATAAGTGCAGCCGACCCCGCCGCCATGCAGCACCAGCACCGGTTCCCCTTTGCCATAGACCTCATAATAGATTCGGACATCATCAACTTTCACAAAATGCCCGGCAGCTGCATTGTTGCCATAAGGCACCTGACTGACAGTGTCATGGTCTTTCTGCCCGAAATAATGGACACCCTGGCTGTATGCCGGGAAACTGGCAGCCATACACAACAACAATGTACTGAGGATTTTTTTCATATCAGCTCCGGTTCTCCATCTCCAGCCCCATCTGCGGATTGTTCCTGAGCTGGCTGTAGAGACTGCGGCAGATGCCATCCATCACCTGCTCCATTGTAAACCTCCCCATTTTAGGCACAACTTAAATTAGAGATTTTCCCGCTGTTTTTCATCAAAAATGCCCGTGGAGGCAGGTTCCCAAGCGATTCATGTGGGCGGATTTCATTGTATTCCGCCATCCATTCCATGGTTATT
>JAFWUI010000043.1 GCA_017524145.1 Oxalobacter sp. | reverse complement strand
CACCCGCGCTCGCTTTCACTTCAACTTATTATTCTGTGGTGGAGAGGGATGGATTCGAACCATCGTACTCATAAGAGGGCAGATTTACAGTCTGCTGCCTTTAACCACTCGGCCACCTCTCCGCAGGAATTCAGCATTATGCCGAAACAATTTTTTGATGTCAACGATTAAACCGTTCTTTCTGTGCAGTGTTGCAGAATAGGCAATGTCGGAAACCTTCACCAGCCTGCAATACCTATCGGACTGTTTTCCCGATTATACAAAAAACCGCTTCAGAAGCATCAGAAAAAGCGCCTTCTGCCTGTTTTTATCACCGAAAAAACGATAATATGTTTCCCTTAGATGATTCGATGATTCCTGAAACCTTTTCCTGATTGATACCGACCTGACATGAACCGCAACTGGAACAACCCACAGCCCAAGAAACGCAGCAAAGTCGCCACCGGCCTTTTCTGCATCGCCGTCTTCTTCTTCATTGTAGGCCTTTACTATTTAGGCAAAGCCTATTTCAAATCCTGAAGCATGCCTCCGGCAGCTTCCCGGCATCCACGCCGCATCCCTCTCCTCCCCATCCCCCAGAAGGATGCCATCCCGCCAACACCCGGCATATCGGTGTATGATATCCCCAATGGTCTTCCCCCTATAGGCTGACAGGGTTCCCACCGATGTTCTACCTTTATTGGTCATTGCAGATTCCTGATGCCACCACCACCGTCCTGGAACTGGCTGGTGCGGCATGGCTGCTGCACATCCTTATCCTGGTCATCTGGATTGTCCTCCAGAAACGCTCCCCGGTCGCTACCCTGAGCTGGATCCTGGCACTGGCCTTCCTGCCCTATATCGGCTTCCTGGTCTATCACTTCCTGGGTCCCCACAGACTGGTCAAGCAACGGTTCAAACGCCTGGCTCCCAGGACTGCCCTCAAGGAACACACCGGTTACCTGAAAGGCCGTGTCCTTGAGCTGGCAAAACCCAAACATATGGCAGAAGTGCATCAGGTTGCGGAACTCGTCCGGAAAACCACCGGTTTTCCCCTGACCTCCGCCAGCGACCTCCAGCTGCTGGTCGACGGGGAACAGACCTATACCGCCATCCTGGATGCCATCGCCAACGCCAGGCACCATGTCCACCTGGAATACTACATCTACGAACCCGACCATATCGGCACCGCCCTGCGTGACCTGCTGGTCAGCAAGGCGGAAGCAGGGGTCCATGTCCGGCTGCTGGTTGATGGATTGGGCTCCTCCAAACTGAAGAGCCGCTTTATCCAACCACTCTTGGATGCCGGCGGAGAATTCGCCTTCTTCCACAAGCCTCACCTGTCCAGAGTCTTCAAACCGATGCTCAACTTCCGGACACACCGCAAAATCGTTGTCTGTGACGGGGAGACAGGCTTCACCGGCGGCCTCAACATCACCGATGAAGAAGACGAACGCATCCATCCAAACGATGCCTACCATGACATCCACCTGAAACTGACCGGCAATGCCGTCCATTGGCTTCAGATGACTTTCCTCGAAGACTGGTTCTATGCCACCCAGATCCGGAACATCTCGGATATCCGGCATTACTTCCCCATCCAGCCAGCCGGTGCCTTCCCCGTACAGGTCATCCCATCAGGACCTGACAACTCCTGGGAAATCATCCACCGCTTCTACCTGACCATCATCCAGAAAGCCAAGCACCGGGTCTGGCTCACCACCCCTTATTTTGTACCGACCGTACCGACACTCTTCATCCTGACCAATGCCGCACTCCGGGGTGTCGATGTCCGCCTGCTGGTTCCCAGACAGAGCGACTCAAAACTGGTCACCTATGCCGCCCGCTCCTACTTCGGCGAACTCAAGGCTGCCGGCGTGAAAATCTGGGAATATGACCAGCGCATGCTCCATTCCAAGACCATTGTCGTTGATGACCAGTACAGCCTTATCGGCACCGCCAACTTTGACACCCGCAGTTTCCGCCTGAACTTTGAAATCTGCGTCGCCGGTTACGGAAAAGCGCTGACCAACAGGCTGGCAGACCAGTTCCTCGAGGACATCAAGTCCTCGACACTTGTCCCGGAACCCCGGAAAATCTCCTATGCTGCCCGCTTCTTCGAAGCACTGGCAAGGCTTTTCTCGCCACTGCTGTAAACAGAAAAGCCGGCTCCTGCAGCAGGAACCGGCTTTCTTACTGGCAAAAACCAATCAGCCAAACATCGCGGCATATCCTTTCGCAGCGGCTTCCGGGTCATCCTGGAAATAGACGCCGCTCACCGCAGCCACCATATCCGCCCCCAGCTTAACCAAAGGCGCAGAATTTTCCGCTGTCATCCCCCCGATCACACAGACCGGCATGGAAGCGTTTTCCTTCTTCCAGTCAGCAATGATGGCAGGTGGTGTCGTCACCGGATATTTCTTCACACGGGAAGGGAAGAACCCGCCAAACGCCACATAACTTGCCCCCGCACTGACTGCATTGCGTGCCAGCACCAGGCTGCCATAACAGGAAGCCCCGACAATCTTATCCGGCCCCATCACGGCACGGACCTTCGCCACCGGCGCATCCGTCCCGCCGACATGGATGCCATCCGCCCCGATTTCCAACGCCAGATCAACATAATCATTGACAATGAACGTCCTGCCATAGCGGCGGCAGACCTCCTGCAGGGCCTTTGCCTGTTCCAGACGCTGTTCAGGACCGGCAGTCTTATGGCGGTACTGCACAATCTGTGCACCACCCTTCAACGCTTTCTCTGTCACATCAACCAGCTTGGCGGTATCGTCCCAATCCGGTGTCACAATATAAAGACCTTTCATCCATTCCTCCCTTTCAATACATTCTGTCCGATACTGCCACCCTAGCCATGCCGACCGGGTATCTGCTGGCCGCCAGCAATCGGAAACGCCTGTTCCAGCGTATGCTGGCACCACTGCTGGGCTTTTTCAAGCGCCGCCTCTTCCGGCAGGCCCTGTGCCAGGAAACCGGCGATTGCCGAAGCCAGCGTACAGCCCGTGCCATGGAATTCCCCCGGCAGACGGTGCCACTGCCAATGCTTTCCCCCATCCCTGCTGAACCAACGGTTGACCACTACATCCGGCTCATCACCATGCCCACCTTTGACCAGCACGCCTTTTGCCCCCTGCGCCATCAGGTAAGCCGCCTGTTCCTGGATGTCATCAGACTTCGGGTACATCCGTTTGGCTTCCGGCAGGTTCGGTGTAATGACCGTCGCCAGACCGACCAACGGTGACAGCGCATATTCCGGCACCCCCTCCGTCAGGGCAAAGCCATGACCACTGCCCAATACCGTATCCAGCACCACCGGCAACGACGGGTTCCCCTGGCGCAGACGGACAACCGCATCACGGATTGCCAATGCATTCTCCCTGTTGCCGACAATCCCGACCTTGACAGCCGCAACTGGAATCTTGTCCATCAGCACCTTTGCCTGCTGGGCAATTACAGACGCATCCACAGGATTCACCGCATAGACCCGGTCATTGTCCTGCACCGTCAATGCAGTAACCACCGGCAATGCATGGGCACCGACAGCCCCGATTGCATCGATATCCGCCGAAATCCCGGCACCTCCACTCGGGTCAAGGCCGGCAAACACCAGCACACACGGACGTGGATTCTGTTTCATGGTATCCATGCTCATGAAATGCCATGGATACCGCATCCAGCATCCATGACATCAGAAAAAATGCCTCCCAAAAAGGGAGGCATCGGGAAAAGCTTAAGAAACGATACGGCCTGCCATCGGGGAAGATGGGGAAGCCGCAAACTTCCGTGGGATACGGCCAGCCAGGAACGCATCACGGCCTGCTTCAACAGCAGCCTTCATCGCACGTGCCATACGGACTGGATCCTGTGCCAATGCAATCGCGCTGTTCATCAGGATGCCGTCACACCCCAGTTCCATCGCAATCGCTGCATCAGAAGCAGTGCCGACACCAGCGTCCACAATGACAGGAACCTTCGACTGTTCGATGATCAGGGACAGGTTCCAAGGATTCAGGATACCCATGCCAGAACCGATCAGCGAAGCCAGCGGCATGATGGCGGCACAGCCGATGTCTTCCAGCATCTTTGCCTGGATCGGGTCATCGCTGCAGTAAACCATCACATCAAAACCATCCTTCACCAGCATCTCAGCGGCTTTCAGGGTTTCAGGCATATTCGGGAACAGCGTCTTCGGATCGCCCAGCACTTCCAGTTTCACCAGCTTATGGCCATCCAGCAGTTCACGTGCCAGCTGCAGTGTATAGACCGCATCTTCCGCATTGAAGCAGCCTGCGGTATTCGGCAGGATCGTATATTTGGTCGGCGGTACGACATCCAGCAGGTTCGGCTGGTTCGGATCCTGACCGATATTCACACGGCGGATGGCGACCGTAATGATTTCTGCGCCACTCGCTTCAGTTGCAACACGGGTTTCTTCCAGGTCCTTGTATTTGCCACTGCCAACCAGCAGACGTGATTTATAAGTCTTGCCGGCAATCGTCAAGCCAGTATCTTCTTTATTCATTGCAAGTCCTCTTTCCAATCCAGACTTCCGGCAGATGCTGGGGCACCTGCCTCCCATAACATCCCTTCCAGCAGGTCACCCCCCGCCGATGGCACGCACCAGCTCGACAACATCACCCGCCTGCAGGACATGCTCAGCCCATTTCGTCTTGGTGACGACCCGGCGGTTCACAGCAATCGCCATCGCGCGGTTCGGCACCTTCAGCTCATCGATCAATGCCTGCAGGGTGATGCCGTCAGCCACCTGACGGTCCTCACCATTCAATCTGATTTCCATTGCCAGACCCTGCTTATTTCACAAATTCAATCGTCCGTTCCGGAATCTCTTCCTGCATCGTCGAAAGCCCCTTGCTTGCCGCATATTCACGGACTTCCTGGGAAATCTTCATCGAACAGAACTTCGGACCGCACATCGAGCAGAAATGCGCCGACTTCGCAGAATCCTTCGGCAGCGTCTCATCGTGGTATTCACGGGCACGGTCAGGATCCAGGCCGATATTGAACTGGTCTTCCCAACGGAACTCAAAATGTGCCTTCGACATCGCATTGTCACGGATCATCGCCCCCGGATGGCCCTTCGCCAGGTCGGCGGCATGCGCAGCCATCTTATAGACAATGATGCCTTCCTTCACGTCATCCTTGTCCGGCAGGCCCAGATGTTCCTTCGGCGTGACATAGCACAGCATCGCTGTACCGTACCAGCCAATCAGCGCAGCACCCATTGCAGACGTGATATGGTCGTAGCCCGGTGCAATATCGGTAACCAATGGGCCAAGCGTATAGAAAGGCGCCTCATGGCAGTGCTTCAGCTGCTCTTCCATATTCTGGCGGATCATATGCATCGGCACATGGCCAGGCCCTTCAATCAGCACCTGGACACCATGCTTCCATGCCACCTCGGTCAGTTCACCCAACACATGCAGCTCCCCGAACTGGGCAGGGTCGTTCGCATCATAGCCGGAACCCGGACGCAGGCCGTCACCCAAAGAGACCGCCACGTCATAAGCCGCCAGGATTTCACAGATTTCCTCGAAATGCGTATAGATGAAGCTTTCCTGGTCATGCGTCATGCACCACTTCGCAATAATGGAACCGCCACGGGAGACAATCCCGGTCATACGTTCCGCTGTCAGCGGGATATGGCGTTTCAGCAGACCGGCATGGATCGTGAAATAGTCCACACCCTGTTCCGCCTGCTCAATCAGCGTATCCCGGAAGATTTCCCAAGTCAGGTCTTCTGCAACCCCGTTGACCTTTTCCAAAGCCTGGTACATCGGCACTGTGCCAATCGGTACCGGGGAATTGCGGACAATCCACTCACGGGTTTCATGGATGTTCTTGCCGGTGGAAAGGTCCATCACATTGTCACCGCCCCAGCGGATTGCCCAGGTCAGCTTGTCCACTTCTTCCGCAATGCCGGAAGACAGCGCGGAATTGCCGATGTTCGCATTGATCTTGACCAGGAAATTGCGCCCGATGATCATCGGTTCGACTTCCGGATGGTTGATGTTCGCCGGGATGATCGCCCTGCCACGTGCAACCTCATCACGGACAAATTCCGGCGTGATGGTTTCAGGGATCTGTGCCCCGAATGGCTGGCCAGGATGCTGCTTCAGCATCAGCTTCGCCATCCTTTCACCATTTGGCCCTGATTCCTTCAGGCTCTTGATATATTCATCACGGCGCTGGTTTTCACGGATGGCGACATACTCCATTTCCGGAGTGATGATGCCGCGCCTTGCATAATCCATCTGCGTGATGCGCTTGCCCGGTTTCGCACGGCGTGGCTTGCGGGTCAGGTTGAAACGCAGCTCATCCAGTGAACGGTCTGCCAGGCGTGCCCTGCCGTATTCAGAAGTCGGCCCATCCAGTTCCTCCGTATCGCCCCGTTCCTCGATCCAGGCGGTACGGATGGCAGGCAGCCCGGAACGGATATCAATCTTCGCATCCGGGTCGGTATAGGGACCGGATGTGTCATAGACATAAATCGGCGGGTTCTTTTCCTGACCGAACAGGATGGAGGTATCAGAGAGCGTAATCTCTCTCATCGGCACGCGGATGTCCGGACGGGAGCCCGTGACATAGATTTTGCGCGAATTCGGGAAAGGTTGGACCGCCGCTTCATCAACCTTTGCGGTGGCGGATAAGAATTTCTGCTTGTCGCTCATATGATTCCTTCAACTTTACTTAGAACCAGCATCGGGAACCTTGGCTTATGGCATGGCCACACTGCACCATGTTGACGCTTCCCTTCGCTGGCATTGCCCAGATCAGGTTCAGAGGGTGTAATCTCGCCCGGCCTCCTGGCCAGAACCCCTAGCATTCTGATTTGTACGGAGAAATTATAACGGCATCTTTCAGATGCGTCTCCATCAACCACCCATTATAATAGACTTTTTTCAACGATATCACCGATTTTCAGCAGAATCAGCTTTGTATTATGGAACTGGCCAAGTCTTTTGAACCTTTAGAAATTGAAAAACGCTGGCGCGACACATGGGAAAAGAACGGATACTTCCGTGCGACACTCGATGAAAGCAAACCCGCATTCGCCATCCAGCTGCCACCACCGAACGTCACCGGCACCCTGCACATGGGGCATGCCTTCAACCAGACCATCATGGACGGCCTGGTACGCTACCACCGTATGAAAGGCTACAGCACCGCCTGGATCCCCGGCACAGACCATGCCGGCATCGCCACCCAGATTGTTGTTGAACGCCAGCTTGATGCCCAGAAAATCTCCCGCCACGACCTTGGCCGTGAAAAATTCCTCGAGAAAGTCTGGGAATGGAAAGAACATTCCGGCTCCACCATCACCGGCCAGATGCGCCGCATGGGCACCTCACCGGACTGGGACCGAGAATACTTCACCATGGATGCCACCCGCTCCAAGCTGGTCGCCGACGTCTTCGTCCGCCTCTATGAAGAAGGCCTGATCTACCGCGGCAAACGCCTTGTCAACTGGGACCCTGTGCTCGGCACCGCCGTCTCTGACCTTGAAGTCGTCTCAGAAGAAGAAAACGGCTCCATGTGGCATATCCGCTACCCGTTCGCCGATGGCTCCGGTTCCGTCACCGTCGCCACCACCCGTCCAGAAACCATGCTGGGCGACGTCGCCGTTGCCGTCAACCCAGAGGATGAACGCTACACCAGCCTCGTTGGCAAAATGCTCATCCTGCCACTGACCGGACGCCAGATCCCCGTCATCGCAGACGAATACGTTGACAAAGACTTCGGGACCGGCTGCGTGAAAATCACCCCGGCGCACGACTTCAACGACTATGCCGTCGGCATGCGCCACAGCATGGAACCGATCAACATCTTCACCCTGGATGCGAAAATCAATGAAAACGGACCAGAAGCCTACCGTGGCATGGACCGCTTCGCCGCCCGCAAACAGATCGTCGCCGACCTTGAAGACCAAGGCTACCTTGTCCGCATCGACCCGCACAAACTCATGGTGCCACGTGGTGACCGCACCGGCGTCATCATCGAACCGATGCTCACCGACCAATGGTTCGTCGCCATGAGCAAACCGGCGCCTGCAGACAGCCCCCATTTCCCCGGCAGGTCCCTGACCGAAGTTGCACTGGAAAAAGTCGCCAACGGGGAAATCAAGTTCCTGCCTGAAAACTGGACCAACACCTACAACCAGTGGCTCAACAACATCCAGGACTGGTGCATCTCCCGCCAGCTCTGGTGGGGACACCAGATCCCTGCCTGGTACGACGACGAAGGCAACATCTATGTCGCCCATGACGAAGCAGAAGCCCAGGCAAAAGCCGGTGGCAAGGCCCTCCGCCGCGACCCGGATGTCCTCGACACCTGGTTCTCATCCGCCCTGGTGCCGTTCTCCACCCTTGGCTGGCCGGAAGACACCGTTGAATCCCGCCTGTTCCTGCCATCCTCCGTGCTGGTCACCGGGTTCGACATCATCTTCTTCTGGGTCGCCCGCATGATCGTCATGACACTGCACTTCACCGGCAAGATCCCGTTCAAGATTGTCTATGTCCATGGGCTTGTCCGTGACGCACAGGGCCAGAAAATGTCCAAATCCAAGGGCAACACCCTGAACCCGATCGACCTCATCGACGGCATCGATGTCGAATCCCTGGTCAAGGGCCGTACCCAGAACCTGATGAACCCCAAGAAAGCCGAAGCCATCGCCAAGGCGACACGCAAAGAATTCGCCAAAGGCATCCCATCCTTCGGCGCCGATGCACTGCGCTTCACCATGGCAAGCTATGCTTCCCTTGGGCGCAACATCAACTTCGACATGAACCGCTGCGAAGGCTACCGCAACTTCTGCAACAAACTGTGGAACGCCACCCGCTTCGTCCTCATGAACACCGAAGGCCAGGACTGCGGATTCGGGGACAACAAAGACATGGAATTCTCGCTGGCAGACCGCTGGATCCAGTCCCTGTTCCAGCGCACCTCCGCAGAAACCGAAAAAGGCTATGCCGAATACCGCTTCGACAACATCGCCAACGCCATCTACCGCTACATCTGGGATGAATACTGCGACTGGTATGTCGAAATGGCGAAAGTCCAGATCCAGGAAGGCAACGAAGCCCAGCAGCGCGCCACCCGCTACACCCTGCTCAACGTCCTTGAGAAAATCCTGCGGCTGGCACACCCAATCATCCCGTACATCACCGAAGAACTCTGGCAGATCGTTGCACCGATGGCAGGCATCTCCGGCGAAACCATCATGCTCCAGCCTTACCCTGAAGCCGACCAGTCCCTGATTGACGGAGAAGCCGACCAGTGGATGGCACAGTGCAAGGCACTGGTTGACAGCACCCGCAACCTGCGCGGTGAAATGCAGCTCTCCCCGGCAAAACGGGTACCGCTGTACATCGAAGCCCCTGAAGCCGGCAACATCCCGTCCTTCATCCCGCACCTGAAAGCATTGGGCAAACTCGAAGACGTCAGCATCATGCCGGCACTGCCACAGTCCCCGGCACCCGTCTCCGTCGTCGGCACCCTCAAGCTCATGCTCAAGGTCGAGATCGATGTCGCGGCAGAAACCGAACGGCTGAACAAAGAAAAAACCCGCATCGAAAACGAAATCCGGAAAATCAACGGCAAGCTCGCCAACCAGAACTTCGTTTCCAAAGCGCCTGAAAAAGTCGTTGCCCAAGAACGCACCCGTCTGCAGGACTACACCGCCACCCTGGAAAAACTCAACGACCAGCTGGCGAAACTCGCCGCCATGTAACCCGGCAGGCTCCGGCTGACCAAACGGCAACCTTCAAAAAGGTTGCCGTTTTTTCGGATAAAAGAACCGCCTGTCCGTTACCAGGCAAGCAAAAACACTTGATGTCCATGTACCAGCGGCAATACAGGCAAACATCAGGTCCTACTGCTGAAAACGCACAGCAACCATACAGATTTTCCAAAACGTACTGCATGATTTTACTGACATGTCCTGTACAGATTGACTAAAATGAAGCGGGCTCCATAATCCACCAACTGCCATGACCACTGCAAACAACCTGAAAATCACCATCCTCACAGACGACACCGTTGCCTCAGAAACCTGCCTCTGTGAACACGGGCTTTCCGTATTGATCGAACTGCCCAACGGCAACCGCTGGCTCATGGACACCGGCACCAGCGACATCTACCTGGAAAACGCCAGGCGGATGGGCATCAGCCTTGAAGGGCTCAAAGGCATCACCATCACCCATGGCCATGATGACCACACCGGTGGCCTTGCCTTCTACAACCGCATCAAGACCGATCCCCCAGTCTATGCCCATCCCTACATCTGGCACAAATCCTACCAGTTCAGGAACGGGCAGCCAGTCCGCGTCACCGGCATCCCGTTCCATGCGCGGAAAAACATCGCCCCCCATTTCCATCCGGTGAACCATACCGTCCAGCTGGACGACGGCTTCTACCTGATGACCGACATCCCGCACAAGCCCGGCAGCTATGCCCCAACCGCCGGCAACTTCTTCAACGAAGATGCAACAGGTCCTGTCCCCCTCATCGATGACGCCTCCATGGCAGTCAGGACATCCAAAGGCATCGTTGTCATCGTCGGCTGTGCCCATGCCGGTTACACCAACATCCTTGAAGCCGTACACAAAGAATTCCCGGACGAGAAAATCACCGCCATCATCGGCGGGCTTCACCTGCTCAACGCCAGTGAAGCCGTCCTCGCCGACTGCGTTGCCCTGACCCGGCAACTCAAATCCGATGACTTCGTTTTCTATGGCGGGCACTGCACCGGCACCCATGCACTGGACTACTTCAGGCAGGCCTTCGGCGACCAAGCCATCCAACCCCTTGGTGCAGGCAGAATCATCGAATTCAGTGCATGATGACAGCAAGATAACGGAAAAAGCCGGCAGAAAACAACTTCTGCCGGCTTTTTCCGTTATCAAGAACCTCAATCAGGCAGCTTCAGCACATCCTCCAGCGAATATCTCTGCTGGGAAGCCAGGAAAAGGTTCCACAGCAGGGAAGACTGCAACCGGTCGATATCATCCATCCGGTCAAGCAGCGAACTGCTGGACTGTTCCATCTCAGCCTGAAGCATCGCCTTCACCTCTTCCAGTTTCTTAATCGCCTTGACATAAACCTGGGCACTCACGCCTACCTCCTTTCAATCAATCCAATAACCTGTTGGCAAGATATTACCAGTTTGCCTTCCAGAAACAAAACCGCCCCTGGCCGGAATTGCCAGGTGCAGCCTTGACTGCCGGTCTTCCGGCAAGGAAGAACACCTTAGATCAATCTTTTGACCTGATTTTTGGTCATATATGGATTCGGGGTACTGTTCTTCCTGTTTTCCAGCAGGATTTCCATGCGTTGCCTGAACCTGAATATTTCTGCTGCAACGGCATAATTATCAGCCATCACCATTGGCAGGCTCTCCAGGTAACGGGTCGGGAAAGCACTGGCATGAGGATTCCACATCTTGCTTTTCAGATAGGCTGTCACTGCATCAGAAGTCAGGTAGCGGTAAACCTGTTCTTGAGACCAATACCATGGTTTTTCCTGCCAGTCTCCGACTCTTTCAGTCTTTTTCTGACGGATAATCATCAGCGATGGGCTGGCAACCCAATTATCCGGGCATTTCTCGACCAGCAAAGCGATTTTGCCCAGCTGTTCCTTGCTCCCATGCCGTGCCAACAGGATATCGTTCCGCTGCACCCGACATTGGGCAAATCCTTCCCGCGTGACCCTGACCTGTCTGGTCGGCTGACGCACACCACCATCAACCTCCAAGTCTTCCGGCTCTACCATCAGGCAGTCTATGCCATCTTCATCCGCCGATGCCAGCGGCAGATCCTGAAAAGCAATCAAATCGTCAATATCCGGTAAAACAACCCTACTTTCCGACGCAAGCTGGAACCACATACGGTTCCTTGAACCAATCAGATAGCGCAAGACATCAAGACTGAACCCGTTTTCCCGCATTTCGTCCAAGGAACAGATGCAAGTATAGTCTGCATACTCAGACACACCGCTCAACGCATCGGTCATTTCCAAGGCAATAGGGCGTTCCAGTAACCGTGAAAAATCCACATTGGAAGGGTCACCGGATCCCTTATGCGTGAACAGTAGTGGCTTCACCACTTCAATTTTGAGCCAGCGATACGGACCGTCCTTTTCTGTAAACCGGTCGTCAGAGAGGTTAACCATCTGTACACCAGTGAACCGCTGCGCGGCAAAATCGACATACAGCATAACCGGCTGTCTATAGCCATCAGAAGGAATCTTGGCAGGAATCTGGACAATCTTACGCACCCAGCCAGATTTCACCATTTTTTCACGAATCTTCAGTTCCTCTGCTTCCTCCTGCTTATCCAGAAGCCTGTCTTGCATCGTGCAAAGTACAACTTTCCCAGAATGCCATCTATGCAGTTTTTCTAAAACACCCAACCTTTGTCTTTTGGCACGCTTGTTCGTATTCCTTAGCATCAGTTGGGGCGTTGCCAGGCAGATGACTGACGATATGGGTCCCGTGTATGCTTTATAAATATCCTCTTTCTTGGTCAGCTCAAACTGAATACGCCCCTCGACCAAAGGACTTAGAAGCCCTGCCAATTCAACATCTGGCAAATAGGGGCACCGGACAACACTGTTGATGCCATTCATCGCCAATTGATATGGAAGAAAACCCATTTCGGGCATCAGCAGAAGAACCGGAGCATCGCCGTCACGCCAGTCGGAAACAATGTCTCCCAAGTTAGGGATGTAGTTGGTTCCTTGGCAAAAGTACGAATCCCCCCTAAAAAATTCCAAGCAGGCACTTAAACCAATTTCCTCGTCTGTTGCGTTCTCGTTGATCTCCAGATAAGAAAGCGTCGGTTTGCCCAATTCCTGTTTCGATATGGCTTCTCTCAACCAATATGCCTTTCGGATATATCCGAAGACAGGGTATTCTTCAGCGTACTCATCCAAAATAATCTCAAGAGATAATTTTTCTATCTTATTAAGCTCATTTTTCTTGCGGGCATATGCATAAGCCAAAAATTCCGTTGCAATAACCCTAGGTTCAAGCTGCATGTCAACCGAACGACGGGCACATACTGGAGCCGTATAGAACCGGTCCCTAGGAAAACATCGCTGGAGTTTATCCTCAAAATTCTTTGAATCTAATTTCTTCATAGAAATCACTCCTGTTTTCGGATTTACTAAGTCCCGAATGTTCAGAATCTATCCGTGTGTCCCGCTGACCTCCAACCTGACGCAACGCAAGAGAAATACGTCTCATTCTGGTACGGATACGTGAAATTTTTTTAAAAATATCTTTATCCATAATCTTCTTTCAGTATTTATTGAGAACCATAACCGCCAGCACGGACTGGTCGGTTACACCTCTAAACCAACTTTTTAGGAACCGACGTGCAAAATAAATTCTAAACAAGAATGTTTTGCTCTGTCAGTTCATCGCGGGCAGGCGCAATAAAGCCTGCCTACAGGCATCGGAAAGAGGGATTGCTCATCATCCAGGATGAGGTTTGACTCTTTATCAGTCCGGAATCTATCCTGATTGGTCTGCCTTCAGCGCTGCACCTTGGATGGCCAAGGCAATCATCGAATGTCGCTGGGCGGGCTTCCCGGAACCAGTACCGGAGTATGGTCGTATTATAACAGTCCTGCCCTGCCAGGGCAAATTGACTGCCAGAAAGCTGTCTGGAAAAACCGCTGCCCACCTGAGCCACCTCTGCGGGTGAAGAAATACTGGCATGGTCGATTTTCTTCTCAGTCCAATTCGACATTCTGCAATCCTCTTCTCGACAGAATCAGCCCATTCCCTAACGAACTCCAAATACCTCTGGTTCCAACCATCAAGAGCTAGTACAGATGATTTCTTAAGCAGAAATATGCCCTGCGGTAACTATCAACCAAGCATTGGTCACTGGAATAGTCATGTAAAATTATCAAGTCGGATTGCCATATAAGGATACCGCTATGACATCAGCCTTTACGGAAGCATCCTATGAGAATTCCCTGATAGAACTTTTCATCAATATGGGATATGACCATGTTTATGGTCCTGACATCGAAAGGGATTATCGGAACCCGCTTTATATGGATGTTCTGGAAGACAGCATCCAGCGGATCAATAAGGGAGCTCCGGAAGAGGCCCTGACCAATGCTTTGGACAAACTGAAAAATTTTGAGAACGCCTCACTTGTCCAGAAAAACCAGCTCTTCATGGATTATCTTCAGAATGGCATAGAAGCCCGTTACCATGAAAAGGATGGTGAACGGACAACCCGCATTTACCTCGCCGATTACCGGAGACCAGAAAACAATTCCTTCATCATTGCCAATCAGTGGACATTCATTGAACACAGTGAGAAACGTCCTGATATTGTCCTGTTCCTGAACGGCATCCCGATTGTCATCGCTGAGCTGAAATCACCATCCAGGGAAGAAGCTGATGCCTCAGCAGCCTACCGCCAGTTGCGGAACTATATGCAGGAAATCCCTTCCCTTTTCATTTACAACGTCAACTGCGTGATGAGTGACCAGCTCATCTCCAAGGCAGGAACCATCACTTCCAATGAAGACCGTTATATGGAATGGAAGACGGTGGACGGCAGCTATGAAAATACCCAATTCGCCCAGTTTGACACGTTCTTCCAAGGCATTTATCAAAAAGAACGGCTACTCGACATCATCAAGAATTTTGTCTGTTTTTCTGATGAAGGAACGAACACCTTCAAGATTATGGCAGGCTATCATCAGTACTTTGCAGTCAGGAAAGCCATTGAATCCACAGCAAAGGCAACCAAAACGGATGGCAAAGGCGGGGTTTTCTGGCATACCCAAGGTAGTGGCAAGTCACTGTCAATGGTTTTCTACGCTCACCTGCTCCAAGAAAAACTTGAAAGCCCAACCATTGTAGTCATCACCGACCGCAATGACTTAGATGACCAGCTTTATGGACAATTCGCCAAATGCCGGGCATTCCTGAGACAGACGCCCATTCAGGCAGACAGTCGGGAACACCTGAAATCCCTGCTGGCTGGCAGGACCGCCAATGGCATCATCTTCACCACCATGCAGAAATTCGAGGAATCTGAAGAAGCCCTCTCGGAACGCAGGAACATCGTGGTGATGGCAGATGAAGCCCATCGTGGCCACTATGGATTTGAACGGACATCCATCCAAAAAGACAAAGGCGGACACGATATTGCAAGAATCATCAAAGGCACAGCGCAAATCATCCGTAATAGCCTGCCTAACGCTACCTATATCGGTTTCACCGGCACACCGATATCTGCCAAAGACAGAAGCACCCGTGAAGTCTTTGGCAACTACATTGACATCTATGACATGACCCAAGCTGTGGAAGATGGTGCAACCCGCCCGGTCTATTATGAAAGCAGGGTCATCAGGCTCAAGCTTGACCAAGCTACCTTGAAACTGATTGACCAGAAATACGACCAGCTTGCCGAAGAAACCGAACCCTATGTCATTGAACAGAGCAAAAAAGAAATGGGGCAGATGGAAGCCATCCTTGGCGCAGACAAAACCATCGAATCCCTTGTCGATGACATCCTTGACCATTATGAAAACCACCGTGCCAACCTGCTTACCGGCAAAGCCATGATTGTGGCGTACTCCCGTCCCATTGCCATGAAAATCTACAAACGCATCCTTGCACTGCGTCCAAACTGGCAGGAGAAAGTAGCGGTTGTCATGACATCCGGCAACAATGACCCCGAAGAATGGCACAAGATTATCGGCAACAAGACCCATAAGACCGAACTGGCAAACAAATTCAAGGACAATGATTCACCGTTGAAAATTGCCATCGTTGTCGATATGTGACTGACAGGCTTTGATGTGCCTTCCCTTGCCACCATGTATATCTATAAGCCGATGGCAGGACATAACCTCATGCAGGCGATTGCCCGTGTCAACCGTGTCTTTGGAGAGAAAGAAGGCGGTCTGGTTGTGGATTATGTCGGTATTGCCTCTGCCCTCAAACAGGCAATGAATGACTACACCATCCGCGACCGCAAGAATTATGGTGATACCGATGTCGCCAAAGTCGCATTGCCGAAATTCCAGGAAAAACTGGAAATCTGTCAGAATCTTTTCCACGGCTACGACTATTCAGCCTTCTTTGGCAAATCCGACCTCGAACGGGCAAAGACCATTACCGGCGGGGTCAACTTCTTGGTGGCACCCAAGAAGCAAGACACCAAAGAATCCTTCATCAAAGAAGCACTGATGCTCCGTCAGGCACTGTCACTCTGCTCAACATTGGTTCCTACCGAAAAACGCCTTGAAGCGGCTTACTTTGAGGCTGTCCGTTCCATGCTGGTGAAACTGACTGCATCAGGTACCGGAAAGAAACTGTCTTTGAAAGAAATCAATGAGCAAATCAACAATCTGCTGAAAGCCAGCATCAAGAGTGAAGGTGTCCTCAACCTGTTCTCTGATGCCAAGGAAAAATTCTCACTGTTTGACCCTGCTTTCTTGAGTGAAATCGCCAAGATGAAAGAAAAGAACCTGGCGATTGAATTATTGAAGAAACTCATCGCAGACCAAGTTTCCACCTACCGTAGGACCAATGTTGTCCAGTCTGAAAAATTCAGTGAACTCCTCCAGAAATCATTGAACCGCTATCTCAATGGCTTACTGACCAATGAAGAAGTCATTCAAGAACTAATCAAACTGGCAAGACAGATTGAAGCCGCTAAAGACGCTGGACAGGAACTGGGACTGACCGAAGATGAACTGGCTTTTTATGATGCCCTGACCAAACCACAAGCTATCAAGGATTTTTACGAACACGATGAGCTGATTACCCTCACAAAGGAACTGACAGAAACCCTCCGCAAGAACAAATCCATTGACTGGCAGAAACGAGAAAGTGCTCGAGCCTCCATGCGCCGGATGATCCGCAGGCTGCTCAAGAAACACAAATACCCGCCTGAAGGCATGGAAGATGCCATGCAGACCGTCATGTCACAGTGTGAACTTTGGACTGATAATGTAATGGATGTTGAGTGACTTAAGTCGATAAACAGGAATTTACTTCAGCAAGCACAGGCTCTGTATCGTGAGATGTTCGTCAATACAGCGAATAATCAGCATCGAACTTGTCGGGCAGAAGAATATTTTGATATCGCTATCGGCAAAACTCCTCCCCGTAAAGAACATCAGTGGTTTACGACCGATTCGTCTGATGTTACTTGGGTGTCCATTTCGGATATGGGCAGCTGTGGTACCTATATCCGCAGGAGCTCTGAGCAACTTACGCAAGAAGCTGTCAACAAGTTCAACATCAAAGTTATACCCAACAACACAGTCCTTTTGAGTTTCAAACTCACGGTAGGTCGAATTGCTATCACCCACGGTGAAATGACCACAAATGAGGCTATTGCTCATTTCAAAACGGATAATCCTTACATCAACGAGTATCTGTACTGCTATCTGAAGGATTTTAACTACCAAACAATGGGGAGTACATCTTCAATAGCAACTGCGGTCAATTCAAAAATCATAAAGGCTATGCCGTTTGTTATTCCTACTGATGACGAGATTTCTCGTTTCCACTGTTTGACTGCTCCAATGTTCAAGCAGATTCTTAACAATCAGCTTGAAAATGATTCTCTTGCGGAGATGAGAGATGGCCTGCTACCACGTTTAATGTCTGGCGAAATTGACCTCTCCGACTTAATCTCCTAAGCTGCAAAATTCCTGTTTAGCTGTTAGCCAAACCTCATACTTTCCCTACACAAGAACGCCATCATCAGCCATTCTTCCGGATACCAACAACCATCCAAGGAGAATGTGTTATGAAACAACGCCTGATAACAGATGTGGTGCAACAGATGCTGCCCCACCTAGACAACAACCAGATAAAGCTACTTCAACAGACACTGGAATATACCCTCTTTCAGTATCAGGTCATTGCCGAACCTGTCAGTAGTCAGGCAGATGACAGTATCCAGTTATTGCAGTCTTTCATCGCTGCCAAACGCATAGAAGGCTGTTCAAAAAAAAGCCTTCACTATTACAGAACAACCATCCTCAAGATGCTGTCAGGTATCGCCAAAGGTGTCCGACAGATAAGAACAGAAGACCTGCGTCAGTACCTTACTGATTACCAAGAAGAGCATCAATCCAGTCGTGTCACGATTGATAACATCCGTAGAATCCTGTCCAGTTTCTTTGCTTGGCTAGAAGATGAGGATTACATCCTCAAAAGCCCTGTCAGGCGCATCCACAAGGTAAAAACCATCCTTAATATCAAAGAAACCTACACCGATGAAGAACTTGAACAGATGCGCGACAGCTGCCTTGAACTTCGTGATCTCGCTATCATTGATATGCTGGCATCGACCGGTATGCGTATCGGTGAAATGGTCAAATTGAACAGAGATGATATCCGTTTCAATGAACGGGAATGTACAGTCTTAGGTAAAGGCGACAAAGAACGTGTGGTATATTTTGATGCACGGACTAAGTTGCATCTGCAAGGGTATTTGGCTTCTCGGCAAGACATCAACCCTGCCTTGTTTGTCGGATTGCGTTCACCTCATGAACGTATCACCATTGGAGGCATCGAAACCCGACTAAGGAAACTCGGCAGACAACTTGCCATTAACAAGGTGCATCCGCATAAATTCCGGCGGACACTGGCAACGATGGCAATCGATAAAGGAATGCCAATCGAACAACTGCAACAGTTATTGGGACACAAACGGATTGATACGACATTGCAGTATGCGATGGTCAAGCAAAGTAATGTCAAACTGGCACATAAGAAATTTATTGGATGAATTATCTAATGGTAAATACAACATTAAAGGAAGTTTGTACCAAAATTGGTAGTGGTGCAACCCCCAAAGGAGGGAAAGAAGTTTATAGCAAAAAAGGGATTGCTCTTATCAGAAGTCAAAATGTCAGAGACTTTAATTTTTCGTATGATGGTCTTGTTTTTATCAATGATGAACAAGCAGAAAAATTAAAGAATGTGATTCTTGAGAAAGATGATATCTTATTGAACATTACAGGAGATTCTGTGGCAAGAACCTGTAAAGTTGACAATAGAGTACTTCCTGCCCGGGTCAATCAACATGTAGCAATAATAAGACCAGATTCATCCAATTTGCTGCCTTCATATTTGCTTTATTTCCTGCAAATGAAAAAACGTCATCTGCTCTCTATCGCTGGGGGAGGAGCAACTCGAAATGCACTTACTAAGGAGATGATTGAAGATATTGAGATAGAATTACCAAATACCTCATACCAATCCAAGGTAACTAATATTCTTGATTCTATACAGAAAAAAATCTCTATTAATAATCAGATAAACAGGAATTTAGAGGAACAAGCAAAAACACTTTTTCACGAGAATTTTATTGCTTTTACACCATACAAGGAGAACCTTGTTAAGGTTGGCAGTCGTTCAATTCCAAAAGGTTGGTCTATTGTCTCATTGAATGATGTTTGTTCAAAAATTACTGATGGTTCTCATTTTAGCCCAAAAGATTCACCAAAATCGATTTATCCAATGTTTTCGGTAAAAGATATGGGTAAATATGGGTTCAATGATACTAACTGCAAACACATCAGTTTGGATGATTTTCTAAAAATGCAAAAAAATGATTGTGTTCCAAAAGTTAATGATATCCTTGTGGCAAAAGATGGCAGTTACCTAAAAGAAATATTCATTTGCAATGAACAACGTGATGAAGCAATCCTTTCGTCAATTGCAATTTTTAGACCTGATGTAGAAATAATAAATCCAGACATACTTTTGAATCTATTGAAACATCCTTCAGTTATGAAAGATGTCAAGGATAACTATGTTTCTGGTTCTGCATTGCCAAGAATTGTTTTAAAAGACTTCAAGAAGTTTACTTTTGTTCTTCCTCCAATGTCAGAGCAAATAAAGATTGCTCCCCAACTTGAAACTTATAGGATGCAAATTGCAAATAATATTGAAGAAAATAAAAGGTTGCAACTATGTCTCGATACGCTACTTCCAAAACTTATGTCCGGAGAATTAGAGGTGTCAAGACTTAATATTTAGTGAAGTAAATTCCTGTTTATGCGATTATTAATCCTAATTTTCGAATCCAAGTCTGATAGAAAACCTGCAATTTTTTCTTGAATCGATATATTTGGTAATCTAATCTGTATATTCTTTAGGCTCGCCTGATTTAACTTAGGTTGGGCTGAACCTGTAATATAAGGAGTCAAATCTAGAAAATTTAATAAATAATAAAGATATTTATTATCAGCTTGCTTATTCGCTTGAATGATATGAGCATGATTATTGACCCAGAACTGACCATCCACTAGGGAAGCAATTTCTTTCTTTCGTGACTTTAAATTCTCACCATCCTCTGCAATAAGAATATAATCTCCATCAAACAGATAATCATTAACGTAATCGATGATGCCTTGGGCACCATAGTATGGATAGACGCCCTGCCGTTTAGACCTTTCCATACTTGAGAGAGGTATCCGCTTATGGTCAAAGCAATTAATTACTTCGCCTAGCAATTTTTCCTCAAAGCTGTATCCCTCTGAACCGTTATTTGATTTCATAACCAATCGCCCCCAGATTCTTACGGATTTTTTCTTGCAGTTCATGTGACTGCTTGAACAAATCTGACAGTTCGGAAGTCAGCCGTTTCATTTTTTCGTCAAATGGTTCACTGTCTTCTTCTTGCTCAGCGATACCGACATACCGTCCAGGTGTCAGGATATAGTCTTGTTTGGCAATGTCTTCTGTAGAAACAACGGCACAGAAACCTTTGACATCTTCTAAAGTGCCTTCCTGGAAAGCAGTGAATGTATCTGCAATTTTCTGGATATCCTTTTCGTCATCAAAATCTCGGTGTTTTCGATCCACCATATAGCCCATTTCACGGGCATCAATAAATAGGGTTTTGCCTTTCTGTTTTTTATTCCTCGAAATGAACCAGAGTGTGACAGGAATGGTGACACTGTAGAAAAGCTGTGTCGGCATGGCGATGATGCCTTCAATCAGGTCATCTTCAATAATCTTCTTACGGATTTCACCTTCACCGCTGGACTGCGATGATAATGCGCCATTTGCCAAAACCAGCCCGATTTTGCCGTTGGGAGCAAGGTGATGGATCATATGCTGGATCCATGCAAAGTTGGCATTGCCTGCTGGTGGTACACCATATTTCCAGCGGACATCATCCTTGAGCTTGTCAATGCCATAGTTGGAGAGATTGAAAGGCGGGTTGGCGAGGATGAAGTCTGCTTTCAGGGTCTTATGCAAATCATTATGGAAAGTATCTGCCTGATAGGGACCAAAATCCGCATCAATGCCACGGATTGCCATGTTCATCTTCGCCATTTTCCATGTATCTGCATTGGATTCTTGGCAATAGACAGAAACCCTATCACGACGCCCATGATGTTCTTGGATGAATTTCACGGACTGGACAAACATGCCGCCCGATCCGCAACACGGATCGTAAAGCCGCGAGTTTTCTGTCGGTTTCAACACAGCAACCAAGGTTTTGACGATACTGGAAGGTGTATAGAACTCTCCGCCTTTTACGCCTTCATAAGCGGCAAACTGGGCGATACAGTATTCATAAACACGCCCCAACAAATCTTGGGTTTCCGAGGTAGCATGCATGTCCATGTTGGTAAACAAGTCAACAACATCTCCCAAAACACGCTTATCCAAGTCAGGGCTGGCATAGTTTTTAGGCAGGACATTTTTCAGGTTCTTGTTGTCCTCTTCAATCGCCCGCATTGCATCATCAATCACGATACCGATTTCAGGGGTATGCGCTGCTTTGGCAATGGTTTCCCAACGTGCTTTCTCAGGAACAAAGAAGATGTTATCAGCAAGGTATTCGTCAGGTTCATTTTCAAAACCATCGCCTTCAGCAACCAGCTCGTCATATTTTTTCTTGAAAGCGGTTGAGATGTAACGCAGGAAAATCAGCCCAACGATGACCTTCCGGTATTCTGCCGCCGGGATATGTCCCCAAAGGACGCAGGCTGCATCCCAAATCTGTTTCTCGAACCCAATGTTGGCTTCTGTTTTCTGCTTTGCTTTCTTTGTTGCCATAACGTTCCTGACTCAGATTATTAGCCATGTTGCTGAACTAAATAGACTATATCCAAAAACAGACGCAATGTCATGGAAGTCAGTAGCTATCCTTCAGTCATCATCCGCCGTACTGCTTCAATGACTCAAAAAGTCTTAAGACTCAAGAACCATCAACCTTTCAATATTTGCAGCTATTGTAAAGAATATTTATAGTAAAATGCTGTAATATTTCTTTATGAATGATAGTCCTTAAAAGTATTTTGATGGAGAAGGAAGATGCCCCGGACAGTCAGTGTGAATTTCAAATTGGATGCCGATGTCAAAAAAAGCATGGAGCAGGCCTGTGCTGACCTGGGACTTTCCATGAGTGCTGCTTTTACGATTTTTGCCAAAAAGGTCGGCAGGGAAAGAAGGATACCGTTTGAGGTGTCGGTTGATCCATTCTATTCCGATAGCAATATGCGCCATCTGGCAAAGATTATGAAGGACATCAAAGAAGGCAAAGCCCATTTTCAGGAACATGACCTGATAGAGGTGGACTGATGCGGTTGTTATGGGAAGACAGGGCGTGGGATGATTACCTGTATTGGCAGAAACAGGACAAGAAAACGCTGAAAAGAATCAATTCGCTCATCCAAGACATCAAACGAAGCCCTTTTGACGGTATGGGGAAACCTGAGCCACTGAAGTACAATCTGAGCGGCTTATGAAGCAGGCGCATCGATGATACCAACCGCATTGTCTATTATGTCGAGGATGGCATTGTATATGTCGTTGCCTGCCGTGACCACTATGATGATTGACTAAGCAAAGGTTTCATTCCCCCATAACCGTCGGCACAGGTTTGGTGCTGTTCAGCTTCTTGCTGAGCTGGGACTCAAAGCCATCGGTGAAGTTTTCCTTGCGCAGGTATTCTTTCCAGATAATCTCGCCCCGCCCGTCAAGTTCGTAAACCCTTTCTGACAGGATGGGAATCCCATCCTCGACGTGGTAACGGTAATCCTGTGATTCCTTCCTGTCGATGATCCGCCCGTTGCCCCGCTCGACCTGATGATGGTATTCAAAGTTGATGACAAAGTCTTCCTTGCCCTGTTCAATCACCTTGTATTCAACGGTTGCAGCAGTGGCAAAGAGGTTTTCAAAATGGAGCTTCTGCCCATCAAAATGCAGGACTGCCCTGGGGTAGTCTTTGAACTGTTTCGTTGCAATCCAGGTGCCGTCCAGCCTGTCACTGAAGGCATCGGCATAGGCAAAAACAGGCAGTGCAGCGAGCAGTGCTGCTGCCAATAATCCGGTTTTCCTCATATCTCACTCCAACCCCATGCCTATTCCATCTTCATCATGGTTGGGACTGCTTCCCGGTTGTTCAGCTTCTTCCGGAGCTCGGACTCGAAGCCATCGGTGAAATCATCTTTCTTCAGGAATTCCCCGAAGACAATCAGCCCGCGCCCATCGTATTCAAAGACCATTTCTGACAGGATGGGGCGTCCGTTCTCGACGTGGTAGCGGTAATCCCGTGATTCTTTCCTATCGATGATCCGGCCGTTGCCCCTTTTGACCTTATGCCAGTATTCGAAGGTGATGGTGAAGTCATCAGGATCCTTCTGCTCCGTGACCTTGTATTCAACAGTCACGTCTTCATCAAACACGTGTTCCAAACGGAGGTTCTGCCCCTCGAAATGCAGGACTGCCCTGGGGTAGTCTTTGTACTGCCTCGTTTCGGTCCAGGTGCCTTCCAGCCTGTCACTGACGGCACCGCCTGTTGCAAAGGCAGGGAATATCGAAAGTATCATGGCTAAAAACGCTTCAAAAATCTTCATCTCAACCTCCAGGCTGGTTTCTCCCTCAAAGCACGGAAACAACCTCTTCGGCGTCTTTGCTGACTTTGCCCCTTGCGAGCAGGTCATCAAAGGCGGCGGAGAAGGCTTCGTTGAGTTTCGGGTTCTTGCGGGTGAAGCCAAAACCGTGCATCGCCTCGGTGATCAGGGCTGCCTGGTTGATGCCGACCCGCGTTTTGGCGACCTTGAGCAATGCCGCCTGGATTTCATCCTGGGCAATCTGGTCGATGGTGCGGCTGCCTTTCAGCCTGACCGGCATTTCCTTGATGACCGGCGGATAGAAGAAGTCGCCTTTGCGTTTGTACAGGTCGTTTTTCTCAATCTGCACCATATCCGCCTGGAGTTCCGCCTTCATGGCAGGGGTGATTTTCGGTGTGCCGGCATAGATGGCTTTGGTGAGCACATCGACATGGACCGGGAAATAGGTGGTGATCAGGTATTTCAGGCAGGTCTGCCTGCCGAAAGGCCCTTTCGGTGACATGGTGGATGGCACGGCGACCTCAGGGGCAGGGTCGAAATGGTAGGGGTTGCCGGCATCAACTTCTTCAGCCGCAGTGACGACGACCATTTCTTCTTTCGGTTCTTCAGCTTTTCCGGCCTTCGGTGCCGGTGTGGCCTGTGGCGCAACATCCAGCCTGAAGTTCTTGATGGCGTCTTCCACCGCCTCGATCAGGCGCTGCCCTTCTGACTGTGGGTCTTTGACCCAGTCCGGTGACCAGACGCGGTAGGTCTTCCAGCCCATGCCCTGGAGCACATCAGGACGGATGCGGTCCCTTTCACGGGCGGTCTTGGCGGCATGGTAAGAGGCGCCGTCACATTCGATGGCGATGGCATAGCAGCCCGGATGGTCTGGATGCCTGACCGCGAGGTCGATGCGGTAACCGGAACAGCCAATCCGGGTATCGACCTGATAGCCTTTCGAGACGAGCAGGTCATGGATGGCGGTTTCCAGCGGTTCTTCCTGGCTGGCGTCTGCCTTGGCGGCTGGCGGCAGTGCCTGCTGACCCTGGATGGCGAATTCCATGTAGGCTTTCAGGAGTTTCGGCCCATCGGTGGAGATGCGGTTGACATCGATGTCGGTCGGCAGGATGGAACCGACGAGCTTGATGTTGAATTTCGCACGGGTGATGGCGACGTTCAGGCGACGTTCACCGCCCTGCTGCCCCAACGGGCCGAAGTTCATGACCATCTTGCCGTCCGCCCCTTTTGCATAGCCGATGCTGAAGATGATGGTGTCGCGTTCATCGCCCTGGACGTTTTCAAGGCTCTTGATGAAGAACGGTTCTTCAAGCCCTTCGTTGAAGTATTCTTCGTATTCCGGCCGTTCTGTGCGCATCCGCCGGAGGGCGGCTTCAATCGCCTGCTGCTGGACAACCCCGAAGGCGATGACGCCCAGTGAGCGGTTGAACCTTCCCTGCCTGCAGGCTTCAAAGTGCTCGAACACCATCTCAGCGATTTTCTGGGCTTCGTTGACGTTGCCTTTGCGTCCGCCACGGTCATAGACGCCATCCGGGACATGGACGTATTCGACCCCGATGTCGGGCATGTCTGCCATCCAGGAGGGGAAGGTGACCAGCCGGTTCTGGTAGATTTCGGCATTCGAGAAGGCAATCAGGTGTTCATGGCGGCTGCGGTAATGCCAGAGCAGTGTCTTTTCCGGCAGCAGCGAGGCTTCATCAAGCAGCGATTCGAAGACATCGTTGGCTTCTTCGTTCTCTTCATCGTATTCGTCGAAGTTGCCGTCAGCGGAAACATTGAAGAAGCTGGTCGGCGGCATCTGCTTGCTGTCACCGACGATGATGACCTGTTTGCCACGGACGATGGCGCCAAGGGCGTTTTCTGTGCAGACCTGGGAGGCTTCATCGAAGATGACGGTATCGAAGATGAAGTCCTTGGATTCGAGGAAGAGGCTGACGGTCAGCGGTGACATCATCAGGCAGGGTTTCAGCATCCGGACAAGGTTCGGGATTTTCTGGAACAGGCGGCGGACCGGCATAATCCGGCGCTGTTTGGCGAGTTCACGCTTGAGGATGCTGATTTCATCCCCTCCAGAGGTGAAGGAGCTGAAAGCCGGCAGCCTGTTGGTCAGTTCAGCGCTGATGCGGTTGCGGGCGACCTCGAACTGTTTCTTGTCGAGCGCCTTGAATTCGCTGATGAGGGCATCCTGCTGTTTGCGCCGGAAGGTCGCCACGGATGGATATTCGGGCATGACGCTGTCGAGCCAGAGGTTGTAGAACCGTTTCTGGAAGGTCGGGACAATCTGGTCGGTCGGCAGCCTGGCGGCTTCATACTGTTTCATGAAGTCATCAAGCCCTGACTGGGCACACTTGGCGACCGCTCCCCGGTAATCGATCCAGTCCTGAAGCTGCATCATGCCGTTGAGGCAGGCTTCATAACGCTGGTCAAGCTCATTGAACGGCACGGTGTAGAAGCTGTCTGGGTTGTCGAAGAACTGGGTGAAGCCGGTGTTGTAGGCGTTGTATGCCGCCATTTCTTCGTTGAGCCGGGTCAGGTAGGTGCCTGCCTGTGCCTTGGTGGCTTCATTGTCGGTGCAGACTTTCTGGACAAGGGTCCCTTTATCTTCCATCGGCTGGATGGCCTGCCTGAAGCTGTCTGCCCAGTCCAATGCGCTACGGACAGCATCCCAGTCGGTTTCCATGCCGGTATAGAGCCCTTCGTAGTGCTGTTTCAGGGTGGCGTCCTGGTCATCGATGATGCCGACATAAGTCTGCAGGGCAGTCAGTTTCTGCTGGCATGACTGCAATGTCTTGAAGACGGCGATATGGCTGTTCAACGCATTGAAGTCGGTGTCGATGCCTTGATACTCCGCCCCGAAGAGCTGTGATGCCATCGGTTCCTTTTCCTGAAGGAATGCCTGGTGTTCCTTCATCTGGCGCAGTTTGCCCAAGACATCGATGATATGTTCATCGGAGAGCTCTACGCCGACCTTGATGCTCATGCTTTCAATCAGTTTCTTGTCGTTGCGGTAGTCGGAATTGAAGAGCTTGAACATCGAGTCATAATCGGTCCGGAATTTCCGGTACAGCGTGTCGCAGTCGAGGGTCAGGATGTCTTTCTCGAATTCACCGAGCACGGTTTCCTTGAGGGCGGCATAGCCGTCTGCCCGTTCACGCAGCATTGCCAGGGTCTTTTCAACCATCGGCAGGTCATTGGCATCCTTAAGGGACTTATAAGCCGGGGCAGCCTCAATGAATGACTGCAGCGCATCCTGATGTTCCTGGATGGCTGCCATCGTGGCAAGGCCTTCGAAACCGGCGAAATCTGCCCGTGGGTCAGCGGCACGCAGGACTTCATGCAGCCCAATGATTTCCTGCCTGGTGTTGGTGAACATCTTCTGGGTGTCCCTGCAGTAGGAAATCTCTTCTGCGAGCGGTGCTGTAACTCCTTCCTCCAACAGCCAGCTGGCGGGCACCGGCTGGGACTGCTGGATGGATGCCAGCATCCCCTGGGCGGCATCGAAACCGGCATGGGTTCCGGTGATGTCCAGCCCCAACTGTGACTTGACCTCATTGCCAAGTGCAGTCATCTTACGTGAAGCGGACTGGAGGTTCTGCAGGTTCATCGCGATGCCCTGGCGCAGTTCATTGGTCAGCACCGGAATCCTGTTGGCGCCATACCAGGGGTTGCTGCTGAAATCGCCATCTGTCCCCTGCAGGGAGCGGACCAGTGTCTGGAGCGTTTCGGTCAGTTCCAGCAACCGGGTATCAGACATCTGGCGGACATCAGCGATGGAAAACGGCAGGTCCGGGACTTTTTCCAGTTTCGTCAGTTCACCATAGGCATCATAGATGGTCTTGTTCAGCGGTTTGATTTCGGTGTAGATGTCGCGCGAATAGTTGTTCAGGATCTGTTTGTAGCTGTCGAGGCGGACGAGTTCCTGATAGGCATCATTCTTGATGGTGATTTTCTGTTCTGAACGGTGCAAAACCTGTTCAAACTGGTTCATCACTGATTTCTTGTTCGCCTTATGGCTGTGCATGATCAGGCAGAAGTCTCCAAGCCCGACGCTGGCAAGGCGGCGGTAAACGACTTCAAGCGCCGCCATCTTCTCAGCCACGAACAGGACTTTTTTCCCGTTGGCAAGGCATTCAGCGATGATGTTGGTGATGGTCTGGCTCTTGCCGGTACCCGGTGGTCCCTGCAGGATGAAGCTGATGCCTTTTTTCGCACAGAGGACGGCTTCCTGCTGGCTGGAGTCGGCATCAACCACCTGGAAGGTCTTCATCGGAGACAGTTCATCTGATGTGTCGAGGTTGCTGAAGTCTGGAATGGCGAAGTCGATGGCGGAACTGTCACCGGCAATCGCGCGGATGAGCTTGCTGTTGAGGATGGCTTCCTCGTTTTTCGTGAGGTCGTCATACATGCTGAGCTTCAGGAAGTGGAACAGGCCGACACCGACTTCTTCCTGGATGCTCCATTCTTTGTTGTCCAGGACTTCCCGGAGTTTCTGGATATAGTCCTTCAGGTCTGCCTCGTGCTCGAATTCGGGGATTTTCAGCCCATAGGTGTCTTCGAGCATGAATTTCAGTGTCGGGTTGAAGACGATTTCATCTTCATGCAGCCCCAGGACGAACGGGGCGCGGATGTTTTCCCATGAGATGGTGACTGGCACCAGGATCAGCGGCGCTTCAAAGAAGTCTTTGGCTCCGGTTTTCTCGTTCCAGCGCAGGAAACCGAACGCCATATAGAGGACATTGATGCCCTGTTCTTCCTGGAAGAGCTGGGCTTTTTTCTTGAGGTTGCGCAGGGCACGCTGGCGTTCCCCAGGGGTGTCGTCGGTGACGGTATCCAGTTTCGCCTTGGTCTTTGCGGTGGGCTTTTCAGCTGCTGCCGTGACTCCGGCTGCTTCTTCAGTCACCAACGGGAAGGTGATTTTCTGTTCTTTCTGGACGAAGCTGTCCCAGAGTTCCAGTAAAGGGGGGTCAATGATCTTCAGGTTTGTCCCTTTACGGAACCGGAAGTTCAGCAAGGGATTCCGTTTACTCAGGTCAAGCAGCTTGGTTTTCCATTTCTCCAGCTTGTCTTTCAGATTCACCGCCATCGTCTTGTTCCCCTAAATGACTGTCAGAAACGCATCCCTTCCCCATCTGGGGAATGGGCAACCGATTCTGAAAGTATAACCGAAACATCCCATGACTGCGCCCTTGGGAAACGGAGGCGTTTGAAACATTTGTCGACAATTGTCTTCATAAAATTTGCTAGAATCATGACAGTACCCACCGATAAAGGAGCCCATCATGACCAAGAAACTCTTCCCGCTGGCAGCCATCCTGGCATGTGCCGCAATGTCTGCCCAGGCGCAGCCGTACCATCATCACCGTCATGGCGGTCATGATGGTGGCACCCAGTTCAAATACAACATGTCGAAAGTGAAATACTATGACGGTGCCTCAAAGGAAAAACTGAAATGCCATGACCATGGCAGGATGTTCGCCATGGGGCGCCATGACAGGCGGCATGAAGTCGGTGTCTGCCAGTACAGCCGGCACAGCAACCGTGCCAGCTGGATTGCTGTCTCCGATGGCGGATACGGGTCACTCGGCAGGGACTGCACCCTGGATTCTTCTTATGGTTGGGAATGCCGGAACTGGCAGCGGATCCATCGGGTTGAATTCAGCACTTCGCAGGAAGAGCGCCTCGACAGGCTGGACATCCGCGGAAAAGTCGCCCGGTAATGCCTGCTGACAGGACAACGGCAACCGTCTAACCGGTTGCCGCTGTTGTTTCTGGTGTTTCCAGCGCTGGTTACAGATGCCTGCCCGCGTAGTCACGGGCAAACTGGTAGGCTGTCCTGCCTGTCCGTGAACCCCGCTGCAATGCCCATTGCAGCGCATCCGTACGGGACTGTTCAATCAATGCATCGGAACAGCCAAGCGACTTGAGCCAATGGTTGCAGATGGCGAGGTATTCGTCCTGCGAATAGGAATAGAACGACAGCCAGAGCCCGAAACGGTCAGAGAGGGAAATCTTCTCGTCGGAGGTTTCGCCCGGATGGAGGTCTCCGTTTTCATCGAGATGGTAACCTGTGTTGTCAGACTGTTTTTCCGCCAGCAGATGGCGGCGGTTGGAGGTTGCATAGATCAGCACGTTGTCCGGCTGGGCAGACAGGCTGCCATCCAAGGCAGCTTTCAGCGTCTTGTAACTGTCATCACCTTCATCAAAGGAAAGGTCATCGCAGTAGAGGATGAATTTCTCAGGCCGGGAAGCAACCAGGTCTGAGATGTCGTCCAGGTCCATCAGGTCGTTCTTGTCCACCTCAATCAGGCGGAGCCCTTGGTCAGCAAAACGGTTCAGGCAGGCCCGGACAAGGGATGATTTGCCGGTGCCCCTTGCACCGGTCATCAATACGTTGTTTGCGGGTTTCCCTTCGATGAACTGCTGGGTGTTCTGTTCGAGCAGTGCTTTCTGACGGTCGAGGAAAAACAGGTCGGTCATGGCGACCGGGGAGATATGGGCGATTGCCTTGAGGGTACCGACACCGTTTTTCCGCCGCCAGCGGTAGGCGGCACTGGGGGTGTTCCAGTCAATCGGGGCAATGCCCTGTGCTGTCGGCAAGACGGCTTCAAGGCGGGTCAGCACCACATCGGCATGTTCAAGCAGTTTCTCCAGTTTGGCCATCATAGGCAGTTTCTCCAGTCCGGTCATGAACGGTAGTCTGCGTTGATGGAAACGTAGTCATGTGAGAGGTCACAGGTCCAGACGGTGGCGGTGGCATCACCACGTGCCAGCACGACACGGACGAGGATTTCTGGCTTGCCCATGACACGCTGGCCGTCTTCTTCCCGATAAGCTGGGTTCCTGCCGCCATCTTTGGCAACGAGGACATCATCGAGATAGAGTTCCAGCTTGCCGACATCCAGGTCTTCCACCCCGGCATAGCCGATGGCAGCCAGGATACGCCCCAGGTTCGGGTCAGAGGCGAAGAAAGCTGTCTTGACCAGTGGTGAATGGGCGATGGCATAAGCGACCTTGCGGCATTCTTCTTCAGTCTTGCCCTGTTCGACGGTGATGGTGATGAATTTGGAAGCCCCTTCCCCATCGCGGATGATTTTCTGCGCCAGTTCCTGCGCCAGGCTGGTGACCGCATCCTGCAGTGCCTGGTAGTTGGCGGAAGCGGTTCCGGTGATGCCGGCATCAACTTTGCCGGTCGCCATCAGGATCAGGGAATCGTTGGTGGAGGTGTCTCCGTCCACGGTGATGCAGTTGAAGGACTTGTTGACGGCATATTCAAGCATGCCTTCCAGGACATCCTGCGGGACAGCGGCATCGGTTGCCATGAAACCCAGCATGGTCGCCATGTTCGGATGGATCATGCCAGCGCCTTTGCAGATGCCTGTGACCGTGACGGTCTTGCCATCCAGCTGGAGGGTGCGGGAGGCAGCCTTTGGCGTGGTGTCGGTGGTCATGATGGCTTCTGCCGCATTCAGCCAGTTGTCTGCCTTGAGGTCGGCGACCGCAGCCGGCAGTCCGGCAATCAGGCGGTCGGCAGGCAGGGGTTCGAGGATGACGCCGGTGGAAAACGGCAGGACCTGTTCAGGCGCAATCCCCAGCAGGTCTGCCAGCGCCTTGCTGGTGTTGACGGCATCACGGTAACCGGATTCGCCGGTGCCCGCATTGGCGTTGCCGGTGTTGACCATCAATGCACGGATGGACTTGCCGGAGGCCTTGACCTTCGCCAGGTTGTCCCGGCAGATCTGCACGGGTGCTGCACAGAAGCGGTTCTTGGTGAAGACTCCGGCGACTGCTGCGCCTTCTGACAGACGGACCACCAGCAGGTCTTTCCGGTTTTCTTTCTTGATCGCCGCCATGGCGTAACCCAGTTCGAGCCCGGCAACAGGCTTGAGTTCAGACGCCACTGGGGCAGGGAGATTCACAGCCATTTTTCCATCCTTTCTAAAAAACCTTCACTTGCCACCGGTCAAGGCTCATTTGAGCTTGCCATGGCAATGCTTGTATTTCTTGCCACTGCCACATGGGCAGGGTTCGTTGCGGCCAACACGGGGAATTCCGCCACCTTTATTGCCACTTTCACTGTCTGCATCACTGATGGTGGTCTTGATGGTGATTTTCTGGTCCTGCTGGGCGGCTGCCGCCATGGCTTCTTCCAGCGCCCGCCTTTCGGCTTCAGCCCGTTCTGCTATTGCCCGCTGTTCTGCCTCGACTTCTTCCCGGGTACGGATCTGGACCAGGAACAGGACTTTGGTGGCATCATCACGGATCATCCGGAGCATCTGGTCAAACAGCTTGAATGATTCAAACTTGTATTCCTGCTCTGGATTCTTATGGGCATAGCCACGCAGATGGATGCCTTTGCGCAGATGGTCCAGCGAGGACAGGTGTTCCCGCCAGAAGTTGTCCATGCTCTGCAGGATGACGCCCCGTTCGTATTCAATCCAGGCTTCACGGTCGACCATCTCGATTTTCGCTTCATAGCGTTCATCGGTGATCCGCAGGAGTTCTTCCAGCAGGTCATCATCGGTCATCGTCTTGTTTTCTTCGAGCATCTGCGCCATCGGGACGGGCATCTCAACCTGCCAGACGCTCTTCAGTTCTTTTTCAAGACCGGCGATGTCCCATTGTTCTTCGATGGATTCTTCCGGGAAATAGGCACGGAACAGGTCGGTGAAGGTGCCATGGCGGAGGTCCCTGGCAAGTTCGGTGGTGTCTGCCATTTCCAGCAGTTCATTACGCTGCTGGTAAAGCACCTTGCGCTGTTCGTTGGCGACGTCATCGTATTTCAGCAGCTGCTTACGCATATCGAAGTTATGGCCTTCAACCTTGCGCTGGGCAGATTCAATCGACCGGGAAACCAGTTTGGATTCAATGGCTTCACCACGAGGCATGTTCAGGCGGTTCATGACGGCACGCATCGTGTCACCGGCGAAAATACGCAGCAGCTCATCATCCAGCGAGAGGTAGAAACGGGAAGAACCCGGGTCGCCCTGACGGGCGGAACGCCCCCTCAACTGGTTGTCCACGCGGCGGGATTCATGGCGTTCGGTACCGATGATATGCAGCCCGCCCTGTGCCAGCACAAAGTCATGCAGGGACTGCCATTCGTCCTGGAGCTGTTTGATCTTCGCCGCCTTTTCTTCTTCTGGAATCTTGTCGTCCGCCTGGATGAACTCAACCTGTTTCTCGACATTGCCGCCGAGCACGATATCGGTCCCACGGCCTGCCATGTTGGTGGCGATGGTGATCATTTTTGGACGGCCTGCCTGGGCAACGATCTGCGCTTCTCTAGCATGCTGTTTTGCATTCAGCACGTTATGGGGAATGTGCATCTTGGTCAGGTAAGCCGACAGCCGTTCAGAGTTTTCAATCGAGGTGGTACCGACCAGCACCGGCTGGCCACGGTCATAGCAGTCCTTGATGTCGCCCAGGACGGCTTCGTATTTTTCTTCTTCAGAGCGGTAAACCAGGTCTGGGGCATCCTTACGCTGGTTCGGGCGGTTGGTCGGGATGACCACGGTTTCCAGACCATAGATGTCCTGGAATTCGTATGCTTCGGTATCGGCTGTACCGGTCATGCCGGACAGTTTGTTGTACATACGGAAGTAGTTCTGGAACGTGATGGAGGCCAGTGTCTGGTTTTCGTTCTGGATGGTGACGTGTTCTTTCGCCTCAATCGCCTGGTGCAGGCCTTCAGACCAGCGCCGCCCTTCCATCAGACGCCCGGTGAATTCATCGACAATGACGATTTCATCATTCTGGACGACATAATGCTGGTCCCGGTGGTACAGTGCATGGGCACGCAGTGCCGCATACAGATGATGGACCAGGATGATATGGGCGGCATCATACAGGGATGCGCCTTTCTGCAGCAGCCCCATTTCTGCCAGGATCTTTTCAGCCTTTTCGTATCCGGCATCGGTCAGATAGACCTGACGGGTCTTTTCGTCCTTGGTGTAGTCACCGGGAACTTCGATCTTGCCCTTGCCGTCTTTGGTTTCTTCACCGATCTGCAGTGTCAGTTTCGGCGGGATTTCGTTGATGCGTTCGTACAGGTCGTTGGAGTCTTCCGCCTGACCGGAGATGATCAATGGGGTACGGGCTTCGTCAATCAGGATGGAGTCCACTTCGTCGACGATGCCATACGCCAACCCACGCTGGACCCGGTCGCTGACGCGGTAAACCATGTTGTCACGCAGGTAGTCGAAACCATATTCGTTGTTGGTGCCATAAGTGATGTCAGCGGCGTAGGCCTGCTGTTTCTCTTCATGGCTCATGGATGGCAGGTTGACGCCTGTGCTCAGTCCCAGCCAGCCATAAAGGCGGGACATCCATTCTGCGTCACGCTGTGCCAGGTAGTCATTGACGGTCACCACATGGACACCCTGACCGGTCAGGCCGTTCAGGTAAGCGGGCAATGTCGCAACCAGTGTCTTGCCTTCACCCGTCGCCATTTCTGCAATCTTGCCGTAATGGAGCGCCATCCCACCAAGCAGCTGCACGTCGAAGTGGCGCATTTTCAGGACGCGCCTGCTGGCTTCACGGCAGACGGCAAAGGCTTCCGGCAGCAGGTTGTCCAAGGATTCGCCATTGGCAAGGCGTTGCTTGAATTCAGGGGTTTTTGCCTGGAGCGCTTCATCTGAAAGCGCTTCCATGGCGGGTTCCAATGCGTTGATCTGTGCTACGGTTTTCCCATAGCTTTTCAACAACCGGGAATTCCGGCTACCAAATATGCTGGTGAAAAAGGACATGACACATCCATTAAATTAAGCAGCATGACATCCGCATACTGCATGACAACAAGCCCTGTCTCAAAACTCAGGGCGCAAATACCGTAATATGACATTTTATCATGCGATTTTTGCCCCGTAACGGCTTTCGGGCAACATCGTTCCAATACAGGCAGACAATGGGGACCAAGAGGCGTTTTTCAAGGGAATGGTTGTTTTTTCCAGCCACTGTGGGTATGGTTCCAGTAGTTCCACTTTCCTTTTGGGGCACTCCGGTTATTCCAGCATGAACAGAACAGGTACTTTTTCTTCTCCTTCCGATTATCTGAACGGACAGGAACATATGACCCGGCTTTTCAAGACGGCCCAGCAGTATGCCGCCATCCTGGCAGACTGCCGGCGGCTGATGCCGCCTTGGTTCAGCTCATGCCGCATCCTGCGCTTGGAAAACGGTGTCCTTTCCATCGGCGCCCCGAACCAGACACTGGCAGCCAGGGTCCGTCAGAATACGGGGATGCTGCTGCAGGGGCTCAGGAACAGGGGTTGGGAAATCAGCCAGGTCCGGTTGAAGGTCAGCCTGGACCAGAGACCTGCCGGACCGTCAAAACCAACGGCCAAGCCCAGGCAGTTCTCCGAAAAAGCAAGGGCTTCTTTCGAAGCCCTTTACCGGAAACTGGAAGAAAGCAACAGCCCGTCAGACCTGCGGAACTCACTGAAAAGGCTGCTGCGCCACCGTTAAGCCTGCTCAGGCAGGGACCCATTCCAGGTTGGACTGTTCCACCAAGTCAGCCGGTGCCTTTTCGTGGTCTTCAAAACTGACCACCTCAAAGGCTTCTGGCTGCGCCAGCAATGCCCGGATCAACTGGTTGTTCAGCGCATGGCCGGATTTGTGCGCAGTGTAGGAAGCCAGCATCGGCATTCCGATGTTATAGAGGTCACCGATGGCATCCAGGATCTTATGGCGGACAAATTCATCTTCATAACGCAGGCCATAGGCATTGAGGATATGGTATTCGTCCATCACGATGGCGTTTTCCAAAGAGCCTCCCCGTGCCAGTCCCATGCTGCGGAGCAGTTCAACATCCTTGACAAAGCCGAAGGTACGGGCGCGGGATACGTCCCTGACATAAGAATCCTTGCCGAAATCAACCACTGCACGCTGATGGGTCGAGTTGATGGCAGGATGGTCGAATTCAATGAAGAAGTCGAGCTTGAAGCCATTGTAGGGTTCCAGCCTTGCCCATTTCAGGTCATCACCTTTCCCTTCAGTGACCTCGACTTTCTGTTTCAGACGGATATATTTTTTAGGGGCATCCTGTTCTTTCAGGCCCGCCTGCTGGAGCAGGAAAACAAATGTAGAAGCGGAACCATCCATAATAGGGATTTCTTCGGCACTGACATCGATATGCAGGTTGTCGATACCCAGACCGCAGCAGGCAGACATCAGGTGTTCAATGGTGGAAATCCGGACACCGTTCTGGACCAGGGTTGATGCCATCATGGTTTCACCGATGGCTTCTGCACTGACTGGAATCGTGACCTGAGGGTCCAGGTCTGTCCGGTGGAAGACGATGCCGGTATCCGGTGGTGCCGGACGGAGGGTGAGCTTGACCTTGTAACCTGAATGCAGACCGATACCAACCGTGGTGGTGGCCCGTTGAATTGTCCTCTGTTTCAACATAATCGAAATAAAAGGTGCTTCCTGCACCTTTGGTTCCCATAAACTGTATTATTCTACGCTTCCTTGGAAATTCTTGCAGAACCTGTCACAGAAATCAAACGGAAAACTGTGACCGTCTGTAACAGGAAAGATACAGGCGGAGCACCCTGTATCTTCCTGAAACATCAATCATTTCATCTGATTACGGAGGAACGCAGGAATGTCATAGGTATCCATGCCGCCTTCTTTCAGCTGCTGGACAACATCTCCGACAGATTTCCCGATATCAACCGACGGCACTTCAGCTGGCGCCTCCGCAGCAGGCTGCTGGGCTGCCGGTTCAGCAGCAGGCGCAGCCGTTCCGGCAACCGCAGTGGTTTCTGGTGCTTCTGCCTGTTTGGATGCCTTTGCAGCTACAGGCTTGTCCAGGCCGGTGGCAACGACCGTGACACGGAGGTCATCGCCCATGGAATCATCGAAGGCAACGCCTTGGACGATGGTGGCTTCCGGTGAAGCGAATTCACGGACAACCGCCATGACCTGCCGGATTTCCTTACCCTTGAGGCTCTTGCTTGCGGTGACATTGACCAGAACGCCACGGGCACCTGACAGGTTGATGCCATCGAGCAATGGGGAGGAAACCGCTTCCTGTGCCGCGGTGACGGCACGGTCGGAACCGGTTGCAACGGCGGTACCCATCATTGCCTTGCCCTGTTCCGCCATGATGGTCTTCACGTCGTTGAAGTCGACGTTGATATGGCCACGGACGTTGATGATTTCTGCAATGCCTGCCACCGCATTGTTCAAAACATCATCCGCATGCTGGAACCATTCCACCATGCTGTCATCTTCGTAGATTTCTTCGAGTTTTTCATTGAGGATGACAATCAGGGAATCGACATGCTGCCCCAGCTGCTCAAGGCCTGCTTCCGCCATTTCCATGCACTTGGCACCTTCATAGGAGAAAGGCTTTGAGACGACTGCAACGGTGAGTGCTCCCAAGGATTTCGCCACTTCTGCAATGACCGGGGATGCACCGGTGCCGGTACCGCCGCCCATACCGGCTGCGATGAAGACCATATGCGCACCACGCAAAGCATCCTCAATGCGGGAACGGGATTCTTCCGCCAGTTTCCTGCCGATATCCGGGCGCATACCGGCTCCCAGGCCGGAATCACCAATCTGGATGATGTTGTCCGCACTGGAATGGGACAGTGCCTGCGCATCGGTGTTGGCAGCGATGAATTCCACACCAGACACCCCTTTGTTGATCATGTGCTGGACAGCATTGCCGCCTGCGCCCCCGACCCCAACAACCTTGATGACCGTACCAAGATTGATGTTATCTTCAACCATATCAAATTCCATATTTTCGCTCCTGTAATGCTTTTCCGTCCTTATGACGGAACCTGCTCAACCCTAATCAAATATTTCCCCAGAACCAGCTTTTCACCTTGCCGATGAATGCATTTGTCGTTGTCTGCTGTGTAACCGGCACCAAGCCTTTTTCATGCTGCCGCTTGGCTTCTATCAGCAACCCGTGGACTGTCGAATAGCGGGGGCTCTTGACGACTTCCGCCAGATGCCCTGTGTACTGCGGCAGTCCCAGACGGACAGGCCTGTCAAAAACCTTTTCCGCCAACTGCAGCATCCCTGGCAGCAGCATGGTGCCTCCTGTCAGGACAATGCCGGAAGCAATCTGCCGGCTGTAACCGGAATCCTCAACCGCTTTTTTCGCCTGGCCGAACAGTTCTTCCATGCGTGCCTCAATGATGGCTGCCAGCATCTGGCGTGAATAACGTGATGGCGGCCGGTCACCGATACCTGGCGCCTCAACCTGTTCTTCAGGACTGACCAGTGACTGCAGCGCCACGCCATAGCGCATCTTGATTTCTTCAGCATCGGCAACCGGTGTCCGGAAAATCATCGCGATGTCATTGGTGACCTGGTCTCCGGCAATCGGTATCACTTCGGTATGGCGGACGACCCCATCCGTGAAGATGGCGATGTCGGTTGTCCCCCCTCCGATATCAATCACGACTGCCCCCATGTTCTTCTCATCCTGGCTCAGTACAGCTTCCGCCGATGCAATCGGCTGGAGCATCAGGTCAGCGACATCCAGATGGCAACGGCGGATACATTTGACGATGTTGTCCACCGCAGAAACCGCCCCGGTCACGATGTGCGCCCTGACTTCCAGACGCATCCCGCTCATCCCGACCGGTTCATGAACCCCTTCCTGCCCATCCACGACATATTCCTGGGTCACTGCATGGATGAACTGCTGTCCTTCTGGCAGGTTGATGGATTTCGCCATTTCCAATACCCGGTCCAAGTCCCATTGGGTGATTTCCTTGTTCTTGAGGGTGACCATGCCCGGGGAATTGAAGCTCCGGATATGCCCGCCAGCAATGCCGACACAGACGACTTCAGCCTTGACACCTGCCATGGTCTCAGCCTCGCTCAACGCCGCTTCAATGGAGTTGACGGTCTGGTCCAGGTTGACGACCACCCCTTTTTTCAGCCCTTTGGATTCACTCTGGCCAATCCCGATGATCTGATGCTGTCCATCAGGCTGCACTTCAGCAATGATTGCAACAATCTTGGATGTCCCGATATCCAGTCCGACAATTATTTTTTTCTCTTCTTTCGCCATAATGCACGCCACCTGCTACTGTGTTGCTTCTTCTGTCTGTTCTGTTTCTCTGTCTGCCGCCTTGTCAGCTGCGGAAGCCGAGCCTTTCAACCGGACCGCCACCCCATTGGCATACCGCATGTCAATGCGGTCAATCCGGTTCCCGAATTTCTGGACAAGGCGGGGATAAATCTTCAGGAAACGGTCCATCATCTTGTCCAATGGACGGGGTTCCCTGTCACGCCCGAATATCACCAGCATGCCGTTATCCATCCGGACAGACCAGGAGTACAGGTCTGAGAGCCGGACCTCGACCGGTACCAGATTGGCTTCTGCAAGCCGTTCACGGAATTCCCAATAATGTTCCAGGACTTCTTTCCCGCTCCCATCCGGCCCATAAAACCGTTTGAGCTTGTTGTCCACTTCTGCTTCCGCCATATTGACGGTGAAGACTTCCCCTTTCGTTGACAGGAGTTTGCCATCATCCCGCCAGCTGCCCAAAGGCTGATGCTCTTCCAGCGATACAATCAGTTTGTCTGGCCATTCCCTGCGGACACTCGCCTTATGCACCCAGGGAACCGATTCAAATGCCTGGCGGATTTCTTCAAGGTCCGCCGTGAAGAAATTGCCCTTGATTTCAGGAACGGCAATATTCCTGACCGTCATGTCATTGACATGGTTCAATGGTTTGCCATCCATGGACTGGACCTTGACCAGCTGCAGGGCGTAGACCGGCTTTTTGAGCAGCCAGGCGCCAACCCCTGCCACCACTGCCAGGAAAAACAGGCAGAAGAAGCAGTTCGACAGTTTCTTCAACAGCTGGATGTTATGCCACATAACTGTTTCCAGTCCTTCTTATCTTCAATCTTTCTTATGCTGGATGTAATCCAATGTTGCTCCTTTCAGCAGGGTCACACAGAGGTCTTCATAACCCAAACCAACCTGTTTGGCTGCCATCGGCACCAGAGAATGTCCTGTCATGCCCGGTGATGAATTCAGTTCCAGGAGGAAAGGCTGCCCATCGCTTTCGCGCAGCATGACATCAATGCGTCCCCAACCGCGGCACCCCAATGCCTTGTAAGCTTTCAGGACATAATCCTGGATGGTTTTCTCGACTGCCGCATCCAACCCGCAAGGGCACAGGTACTGTGTTTCATTGCTGAAATATTTGTTGTGGTAATCATAGTTTGCGCCTGGCGCAATGATGCGGATCAGCGGCAGCGCTTCCGGCACGCCATTCCGGTCAAGCACGGCACAGGTCAGTTCCATGCCGGCGATGAATTCTTCCGCCAGGACAGAGCTGTCCAGTTCTGCAGCTTTCTGATAGGCGGCAGCCAATTGGTCCGGAGCGGTGACTTTGGTCAACCCGATTGTCGATCCTTCATGGGCTGGCTTGACAATCAATGGCAGTCCCAGATATTCGACGACTTCCAGGGGGTCTGAATCAGCCTTCAGTACCATATAGCGTGGCGTTGGCAGCCCTTCTGCCAGCCATACGCGTTTGGTCATGACCTTGTCCATGGCAATGGCAGATGCCATGACACCGGAACCGGTATAAGGTACCTGCATCTGTTCGAGCAGTCCCTGGACACAGCCGTCTTCACCATACCTGCCATGCAGTGCAATGAAAACCCTGTCGAAATTTTCCTGCTGGAGGCTTGCGACATCTTGTGTGCCGGTGTCAAACAGGTGGGCATCCACCCCTTTGCTTTTCAATGCTTCACAGACTGCCGCCCCGGAAACCAGTGACACTTTACGTTCTGCTGCTTTGCCCCCATACAGGACGCCTACTTTTCCAAAATCCATTTCCTTCATTGCCTTTTCTTCCTATCTGCCCTGCCTGGATCACTCGTCCAATGCCTTGTCTTTCAGGATGCCTGCCACCGAGGTGATCGATCCTGCCCCCATGGTCATCACCACATCATCATCCTCGACGATGTTCAGCAATACCTTGGGCATTTCGTTGATGTCTTCAACAAAAACGGGATTGACCTTGCCTGCCAGCCGGATTGTCCTTGCCAGTGTCCTGCCGTCTGCTGCAACAATCGGCTGTTCCCCTGCTGCATAGACTTCGCCCAACAGCAGGATGTCTGCCCGGGAAAGCACCCTGACAAAATCTTCAAACAGGTCGCGTGTCCGGGTATAGCGGTGGGGCTGGAATGCGAGCACCAGGCGCCTGCCAGGATACGCTCCCCTCGCCGCTGCGATGGTTGCAGTCATTTCTGCTGGATGATGGCCATAATCATCAACCAAATCGACTTCTGCGGTGGTGCCGTCACTCTTCGGCAGTTTGATCCTGCCCAGACGGGTAAAGCGGCGGTTGACTCCGGTAAAGTTTTCCATTGCCCGCTGGATGGCGGCATCATCAACGCCGAGTTCACGGGCAATCGCTATCACAGCACAGGCGTTCTGGACATTGTGCATCCCTGGCTGGTTCAGCCTGACCGGCAAAGGGTCATGCCCCTGCTGCAAGGCGGTGAATACCATCATGGTGCCTTCTGCCCGTGCATCGACCGCCCGGACATCGGCATCTTCATGGAAACCGTAGGTGGTCACGGGCTTGGAAACCAACGGCAGGATTTCCCGGACATTCGGGTCATCGATACAGAGCATGGCCCGGCCATAGAACGGCAGGTTCTGTGTAAAGGAGATGAATGCCTGTTTCAACCGGGCGAAGTCATGCCCATATGTGTCCATATGGTCTGCATCGATATTGGTGATGACTTCAATGACGGGGGTCAGGTTCAGGAACGATGCATCGGATTCGTCGGCTTCTGCGACAATGTATTCACCGGTGCCCAGACCGGCATTTGCCCCTGCGCTGTTCAGCCGCCCCCCAATGACAAAGGTCGGGTCCATGCCACCTTCTGCCAGCACGCTTGCGACAAGGCTGGTTGTGGTGGTCTTGCCGTGGGTCCCTGCAATGGCAATCCCTTTTTTCAGGCGCATCAGTTCTGCCAGCATGACGGCACGGGGCACAATCGGGATGTTTTTCTTCCTGCCAGCCAGCACTTCTGGATTGTCTTCCTTGATGGCGGTGGAGACGACAATCGCATCCGCCCCTTCAATGTTTTCTGCCCTGTGGCCACGCATCACTGTGGCACCCAATGCCGCCAGATGACGGGTGGTGGCATTGCTGGACAGGTCAGATCCTGTAATTGTATAGCCGAGGTTCAGCAGTACTTCTGCAATACCGCTCATCCCACTGCCACCGATACCGACAAAATGGATTTTCCTAACCTTATGTTTCATTTCTCAATCCCCGCCTGCAACCTTTTTCAGAATTTCAGCGATTTTTTCATTAGCATCCCGTCTTCCCAAGGCATAGGCTTTTTCAGCCATTTCAAAGCACTTCTGACGGGTCATGCCTGCAATCAGTTCAGCCAGCCGCTGTGGCGTCATTTCTTTCTGGGGCAGGTGGACCGCTGCCCCTTCCTTGTCCATAAAAACAGCATTGTCACGCTGATGCGATGTGCTGGATGCAATGAAAGGCACCAGGATGCTGGCAACCCCAGCCACCGTTAGTTCCGATACGGTAATGGCGCCCGCACGGCAGATCACCAGATCGGCTTCTGCGTAGCGTTCATGCATGTTGTCGATGAAGTCAACCACTTCAGCGTCAACACCTGCTTTTCCATACAATGCCTTGGTCATGGCAATATGCTGACGGCCGGTCTGATGGATGACTTCCGGCCGTTTTTCTTCCGGCAGCAATGCCAAGGCTGCCGGCATGTTTTCGTTGAGCGCCTGGGCACCCAGGCTGCCACCGACCAATAATATCCTTAACCTGCCTGTGCGCTGCGGATAACGCTGGGAGGGCACCGGCACTGCCTTGATGGCATCCCTGACCGGATTGCCGGTACAGATGGCTTTGGCGGCAACTTCACCATAATTCCCAGGGAAGCCGAACAGCACATATTTCGCTGAAGACGCCAGTGCCTTGTTTGACAGCAGCAATGCCGCATCGGCATTGACCACGACAACCGGAATCCCTTTCATTTCCGCTGCCATCCCTCCAGGCACAGTGACATAGCCTCCCATCCCAACCACAAGGTCGGGTTTGCGGCGCCCCATGATGCCAAGGCAGGACAGGAACCCACCAATCAGTTTGAAGCCGCCGCTGATCATATGGCCCAGCCCTTTACCCCGTAACCCTGCAAAGTTGATGGTGTCGAGTTCCAGCCCATGTTCCGGCACAATCCTGCCTTCCATGCCATGGTCGGTGCCCAGCCAGGAGACTTCCCAGCCTTCTTTCTGCATGGTGGCGGCAATCGCCAGCCCCGGGAAGATATGTCCTCCCGTGCCTGCTGCCATGATAATCAGTTTCTTGGCTGCCATTCAGCACTTGCCTCCACGCAGGATTTTCCGGTTCTCATAGTCAATCCGGAGCAGGATTGCCAATGCAATACAGTTCAGCACAATGCCTGACCCACCGTAACTCATCAGTGGTAGGGTCAGCCCTTTGGTTGGCAGCAGTCCCAGGTTCACGCCCATGTTGATGAATGTCTGGACTCCGATCCAGATTCCGATGCCCTGGGCAACCAGCCCGGAATACATCCGGTCCATTGCGATGCACTGCCTGCCAATCTTGAAAGCACGTTTGACGATCCAGTAGAACATGCAGATGACGACCAGCACGCCGACCAGCCCCAGTTCTTCACCGACGACCGCCATGATGAAGTCGGTATGGGCTTCTGGCAGGTAGTGCAGTTTTTCAACACTGCCTCCCAGCCCGACACCGGTGAAACCTCCCCGTCCAAAGGCAATCAATGAATGGGACAGCTGGTAGCCTTTGCCCAATGCATTGACTTCATCCCATGGATCCAGATAGGCGAAGAAACGTGCACGGCGCCATGGCGAGAAGACGATCATCATGGTGAACAGCGACACGAGCACCCCTGCCATGCCTGCAAACCAGACCCGGTTGAACCCTCCCAGGAACAGGATGCCCATCGCAATGCAGACGACAACGCCCAACGCCCCCATATCCGGTTCCATCATCAGCAGGATGCCGACTATCCCCAAGAAGAAAGCGACGGGGAAGAAGCCTTTGGTCAGACGGTGCATGTACTGCTGGTTCCGGACGGTGAAATTCGCTACGAAAAGCACCATCGCCAGTTTCATGATTTCAGATGGCTGGATGTTGAAGACTTTCAGCGAAATCCAACGGTGTGCACCATTGACCCCTTTACCGATGCCAGGGACCAATACCAGTACCAACAGGACCATTGCACCGACAAAGAGCCACCATGACCATTTCTGCCATTTGTCGATATTGACCCGGAAGGCAAACCAGCCTGCAATCAGCCCTGTAACCACAAAAAACAGCTGGCGCCCAAAGAAGTGTTCACCCCAGTAGCTGGCATACTTTGGAGAATCCGGCAATGCGATGGAGGCGGAATACACCATGATGACGCCCAGCAGCATCAATGCCAATGCAACAAACAGCAGTGGTTTGTCCCAACGCATTGACTGGGCTTCACGGGCTGGCGACGGTTTTGCCACCGGCGCATAAAGCCATGCATTGAATGACTCCCGCAATACCTGTGGCTTGAAGGCAGCCAGGTTGATGTTCATCAGGTTGTGAATCAAGCTCCTCATATCTGGACCTCTCCAACTTTCTCAGCAATTTTCTGCACCTCTGCCACAAACACCTGTGAGCGGTGCGCATAACTCCGGAACATATCCATGCTGGCACAGGCCGGTGAGAGCAGGACGATGTCGCTTTCCCCTGCCAGTGCTGCACCACGGTCCACAGCCTGTTCAAGGCTGTCGCAGTAAATCTGCTGGACCCCTGTAACTTTCAATGCGTCATGGATGATGCCTGCATCTTTTCCTATCAGCAGTACCGCCCTGACATTAGCGGCTACTGCTCCACACAACGGTGAAAAATCCTGTCCTTTGCCAAGTCCCCCAGCAATCAGGATGATGTTCTTCCTGCCGGATGCCCCTTTGCCAAGTCCTTGGACAGCTGCCAATGTCGCCCCGACATTGGTGCCTTTGCTGTCATCGATGTACTGGACCCCTTTGACGGTGGCAATCAGTTCAACACGGTGGGGTTCGCCTTGGTAGTCGCGCAAGGATTGGAGCAATGGTTCGAATGGCAGTCCGATTGCCCGGCAGAGCGCCAGTGCCGCCAGGGCATTGCTGGCGTTATGCCGCCCCTGGATCCGCAGGGCATTGGCAGGCATCAGGTCTCGGATGCCAGCACCGGTACCGACCGAGAGCCATTCCATGCCGTTGGCTTCATGCAGTCCGAAATGCCCTTCTGCTGTGGTGCTGTCTGTGCCGAATGTCACTACGGCATCACCCTGGGACTGCATCGCCATGACCCACGCATCTTCACGGTTGAGGACACGGACTGTCCTGGCGCCAAAGACTTTTGCCTTGGCATCGGCATAGGCCTGCATGCCGCCATGCCAGTCCAGATGGTCCTGGGTGACGTTCAGTACGGTGGCTGCATCCGGTTCAAGGGATTCTGTCGTGAACAGCTGGAAACTGGAGAGTTCCAGCACCCAGACTTCCGGCAGTTCTTCTTTTTCAATGACTTCAAGCAGGACATCCAAGGCAGCAGGACTGATGTTGCCCGCCAAGCGGACTGTCTTTCCTGCGGTACGGCACATATGGCCTGTCAGGCTGGTCGTCGTGGTCTTGCCATTGGTGCCGGTAACGGCAATGACAGCAGGTTTGTATCCCCTGCTGGCTTCCAAGCCTTTCAGTGCCTGGGCAAACAGTTCAATTTCACTCCAGACGGGTACGCCTTTTTCCGCAGACCAGGCAAGCACTGCCTTCAGTTCGACATCAGGCCTCAGTCCTGGACTGACGGCAATCACATCAATGCCGTTGAGATCCAGTGCATCAAAAGCCCCGCTGATGAATCTGGCGTCAGGAATCCTTTCCCTGAGCTGCGGCAGCCTGTCGGGATGCTCACGGGTATCGGCAACAGTCACTTGTGCACCGCACCATGCGCTCCAGCGCGCCATGGCGAGGCCGGATTCGCCCAATCCCAGGACAAGTACTTTTTTACCAGTCAGTCTCATATCATTTCATCTTCAATGTCGCCAAACCGATCAAGACCAAGACAATGGTGATGATCCAGAAACGGATCACCACTTTTGTTTCTTTCCATCCCTTCTGTTCAAAATGATGGTGAAGGGGAGCCATCAGGAAAATACGGCGGCCTTCGCCATATTTCTTTTTCGTATACTTGAACCAGGAGACCTGCAGCATGACCGAAATGGTTTCTGCTACGAATACCCCACCCATGATCGCCAGCAGGATTTCCTGACGGACGATGACAGCCAGGGTGCCCAAGGCTCCGCCCAATGCAAGTGCCCCGACATCCCCCATGAACATCTGGGCAGGGTGGGCGTTGAACCAGAGGAAAGCGAGCCCGGCACCTGCCATGGCACCGCAGAAAATCACCAGTTCATCGGTGCCTGCGATATGCGGCACTACAAAAATGGTGGAGGCATCCGGATTGCCGGAAACATAAGCAAAGACGCCCAAAGCACCCCCGACCAAGATGGTCGGTACAATCGTCAGGCCATCCAGTCCGTCGGTCAGGTTGACGGCATTGCTGGTGCCGACAATCACAAAATAGGTCAGGATCATGAATCCCCAGATGCCCAACGGATAACCAAAGGTTGTGATACAGGGCAGGACTATGTCCATCTGTTCCGGCAGGCTGGAGCTGAAACCTGTTGAAATCCAGGTCTTGAAGAGTGACCAGACTTCCGCATTGGAATGCCCCATCAGACAGAATGCCAGGTAGATGGCGGAGAAGATGCCAATCAGGGACTGCCAGAAATATTTTTCACGGGAACGCATGCCGTTGGGGTCTTTATAGACAACCTTCCGGTAGTCATCGACCCAACCGATGGCGCCGTACCCCAAGGTCACCAGCAGGATGACCCAGATGAAACGGTTGGACCAGTCGCACCAGAGCAGGGTACCGGTAGCAATGGCAATCATGATCAGGATGCCACCCATGGTCGGTGTGCCAGATTTGACCAGATGGGTCTGTGGACCATCCGTACGGACTGCCTGCCCAACCTTCAACCGGGTCAGCATCCGGATTACGGCAGGACCTGCAACGAGCCCGATGGCCAACGCCGTCAATGCCGCCATGACACCCCGGACAGGTACACTGCCGATGATGCACTGTTCACTGATACCGCTGATAATATTTGCCAACCACAGCAGCATTTCAACAACCTTCCTTCTTAGTAGCCATCAATGCTTCCACCACCCTTTCCATCTGCATGAACCGGGACCCTTTCACCAGTACGACGGTGTCTGGTGTGATTTCATCCTTCAATACGCGGACCAGACCGTCCAGACTGTCAAAATGCTGGGCTCCCTGCCCATATGCCTGGACTGATGCCTTGGTCATTCCACCGAATCCAAGCAGGCGGCTGATGCCCCGTTGTTTGGCATAAGCGCCGACTTCTTCATGGAAACGGCTGCCATCTTTGCCAACTTCGCCCATATCTCCCAAGATGAGGATGCTGCGTTTCCCCAGTTCTGCCAGCACATCGAGTGCTGCACGGACAGAATCTGGGTTGGCGTTGTATGTGTCATCAATCAACAGCGCACCATTGAACGCCTGCTTCCTTTCAAGCCGTCCCTTGACAGGACGGAATGCTTCCAGTCCCCGGACAATTTCATCCAATCCCATCCCGGCTGCATAGGCACTTGCCGCTGCTGCCATGGCATTGCGGACGTTATGGCGTCCCTGTGCAGCCAGCCTGACGGCCACTGTCTCTCCGGCAACCGTCAGGTCCATTACGGTCATACCATCCTGTATCCGGTAGGTTGCCGAAACATCCGCCCCTTCACTGAAACCGAATGTCACTACCTTCCGGTTGCCTGCCATCCCACGCCACAGGCCTGCATAATCTTCATCCGCCGGGAAAACCGCTACCCCATCTTCCGGCAACAGGCTGATGGCTGTCCCGTTTTCACGGGCAGAGGCTTCAATGCCATCAAAGAATTCCTGGTGTTCGCGCTGGGCATTGTTGACCAATGCCACAGTCGGACAGGCAGTCTTGGTCAATCCAGTCATTTCCCCAGGATGGTTGACACCCATTTCGATTACGGCGGCTTGATGATGGCTATCCAATTTGAACAGGGTAAGCGGTACACCGATATCGTTGTTGAGGTTGCCTGCTGTCGCCAGGAAGTCTCCGTCGAATGCTGCACGGAGGATTGAGGCTGTCATTTCTTTGGTGGTTGTCTTCCCATTGCTGCCTGTCACCCCGATGACTGGAATGTCAAACTGACGGCGCCATCCTGCGGCAATCTGGCTCAACGCCAGACGGGTATCAGGGACAAGCAAGGCCGGTAATGGGTAATTGTCTGGCAGCCGTTCTGCGACGACTGCGGCAACACCTTTGCCAACCAGTTCAGGCAGGAAAGTATGTGCATCAAAGTTTTCGCCTTTGAGTGCGACAAACAGGCTGCCTGGAACCAACCTGCGGGTATCTGTGCTGATGCCACTGAATGCAGCATCAGCTGTAATCTTTCCACCATCAACCCATGGCAGGATCTGTGACAAGGATGCCTTTATGCCTGACCTGCCAGCTGCCTGACGGCTGTCCAATGCCCTCTGGACATGGTCTGCATCCAGGAATGGATATTTCTTCCCTTTGATTTCCTGATAGGTTTCGTGCCCTTTGCCTGCGAGGAACACCACATCGTTGACGGATGCTTCTGTAACCACCTGCTGGATGGCTGCCGCACGGTCTGGAATCATGATGGGTTCATGTTCCATGCCCGCGACAATCTGCTGGATGATCGCGGCAGGGTCTTCACTGCGGGGATTGTCACTGGTCACCACGACCTTGTCTGCCTGTTCTGCTACAGTTCCCATCTGAGGACGTTTGCCTGGGTCCCGGTCACCACCGCAACCGAAGACACACCAGAGTTTCCCCTGACGGGCATCAGCGACCTGACGCAGGGTTTCCAATCCTTTTTCCATGGCATCCGGGGTATGCGCAAAATCAATGACAACCAATGGCGCATCCTTGCCACCCATCCGCTGCATACGCCCAGGAGGGGGCTGCAGCCCATTCACTGAAGCCACTGCATCCTGCCAATCTGCACCGGATGCCAACAGGACGCCCAGCACACCCAAGACGTTGCTGATGTTGAAACGTCCGACCAGTTTCGGACTGACCCGCATAGACTGCCCATTGAAATGGATGGTGAAGTCAACGCCATCGTCGCGGTTCTGGATATCTGTTGCCGACAGGGTTGGAATGCCGGCATCGACGTTTTCCAATGTATAGCCTGTCAGGGAAAGCTTGCCTGCCAGTTCTTCTGCCAATCCGCGCCCCATCGCATCATCCAGGTTCAGCACCGCCTGTTTAAGCCCCGGCCAATCAAAGAGACGGCGTTTTGCCTCGCGGTAAGAAGCCATGTCATGGTGGTAATCCAGATGGTCGCGGGTGAAATTGGTGAACATGACCACATCAATCCGGAGACCGTTCAGGCGTCCTTGGTCAATACCGATGGAAGAGGCTTCCATTGCGACACAGGTCACGCCATCCGCCCGCAGATGTGCCAGATGGCGTTGCAGCTGTACCTGGTCTGGTGTCGTATAGCCAGTCTCTTCCGGCTTGCCTCCCACACCATTTTCAAAAACCGTGATGCCCAGCGTCCCGATGACAGTGGTTTTCCTGCCCAACCTGGACAGTGACTGTCCTATCCACTGGGTACAGGATGTCTTGCCATTGGTACCGGTTACGGCAATCACCTGCATGGTTTCCGCCGGTCTACCATAGAAAGCAGAAGCAATCGGACCTGCGTTTTCCTTCAACCCTGCCACTCCAAGATGCCGTACCTGCCATTCCGGATGCCATGTGAACCCTTCGGATTCATAGACCACGGCAACAGCACCATTCCGGATAGCAGAAGCAATATAGTCCCTGCCATCTGCAGAATCGCCTTCATAAGCAAAGAAGATCCCTTGAGGTCCATCTGCAGTGATGGAACGGGAATCCGAAAAAATTTCCCCATCAGGGCAGTTTTCCCTGAGCCATTCCACGGTTGCCTGGACTGTCTTGTTCATCTCCATGCCCTCCTCACGCATCTGGTGGAATGTTCATGGCACGCATGATTTCTGCTGCCAGTTTCGCAAATACCGGTGCAGCGACTGTACCGCCGAAATGCCCTGCAATCGGTTCATCAATCATGACGGCGATGATGACCTTGGGATCGGAAATCGGTGCCAGCCCAACAAACGAACCCACATATTTCTTGACATAACGCCCGTGTTCGATCTTGTAGGCAGTCCCTGTCTTGCCACCGACCCGGTAGCCTGGGACATGGGCGAGTTTTGCTGTACCGCCAGGACCAACCACAAGTTCCAGCATGTGGCGCATCTGGGCGGCAGTCTTCGGAGAAATGACCTGCTGCCCTTCAGGGGTTTCATCGCGTTTCATGAAGGTCAACGGAATCATGTCGCCATCACGCGCAAAAATCATATAAGCCCGTGCAATCTGGAACAGGGAAACAGAAACACCGTGGCCATAACTCATCGTTGCCTGCTCGACCGGCACCCAAGACTTGTAAGGGCGCAGGCGTCCCGGTGTCGCCCCTGGGAAACCGAACTGGGGCTGCTGGCCAAAACCGACTGAAGACAGCATTTCCCACATTTCCTGTGGCGGGAACATCAAGGCAATCTTGGCGGTACCGATATTGGAGGATTTCTCGATGATCTGATTGACGGACAAGGCACCATGTGCATGGGAATCACCGATGGTGGCGGTGCCGATGGTCATTTTGCCGCCATTGGTGCCAATGACTGTGTTCGGTGTCACCTTGCCACGGTCCAGTCCCATTGCCACTGCAAACGGTTTCATGATGGAACCCGGTTCAAAGGCATCGGTCATTGCCCGGTTGCGCAGCTGGGCACCGGTCAGCCCCTTACGGTCATTTGGATTGAAAACCGGCATATTGACCATTGCCAGTACTTCACCGGTATGGGTATCCAGCACAACGACACTGCCCGCCTTTGCCTGATGTTCTGAAATCGCTTCTTTCAGGCATTTATAGGCGATGTACTGCAACTGGCTGTCAATGGACAGCATCAGGTCTTGGCCATCAATCGGATCCTTGGTTTCCTGAAGGTCATCGACAATGTTCCCCAGACGGTCCTTGACGACCCGGCGGCTGCCATTTTCACCAGCCAGCAGGTCTTGGGATGCCAGCTCAATCCCTTCCTGGCCTTTATCCTCGATGTTGGTGAATCCGACAACATGTGCCATGACTTCACCTTCTGGATAGTACCGTTTGTATTCCTTCTTCGACTGGATGCCAGGGATTTCCAATGCCTTGATCTTGTCTGCGGTCTCAAGGTCAACCTGACGCTTCAGGTAGACAAAACTCTTTTCAGAGTTCAGTTTGGACATCAGGGTGTCTTCCGGCATTTCCAGCAGTTCTGCCAACTGGCGGAGCTTTTCTTTCGGCGCAGTTGCAGCATCTTCAGGAATCGCCCAGATGGCCTTCACCTGCATACTGGATGCCAGCACCTTGCCGTTACGGTCAAGGATCCGGCCACGGATGGCTGGCATTTCCAACCTTCTGGCATAGCGGTTTTCCCCCTGTTTCTGGAGGAAGTCAGTAGAAAGCACCTGAAGCCATAACGCACGGATCCCCAAAGCAATGAAGGCTGCAAACAGCAGTCCCAGCACAATCTTGGAGCGCATCGGCGACAGCGCTGCACGGGGACGGATGGAAGAGAAGGAAACAGGGCTGCCTGCTGTTTCATGGTCATTGCCATGATGCACACTCTTGAGAAAATCCTTACAGAAATCTGTCAGACGTTTCATCATGGCTTACTCCGTCCTTAAGTATTCTGTGTTGGATTTGGTGATGCGGACCATATTCCCATCGGATTCCGCTTTGCTTTCCACCAACGAATGTTTGCTGGCAGAGGACTGCCTGAGCTGCAGTTGTCCCCATTCCAATTCAAGCTGCCGGGTTTCTGCCTGGGCTTTTTCCAGTTGGGTGAAAATCTTGCGCGCACGGTACTGTGAATTGATGAGTCCCAAGGCAGAAACTATCAATATGATGGCCAATACCCAAGGAATCTGCGCTTTCATTGCAGCCCTCCTGCAACCGCTACCCGTTCTGCTACCCTGAGGATGGCTGAACGTGCCCGGGCATTTCCCTCAACTTCCCGGGTGGAGGGTCTGACCCTGCCCCGCAGTTCCATCTCTGGTTGGGGCAGGTCATCCGCACGGATCGGCAAACGCCTGTCAGGCATCTGCACTTTTGACCTGTCTGTGAAGAACCGTTTCACGATACGGTCTTCGAGTGAATGGAAACTGATGACTGCCATCCTCCCATGCAAGGCAAGGCGGCGCCATGCCTGCTCAAGGGCTACCTCCAGGTCCTCAAGCTCTCGGTTGATGAAAATCCGTAAAGCCTGAAACGTACGGGTGGCTGGATTCTTGCCCTTTTCACGGGTCTTGACTGCCCCTGCCACGATTTCAGCAAGCTGCTTCGTACTGTTGATGGCGCCATGGGCGCGGCGAGCAACAATCTCCTTTGCAATCTGAACAGCAAACCGTTCTTCCCCATATTGACGAATCACCTCCGCAATTTTTTCTTCTGTCTCGGTTGCCAGCCATTCCTCTGCAGATATGCCACTGGAAGGATCCATGCGCATATCCAAAGGGCCATCCTGCCTGAAACTGAATCCCCGGCCAGCATCATCAACCTGTGGGGATGAAATCCCCAGATCAAGCAGGATGCCATCAATCAGGGCAATACCCTTCTGGTCAAGTACCTGCCCCAGGCTGGCAAAACTGCCATGGACAATTTCAAAACGGGAATCTTTGACAGTGTCTGCAACCCTGATGGCTTCAGGATCCTTGTCGAATGCAATCAGCCTGCCTGCCCTGCCCAGCCGTTCGAGGATCAGGCGGCTGTGTCCACCGCGCCCGAAAGTGCCATCCAAGTACACGCCGTCAGCACGGTCACCGGAAATATCCAGTGCATCCACCGCTTCTGATAGCAGTACCGTCTGATGTCCGTCGGCAGTCAATTGGCTCACCCCGATGCTGTTTCTGATTTTTAAAAAGAAAATTCCTGCAAGACATCCGGGGTACCAGCAGCGACGGCCTCGGCTTCATTGGCTTCAAGTCTGGAAGGATCCCAGATTTCAAAGTAACCGCCCATTCCGACGAACTTGACTTTCCGGGACAGTCCGACTGCTTCCCTGAGTTCAGGGGAAATCAGGATACGTCCTGCGGAATCGATTTCCACATCCAATGCATTACCGAGGAAAATACGCTGCCAGGCACGTGCAGACATTGGCCAAGCCGCAATCTTCTTTCGATGGTCTTCCCAAACCGGACGCGGGAAAAACAGCAGGCAGCCGTCAGGATGGCGGGTAATGGTGACCCGCCCTCCGCACTGCTCAAGCAACGCTTCACGATGCCGGGAAGGAATGGTCATCCTCCCTTTTGCATCCAGACTGATTAATGAAATCCCTTGGAACATCCTGATACCTTTTTGTGTTGTGGTATCCGTTACCATTTTTCCCACAAAACGACACAAATCTACACTTATTCCCACTTTATGGGATACATCAGGCATGGTCAAGCGGTTTTTGACAGTTTTTAAGAATTTTTTTCAATGAACTCAATGACTTAGAGACTCATTTTTAGTGATTTACAAAAGTAAAAAACGAAATAAATCACACACTTAGAAAATACACTGAAAGCAACATATCAAATTCAGGAATTTTTCCGTCAAAAAAAGGCAGGAAATCACGGAAAGACAACAGGTTTTTTGCCTGCCAAACAAGGCTGTTTTTGGCAAAAAACCTGAAAAAGGGTGGAGAAAAGAAAAAGCAGACCGGTAGGCCGGATTCTGTTACGGCGCCGAAGCGCTATGACAGCCATTCATCTAGACCCATGGTTGCCCATGGGCTCAAGCTTCCTACCCGCACGCTCCGCGGACCACGTCAATGCATGCCTACTTGGAATTGCACCGGATGGAGGTTACCGCGTTTCACCGTAACTGAATACGCTCGTCTCTGTGGCCCTATTCCTCGCCTTATCCCTTGCGGGTTTCGACGGACGGCCGTTAGCCGTCATCCTGTCCTATGGTGTCCGGACCTTCCTCCCGTTTTCCGCCAAAGCGGAAAACCAGCGGCTGTCTGGTCTGCTTCCAGCGCGCTATTCTATCATAAGCAGTTGATTCACCAAGCGAAATCTTGGCTCATCAACCGATTTCGAGGGTGGCAAACAACGGAGCATGGTCGGAAAGCTGTGTCCATGGATGTCCACGCAACACACGGGCACTGGTAATGTTGAACCCCCGGGTGTAAATCCGGTCCAACCTGAAAAAAGGGAAAATCGCCGGAAAAGTCTTTGCAGGACCTGAATCCAGGTCGTCAAACACTTCTCTGACCCCCAGCCCTTCCCGCAGCATACCGGACAGGTTGACCTGCCAGTCATTGAAATCACCAGCAATGATGACGGGGGATTCAGGTGGTGCCGACCGCTTCACTGTCTCAATCAGTGCTTTTGTCTGACGGATACGGCTGCCTTTGAACAGTCCAAGATGCACGACATAACAGTAAATCCGGATGGGTCCTACCTGGATATTGCAATGCAATATTCCCCGCTGTTCAAGCGAATGGTCTGAAACATCCGTGTTTCTCTGGCTGACAATGGGATAGACGCTCAGCAATGCATTGCCATGATGCCCGAATTCATAGACGGCATTCTTGCCGTAGGCAGAATACTGTGTCATATCCGCCAGATAGGCTTCTTGGCCTTTGTGATGCCAGTCTGGAGCAAACAATGTCCCTTTGTGGTCATGCCGCCCCTGCACTTCCTGCAGGAAAACAATATCTGCATCCAATGAACAGATTGCCCGTTTCAATTCCCGGATAATCGGACGATGGGCAAATGATTCCCCTTTGTGGATATTGTATGTGGCTATACGGAGTTCCAAACCAACCTCTTTCCAATCAGCATGAAGAAGAGCCTTTCCTGTGACAACACCGGTCATCACAGTCCAGCTGGTCATTTGTCCATTCTACTGCGGTTATATTGATTTTATGAGGATGGCAAACCAATTTTTCAAGAGTGCTTCAAGACAGGAACTGGGCAATTCAGTGATAATATCGGCAGTTGTATAAGAAATCCTGCCATGCGTTACCTGTATTCCTTTCTCTGGTGGTTTGCCCTGCCGTTTGTCCTGCTCCGTATTTACTGGCGGGGAAAGCGTGAACCGGGTTACCGCCAGCATGTTCCTGAACGGCTTGGGTTTTACCCTGCTATCCCACCTGCCGCACAGCGGCTTTGGGTCCATGCTGTTTCGGTGGGGGAAACCCGCGCTGCGGAACCGCTGGTCAGGGGACTGATGGCTGCCTTTCCTGACAGCCAGATCCTGCTGACCTGCATGACACCGACCGGACGTGAAACCGGTGCAGGACTGTTTTCTGAAGAAATACAGTCTGGGAAACTCATCCAGTCTTTCCTGCCTTATGATACGGGGCTTATGATGTCGCGTTTTATCAACCATTTCAGGCCTAGCCTATGTGTGCTGATGGAAACTGAAATCTGGCCAAACCTGATCCATCAATGTGCCAAACATCAGGTACCCTTGGCATTGGTGAATGCCCGTCTTTCCGAACGTTCTCTGCGTAAAGGCAAGAAATTCAGATCCATCATGGAAGAAGCCGCAAAGGGATTTTCCGCAGTTGCTGCCCAGACCCAGACCGATGCTGACCGGTTAAGTGAATTTGGAGCCAACCAGATTTCTGTGACAGGAAGTGTGAAATTCGATGTCCGTCCTCCTGAAGACAAGTTACAGAAAGGCCTGCGTTTACGCCACGCTATCGGCAACCGGCCTGTCCTGATGTGTGCCAGCACACGGCTTGGTGAAGAACCTCAGCTGTTGGATGCATTGCCGATGCTTCGGGAAGATGCCTTGCTGCTGCTTGTCCCCCGCCATCCCCAACGGTTCGATGAGGTTGCCCAGATGGCGGAAACGCGCAAGATTCCGATGGTCAGACGCTCAGTTTTAAGGGAAGGGTTTCCGGAAGATATCCCTGTTGGGACCCGTATCCTGTTAGGAGACTCAATGGGTGAGATGTTCATGTACTATGCTGCATGTGACATTGCCTTTATCGGTGGCAGCCTGGAGAAACTGGGCGGGCAGAACCTGATTGAACCCTGTGCTGTTGAAAAACCCGTGTTGACCGGTCCCCATACCTTCAACTTTGAAGCCATTACGGAAGATGCCATCAAGGCTGGTGCTGCTATCCGCATCCAATCCGCCCAAGAATTGATGGAACAGGCAAATGCCCTGCTGACTGACCCGGATAGACGGCTGGCAATGGGTAAAGCTGCCCATCAATTTGCTGAACAGCAGCATGGCGCAACAGAACGGACTGTCCGTTTGCTGGCTCCTTTGGTAAAACCCCGGTAACCCCTGCCACAGACACAGGAAATTTCCTGTGCAATCATGCCTTCAGGAAATGCTCCCGGTAATATTTCAGTTCTTCAACAGATTCGAGGATATCAGCCAAAGCGGTATGTTTCTGGGCTTTCTTGAAACCATCCACCAATTCAGGACGCCAACGGCGTGCCAGTTCCTTCAATGTAGAAACATCAATATTACGGTAATGCAGGAACGCCTCCAGCTTCGGCATATACTTGACCATGAAACGGCGGTCTTGGCCAATCGTATTGCCGCATAAAGGTGACTTGCCCTTGCTCACATAAGGACGCAGGAACTTGATCAATGCCGCCTCAGCCATTTCTTCCGTGACATGCGAGGCTTTCACACGGTCAATCAGCCCTGATCTGCCATGGGTCCCTTTGTTCCAGGCATCCATCTTATCCAGCAGTTCATCACTCTGATGGATGACATAGACCGGTGCTTCAGCAATCACATTCAGTTCGGGATCAGTCACAATCAGCGCCACCTCAAGGATACGCTCCTTCTCAGGATCCAGGCCTGACATCTCCATATCAACCCAGACCAGATTCATATCCTTTGACCCTTTTTCCACAGGTTTATTTTCGACAGACGCTGCCTGTACTCCTTCAGGTTGTGACATAATCCTTTCCTTACCGATGTTAACGATACAGGCACATTTTCTCACAGACAAAATGCCAGCGTCTGCTTTTACCATCCTTTTTGTTTGCTTTCTGGCAACCACCGTCATTGCCCGTTGCTGGCTGGCAATGCGTCAACTCCATGCTGTCCAGACTCACCGCAACCAAGTCCCCGAGCAATTTGCCAATTCCATCTCCCTTGCCGCACACCAGAAAGCGGGGGATTACACCACTGCCAAACTGCGGTTCGGCTTTTTCTCCCTTGCTGTAGATACGGCAATCCTGCTTGGGTTCACTCTTGGTGGCGGTCTCCAATTCATCAGCAACACCCTATCCCGCTGGCTGGGAGATGGCATGGTTTACCAGATTGCACTGGCAGCAGCTGTCTTCGCCATTTCAGGCATCATCAGCATCCCTTTTGATTATTACCGGCAATTCGTGGTTGAAGAACGGTTTGGTTTCAATAAAATGACACCCGGCCTTTTTTTCAACGATTTAGTCAAGAGTACCCTCCTCGGTATCTTGATTGGACTGCCACTGCTCTGGGTGCTTCTGCTGGTCATGGGCAAAACCGGGGATTTCTGGTGGCTCTATGCATGGTTCTTATGGTGTGCATTCCAGTTCCTGATGCTGTTCCTGTATCCAACCTTCATTGCTCCCCTGTTCAACAAATTCCAGCCATTGGAAGATGAAACCCTGAAAACGAAGATTGAACAGTTGATGCAACGCACCGGATTCAAGGCAAAAGGGTTGTTTGTCATGGACGGTTCAAAAAGGAGCGCCCATGGCAACGCCTATTTCACCGGCATGGGGTCAGCCAAACGGGTTGTCTTCTTTGACACCCTCATCAAGCAGCTGACAGCAGAAGAAATTGAAGCTGTCCTGGGACATGAGCTGGGTCATTTCAAACTCAGGCACATCACCAAGCGGATTGGCGTATCGTTCCTTATCTCACTGGGCTTCCTCGCACTGTTGGGATGGTTGAAAACACAACCATGGTTCTATGCAGGACTGGGCACAGATGCTGCCATGGCAACCGACATGACCGCATTGATCCTGTTTGCACTGACTCTGCCGGTCTTCTCCTTTTTCCTGTCGCCCATCCTGTCGATGAGTTCCCGCAAACATGAATTTGAAGCCGATGCCTTCTCAGCACAGTACACCGATGCACAATACCTCATCAGTGCCCTCGTCAAAATGTACCAAGACAATGCAGCGACGCTGACACCTGATGCCCTTTATTCGGCGTTTTATGATTCCCATCCCCCTGCCAGCATCCGCATTGCACATCTGACCCGACTGAAAAACCTATGAAAGAACTGCTGACCGCACAAATCATCTCTGCCCATGGACGCCACTATGTCGCTGAACATGATGGCGAAACCCTGCAATGCATGACACGGGGCAAGAAAAGCAATGTCGCTGTCGGAGATATTGTCCAAATCAAGCCGATGGCCCGTGGACAGGCCGTCATTGAATCCATCGAAGAGCGCCGCTCACTGCTTTACCGGTCTGACCAGTACAAATCGAAATTCCTGGCTGCCAACATTGACCTGTTGATTATTGTGGTTGCTGTGGAACCGACTTTCTCCGATGACCTTGTCTCCCGTGCCCTGATTGCCGCTGAAGCTGAAAACATCGAAGTCCATCTCATCCTGAACAAAGTGGATGTTCCTGACCAACTGGAAAAAACCAGGAAACGGATTGGTTTCTATGCTTCGCTGGGCTATCCAGTCCATGAAGTTTCTGCCACTGCAGATTCCGGAAATGCCTTGAATCTGCTGTCTGGCCTGATAAAAGGCAAGACATCCATCCTCATCGGTCAATCTGGCATGGGTAAATCCACCCTGATCCAGCTGCTGGTTCCAGATGTGAAAATTGCCACCCGTGAAATCTCAACCGCCTTGAATTCAGGACGGCATACCACAACATACACCCACCTGTACCGTCTTGATGAGACCACTGCCATCATCGACTCGCCAGGTTTCCAAGAATTCGGGCTATACCATCTCACCGAAGGCAGGCTGGAACGGGCTTTCCGTGAGTTCCGCCCTTATTTGGGCAAATGCCGCTTCTATAATTGCCATCATCTGACTGAACCAGGCTGCGCAATCCTTGAAGCCGTTGCAGAAGGCAGCATCAGCCAGATGCGCCATGACCTTTACCGTCAACTGGTGCACGAATCCGCACAGAAGGTCTGGTGACAGGCATGATGCAGGGAATCCGTTATCCATTTGGGAAAAACACGCCCGATGACGGGCTGGTTGCTTCTGTCATGCAGGGAATCCGGTGGTTGCGGATGCCCCTGCCTTTTGTCTTGAACCATGTCAATCTTTGGCTCATTGAAGATGGACACGGCTGGTCATGCATTGACACCGGGGTTACTTGGGATAAAGGCAAAGCCATCTGGAAAGAAGTCCTTAAAACCCATCCATTAAACCGCCAGATTGTCACCCATTGCCATCCAGACCATGTTGGACTGTCTGGGTGGCTGCAACAGCAGACCGGTGCGCCATTATGGATGACTCAGGGGGAATATCTTTCTGCCCAAGCACATATCAACCAAATCGGCAATTGTTCGATTCCTGCAATGCTGTCGCTTTTCAAACGCCATGGCTTGGACGATACCCGTTTGGCTGCACTCCAGAAACGTGGCAATGCGATGAAAGCGGGTTGTCCTGTCCTGCCGGAGACCTACCATCAGATGCGGGAAGGTGACCGGATCAATATCGGGGGATTTTCTTGGGAAGTCATTATTGGATTCGGGCATGCCTATGAACATGCCGCTTTTTACTGTAATGGCCTGAATATCCTGATTTCAGGCGATATGCTGTTGCCCAGCATCTCCACCAATGTTCCTGTTGCCGCCTGCTGTCCTGACGGCAATCCGTTGAAGGATTTCCTGGATTCATTGCAGAAGTTCCGAAAACTGCCGGACAATACATTGGTCCTGCCTTCCCATGGACGGCCATTCATCGGCATCCACGAACGGGTTGATTTCCTGGAACGCCACCATCAGGACCGTTGTGACCTGGTCCTGTCCCTCTGCAGACAGCCGCAGACAGCTTGCGGCATCATGCCGCGCCTTTTTGAACGGGATATCACCGATGCCCATCAGTGCCAGTTTGCAATGGGAGAAGCCATTGCCCACCTGAATTACCTGGAACAGCAATCGCTGGTTAAACCGATGGAGAAAAACGGCATCCTCTACTACCAACGGACTCAACCCTGACGTCAAACGCCCAGCAACTGGAGGATATAAGGTGTCAGGACACCGGTCAGGGTACCGTTCACAATCAGCCCCAGACCAGAATAGGTTCCCAGATGGATATTCCTGCCCATGCAATGGGAGGTACCGACCGCATGGGCAGCAGCTCCCATTGAAAGCCCCTGGGCAATCGGGCTCCTGATGCCGACCAGCCTCAGGAAAGGAAGCCCGATGACAGCACCGAGGATACCGGTCAGGATGACGATGATGGCGGTCAAGGAAGGAATACCGCCGGTTATCTTGGCAACTTCCATCGCCAGCGGTGTTGTCGCTGATTTCGGTGCCAATGAAATGGCAACTTCCTGTGAAGCTCCCAGATATCCCGCAATCAGAAATGCAGAGACAGCGCCAACAACACAGGCTGTCAACTGACAGGCCAAGATTGGCAATGTCTGTTTCCGGATCTGTTCTATCTGCATATACAGAGGGATCCCCAATGCGACAATTGCTGGCTTCAACAGGAAAGCGATGTATTTACCGCCTGCGTTATAGGTTTCGTAAGAAGTGCCGGAGACTTTCAAAAGCAGGATAATGACCACAATGGCAATCAGGATGGGATTGAGGGCTACCAACCGGGTTTTCTGCTGGATCAGCATACCTATCCAGAACACAACGATGGTCAGGGTGATTGCAAACAGTTCACTATGGAGGAAATCCATCATTTCCGTCCCCTGACCAGTTGATAGACCCAACCCGTTGATACCAGCACCAACAAGGTACTGATGACGGTTGCTGCCACAATCGGCAGCAGTTGTGCTTCGATGATGTCCAGATAGAGCATCAGTGCAACACCTGGCGGCACAAAGAAAAGCCCCATATGGGCTATCAGGAAATCCGCAAACCCTTTAACCCATTCCAACTTGATGACTTTTACCTTCAGCAGGACAGTCAGCAGCAGCATCCCAATCAATGGCGCAGGGAAATTGATGTCAAAAACATATACAAACAGTTCAGCAACTGCCAGACAGCCGAAAATAATGGCGCATTGACGAAGCAGCATTTTCCTTAACCATCCTTTTAAACGTTATCCCTCAAACTGTTACTGCAAGGTGGATGGACGGTTTGTTGCCACTCCCCGTTCTTTCAAGACCTGTTCCAGCGCCTGTCCACATTCTGCACTGCCTGCGGCAACACCCTGCTGCAACAAAGCAATCATTCTGCCAGTATCCTGCGGAACGCCCAAGCCTTTACGGTACAGGGAAGCAAACCAGAGGAAAGCCGGATGGTACTGCCGGTCAACCGCTTTCTGCATCCACATTTTCCCGGCATCAATGTCCTGCTTGCCATGGGTGCCTGCAATCAGCCGGTATCCGAGCATTGCCATGGATTTCTCATCCCCGGCTTCTGCCACTCTCTGGAGCCAAGCGTGGCTTTTCTCCACGTCTTTCGGCACCCAAGTCCCCTCAAAATAGATGTCCGCCAGATGGTTGCCGGCATTCAGATACCCCGCCTCAAAGGCTTCCTCAATCCGTTTGATGCCTGTTTCGACATCTTTTTCACAACCTTCCCCTTTGAGCAGCATCGTGCCGGAAGCAGTTTTTGCCGACTGGACGCCATCATTGCCTGCATGGGTCAACAACTCAAATGCCTTGACCGGATCTTTCTCTACGCCAGTACCTTCCTGATAGAACCAGCCCATATTGCTGAATGCCCGGGCCTCATCCAGCTTCATCGCTTTCTCATACCATTCAACGGCCTGAGCGACATCCCGCACGACCCCGATACCCAACGAATAGATTTTGCCCATATGGAAAGTGGCACAGGGATCCCCTTTGTCCGCCAAGTCACGGATTGCCATCACCGCTTTCAGGTATTTCACCGCCGGCGTCATTGCCTGGGTAGCCTTCATCATCTTTTCACGGGCTTCTGCCAGATGCGCTGCCCCATTGGGACTATGGATGATGTAACAGATGAAATCACTTCTGGCATCGCTGTCTGCGATGGCTTCCCAGATAATCCTGTCAATTTCCTTATCAGAATGAAGCATTGAAAAAATCCCTTCTCTTGGATAGTGCCGATCCGTCTGGCAACAATAGCATGATTCACTTTTCCAGAACAGCTACCCACGTGCATACCGGTCCTGCGGAATGGCCGCCATCAATTCCCGGGTATAAGCATTCTGTGGATTACGGTAAATTTCATCGGCATCGCCCATCTCGACCATTCCACCATTCTTCATGACCATGACCTGGTCAGCCATATATCTCACAACCGAGAGGTCATGGGAAATGAAAAGGTAAGAAAGTCCGAATTCATCCTGAAGGTCCTGCAGCAGATTGAGGATCTGCGCCTGTACCGAAACGTCCAGCGCAGAAACCGACTCATCGCAGAGCAGGACCTCAGGACGCATGGTCAGGCAACGGGCGATGGCTATCCGCTGACGCTGTCCGCCGGAAAATTCATGTGGATAACGTTTGAATGCTTCTGATGGCAGCCCTACCCGCTTCAACCAGTCATAGGCAAGCTCCCGCCTGTCAGCTGCACTGTCCCCGATATCATGCAGTTTCATCGGTTCCATCAGAATCTGTCCAACAGTGAAACGGGGGTTCAATGATGCATAGGGGTTCTGGAAAACAACCTGGATCCGCCGTTTATAAGGCAGGTATGCCTGCTCAGACAAGGCAAGGATGTCTTTGCCATCATAGATGACCTCACCGGCAGTCGCCTGATGCAGACGCATCACTGTCAGTCCCAAGGTTGTCTTGCCTGAACCTGACTCCCCGACAATGCCAAGCGTCTTCTGACGGGGCAGGATGAAAGAAACGTCTTTCACCGCATGGAAGACCTTTTTCTGGAAAAGCCCTGTCTTCACCACGAAATCCTTGCAGATATGTTTCGCCTCAAGCACCACTTCATCATCAGGTTGATAACCCCTGAGACGTTCCCGGGTTGATGCAGGTGCTTTACCGCCTGCTGCGATGATGTCATCAATCACCGGTAGATGGACAGGACGGCTGTCCATCGGGGGACGGCACAGCATCAATGCCCGGGTATAAGGATTGGCAGGATGGGTGAACACCTGTTCAGCAGAAGCCTGTTCCTTGACTTCACCATAGCGCATGACAATGACATCATCCGCCATTTCTGAGACCAGCTGCAGGTCATGGGTGATGAACAGCACGGACATCAGGTGCCGCTTCTGCAGATCCTGGATCAGACGGATGATCTGCCGCTGGACAGTGACATCCAATGCGGTGGTCGGTTCATCAGCAATCAACAGTTTCGGTTCACAGGCAATTGCCATGGCAATCATCACCCTTTGCTGCTGACCACCAGACAGCTGATGCGGATAGGCATCAATACGCCGTTCCGGTTCCGGGATACCGACTTCTGCCAGCAATTCAACTGCACGTTCCCTCGCCTGCCCTTCTGTCAATCCCTTATGCAGCCGCAGGACTTCACCAATCTGATAACCCACCGTAAAAACCGGATTCAGTGAAGACATCGGATCCTGGAAAACCATGGACACCTCTGTACCACAGAGCTTGCGGCGGTCTGCCATCTTCATTGACAGCAATTCCTGTCCATTGAAGACAATGGACGATGCATCATCAATCCGGGCAACTTCTGGTGGCAGAAGTCCCATCACAGCCAAAGCACTGACCGATTTGCCACTGCCTGATTCCCCGACCAAAGCCACTGTCCGGCTGAGCGGGACATCAAAAGAGATGCCCTTCACTGCATCGGTGAAAGTGGTCTTGCCGGTCCTGAATGAAACCCGGAGATTGCGGACTTTCAGGAGGATATTGTCATTACCCACCGTCATGCATCCCCCTGCTTCAGTTTGGGGTCAAGGGCATCCCGCAATCCATCAGTGAAAAGCGACAAAGCAGTGATCAGGATGGCCATTGCCGTCGTCACAGCGGTCAGTTGCCACCATTTGCCCAAAATCAACTCATTCTGTGCCTCATTGAGCATACTGCCCCAAGAAACCACACCGACAGGTACGCCAAACCCCAAGAAACTCAAAATCACTTCAGACTTGATGAAACCCACCGCCATCAATGAAAACTGCACAAATGGGATATGACTGATGTTCGGGAAGATATGGACAAACATCCGGCGCCAATGGGAGGCACCGATTGCCCCTGCCGCCATCACATATTCCCGTTCACGGTGTTTCATATATTCGGCCCGTACCAGACGGAAAACGCCCGTCCAACCGGTCAACCCAAGAATCAGGATGATGGTCAGCATGCCTTTGCTCTGGAGTACCGCCGCCACCGCCAGGATCAGCAGCAGATAGGGAATCGATGTGAAAACACTGTAAAACCAGTTCAGGCAGTCATCCAGCCAACCACCAAAATAGCCGGACAACGCACCCAGTACCGTTCCAATCAAGGTTGCAACCAAGGCGGCAACCAGCCCCACCATGATTGAGGTTTCAGAACCTTTGATGACTTTCTTGATGACATCATGTCCCCATTTATCTGCGCCAAACAGCAGTGTTTCCTGACGCTCCCCGATATGACCGCTTCCTGCACCCTGTTGCTGCTGTTGACTACGGATGGCATCCAGGTCCGCCTGCAGGGGATCCTTGATGCCATAATCCTGTGCAACAGCACCGGCGGAAACAGGACGACCTTCCCGGATTTCTTTCCGGAGCTGGTGGATGATATCCTTCAAGGGGTCACGCGGATTGTCCGGTACTTCACGGATTGCCCGTCCATCAGCGGTACGGTCTGCCACCTTTTCGGCACCGACAAAATGGGGCGGAGCATAATGGACACCGGCCTCCTTGTCCCAGTCAGCAGCAATCAGCCCCACCAATGAAAGCAGCAGCATCCCGATGAACAGCAGGACAACCGCCAAAGAGACCATCGCAACACGGTCTGCACAAAGCCGTTTCCATGCCAACTGCCAGAGGCTGTCGGAAGGAGAAGATGGCTGTCCAGTACTGATGTTCATTGCAACCGCACCCGTGGATCGATTTTCTGGTAGAGCAGGTCTGCCAGCAGGTTGAAGACCATCGTTGCAACAGCGACATAAATGGTGATGGCTTTCACAACAGGAAAATCACTGCGCTCCACTGCCAGGATGATTTCCCGGCCAATCCCGGGAATCGAGAAGAAACGTTCGACCAGAAACGCACCGACCAGCAGGGACGGCAGGTTGGACATGACATAGGTCACAATCGGAATCGCTGCATTGCGCAGGACATGCACCCAAAGGACCCGCTTTTCAGGCAACCCTTTCGCCCTAGCTGTCCGGACATAATCCTGTCCCAACTCATCCAGCATGAATGTCCGGTAAAGCCTCAGGTTAGGGGCAATGCTGACCACCAGCAGAATCAGGATTGGCAACAAGGCATAACGCAATGACCCCAGCCAGGAAATATCCCATCCCTGCACGGGAAACCAGCCTAACCGGTAAGCAAACCAGTACTGGAAAACAATGATATAGACCAGGATGCTGACTGCCATACCGATGGTACAGACAATCATGATTGTGCGGTCAGTGAAAGATCCCCGGACATAGGCGACTGCCAGGCCAAGTGCCACTGCGACAACCGTTTCAAGGATGGTCAATGGAACCAGCAGGGTAAGCGAAGGCCCCATACGGGAAACGATGATGTCTGAAACCGCCTCACCGGTACTCCAGCTGCTGCCGAAATCAAAACAGACTGTCTGTTTGATGAAAATCCAAAGCTGGACATAGATGGGTTCATCCAGCCCCAACTGATGGCGGATATTGGCAATCTGTTCAGGGTTCGATATCTTGCCCGCCAGCACATAAGCCGGGTCACCCCCAACCCAGTTGAAGAGGAAAAAGACCAGCAGCAGCACGCCCAACAATGTCGGAACCATCTGCCACAGACGTCTGATGAAATAAGACATCATCTTGCAGGAACGCTACCCTCTTTCCAGGGCAACTCCACTCCGGTTAATGTTTCCGTTCGAGACCGCTCAGGTCTTCGTAAAAGGCGGCACTGTCAGGCGAACGTCCCAGGAAATAACGCACCATACGGTCTGCAGGCAGTTCACTGCCACGTTCAAGCACGGTCTTCCGGTAGAACTGACCGATCAATGGATTCATCAGATGGCCATCGAAACGTGACAGCATATCCAGTGCCAGTACTTTAGACCACATATAGCCATAATAGCCCGCAGCATAACCGCTGACGATATGCCCGAACTGTCCTGGGAACTGGGTTCCTGGGTCATAACCCATAGGGGTTTCTCCTTCCAGTTTTTCCCAGACCGCCATCACATCCTTCACTTTGTCATCATAGACTGCCATGTCATATTTGGCATAAAGGGTCTGGCGGGAATAGAAAATCCCCCTGCCGAACTTACGGGAATCATTGATCCGCTTCAGCAGGTCCTTAGTAACCTGGGGACAACTGCCATGTGCATATTTCGGCAAGGTAGAAAGCGCATCATAGTTATAAGCCCACTCTTCAAACATCTGGGAAGGCGCCTCGACAAAATCCCTTTCCACACTGGTACCCGACTGTTCGACAAACCGGGTCTTCGACATCACCCCATGCAGGACATGCCCGAATTCATGCAGCAGGGTCTCCAATTCCCCGATATCCAAGCCATCCCGGCTGAAATTCGTAACCAGAACGGAAATCGGAAGACGGCCTTCCAAGGTACTAGATCCTTGGACCGGGAATGCCGCTGCATGGCCATATTTGCCTTCCCGGGGGAACAGGTCCAGATAGATGCCGCCAATGACCTTGTTCCCTTTCTTGTCGATGACTTCATAATACTGGACATCATCATGCCAGGCCGGTACACCGACCCGCTTGAACTCCAGTCCATATAAGGTACCGGCAAGCCCCATTGCCCAATCCACCGATGCCTGGGTCGGGAAATAACGGCGCAGGTCGTTCTGGTTCACACCGAAGCGCTGTTCTTTATACCGGGTGAGCCAATAGTTCGTGTCCCAATGATGGATGCTGGACAAAGCTGGTGGAATCCCCCTGACCTGTGCCTTGAATGCTTTCAGGTCATTGAGTTCGACCTTTTCCGTTTCTGTAACGATTTTCTGGACATCTTCCAGAAAACGGTCGACAACCACCGGTTTTTTCGCCATCCGGCGCCGTAATGCAAAATCAGCATAGCTCCGGTATCCTTCGAGCACCGCCATTTCATGACGGAGGGTGACCGCTTCCTGCAACAGGTCAAGATTTGCCTTGCCGCCCCGGTTGATGAATGCAAAACGGTATTTTTCCCGTGCATTGTCATTGTTCGCATACTGCATGAACGGCAGGTATTCCGGATAGGAGAAACCGAGTGAATAAGCACCTGTCTTCGGATCTTTCTGAAGCCGGTCCAGATATTCTTTCGGCATCCCATCCAGTTCCGCAGCAGTCATCGTAACCCGGTTGGGATTTTCACGGAGGTTCTTGCTGAACAACTGGCCGATTTCCGCAAGCCTTTCCACAATCGCTCCGACACGGCGGCGTTTGTCCGGCACCAGGGAGATCCCTGCATCTTCATAGGCACTGACCACATCCTGACGCAGTTTGCGTTCCTCATCATCGTTGATGCGGACAACCCGCATATTGCGGTAAAGCTTTTCGTTCTGATAGACATCCGTGATGAACTGCTGGGTCTTGATGGCACAGGCATCCGCCTGCTTACGGATTTCAGCATCCGGTGAAACCCGCCCCAACAAACTCATGGGGCCGTCAAGGTCCTCGATGCCCATCTGCAGACGGTTCCACCCCCGCAGGAAAGCATCCGCCCCTTCAAGGGTTTCAACCGGCAGGGCAGAAAGGTCATCCACCCCTTTTTTCAGGTCATCCAACTGCGACTTGCACTGGGATTCAATATCACCAGCAGCAGGCACAGGCATGACAGGAGAAGCCACCGCAGGCACAGCACAGGAAATGCCCAGCGTCATCAATGCAGCACACAGCAGGGACTTCACGGCAGGAATCTGTTTTTTCATACGCTCAACAAATCAATCTCTGAAACTGGAATGATACCCGATACCGGCCGGATATCATCTCTTGGCCATATCGATATCACTATAAACCCATTCATTATGCATCACTGGATGCTTTTTATACCCTATGACATAAGGCTGGAGCAGCATATTCCGGTAAAGCGCATAGCCCATGCCTGCCGGTGTATAGACTTCAAGCAACCTTGCCATCTTATGGTAGAGCAGGTTACGTTCCTCACCATCGGGCAATCCAGATGCTGCTTCATACAGTGCATCAAACTGCGGGATGCTGACACAACCATGATTGCTCTGCCCGATATGCGGACCATAGAACAGCTGCATGAAATTACCCCCATCTGGATAATCGGCAATCCACGCCATTTCCCGCATCATCAGCTTGCACTGCTTTTCTGCCTTGATGAGTTCCGGGAATGGACGGCGGTCTTCGCGCATCTGGATGGACAGGCTGTCAAAAGTCCGCTTCCACATTTCCAGCTGCTGCTGTCCTGTGGAATCCACCCGTGCAGAAAACACTATCACCAATGGGGAACCATCTGGCTGACGGCGCCATCCATCCGCCCCCTTGGCATAGCCATAGCGGTCAAGCAATGCATTGGCTGTCTCAGGCTCAAATCCAATAATACCCTGATAAGCCCCATCATGACCGGCAACCCCCGGAGGAATCGGGAAATGCAATGCCACTGCCTGACCGTTCCAGATGACATCAATTTCTTCCTGCACATTATGTGCCATGATGATGGCCCTGCGCAGGGCGATTTTTTCATTTGACAATCCGCCAACCACCGGGTCACGCATATTGAAATAGAACTGGATCAGTTCAGGTTCAACATAACGGGAAAGCCGTATCCCCTGTTCTGCCAATTCCGGTTTCAGTTGGCCGTCTGACAATGCCCGGGGAGCCAATGGCCCCTCCAGACTGAAGAGGTCGATTTCCCGGTTCTGGAACGCCAGCCACCGGGACTGGTCTTCTGGAATCACATCAATCACAACCTTGCCGATCTGCGGCATCGCCTTACCCCGCATTTCATCGACTATCCGTTGGTCATCTGGGTCATCCCCTGCCTCGAAATTCCAGACAAATCCCCGGTAATCAGGATTTGCCACCATGACAATCTGTGAACCACGCCGCCAGCTTTCCAAACGGTAGGGGCCTGTCCCTACCGGATTCGCCATAATCTGCCCGTTGCGGTCGCGGTAACGGTTCACCACTTCCCATGCCACCGCCACTGTCGGGGTATGCGCCAGGATATGCAGCATACTGTAATCCGGCTTTATCAGATGGATACGGAAGGTATAGCGGTTGACCAATTCCAGCCCCGGTATTTTTGCCTTGTAGTCAAACCGCCCTGTTTTTGAAGCTTTTGCCGCCAAAGCGTCCAATCCCACAATCTTGTCCTGGACCAGCCAGCCCCAGGCAGACCGGACGGCAGGATCCACCAACCGCTTGAATGAATAGATATAGTCTGAAGCCACCAGTTCACGGCGTTTTCCACCAAATGCCGGATCATCCGCAAAATAGATGCCCTTCTTGATGGTGATGGTATAGGTCCTTCCATCTGCCGAGATGTCCGGCAATGATTCTGCCGTCTCAGGTACCAATCTGGCAGGACGGGCAAGATAATCGTATGTGTACAGCGGCTCATAGATGGAACGGATGACCTGGGAAGAATAAAGGTCACTGGCAACAGCAGGGTCAAAACCGGTTTCTTGTGCAGTGAACACCGTATGCAGCACCTTGTCAGGATTGGCTGGGCTGACTGCGCCAGCATCCTGCAGCAACCCCAAGGCAATGGACAAAACCGCTACAAAACGGGAAAAAACCTTAAAAAAAACCATACCTGCTGTTACGCTTGAAATACCAATACATGGTTTTGGTCCCCTGAAGAAGGAAACGGTTTCCGCAACCATTCCCGAAAGATACCGTAATTACACGCCATCAACATCAGAAATTGAAACTTTTTGAAAAAAAACAGGAAATTTCGACCATTTCATTGTATATTTGGATTTTCTCAACAGGAGTTCTTGATCTTATTATGAAGAAATCATTTGTTCTTGGCGCTCTCGCCGTTGCCCTGATGTCTGTCACGGCTTATGCAAAAGACGTCGCAACCGTCAATGGGAAAGGCATCCCTCAAGCGAAATCTGATGCCATCGTCAAAAATTTTGTCGCCCGTGGAGCAAAGGATACCCCTGAGCTCCGTAAAGGAATCCGTGAAGAGCTCATCACCGATGAAGTCATGGTGCAGGAAGCCGAAAAACAGGGTCTTGCCAATTCTACGGAATTCAAGGAACAGCTTGATGCAGCACGTCGTGGCATGCTGAAACAGTCCCTGGCACAGGATTACCTGAAGAAAAACCCGGTTTCTGACAAAGATGTCAAAGCCCAGTATGACCAGTGGTCTGTCGCCAACAAAGGCAAACAGTACCATGCCAAACATATCTTGGTGAAAACCGAAGCTGAAGCGAAAGACATCATCAGCCAGCTGGGTAAAGGCGGTAATTTTGAAAAACTGGCTTCCTCCAAGTCCTTGGATGGTTCTAAAGCCAATGGCGGTGATTTAGGCTGGTCTCCAGCAACCGGCTATGTCAAACCGTTTGCAGATGCCATGATGGCACTGGGTAAAGGTCAGGTTACAAAGACTCCCGTCCAGTCACCTTTCGGTTTCCACGTCATCAAACTGGTTGATTCCAAGGCGTTGCCAACCTATGACCAGATGAAACCCCGCTTCAAGGCCGAAATGGAAAAGGCCAAGTTGGGGCAGTATGTCCATGGCCTGCGTCAAAAAGCCAAGATTGAATAAACCCTGGTTTTCCCCTTTTCCAACAAGCAACAAAAAATCCCCAGATTGTTTTCTGGGGATTTTTTCATGCAGGAACCAACCGTCTGTTATTTGCGGTATGTCCAGTTTGCGTTCAGCAATCCCTGTGGGTTTGCATAATTCAGGAAATCGCCAGCATTGCCATTACGGACATCCTGAGCATACCGTTCAATGGCACTGTTCAGGACATTCAAGTGGTCCATATTGCACTTCAGATAGATTGCACGACGTTCAGTATCCTGCCCCGGTGTCATGAACTGCCTTGCCAAGGTCTTGCATTTTGCATCCACCTGTTTCGGCAAGGTATTGATTGACTGCTGGGCAGCGCTACGGTATTCCGCCGGCACCTTGTTCCATGCCTGGGTATAACGTCTCTGCGCCAATGCCATCTTCTGCTTCATCGTGGCATAAAGCTGGGTGGCATTCATATTGCCAGCGGTCTGGTTGCCATCCAATCCCGTGGAAACCACAACCGGCTGTCCAGCCGTCTTGCCAGTATTTACCTGGGTTGCTGCTGTGGATGGTTTTGCCGGTTTCGTATCTTTGTCATCATCACTGCTGCAGCTGTACATCAGGATGGCGATGATGACAATCACCGCAATGACGATATACAGCTTCGTACGGCTACGTTGAGGCTGAGGCTGATAAGCCTCTTCCTGCTGCATCATCGGCTCTGGTTCCATCTGCTGGTTCTGGACCGGGTTATTGCCGAACTGCGCATCATCGTCTTCATCTGACATGACTGGACGGTTGGGCTGTGAAGAAGCAGGTTGGGAACGGGCAATCGGTCCTCCGCAGAAAGGACAGGAAGAGACGGAGCCAGATATCGGTGCCCCACAGGATGGACAGGTAGAATCAGCCATTTTTTCCTCTCATCAGAAAGTTGTGACTATTCCATTATAACGGGAAGAAGGTCCTTTTTTAGCAATTCATTCAGTCTACCGACATGAAAACCTTCTATAGCAACAGCTGTATGATAAAGTCATCAATCCCTGCTATCATCAGAATATGTCCAACCCACAAAGAGGAATCACCATGAAACTCAAGTCAACCATTGCCATTGCGGCTTTCTCAGCGCTGTCTTTCGGCTTATGCTCTACAGCTGCCCATGCGTTTGACCTGGGGGGCGTCATCAATGCGGTAACCCAGCCAAAGACCAACAAAACCGGTTCCCCTGTTGGTGGAGGCTTGAGCCAAGGGATTACCGTCACCATCAAGTCTGCACCTTATGCACATATCTTCATTTCAGACACCAAGCTGGCACCGACCGGCGATGTCCGGAGTGATGATGGTTACCGGAAATACGGGATGACCAATGACAAAGGCGTTTACAGCGACCGTATCCCTGCCAATACAAAATCTATTGTCGTTTACAAATACATCAACAAGACCAACAAATCGAAAACCATTCAATACACCGGTCAGACCAATATCGATGCCAAGCTGTAATGCCTGAATCGAAAATTTCCCTGCTGGTCTTGTGGCCTACCCATAAGACCAGAGGAGGTGATATGGATTTTTCGTCCTGTCTATCTGAAAGGGCTGCCTTGATCCCTGCTGTTACAGCTTGACCCGAAGATGCTTCAGGTGTCTCAGGGGCATCAGGTTCTCCACCTTGGAATCAATCAGGACCAGCTCCCTCATACGTTCAAGGGAAGACAGGGGCGAGACATTCTTGACATAGGTATCCCGGACATCCAGCTTTTCCAAGGCGTAAAGCTTCTCAAGAGGATTCAGGTATATCACGTTGGTATAACCGATATTCAGTTCTTTCAGGTTCTCAAGCTGTTCCAATGCCGAAAGGTCTGATATCCGGGTATCCCGGAGATTCAGTTTTTCCAGAGACTTCAACGAAGCCAATGGCTGGAGATTTCTGACCGCTGTATTCCAGAGCGTCAGTTCCCTCAGATTGTGCAGGTTCCTTAGCGAGGCGAGGTCTGTTATGGCGGTCCTGCCGATATCCAGCACCTCCAGCTCCTTCATCTGCCTTAAAGGAGAGAAATCGGTGACCTTCATATTCCAGATATCCAGTTTCCTCAGGTTCTTGAAAGCGGTGAGGGCAGAAATTTCAGAAACAGGCGTATTCCTCAGACCGAGTTCCGTAAGATTGGCAAATGCGGCCAGCGGCGTGATATCAGAAATACCGGTATCGCCCAGATCCAGCCTTTCCAGATTGACCAGCGGTTTCAGCAATGAAAGGTCCTCAATCCTTGAAAGATAGAGTTTCCTCAGATTGACCAACGATGCGACTGGCGTTACATCAACAACCTTCGTCTTCCGGATATCCAGCTCCGTCAGCTGGTTCAGCAATCTCAGCACCGAAATATCATCAATATCCGTCTGATGTGCATCCAGCTTTTCCAGATTTGTCAGTGCCCTCAATGGGAAAATATCCGAGACATCCGTCTCACTGATATTCAGCGCTTTCAGGTTCCGCATCAAAGACAGCAGACCAATATCCTTGACCCGGGAACCCTGGACATCCAGCCTTTCCAGATGAGAAGCAGAAGCAGTCAAAGGGGCAAGCTTCTTTACTTTGGCTCCCCGCAGGTCGACTTCCCTCAGGTTCCGCAGGTATTCCAAAGGAGAAAGATTGGAAATCCCGGTATCCCTGATATTCAGTTCCTCCAATCCAACCAGGTCAGACAACGCGGAAACCTTCCGGATCCGGGTACCTTCGAGATTCAGTTTCCTGAGCTTCGGCAGCCAGGCCAAAGAACTGGCATCGGTGATGACGGTTCCACTGACATCCAGTTCCCTGAGCTGTCGCAATGCTTCCAATGGTGAGATATCAACAATCCTGGTCTCCCGAAGATTGAGCTTTTCCAGATTGACCAACGCCTTCACAGGCGCCAAGTCATCGAAGGGTGTTGCACTCAGATCCAGTTCGATGACATCCTGCGCCAGTACACCCTTGATCCTGTCAAGGAAAACCTGCAGTCCGGGGGGCGTTTTCTGGTCTGTGGTCATGGAATGTCTTTCAATTCTGCTTTTTCTGTTCTACTGGCGTCATGGCGTCACATCCAGCTTTTTCAGGCTTATCACCTCTTGATGCTGTTGCATTATACTGCGGCGGCGGAAACTGAACCTGCGTCCAGAACTTCTGAAACAGCCTTACCTGCATTTTCCGGCTGTTTTCAGCATCTCTCAGAAATCTGCCGAAAAAGACCTATCAAAAAATCTCGGATAAAATGGAACGGTTATAAAACCTGACGGAACGCGGAAGGAAGTTCTGGATGATTGACAGACGGTCCCCTGCAACGGGGAAAGGACATTCCCTGCATGGCTGGATAATCCGACTTCGACCACGATATCCCGGTTATCCCCATTTGGATGATATGAAGCGATATAAGGCAGACAGCCATCTCAGAACAGGAAGCAACTGAAAATGTGGTTTGGCAAGTATCAGCATTTCTGCGATATCCATCCTTTTTTCTATGCCATCTCTGTCCAGAAAGAACAGTTGAAACGGCATGTCAAGAACCTCTTCAGCAAGGAGAAAACCGCCAGAACAATCCAGCAACAGAAATTGCCCAATGTTGTCTTTGCCTACAGTTCCAACCTGATTAAACGGGGAAAAGGCATCGACCCCATCCTCCAATACAACAAAGCCGACAATATCATGCTGGCCTGTTCCAAGATCAATGGCATGGTCATCCATCCGGGCGAGGTGTTTTCTTTCTGGCGGACGATTGGCAGAACTTCTGCCGGAAACGGCTTCAAGGAGGGACGGGTCATCGTCAACGGCAGATTGACATCCGGTACCGGTGGCGGATTATGCAATCTGGCAAACACCCTCAACCTGCTGGTCTTGAACAGCCCCTTGGAAATCATTGAGTTCCACAAGCACTCTGATGCCCTGTCACCTGATGCCGGGAAACGGGTGCCATTGAGTGCCGGAACCTCTGTCAGCTACAACTATATCGATTATCAATTCAGGAACAGTTCTGACCAGGATGTCCAGCTCTTTTTATGGGTTGAGGATGAGAAGCTCTTTGGAGAATTGCGCAGTGAAACAGCGTTCCCATACCGTTATGAACTCATCGAAGAAGACCATCATTTCCGTAAAGAAAGCGACAGGTTTTACCGGGTTTCAAAAATCTACCGTCATACCATCGATAAAGCGACGGGAGAAATCCTCGATAAAGAACTCATCTGGGACAATCATTCACTGGTGATGTTCGAATATGACCTGATTCCCAAAGACCAGATAAGGGAATAGCAAGATCAGTTGTTTTGCGTGAGCTTCTTCTGCTTAGCCATCCGTGTACCCTTGCATATACAAACTGGAATTTATCAAAGCATAATCAACCTGCTTTTCAGCAGTGGAATTCCTGTTTCCATCCACCATTGGTTATCAACACCGCCGGAACTCATTCCTCCATGAGCAAACTGCTCTATTACGGCAAAATCACCGTATTTATCGGTCATCGCCTTGCCTGAAAGTGAAAGGTATTCCTTTTTTATCCACTTTTCCAGTTCATCAGGAGAAATAATATCCATATTCTCTGCGAGTTCTTTTAAGTAATCCCAAAAATACGGATCCCCCCTGAATCCCCAGCTTTCAGGTTTTTCTTCAAATATTTTTGACAGTTTCATATTCTTGCTCCTACTCAAAGCCCGATTTGGGCTCTCCCTCATCAAGGGGAACAGTGACATTCATTAAACTGGTTTTTGCAAAGAAACACATTTAATGGAGGTAATGCCGATGTTCTCAGTCGATTCTATACCGGGAATCCCGGGTTTGGTTGTCAAACAGTTCACCCAGGTGAAAGAAATCCATGTCTGGGTCAGCCCCAGGCTCCGGCCTGGATGCCTGTACTGCCCTGCAGAGACTGTCCGCATCAAGGTCACGCCCAGCACAGGCTGTCCCTCACCCATCATGTGGACAGCACCACGGTCGAGTACCGGTACCAGTCATCCGGAAGCGTCGGAACCCAGAACTTTCCGCCCCTGCCCACAGGTTCTGGATATCGCTCTTGACAGTATTTGGTGTTTGATTGGTGGAGGCGGCGGGAGTTGAACCCGCGTCCAGAAGCCCTCTACAGACAGTTCTACATACTTAGCCTCGTCTTTTGGTTTAACCTGAACGATGCGGACGGACACGCCCCGCACAGGCGGTCTGCCTCAATTTAACTTCCAGTCCGGCAGCGCAACTGAAAGCGGTTTCCTGTGATATGACCCTACGTGCCTTGCGGCCTGACCCAGGAACAGGTCAGTGTAGGGCTGACTGATCAAGCAGCCAGTGCGTAACGTTTGTCGTTAGCAGTTATTTTTTCTGGATGGATTTACGAGGGAAACCAGTCCTCGGTATGCCCTGTTCTGCTTTGCAACCCCTGTCGAATCCATAATCGCCCCCATTGGTGATTTAAGATGAACAGAAATCTCGAAGCAATTTATAATTATAATCTTTATCGACTTTTTCAAGTACCTGTCAGCCTTTTTCTATTGAAAACTGTGGTTTTTTCAGCTGACCGGTCACAGAAATCCTGTAGTGACATGACTGATTCTTCATCCAACGACAATACCGCCACAGAATCCCAGGACAGCCTGACCAAACGGATTGCCCGTGAGGTTGCACGCCGCCGGACTTTCGGCATCATTTCCCACCCGGATGCGGGCAAGACGACATTGACTGAAAAACTGCTGCTGTTTTCCGGCGCCATCCAACTGGCAGGAACGGTTAAAGCCCGGAAAAGCAGCCGTCATGCCACATCTGACTGGATGGATATTGAAAAGCAGCGTGGCATCTCTGTTGCCAGCTCAGTCATGCAGTTTGAATACCGGGACCATGTCATCAATCTGCTGGATACCCCCGGGCACCAGGATTTTTCAGAAGATACTTACCGGGTATTGACCGCTGTGGATACCGCACTGATGGTGATTGATGCAGCGAACGGCGTGGAAGCCCAGACCATCAAGCTGTTGGAAGTCTGCCGGATGCGGAACACCCCGATCCTGACGTTCATGAACAAGCTGGACCGTGAGACGAAAGACCCGCTTGAACTGCTGGATGAGGTGGAAACCGTGCTGAAAATCCGCTGTGCCCCCATCACCTGGCCCATCGGCATGGGCAAGAATTTCCGAGGGGTCTATCATCTGCTGAATGATGAGGTCATGCTGTTTGCCGCCGGCAGTGAAAAGGCAGACCAGTCTTTTGAAGTCATCAAAGGCATCGACAATCCCCGGCTGATGGAACTGTTCCCGTTGGAGATGGAACAGCTGCAGATGGAGGTTGAACTGGTCAAAGGCGCATCGAACCCTTGGAACCAGGAGGAATTCCTGGCAGGGACTCTGACGCCGGTATTCTTCGGCTCTGCCATCAACAATTTCGGGGTGCGCGAAATCCTGAATGCGTTGCTGGACTGGGCACAGCCGCCTCTTGGACGGGATGCAACCGTCCGGGATGTTAAACCGGATGAAAAAGCTTTCTCAGGCTTTGTCTTCAAGATCCAAGCCAATATGGATCCTGCACACCGCGACCGTATCGCTTTCCTGCGGGTCTGTTCCGGCCGTTTTGAACGCGGCATGAAACTGAAGCATCTGCGTCTGAACCGTGACGTGAAGGTTTCCAGTGTTGTGACGTTCATGGCATCGAACCGTGAACAGGTGGAAGAGGCCTATGCAGGCGATATCATCGGCCTACCGAACCATGGCAATATGCAGATTGGGGACAGTTTCTCAGAAGGGGAACAGTTACAGTTCACCGGCATTCCTTATTTTGCACCGGAAATTTTCCGCAGCGTCCGTATCCGGAACCCATTGAAGGTGAAACAGCTGCACAAAGGCTTGCAGCAGCTGGGAGAGGAAGGGGCTGTCCAAGTATTCAAACCGGTATTGGGCAGCGACCTGATCCTGGGAGCTGTCGGGATGCTGCAGTTTGAAGTGGTTGCCAGCCGCCTGATGAATGAGTATGGGGTGGATGCGGTCTTTGAGGGCACGGCCATCAGCACTGCCCGTTGGGTTGCGGCAGATGACCCGAAAAAACTGAACGAGTTTGAAAAAGCGCTTGCCCATAATGTCGCTTATGATGCGGCAGGCAATATGACTTATCTGGCTTCTTCCAATGTGAACCTGCGCCTGACGCAGGAACGTTGGCCGGATATCCAGTTCTTTGCAACCCGTGAGCATGCCGCCCATCTCAACGAATGATTGACCGGGAGGTTTTTTCAGCCTGAAAAGCGTTCTGTTCCTTTGGAATGGGCCGCTTTTTCCAATGTATTGCAATCAGGGTTCCCAGATGGCATTGATGGCTGAAACTGCCGCCAGACCTGCGGTTTCTGTCCGCAGGATACGGTCTCCCATGGACAGGAAAACAGCACCGGATTCCTGTGCCAGCCTTTCTTCAGATGGTGAAAACCCGCCTTCAGGACCAATCAGGATGGTGATGCCATGTGGTTCCTGCTGCCTCGCCCATACTGACAGGGTTGATTTTGCCCGGGGGCTGAACAGGATACAGGCTGTTTCCCTGCTATTCCTGAGGATCTGTTCCAGCGTTTGAAGCGGCAGGATGTCAGGCAGGGTATTCCTGCCACATTGCTGGGCTGCGGCAATGACGACCGACCGCCAGCGTTCCAACCGTTTCTCAACCCGGTCGCCTTGCAGACGGCCCACCGAACGCTCGGCAACCATCGGCTGGATGGCGGTCACGCCCAGCTCAACCGCTTTTCCAATGATCCAGTCCATCTTGCCTGCCTCAGGCAACCCCTGCGCCAAGGTGATGCGGTATGGCAGTTCGCGTTCAACGGGATGATGGGCAAGAATCCTGGCTGAAGCCTTGTTCCTGCCCAATGTCAGCAGTTCTGACTCATATTCCCCTCCTTTGCCATTAAACAGGGTCAAGCGGCTGCCGATTGGCATCCGTAGCACCATCAGGTGTCTTGCAACGGTTTGAGGCAGGTCGGTTTCCATTCCGGCAACCAGGTCGGTATCACAAAAAAAGCGTGGCATAAAAGTTCTATCCGGTCTTATTCAGGTCATCCAGGCAGGATGTCCAATATCACAGGAAGGTGCTCTCTGGTAGAATATAAATCCTCTATGGCGTAATTCAAACCATTTTTTCTGTGGCAGTCATGAACAAGACGTTACCTGTAACTAAAATGGCTGGCGCCATCCGTGCGCTGGCAATGGATGCGATTCAGAAGGCCAATTCCGGCCATCCAGGCATGCCGATGGGCATGGCAGACATCGCTGTAGCACTCTGGGCAGGTCATTATCAGCACAACCCTGCCAATCCCCAATGGTTCAACCGTGACCGCTTCATCCTGTCCAATGGGCATGGTTCCATGCTGCATTATGCACTACTGCACCTGACTGGCTATGACGTTTCCATCGAAGACCTGAAGCAGTTCCGCCAATTCGGTTCCAAGACACCAGGGCATCCTGAAGTCCATATGACTCCAGGAATCGATACGACCACAGGTCCGTTGGGGCAGGGCATCACCAACGCTGTCGGGATGGCGCTTGCTGAAAAACTGCTGGCACAGGAATTCAACCGGCCAGGTTTTGACTTGGTTGACCATTACACTTATGTTTTCATGGGGGATGGCTGCATGATGGAGGGTATTTCCCATGAAGCCTGTTCCCTGGCAGGTACCTGGAAACTGAACAAACTCATCGCCCTGTACGATGACAATGGCATTTCCATTGACGGGAATGTTTCTGGCTGGTTGACGGACGACACCCAGAAACGTTTTGAAGCCTATGGCTGGAATGTCATCCCTGCTGTGGATGGCCATGATATTGCCGCTGTGGACAATGCCATCACCCTTGCAAAACAATCCGATAAACCGACCTTGATCATCTGCAAAACAGTCATTGGCAAGGGTTCCCCTAATAAAGCTGGTTTGAACAAGGTGCATGGTGCGCCATTGGGAGACGAAGAAATCGCCGCCACCCGAAAGGCAATCGGCTGGGATGCAGCGCCTTTTGCCATTCCTCAGGATGTCTATGATGCCTGGAATGCAAAAGCAACTGGCGCTGAACGGGAAAACACTTGGAATGCCCTGTTGGCAAATTATGCAAAACAGTACCCAACCGAAGCTGCAGAGTTTTCCCGCCGCACCGCAGGCATCCTGCCTGAAAAACTGGATGAAACCATTGATGCCTATGTCACCGACTGCCTGGCAAAGAAAGAAAACATCGCCACCCGGAAAGCCAGCCAGAACGCCATCCAGGCACTGGCACCTGTCCTGCCGGAATTCCTGGGTGGTTCCGCTGACCTGACGGGTTCCAACCTGACCAACTGGCAGGGGTGCATCCCTGTCCGTGAAGGCAGGCTTGGCAACTACATCAGCTATGGTGTCCGGGAATTCGGTATGGCGGCAATCATGAATGGCATTGTCCTGCATGGCGGCTATCTGCCATTCGGCGGCACTTTCCTGACATTTTCCGATTACTGCCGCAACGCCATCCGGATGTCTTCCCTGATGCAGACTGGCACCATCTATGTCTTCACCCATGATTCCATCGGGGTTGGGGAAGATGGACCGACCCATCAACCGGTTGAGCATGTCTCCAGTATGCGGCTGATTCCCGGTGTGGATGTCTGGCGTCCATGCGATACGGTCGAGACCGCTGTCGCGTGGGGTGAAGCGGTGAAAAACCGCAAGAAGCCAACCGTCCTGGCACTGACCCGCCAAGGATTGCCTTGTTTTGACCGTACCCCTGAACAGGTCGCCGGCATCCGCAAAGGTGGCTATGTCCTGAAAGATGCACCAGATGCCAAGGTCATCCTGATTGCGACAGGCTCTGAAGTTTCCCTGGCGATGCAGGCAGCTGATGCCTTGGCGGGCAAAGGGATTGCGGCAAGGGTTGTGTCCATGCCATCCACCAGCCTCTTTGACCGTCAGGATGTGGCATACCGTGAAAGCGTCCTGCCAAAAGGATTGCCACGTGTCGCCATTGAAGCAGGGGCGGTTGATTACTGGTACAAGTATGTTGGACTGGATGGCGCCATCATCGGGATGACGGGGTTTGGGGAATCTGCCCCTGCCGGCAGGCTGTTTACGCATTTTGGATTCACCGTGGACAATGTAGTCGCCAAGGCGGAATCGGTATTGAAACAATGAAAAAGACGTATGGCATTGTCCAGTACGGTAGATGCCATATCCTGACAACGACTGATTGATATTTTTAGAACAACGGGAGAAAGCCCTATGACAATCCGTGTAGCAATCAATGGTTTTGGCCGTATCGGCCGTAATGTCCTTCGTGCCCATTATGAATATGGCAAGAAAAACGATGTTGAGATTGTTGCCATCAATGACCTGGGTTCCTTGGACATCCTGGCACATCTGACAAAATATGACACTGTCCATGGCAAATTCGATGCTGAAGTCGCTATTGATGGCGATGCACTTGTTGTCAATGGCGACCGTATCAAGGTAACCAGCATCCGCAATCCTGAAGAACTGCCATGGAAAGACCTGAATATCGATGTTGTCATGGAATGTACCGGCCTTTTCACCTCCAAGACTGCTGCCTCTGCCCATCTGAAAGCCGGTGCCAAGAAGGTCCTGATTTCCGCTCCTGGCGGCAAGGATGTCGATGCAACGGTGGTTTACGGTGTCAACCAGGGCGTATTGAAAGCATCTGATACCGTGGTTTCCAATGCATCCTGCACCACCAACTGCCTGGCACCTGTCGCATGGGCACTGAATGAAAAACTGGGTATTGTCAAAGGGCTGATGACCACAGTCCATTCCTACACCAATGACCAGCGTCTGACGGATGTCGCCCACCGTGACCCACGCCGTGCCCGTGCCGCTGCCCTGAACATCATCCCGACCCGTACCGGTGCTGCTGCTGCTGTGGGACTGGTCCTGCCTGAACTGGTTGGCAAATTCGATGGTTTTGCAATGCGCGTGCCTACCGCGAATGTTTCCGTCGTTGACCTGACCTTCACTGCCGCACGCGACACCACGGTTGAAGAAGTCAACGCCATCGTCAAGGAAGCTTCTGACGGCAAACTCAAGGGCATCCTGGGCTACAACGTGGAACCACTGGTCTCCATAGACTTCAACCATGATTCACATTCCAGCATCTTTGATGCCACCCAGACCCGTATCGTCGGTGGCAACCTCGTCAAGATCCTGGCATGGTACGACAATGAATGGGGCTTCTCCTGCCGTATGCTGGACAATGCCGAAGCCATGATGGCTGCCAAATAATCTAAAAAAATCTGGCATAGAAAGCGGAAGCCCGCTTCCCTGAAAAGGGAAACGGGCTTCTTGCCGTCAAGTGGAAATTACAGGACGTACCGGGTCAGGTCTTCGTTCTCGGACAGTTCATCCAACCGTTCATTCACATAGTCCTTGGTGATGGTCAATGTACTGCCGCCACAGCTGACAGCAGTGAAAGAGACTTCTTCCAACAACCGTTCCATGACCGTGTACAGACGGCGGGCACCGATGTTTTCCGTCCGCTCGTTCACGGTATAGGAAATCTCCGCCAGCCGATGGATGGCTTCTTTGTCAAATTCCAGGTTCAGCCCTTCAGTTGCCATCAGTGCCTTGTACTGGGAGATGAGGCTGGCCTCCGTACTGGTCAGGATCTGCTCAAAATCCGCGATGGAAAGCGATTCCAGTTCAACACGGATCGGGAAACGTCCTTGCAGTTCAGGAATCAGGTCGGATGGCTTCGCCAGCTGGAAAGCCCCTGAAGCAATGAACAGGATATGGTCTGTCTTGATCATCCCATATTTTGTGTTGACCGTAGTGCCTTCGACCAATGGCAGCAGGTCACGCTGCACTCCGGCACGGGAAACATCCGCCCCACCAGTGGTTTCAGAGCGGGAGGCAATCTTGTCAACCTCATCCAAGAAGACAATGCCGTTCTGTTCGACATTGGTGATGGCTTTCTGCTTGATGTCTTCCTCATTGAGCAGTTTTGCAGCCTCTTCCTCCAGCATCAGCTTCAGTGCTTCACTGACCTTGACCTTACGGCTTTTCTTCTTACCGCTGTTCATCCCGGAAAACATGGATTTGATCTGTTCCGTCATCTCTTCCATGCCTGGGGGTGCCATGATTTCCATATGCGGCGCTGGTTCAGCAACCTGGATTTCGATTTCCTTGTCGTTCAGCGTACCTTCCCGCAGCTGTTTGCGGAAACGTTGACGGGTGTTTTCATTGGATGCTACAGCGGTTTTCTCTTTGTCGAAACCAAAATCCGGGGTTGGCGGAATCAGGATGTCAAGCACACGGTCTTCAGCTGCATCCGCAGCTTTGGAACGGACTTTCTTCATTTCTGCTTCACGGGTCTGTTTGACACCGATATCAATCAGGTCACGGATAATGGTATCGACATCCCGTCCGACATAACCGACTTCTGTGAACTTGGTGGCTTCTATCTTGATGAACGGTGCTTCTGCCAAACGGGCAAGACGCCGGGCAATCTCGGTCTTACCGACACCGGTAGGCCCAATCATCAGGATGTTCTTTGGCGTGATTTCATGTCTCAGTGGTTCATCTACCTGTTGGCGGCGCCAGCGGTTACGCAACGCCACAGCGACAGCACGCTTGGCTTTGGATTGTCCGACAACATGTTTGTCCAGCTCAGTGACAATCTCTTTGGGAGTCAGATTCATAATTGTTCCAGCTTTTTGCTTCTCAGGATTTCTTCAGTCCAATTTTTCAATGATATGCGAGCGGTTGGTGTAAATGCAGATGTCCCCCGCAATCTCAAGCGATTTCTTGACGATTTCTTCAGGGCTAAGCTCCGTATTACGGACCAGTGCCAATGCAGCAGACTGGGCATAGGGCCCACCAGAACCAATGGCACCAACCCCTTCTTCAGGTTCCAGGACATCACCATTACCGGTGATGCACAAGGTGGATGTCTTGTCAGCCACCAGCAGCATCGCCTCAAGGCGGCGCAGCATACGGTCAGTCCGCCAGTCTTTCGCCAGTTCAACTGAAGCCCGAAGCAGGTTGCCTTGATGCTTTTCCAGTTTTGCCTCAAACCGTTCAATCAGGGTAAATGCATCAGCAGTGCCGCCTGCAAATCCTGCAAGCACGCGCCCGCCAAAAAGTTTGCGCACTTTACGGGCTGTCCCTTTGATGACGATATTGCCCAATGTGACCTGACCATCCCCACCCAATGCGACGGTATTGCCCCGCCGGACAGAGACGATGGTTGTTCCATGAAACTGTTCCATATGTTTTCCTGGTATTGATACGGTGAAACGATTTTACTGTAATGGGGACAAACCCTCTGGATTTCAAGAGGAAGCCTGCCAAAATGGTAGTTTACCCTGATTACACACCAATAGCCTGCCCCTGGACTGCTATAATGCTGACCTCTGTCAGAAAGGGTCAATCAGGCAATATGTCATCAGCGGTTTTCAATGGACTGAATCCCCAGCAACGGGAGGCTGTCGCTTATCTGGATGGTCCCTGCCTGGTATTGGCAGGAGCTGGGTCTGGCAAGACCCGGGTCATCACCCAGAAAACCGTCCATATGATTGAAACCGGGAAATATGAAGCAAAGCATATCGCTGCCCTGACATTCACCAACAAGGCTGCTGCTGAAATGCGGGAACGTATCAGCAGGATGCTCCCAGACAGTGAAGATGCTTCCCTGCTGACCATCTCGACCTTCCATTCCCTTGGGGTACAGATCCTGAGGCAGGAATATGCTTCCCTTGGTATGAAGCCCCGTTTTTCCATCCTGGACAGCGATGACTGCTTTGCCCTGATCCAAGACCTTTCCAAGAAAACAGACCGGAAAATCATCCGGGATGTCCAGACAGGTATTTCCCTCTGGAAAAACGCCATGGTCTCGCCTGACATGGCAATGAAATCAGCGGTCAGTGAACAGGATGCTTATGTTGCCCGGGTTTACCGGAACTACGCCGCTACCCTCTCTGCTTATCAGGCAGTGGATTTCGATGACTTGATCCGTTTGCCGGTTGAGCTTTTCAGACAGCATCCTGATATCCGGGACCGGTGGCAAAGGCGGTTGCGTTACCTGCTGGTTGATGAATACCAAGATACCAATATCTGCCAGTACGAATTGGTGAAGCTGTTGGTGACCGGTCCTGGCAAAAAACCGATGTTCACCGCCGTCGGTGATGATGACCAGGCAATCTATGCATGGCGTGGTGCAACCATTGAGAACCTGAACGCGTTGCAGCAGGATTTTCCAGACCTCAAGGTCATCCGCCTTGAACAGAATTACCGTTCTTCGATGCGCATCCTGCAGGCTGCCAACGCAGTGATTGGCAACAATCCCAAACTTTTCGAAAAGAAACTTTGGTCTGAGCATGGTCTGGGAGACCCTGTCAGTGCCAAGATGATGCCTGATGAGGAACAGGAAGCCGAACAGGTTGTCATGCAGCTGTCCAACAGACGTTTTGAGCGCCGTGCAAAATATTCGGATTTTGCAATCCTTTACCGCAGCAACTATCAGGCCAGGGTTTTCGAGACTGCGCTCCGAAGGGAAAACATCCCCTATACCATTTCAGGCGGGCAAAGCTTCTTCTCACGGGCTGAAATCCGTGACCTCATCGCTTACCTGCGCCTGATTGCCAACCTGGATGATGACCCAGCCTTCATCCGTGCCATCACGGCACCCCGAAGAGGGGTGGGGGAAGGAACGCTCAGAACCTTGGGGACTTTTGCCGGTCAATGGCAGTGTTCTCTGTTTGAAGCCGCTTACAAGGGCGGCGTCGACGCAGAACTGCCAACCCGCCAGCTCCGTCCATTACGGGAATTCTGTGATTTCATCAACCATATCGAAGAACAGGCAGGAAGGCCTTCAACAAAAGGAGAGCCAGCGGCACAGCTGCTGGACGGGTTGGTGAAGGCAATCGACTACGAGCGCTATCTGTATGATGCTTTCGATGAGCGCACTGCCAAGACAAAATGGCAGAACGTGCTGGAATTCACTGATTGGCTGAAAAATAAATGCTGTGGCGGCAGACAGATGGATGAGCCTGAACGTACCTTATTGGAAGTCACCCAGATGGTTGCCCTGATGACGATGCTTGAAGGCAAGGACGGGGAACAGGATGCTGTCCATCTTTCGACACTGCACGCAGCCAAGGGACTGGAATTCCCGCATGTTTTCCTGGTCGGTGTGGAAGAAGGCCTGCTGCCAAACACCTCCCATCACACTGATGACATGCCTTCTGAACTGCTGGCACAACGGATCCAAGAGGAACGCCGCCTGATGTATGTCGGCATCACCCGTGCGCAACGGACCCTGCAGGTTTCCTGGTGCAGGAAACGTCATCAAGCGCGTGAAATCGTTGACAGGGAACCTTCCCGGTTTATCAGGGAAATGAAGCTGGATGAGGGGGATGCCGTCCCGAAATCCGAAGAAGTCCTGACACCGAAACAACGGATTGCCCACCTCAAGGCATTGCTCAACGCAAAAAAAGCGTAGGATGGCAGATGATTCCTTCTTTTTGATTTTAAAATCGCGATTGTGATGAATACGGACGAACGACTGACTGACCTTGAAATACGGCTCACCCATCAGGAAGACTTGATTGATGAGCTGAACAAGGAGATTTACCGCCAGCAGGTGAAAATCAACGACCTTGAAGCCATCCTCAAGGAACTGGCGGTCAGGCTTGTCGATATCGAAAGTGACCGTCCGCTGAATGAACCGCCTCCCCATTATTGATGACCAACCGAAATACGATTATGTCTTCTGAAGCGACCAATACCAAGGAATTCAAAGCCGAGCAGGAAAAACTGCATTATGCCCGCATCAATATGGAGACTGCCAAAATCAGCTGGAAAGAACTGGAAAGGTTCTTTGCCGGTGGCAAATTGATTTCTGTCACCGACAGCATTGACCTGGTCAAGGTAGCCCAGCTGATGGAAGCTGACGATGTCAATGCCATCCAATCGATGATTGAACGACGGGAAATCGAACGGCTTACCGATGAACAGGCAAAAATCTGGGCAGAAACCAATCCAACCTTATGGGCTGTTGTTGTCAGGCCATGGATTCTTGTCCAGCATCGCAGAAGCTGACTTTTATTGAAGTTGCGTTATGACCATCCGAATGATTGTGGGGCTTGGAAACCCCGGTCCCGAATACGAACTGACCCGCCATAATGCCGGTTTCTGGTTTGTTGACAATCTCAACACTGGAGACCGCTGGAACAGGGAATCCAAATTTTCCGCCCAGGTTGCCAAAATGAAAATCGGCGGGGAAGATGTCCTGCTGGTAAAGCCGCAGACCTATATGAACCGATCCGGCCTTGCCGTTGGTGCCATCGCCCGTTTTTTCAAAATCAAGCCTGAAGAAATCCTGGTTGTCCATGATGAACTGGATATTCAACCTGGTCAGGCAAAACTGAAACGTTCTGGTTCAACTGGTGGACATAATGGCCTCAAGGATATTGTAAGTGCCTTGGGCACCCAGAACTTCTGGCGTTTAAGGCTCGGTATCGGACACCCCCGCAACATCAATCCCCATCTTCCCGTGATTGATTATGTCCTGCAACGTCCCCGCAATGAAGATATGGACAAGATTGTGGAAGCCATCAACCGTGCCATCCCCCTGATGCCGGAAGTCTGTGGCAATCAGATGGAAAAGGCCATGATGACACTGCATTCAGCAAACTGACCGCTCCTGAAAGATGAAACGCCGCCCCTAAAGGGCGGCGTTCTTTGGAAAGGGCTCCTCACAGACATCAGCTGTTGTTGATCATCTCCTGCAGAAACTGCATGACGGATTCACCGGAACTGACCCGACGCAGGGTTTCCGCCAGCAGTTCATCACAGGAAACCTGACGGATTTTGCTGCATTTCTTGGCAAGGTCGGACAGCGGGATGGTATCGGTCACAACCAGCTCATCCAATGATGAAGCGGCAATACGTTCAACCGCAGGGCCAGAAAGCACTGGATGTGTGCAATAGGCCACAACCATCTTGGCTCCCATCTCCTTCAGGGAATCCGCCGCTTTGGTCAGGGTGCCTGCCGTCCGCACCATGTCATCCATAATGACACAGTTCCTGCCTTCAACACTGCCGATCAGGTTCATGACTTCTGATTCATTAGGTCTTGGACGGCGTTTGTCAATGATGGACAGTTCGCAGCCCAAACGTTCTGCCAACGCACGGGCGCGGACAACACCACCGATATCCGGTGAAACCACAACCAGGTCCTTATAACTCTTTTTCTTCAGGTCCCTGAGCAGGACTGGCGATGCATAGATGTTATCGACAGGAATATCAAAGAACCCCTGGATCTGGTCCGCATGGACATCAATGATGATGACACGGTCGACACCGACCCGTTCAAGCATATTCGCCACGACACGGGCAGAAATTGCAACGCGGGTGGAACGCGGACGGCGGTCCTGACGGGCATAACCGAAATAAGGGATACAGGCAGTGATACGTCCTGCTGATGCCCGTTTCAAGGCATCCACCATCAGCAGGATTTCCATCAGGTTGTCATTGGTCGGTGCACAGGTGGGCTGGATGATGAACACATCCATACCCCGGACATTCTCATTCAGTTCAACCCGGACCTCACCATCAGAAAACTTGGTGACCAGCGCTTTCCCTAAAGGCATCCCTAACCGGCTTGCAACCCTGGATGCAAGTGTTGGATTGGCATTGCCAGAAAAAATCTTCATTTTATGGTCAGACATGATTCGGCTTCTTTCCATCAACGGTTCAGTGTATAGGCAGAAGTATAAACAATTTTTCCTGGTCCTGTTGAAGCCAATTGAACACCATTAGAGCTGGCTAACAGCATTATTCATTGATTTCAAAGGAAATTCCAGGATTCAGGAGTATTGGAATGCGGGATGGCAGGGGAGGAAGGATTCGAACCCTCGAATGCCGGAATCAGAATCCGGTGCCTTAACCAACTTGGCGACTCCCCTATATTGGGAAAATATGATTATATTCAAAAAAAAAGCATCTGCCAAGTAGCAGATGCTTTTTCATCAATATTTTTACAATCAAGCTTCAGCAGGAGCTGGAGCAGCTGCTTCGCCTTCAGCTTCTTCAACAGGCGCAGCAACTTCTTCGGTTGTAACAATTGCCAAAGATGCGTCATGGGAAACTGCTTTGACACCAGCTGGCAGTTTCAGGTCTTTCAGGTGGATAGACTGACCGATGGCAAGACCCGTCAGGTCAACTTCAATGAATGCAGGCAGGTCTGCTGGCAAACAGGAAATTTCCAGGTCAGACGCTGCACGATGCAGTCCACCAGCCTTGGCAGCAGGGGAAGCTTCTTCATTGATGAAATGCAGTGGAACCTTGACAGAAATCTGCTGATTAGGATCAACACGCTGGAAGTCAACATGCAGGATCAGGGGTTTGTATGCATGTGGCTGGAAGTCACGCAACAGGACTTTTTCGACCTTGCCGTCGATTTCCAGGTCCAAGATGGAAGAATGGAATTCTTCTTTCTTCAAAGCATAAAACAGTTCATTGTGGTCCAGCGTAATGCTGACAGGTTCGGCAGTGCCACCATAAACGATACCAGGTGCCCTGCCGGCAGCACGCAGGCGGCGGCTCGCTCCGGTCCCTACTTCTGCTCTAGCGGATGCTACTACTTTCATTGATAACTCCAATTAAATTAAAAAAACGAGGTTTTACCTCTCTGTTGAGGAATCTCCGCGACCAGAGATTCCAGAAAAAACCTGCAATCAGACTTTCTTGTCCAATTCATCAAACAGGGACATCACCGATTCCCCGGAACTGACCCGGCGCAGGGTCTCTGCCAACACAGCATCACAGGAAAGCTGGCGGATTTTGCCGCATTTTTTGGCACTTTCTGACAATGGGATGGTATCGGTGACAACCAATTCGTCCAAGGAGGACACCATGATACGTTCAACGGCCGGCCCTGACAAGACAGGATGGGTGCAGTAAGCAGCAACTGTCTTTGCGCCACGCTCCTTCAAGGCTTCTGCCGCCTTGGTCAGGGTTCCTGCTGTATCAACAATGTCATCCATGATGATGCAGTCCTTGCCTTCAACACTGCCGATCAGGTTCATGACTTCTGATTCATTGGGCCTTGGACGGCGTTTGTCAATGATGGACAGGTCACAGCCTAAACGTTCTGCCAACGCACGGGCACGGACAACCCCACCGATATCAGGAGACACAACAATCAGGTTTTCATAATGCTTCTCTGCAATGTCCTTCAACAGGATCGGTGATGCATAAATGTTATCGACAGGAATATCGAAGAATCCTTGGATCTGTGCCGCATGCACGTCCATGATGATGACACGGCTGATGCCTATGCTTTCAAGCATATTGGCAACCACGCGGGCAGAAATTGCAACACGGGTGGAACGTGGACGGCGGTCCTGACGGGCATAACCGAAATAAGGGATACAGGCGGTGATACGTTCTGCAGAAGCCCGTTTCAGGGCATCTGCCATCAACACGATTTCCATCAGGTTGTCGTTGGTCGGTGCACAGGTGGATTGGATGATGAACACATCCTTGCCACGGACCCTTTCGTTGATTTCAACTCGAACCTCACCATCTGAAAATTTGGTGACCAATGCCTTGCCGAGTGGCATCCCAAGCTTGGCGGCAACCTTTTCTGCCAGTTCCGGATTGGCATTTCCGGAAAAAATCATAAATTCTCTGTCCGACATGATTCCGTAACAACCCTGTTAAAGTCTGTCTTCCTGCTGATAACTATGGAAAATGGCAGGGGTAGGAGGATTCGAACCTCCGCATGTCGGGATCAAAACCCGATGCCTTACCACTTGGCGATACCCCTATAAACTGGACCGGCACATCAAATCCCCGGATATTGCCCAGAAAGGTCAAATGGATGGTGTTGAAGTGAACGGGCAATCATTGTTTCCCATCGGCCTGACAGCTTTGCTGCAACCCCTTCAGCCTCATTTTCTGTATCGAAACGGGCAAACACACAGGCACCTGACCCTGTCATCCTGGCATTTCCATACTGCCCCAAATCTTCCAGCGCATCCTGTATTTCAGGGAAAAGCTGAGATGCTGCTGCCTGCAGGTCATTCCTGCCTGCCTGGATATAAGGATCACTGAAATTTGGATAGCTTTTCATTGTGATGGGTTCTGTGTCCCTTGTCAATTCACTGGACTGGAATATCAGCCCTGTCGAGACGGAAACTGGTGGCTTAATCACAACAAACCAACCTTCAGGTGTCTGAACCGGTGTCAGTTTCTCCCCAATCCCTTCTGCAAAAGCATTCTTTTGGAAAAGGAAAAACGGAACATCCGCCCCGAGCTTTACCCCCAATCCAATCAATTCCCCGGTGGAAAAACCGCATTCCCATAACCGGTTCAGGGCCAGGAGTGTTGTAGCAGCATCGGACGACCCGCCGCCAAGACCGCCACCAGCAGGAATCCGTTTCTCAATCTCAATATCCACACCTGGGACTATCAAACCTTTCCTGTCCTTTACCGTATCTTTCAACAACAGTGCTGCGCGGACAGTCAGGTCATCTGACTCGGTAACATTCTCAACTGGCGTCAAGCGCTTGACCTGACCGTCTTCCCGGCAGGTGAAATGCAGCAGGTCGCAGAAATCAATCAATTGGAAAACCGACTCCAGCAGATGGTATCCATCTGGCCGGCGTCCAACTACATGCAGGAACAGATTCAGCTTGGCAGGCGCAGGGCAATCCCTGTATGTGCGCCTTCCATCAAGAGTCGTCAAAACCGCCATTCATCAATTACCAGTTTCATATTGAGGTCAAGGTCTGTTAAATCCTTGCCCCTGACCAGGTTGATACGCTTTGGCAACGGCATTGTCGGTCCATCAATCCAGGTCACGTAATCAATCTGCCATCTGTCCTTGGTAATGACTGATTTCTTCTCAGGAGAAGCAATGAATGGCTTCCCCTGTGCATCGACAGCACACCCCTGCAACCATTCCTTCATCCCGCTTACCGGTAACGCCCATCCCAACTGGGACTGGATGAGCCTGTCAGCATCTGGCGCGGATTTAGGCGGTTTTCCAGGTACCGTGAACGTAGCAAGCTGTGGCATGACATCAATGGTTGCCGCCACCTGCCCCAAAGGTGACAGCAAGGTGATGGTTGTCAGCTCAGGAGTCTGTTCCCACTCAAAACCACCATGCACGCCTTCTTCCCGGTCATCTCTTTTGTAATAGATGGAGAAACGCCCCTTTATCCCCACTTTATCGACACAGGCACGGGGCTGCTGTTTCAGGAAATAAGGTGCCCGAACCTCTTTTTCTTTTGTCAGGAAAGAATCAACTCCTGCACAACCAGACAACAGGATAGTGCCGGCAAGCACAGGTACCAGCAAACGGCAGAAACGGGAAAAACCAGACCTCATAGCTATTGATTGGAAAAGATTTCAGAAAACCATATCCAGGCAGCTAAAGGTTTGTCTGGACATGACAGGCATTCTATACCATGCACCAGCGTTATCCTGTTAAAAATTGAAAATGCAATGATTTCCCCTTCCAATACCCCCAACATCTCTCAGACCAGGAGCCAACAGCAAGAAAGGGAATGCCAGAAATACGAAAGGGAACCGAAGTTCCCTTTGATTGCCAGATCCCTCTGGCGGGTGAGCTTGAAGCGGGGATCAGACCGCTAACAGCCAAGGTTTATTGAAATACAAGGGTAAAGAGGTATGTGGAATATCTTTGACCTTGGAGAGAGTCTTGTTCAATAGACCCGATGCGTGATGCATCGCGCTGTCAATGGCACCCTGAACGTCTGAAGCGAACTTGGTTACGACAATTGATGGCAACCCTGGCAGCTCCAACTGGATAAGGCAACGTTTTTTCAAACCCTTCTTGATCCTGTTGGTGTCTGACAGCCGTACGGTAATAGAGCGGATACTGTCCTGGGAATAGGAAAGCAGCCCTTTCAGTTTCTCCATTACGTAGTCCTGCATGGCCTCCCCGGCCTTGATTCCTTTCGTAATAATAGTAGGAGTCATTTCATCACCTGATTGGAAAACCGCTGGGATTCTCAAGATTGGGGTTTATTCCTTGAAATAAAGCTTTCTCTGGAGAAATTACCAGCTATCTCAAAGTCTGGCAGAACTCAACCGTTTTGTCCAATATTTCATAATCAAATCAAATTGATGCACAATGGCAATACGTACTCTGTATGTTTGCCTAGACATGTGCCAGAACCCTCAAAAAACAAGGCAACAGCCCTATTTGCCTGATTTTGCCCAGACCCTCATCACTTGGCAGAGACAGCATGGCCGCCACGGCCTGCCATGGCAGGACACCCGTGATGCCTACCCTATCTGGCTCTCAGAAATCATGCTCCAGCAGACGCAGGTCACAACAGTCATCCCTTATTACCAACGTTTCCTGGAACGTTTTCCGACTGTTGCCGATCTGGCAGATGCTGGGATTGACGAAGTCCTTCATTACTGGAGTGGCCTTGGATACTATTCAAGGGCGCGCAACCCGCATAAATGTGCCCAAATCATAATTTCTGAATACCGTGGTTTTTTTCCAACAAAACAGGAAATCCTAGAGACCCTGCCGGGTATCGGACGTTCAACAGCGGCCGCCATTGCGGTTTTTGCTGCTGGTGAGAAAGCCGCCATCATGGACGGCAATGTTGTCCGTGTCCTTTCACGGATATTTGCCCTTACTGACACCATTGCCGATTCTGCCGGGAAAAAACGTCTCTGGAACCTGACTGAATCCCTTCTGCCAGATGCTGGGATTGAAAGTTATACGCAAGGACTTATGGACCTTGGTGCAACAATCTGCACCCGCTCGAGTCCAAGATGCCCGCTTTGCCCTTTCACGGACATCTGCCGTGCCAAAAAAGAAAACCGGATTGCAGAACTGCCCCTGAAAAAGGCGAAAAAAAGCCTTCCTGTCCGGGAAACCATCATGCCTGTTATCCTGTCAGGAGACCATATCCTGTTGGAAAAACGCCCTGAGAAGGGAATCTGGGGAGGACTTTATGCTTTGCCAGAATGCCCTGTTATTCCCGGAAAGGCCGTTGAAGCATCTGTAATGCAATATATGGAGGGTTTGGGCCCCATCCTTGCCTTTGCCCCACTTAACCCATTCACCCATACTTTCACCCATTTCAGGCTCAACATCACACCTTGTTTGGTAAAAACCAGGAAACCTTCCAAGATTGCTGAAAACCAGATATGGCGCAGGCAGGATGATGCATTAGCTTTGGGGCTGCCAACACCTGTACGGAAACTTATTGAAGCAATAGGAAAACCGTACTGCTTACTCTGAGGATGGAAGGTCCCTATGCCGGATAACCACTTCCCATGTCTTGCGGAAATAGGCTGCAAGACGTTCAATGATATAGACTGAACGGTGCTGCCCCCCCGTACATCCAACAGCAATGGTCAGGTAGCTCCGGTTATCCTGCTGGTAAGTCGGCAGCCATTTTTCAATGAATTTCATGATATCGGTCAACAGCTGCCCAACTTCTGGATGGGCTTCCAGGAACTCTTGTACCGGTCTGTCTTTCCCGGTAAGAGACCGCAAAGCCAAGTCATAATGGGGATTCGGCAGCATACGGACATCAAACATCAGGTCCGAATCCAACGGAACCCCATATTTGAAACCGAAAGATTCAAACTGCAGGATCATCGGTGCCTGTTTGATATTCACCAGTTTCTTGATACGGTTGCGGAGGTCGTTCGCCCGTGAATTGGACGTATCAATGACATTGCTGATGTCCTGGATATCCGCCAGCATCTCACGTTCTGCACGGATTGCCTCAATCAAGGTACGGTTATCCTCATCAGGTCCTGCTGGATGGTTTTTATGGGAAAGCGGATGGCTCCGGCGGGTTTCCGAAAAACGGGTAATCAGCGAATTGGTATCAGATGTCAGGAAAAAGACATGGACATCATGTCCATCATCCTTGAGTGTCTGGATGGTTCCCGGCAGACTTGACAGCGAACCGGCACTCCGTGAATCCACTGCCACCGCCAGACGGTCGGCATTCTTGCTCATCCGGATCTTGACCAACTCTGGCAACAGCACTGGTGGCAGGTTATCGACACAGAAATAGCCAGCATCTTCGAGCGCATTCAAAGCGACCGACTTGCCAGATCCTGAAATCCCTGTAATCAGAACAATCTGCATTTCCACTTACCGTTCAAAACCTACCCATATGGACACCTTACCACTGTTCCTGCCTGATGGCATCCTGTTTTTCAGGACAGAACTTCATTTTTTCGACATCGCCTTACGTTGACGTTCCATGAATTCCTGCATGGTGTCAAAACCGCGCAGCTGCATGATGGTATTGCGGACAGCAGCTTCCAGCAACACCGCAATATTGCGTCCAGCAGCAATCGGAATGGTCACCTTCCGGATGGAAAGTCCCAACACATCCTGTGTCTGCATCCCCAATGGGAAACGGTCAATGTCATCTTCACCGATATTGCTGCGGACAAGATGCACAATCAGGTTCAGGCGCATTTTCCGGCGGACGGCTGCCTCACCGAAAATGGCACGGATATCCAAAACACCCAGTCCCCGGACCTCCATCAGGTTCTGCAACAGCTCTGGCGCCCGTCCCTCCACGATATTCGGTGCAGTCCTGGAAAATTCCACTGCATCATCAGCAACCAAGCCATGGTTACGGGAAATCAGTTCCAAGCCCAATTCGCTTTTGCCCAGCCCCGATTCACCGGTAACCAACACACCGACCCCCAAGACATCCATGAATACGCCATGCATTGTAATTGAAGGCGCAAACTGCTTTGCCAGATACACCCGCAGGAAGTCGATGACTTCCGCCGCAGTCAAGGGTGTAGTGAACAGTGGGATATCTTCATTGTTGCAGATGTTCCGTATATTTGCTGGAACATTCAACCCCCTTGCAATAATCAATGCAGGGGGATCACCATCAGCAATCTCCTGCACCAATACTGCCTGCTGGACAGGATCAAGCCGTTCATAATACTCAATCTCACGGACACCCAGCACATGGACACGCATCGGATGAATCATATTGAAATGACCGACCAAGTCCGCAGCAGATGATGTCGTTGCCGTAATCTGCTTATTGCCGCCATCAAGCCCTGCAAACCAAGTCAGCTGAAGCTGGTCACGGTTGCTGGCATACAGCCGCTGGATGGAAAGGGATGTTTCATTAGCCAAAGTGTTTCCTATCAATCTTTCATCTGGTATCCAGTATCTGGAGAAGCAGTTTCCTTGTCACCGGTAACGGGTTTTCATACTGATGATTGCCCAGGTCGCCTTGCCTTTCCAGGTGTGCGGTCTGGCGAGTGCAGTGAATGATCCAGAGATATCCGAAGGTTCTTCGGCGTTATAGATATACCCTGTCATCTGGATCCTGCCATCTGGCAATCTGACAGCCTTTGTCACCTTAGCATAGTAGACTGCCTCGCCATCAGCCCCATTGAAATAATAGCGGACACCATCTGAATAGTATAAGTACCTCTGCGGATCATCAGGATCCACAACGCTTGGCAGTTCCTTCAGGTCATAGTCGAAATAACGTTTCAGGCTTTCTTTCACATAAACGCCATCAATCATCACGTCCCCATACTGCCGGTCATTGTCGTTGCTGGGCTTGATGGTCCGGCGGAAAGTGTTCAGCCAGTGGTGCCAGATGCCAAAACGGATCATCTCAGCAGGATTTTTGGGATCAAGCACTTCTTCCGCAGTGAAATCACCCATGCGGACTTCGGTAAAGTTCGACAGGAAAGTGCTCATCTTCTTCATCTCTGATGCCGAGAAATCCGCGGCATGGGATGGCAGCGTTATCAATACCGAGAAGAACACCATGGCAGCAAATGACAGCAGTTTTTTCATCAGTCCGTTTTTCATAAGATTTCCTCCTTATCCTGATTACTGCCCAAAGACAACTTTACGGTAACGGGTTTTCATACTGATGATTGCCCAGGTCGCCTTGCCTTTCCAGGTATGCGGTCTGGCAAGTGCGGTGAATGAACCTGTGATATCCGAAGGTTCTTCAGTGTTATAGATATATCCGGTCATCTGGATGTTGCCATCCGGCAATCTGACAGCCTTTGTGACCTGTGCATAATAAATCGGGTCACCATCACCCGCACTGAAATAATAGCGGACACCATCTGAATAGTATAAGTACCTCTGCGGATCATCAGGATCCACAACGCTTGGCAGTTCCTTCAGGTCATAGTCGAAATAACGTTTCAGGCTTTCTTTTATATAAACGCCATCAATCATCTCGTACCCATGCTGCCGGTCGTTGCTGGGCTTGATGGTCCGGTGGTAAGTATTCCGCCAGTGGTGCAAAATGCCAAAACGAATCATCTCAGCAGGGTTTTTGGGATCAAGCACTTCTTCCGCCGTGAAATTACTCATGCCGACTTCCGTGAAGTTCGACAGGAAAGTGCTCATCTTCTTCAGCTGTGATGCCGGGAAATCCGCGGCATGGGATGGCAGCGCCATCAATACCGAGAAAAACACCATGGCAGCAAATGACAGCAGTTTTTTCATCAGTCCGTTTTTCATAAGACCTCCCATCCTGTATCAATGACTGTTTCCTTGGACAGGACACCATCAGGAACAGACTCACTGTTTTTCCAAGAAAGTCCATCAGACTGTAACAAGGACACTCCGCCTTGTCCATTTGCTGTCGATAAAAAGTGAAGAAAAACTTTATCTTACTGACAGAGCGTCAGCATTATCCAGCAAACAGCCGTTTCACGGCTTCCCTGTCGTTTTCCTCAAGTACCCTCTGGCGGAAACCCTCATCTGAAAAACGGGAAGCGACCTCAGAGAGAAGTTCAAGATGCATGTCATCCCCGCTCTGTGGCATCAACAGGGCAATCACCAGACGGACGGGTTTCCCATCCGGTGAATCAAAGGGAATCGGCTCTGCCAGCCTGACAAATGCGGCAGATGCGTCAATCAATGCTGCGATACGTCCATGCGGCACTGCCACGCCGCATCCCAAGCCGGTGGATCCCGCCGCCTCACGTTCGGTGATGGCCGCTGTGGCAATGCTAGCATCCACATTGTCACTGTATTCAAACAGCTGCCCCAGCTGTCTGAACAGGTCCTGCTTGTCCTGGACAGCCATATCCAGGACGATATTCTCCTGTGCTAGGATACGTGAAAGGGAAGTTGACATCAGGAATATCCCTCCAGCCGTTTACTGACGTGCCGTACGCGCAACCTGTGGATGCCGACGGGTTGAGAAATTGGTACGCCAAGGATTGATGTCGATGCCACCGCGGCGGGTATAGCGCGCATAGACACTCAGATGCGGCGGACGGCAGTATTTCTTGATATCCAGCCAGATACGCTCGACGCACTGCTCATGGAAAGCTTTTTCTGTACGTAGGCTGATGATGTATTTCAAAAGGTATTCCTGGTCAATCTGTGGCCCAGCATAATGAATCTGCAAGGTTGCCCAGTCAGGCTGCCCAGTGACTGGGCAGTTTGTCCTGAGTAAATGGGATACCAGCACTTCTTCAACAGGTGCTTCATCCATATTGCTGCGCAACAGCTCCGGCACTGGCTCATAAATATCCGTTGAAATATCCAGACGGTCAAGCAGCAGTCCATCCATTTCCTCAATCTTCAGTTGACCAAAACCGTCAGGCTGGATAATAGAAACCATCACCAATGCATCAAATGCCTTGCTGAGGTCATTGTTTATCACCTGCACCAAATCGTCCTTTTCAATCCGATGCTGGGAAAAAGAGTTCAGGTACAGCTTCAATGATTTCGATTCCACAATATTCTTGGAATCTGAAGAAACCGAAAAGCGCAGAATGCCAACCTGGGGTTTGCCCCTCGGATTCAACCAGGAAAGTTCATAAGAATTCCAGAAATCCATCCCGTAAAACGGGTTGGAGCCCGTGATGCCCAGCTCAGCGCGCATCGGTTGTCTGGGGATTGCAAAAAGGATTCCCGGATTGTATTCAGATGGCGCATCAATCTGCCTGCCAAGCGGTGAGGCATTGATATCGACAGGCGTTTCCCTGGCAACCGCTTCAAGCGGTTTTTCCCCAACTGCCTTTTCTTCAATCACATCATTCATCAGTCATCCTCACAGGAACAGTTTATAGACAGGATTGCCGGTTTCATTCCAGTATGGATAGCCCAATGTGGAAAGGAACCGCTTGAAGGTATCCATTTCTGCCTCTGGCACTTGGATACCCACCAAGACCCGACCGTAATCTGCACCATGGTTCCGGTAATTGAACAGGCTGATATTCCAGTTCGGCGCCATGGCTGTCAGGAATTTCCGTAATGCTCCCGGCCGTTCAGGGAATATAAAACGGAACAGCTGTTCATTTTCTGCATACTGGCTCTTGCCTCCCACCATATAACGGAGATGCATCTTGCCTAACTCATCGTCAGTCAAGTCAAACGTCTTGTATCCGTGGTTTTCAAAGGTCTGGATAATCGCAGCGGTTTCCTCCCTGTCCTGCACTTCGATGCCGACAAAAACGTGGGCTTCACGTTCATCGCTGATACGGTAATTGAATTCTGTGACATGGCGTTGACCGAAGAGCTCACAGAAACGGCGGAAACTGCCCCGTTCCTCCGGTATCGTCACTGCCAAGACAGCCTCCTTATCTTCACCAACATCCGCACGTTCTGCAACAAAACGCAAACGGTCGAAATTCATATTCGCCCCGGAAGTGACGGCAACCATTGCCTCACCCTTGACCGGCCTACCTGCTTTCTCCTCACGTTCGACATAAGCTTTGACGCCAGCAACCGACAATGCTCCTGCCGGTTCCAGGATACTGCGTGTATCTAAAAAAACATCCTTGATTGCCGCACAGACATCGTCGGTATCAACCAACACTACTTCATCCACATACTGCCGGCAAAGGTGGAAAGTCTCCTCTCCAACCAATTTCACCGCTGTCCCATCTGAAAAAAGCCCAACATCCGGTAAGTTGACCCGCTGCCCCTTATCCAGACTCTGTTTCATCGCACAGGAATCGATGGTCTCCACCCCAATCACCTTGATATCTGGACGGACAAGTTTCACGTAGGCGGCAATCCCCGCAATCAGCCCGCCACCACCGACAGGGACAAAAATGGCATGGATTGGGGCGGAATGCTGGCGGAGGATTTCCATCCCTATGGTTCCCTGACCAGCAATCACATCGGGGTCATCGAAAGGATGGATGAAAGTCAGCCCACGTTCTTCCATCAATTTCACCGCATGTTCATAGGTATCCGAGAAAGACTCCCCATGCAGCACAATCTCGACATTCTCTCCACCATGCATTTTGACAGCGTTGATTTTCACCGGCGGTGTGGTCATCGGCATCGCAATCACCGCCTTGCACCCCATCCTTTTTGCAGATAGGGCCGTCCCTTGGGCGTGATTGCCAGCAGAAGCGCAGATTACACCCCGCTTGCGTTGTTCTTCCGAAAGATTCGCCATCTTGTTGTAAGCGCCACGCAGCTTGAAACTGAACACCCGCTGCATATCCTCACGCTTCAACAAGACCTTATTGCCAGTCCTCCCGGAAAGACCCGGTGCAACATCAAGCGGCGATTCGATGGCAACATCATAAACCCGAGAAGTCAGTATTTTTTTCAGATAATCAATCATAACGAACCTGGGATAATTCCTGTAAACTTCCACAATTATAATCTGCGTCTGATATGCTTGAGCCTGTTTCAGAAGATTTCCCGCATCTATGAACCGCATAAAGGGAACCGACAGACAGGAAAGTGACTCGAATCCATGATTGAATCCGCCGTTTACTGGCTGCTTGACTGGCTTGCAGTACCGGGCATAGGGCTTACGGCTGTATTTGTCGTCTGCTTCGTTTCTGCCACCCTGCTTCCCCTTGGATCAGAGCCTGCGGTATTCGCTGTTGTTGCGGCAGATGGAAGTATGTTCTGGGAAGTCATGGCAGTTGCCACCATCGGCAACACGTTTGGTGGCCTGGTCAATTATTGGATTGGCTACTGCGCCAAACAGACCTTTGCCAAGGAACGTGAAACAAAGTGGTTCAAATGGCTGGAACGGTTTGGTGCCAAGACCATGCTGCTCGGATGGATGCCTGGCATCGGTGACCCCCTCTGTACGCTGGCAGGATGGCTAAAGCTGCCATTCTGGCCCTGTACTCTGTATATGGCTATCGGTAAATTTGCGCGGTATGTCACCATGACCTGGATCCTGCTCAACATCCCTGCCGGCTCATGGCGCAGCATTGCAGGCTTACTGGGATGAAAAGGAAAAAATGAAAAACTGTATCCTCTGTGAAACTGATGGCGCTGAGGTCATCTACCGTACTGGAACATGGCGGGTCCTGCTGGTTGACGATGCCAACCTGCCCGGGTTCTGCCGGGTCGTCCTGAATGACCATACCGCTGAAATGACCGACCTGCCTATTGCTGAACGGACAGCTCTCATGGAAGTCGTCTGGATTGTCGAACAGGCTGTCCGCGATGCCATGCAACCCGACAAAATCAACCTGGCTTCCCTTGGCAATATGGTTCCACACCTGCATTGGCATATCATCCCCCGTTATCAGGATGACGCATCCTTTCCTGATTCCATCTGGTCTGTACCACACCGGACGATTCCTGAAAACAGCCTCGCGATGCGGAAACAGCGGATTCCTTCGCTACGGAATCTGCTCAAGAAACGGCTTTACGAACGTTATGGGAAAAAGACTCAACTGTAATAAACCATGACCAAACTGACGCATTTCGGCTTCCAACAGGTCGATGAAGATAAAAAGGCAGGTAAAGTTGCTGAAGTCTTCAATGAGGTGGCCAGACATTATGACCTCATGAATGACCTGATGTCCATTGGACTCCATCGGGCCTGGAAGGCCTTTGCCATCAACCAAGCCGGTATCCGGAAAGGATTCCGGATCCTGGATGTTGCTGGAGGGACAGGCGACATGGCAGAGGCCTTTGCCAAGCAGACGGGGCAAGAAGGGGAAGTCTGGCTCACCGATATCAATGAATCCATGCTCCAGCAGGGACGGGACCGCCTGCTCAATAACGGTACCCTGTTGCCTGTTGTTGTCTGTGATGCTGAGAAACTGCCATTTCCTGACAATTATTTCGACAGGGTCATGGTCTCATTCGGACTTCGTAACATGACCCATAAGGAAACAGCCCTTGCTGAAATGCACCGGGTACTTAAATCCGGTGGCAAAATGATGATCCTTGAATTTTCCAAGATATGGGCTCCGCTGCAACCTGCCTATGACCTCTATTCCTTTACTGTCCTGCCATGGCTTGGCAAACATATTGCCAACAGTGAAAGCAGCTACCAATATCTTGCAGAATCCATCCGGATACATCCTGACCAGGAAACCCTGAAAAAAATGATGGATGATGCAGGCTTTGTCCTGACCAAGTACCATAACCTCAGTGCAGGCATCGTTGCCCTGCATACCGGCATGAAACTGTAACCCTGTTATTGAAAAAGACACTATGAAAAAATTCCTGATTGCCTTTCTCATGATAACTAGCTTCTTGACCCTCGCGGTTACTGAAGCATCAGCAGCCCGTCTTGGAGGCGGCGTTTCTTTTGGACGTATGTCCACCAACATCGGCCGTCCCGCACCAATGACTTCCCCCTCTTCCGGAGGAACCCGGACCATGGATTCCCGGCAAGCCGGTTACCAGAACCAGAATGCCCAGAACCAAGGAGGGGCAATGGCTCAGCGGCGCAGCGGTTTCGGCGGCATGCTTGGCGGAGCGCTCTTGGGACTGGGGCTTGGCTATCTGCTCAGCAACATGGGGTTCAGTGAAGGCGCCGCCAATACTATCAGTACCCTTCTGATGCTTGGCATCATTTTCTTCGGCTTCCGCTTTTTCATGCGGTGGCTCGCCAACCGGCGGCTTCAGAAACATCAACAGGACTATTACCATTATTACCACCGGAATGACAGCATCAATGACCGGGAAAGCCTTATTGAAACCCCAGATATCGGATCAAACATCAACGGTAATGTCCAAAGCCCCCAAACCGGCACCTGGAGCATTCCCGCTGACTTCGATGTCCCTGCTTTCCTGCGTGCAGCCAAAGCCAACTTCATCCGGCTTCAGGCAGCATGGGACAAGAATGACATCAACGACCTGCATCAGTTCACTACACCGGAAATGTTTGCCGAGCTGCGGCTGCAACTGCAGGAAAGGGGAGCAGCTTCCAATGTCACCGATGTCATCGAACTGGATGCTGACCTGCTTGGCATCGAAACTTTCCAAGATGACTATATGGCAAGCGTCCGGTTCACCGGCAAAATCCGGGAAGACGCCAATGGACCAGCTGAACCCTTCGAGGAAATCTGGAACATGACCCGTCCAATCTCCAAAAAAACCGGCTGGGTCCTTGCCGGCATCCAGCAATCCTGACGGGGTGGCAGAAATATGCGGAAAATCTGGCGGCTCATCTCAATCTTCTTCATCATGTTCCGGTATGGACTTGATGACATGGCCGTCTCATACCTGTTCAGCAATGGCATTGCCGCTTTCTACCGTAAACTTTTCTTCTGGCGGGGACTCTCCCGGTCAGCGGCTGAACGTTTCCGCCGTGCCCTTGAAGAACTTGGTCCGATTTTCATCAAACTTGGCCAAGTCCTTTCCACCCGCCGTGACCTGTTGCCGGAAGATTTCGCCGATGAACTTGCCAGACTGCAAGACCAGGTTGCCCCTTTTGATGCAGACCTTGCGGCAGACCAGATTACGAAAAGCCTTGGAACACCACCTGAAACGCTTTTTGCCAGTTTCGACAGGAAACCCATCGCCTCTGCTTCGATTGCCCAAGTCCATTTCGCCGTACTCAAGGATGGGCGTAAAGCTGCTGTCAAAATCCTGCGTCCTGATATCCTGCCCCGCATCGAACGGGACATTGAACTCATGTATGCCTTTGCGGCATTAGGCGAAAAATACTGGCAGGACGGCAGACGCCTCCGCCTTACGGAAGTCGTCCAAGAGTTTGACCATTCCCTGCACAATGAAGTCGACCTGCTGTGCGAAGCTGCCAATTACAGCCAGTTGCGCCGTAATTTTGCTGGTTCTGACAAACTTGTTGTCCCTGAAATCTACTGGGAATACTGTGCAACTGAAGTCATTACCATGGAACGTATGGAAGGCATCCCCATTTCCCAGATTGACAGACTCCAGGAAAAAGACTTTGACCTCAAGAAACTTTCACAGAATGGCGTTGATATCTTCCTGACCCAGGTCTTTGACCATGCCTTTTTCCATGCAGACATGCATCCAGGCAATATCCTCATTTCCACAATGCCGGAATCCTGGGGTAAATTCATTGCCCTTGACCTTGGCATTGTTGGCATGCTGGATGACTTAGACCGGGAATACCTCTCCAAGAACTTCATCGCTTTTTTCAGAAGGGACTACCATCTTGTTGCACAGACTCATATCGAATGTGGCTGGGCCCCCCCAGAAACCCGTGCTGTTGAGCTTGAAGCCGCTATCCGCACCTGTTGTGAACCGGTTTTCGACCGGCCATTGAAAGATTTTTCCTTTGGGCTTGTCCTGATGCGCCTTTTCCAGACATCCCGTCGCTTCAACATTGAGATTCAACCGCAGCTGATTCTGTTGCAGAAAACCATGCTCAACATCGAAGGGCTTGGCAGACAGCTTGACCCAGACCTTGACCTCTGGAAAACTGCAAAACCTTTCCTGGAAAACTGGATGAAACGGCAACCTGACATCCGTAGCCTCATCCAACGCATCAAGATGGAATCCATCAGTTACAGCCGCATCCTGCCAAGGTTACCGCTCCTCATCCAGCAGGCTTTGGAGAAAAATGCCTTGGGTGCCCCTCAAACAGACCGGCAGACCAAGTTGCTTGAAGAACTGATTGACCGCCAGAACCAGCGGCAAAAATCCCTGCATCAGTTTGCCTGGCTTGCCATTGGTATCGGTACTGGCGCTGTCCTGATGTACTTTGTCCATCTGTATGGTTTTCTCGGCTGAGAATCTTGTTGAACCGCCTTCCTGTTCCTGAAATAAGACACTCTGGCCATCCAGTGAAGAATATCGTCCTGAGCATCAGATTTTTCCCTGTTTTTTCCTGCTTTTTCCTTATAATTCCTTCATCTTCAACAATACCGTTTCCCCATGCCTTTACATGAATACACTGGTCTGGTTTGTCATCCTGTACTGGGTCGCATCTGTCGGCATCGGCGTTTTTGCGGCACGTTTTGTCAGAAGTTCCCGTGACTTTGCTGTTGCAGGACGCGCCTTGCCACTGTATGTGGTAACAGCTACGGTATTCTCCACATGGTTTGGTTCCGAAGCGGTGCTCGGTATTCCGCCGACTTTTGTGGAAGAGGGCTTTGTCGGTGTCATCTCCGACCCTTTCTGTTCAGGCATGTGCCTTATCCTTGTCGGTCTCCTGATTGCGAGGAAGCTGTACCGCATGAACCTGATGACCATCACGGACTTCTACCGCAACCGTTATGGCAGGACTGTCGAGGTCATCGTTGCACTCAGTATTGTCGTCTCATACCTTGGCTGGGTCTCTGCCCAGATTAAAGCCCTCGGCCTTGTCTTCAACGTCATCTCTGACGGTGCCGTCTCCGTCAATATCGGCATGGTCATCGGCCTTGTCTGTGTCCTGATCTATACCCTGCTTGGCGGGATGTGGTCTGTTGCCATCACCGACTTTGTCCAGATGATCATCATTGTCCTTGGCATCATCTACATCTGCTTTGAGATTTCCGGGATGGTGCCCGGTGGTGCCAGCCATGTCATCAGTCATGCCTATGAAGCCGGCAAACTCAGTTTCATCCCTGAGATGAACGCTGTTGCCATCTTTGCCTTCCTTGGGGCAGGGCTTACCATGCTTTTCGGATCCATCCCCCAGCAGGACATCTTCCAACGCATCGCTTCTGCGAAAAACGAAAACGTTGCCCAACAAGGCTCCATCTTAGGCGGTGCATTCTACATCGCTTTCGGCCTGTTCCCGATGTTCCTCTGCTATGCCACCACCCTGCTTGACCCGGAGCTGGTCGCCCAGCTCATCGATGTCGATTCCCAGATGATTGTGCCTGCCATGATCATCAAATATATGCCGATGTTCGCCCAGGTTGTCTTCTTCGGTGCACTGCTTTCCGCCATCCAGTCCAGTGCGAGCGCGACCCTGTTGGCGCCATCCATCACCTTTTCTGAGAACATTCTCAAGGGCTTCTTCCCCAACATGTCAGACCGCCAGCACCTTTTCATGATGCGGGCGGTTGTCCTGGGATTTGCAGGGGTTGTCTTGAGTTTCGCTATGTATACGGATTCCAGCATCTTTGAAATGGTTGAGAATGCCTACAAGTCCACCCTTGTCGTTGCATTCGTGCCGCTTATGGCAGGCTTCTTCTGGAAACCAGCCAACAACACCGGGGCACTTGTCTCCATGATTGGCGGCGCCTTGGTCTGGGTACTGTTTGAAATCATTGACCCTGAGGGCACCATTCCACCGCAGCTTTATGGTTTCGCTGTCGCCATCATTGGTATGGCCATCGGCTCTCTCCTGTCGAGGCACCGCCCCCAACCACCCACAGCAACCACTACAGATGCCGCTTGAATGAAGTGTCTTTCTTTAAAAAAGACACTATAATGTAAGATTTAGAGAAGTTTGTGGAGCAATGCCGTGCCGATTTACGCCTACCGATGTGAAGACTGTGGCTATACAAGAGACATCCTGCAAAAGCTGTCTGATGCCCCTCTGAAAACCTGTCCTTCCTGCGGGAAAGACGCTTTCAGGAAACTGGTGACCGCCGCTTCTGTCCAATCCAAGGGAAGCAGTAATGCGTCTGTTCCTTCACCTTGCAGCTGCTGCTGTGCAGCTGGTCCTGGAGGAACTCCCTGTGCCTGATGGCAATACCTGAACACCGCCTCACGGCCAACACTGTGATGGCATAAAACCAACCAAAGAAAAAGAAACAGCTATGTCCATGCGAACCAATTACTGTGGTCTCACAACCGAAGCCTTGCTTGGTCAGACAGTCACACTCTGTGGCTGGGTACACCGTCGCCGTGACCATGGTGGCATCATCTTCATTGACCTGCGCGACCGTGAAGGACTTGTCCAGGTTGTCTGCGACCCTGACAGACCGGACGTTTTCAAGACTGCAGAATCCATCCGCAATGAATACTGCCTGAAAGTCACCGGCCGTGTCCGTTCCCGTCCTGAAGGCACCAACAATGACAACCTCACCTCAGGTAAGGTTGAAGTTTTCTGTGAAGCCCTTGAAGTCCTCAATGCGTCTGTCACACCTCCATTCCAGCTGGATGACGAACACCTGTCAGAAACCACCCGCCTGACCCACCGCGTACTTGACCTGCGCCGCCCGCAGATGCAGAACAACCTGCGCCTGCGTTACCGCATTGCCATGGAAGTCCGCAAATACCTGGATGAAAACGGTTTCATTGATATTGAAACCCCAATGCTGACAAAATCCACTCCCGAAGGAGCACGTGACTACCTTGTCCCTTCCCGGGTCAACCCTGGTGCTTTCTTCGCCCTGCCACAATCGCCACAGATTTTCAAACAGTTGTTGATGGTTGCCGGTTTTGACCGTTATTACCAGATTACCAAATGTTTCCGCGATGAAGACCTGCGGGCAGACCGCCAGCCGGAATTCACTCAGATCGACTGTGAACTTTCCTTTGTTGAAGAACAGGAAATCCGCGACCTGTTCGAAACCATGATCCGCCAGATTTTCAAGAACACCATCAATACGGAACTGCCAGAAAAATTCCCAGTCATGACTTATGACACAGCAATGGCGAAATACGGGTCAGACAAACCTGACCTGCGTGTGAAACTGGAATTCACTGAACTGACTGATGTCATGAAAGATGTGCCTTTCAAGGTCTTCAGCAATGTTGCCAATATGCCAGGAGGCAGGGTTGCTGCCCTGCTCGTCCCAGGCGGTTCTCAAGAAGGAACAGGGATGCCCCGTTCTGAAATTGATGCATACACCCAGTTTGTTGGTATCTATGGTGCAAAAGGCCTTGCCTATATCAGGGTCAATGACATCAGCAAAGGCCGTGCTGGACTGCAGTCCCCAATCATCAAGAACCTGACGGATGAAGCTATTGCCGCGACCCTTGAACGTACAGGTGCCAAGAACGGTGACCTTATCTTCTTCGGAGCAGACAAAGTCCGTATCGTCAATGACTCTCTGGGTGCACTGCGCAACAAGATCGGTTATTCTGAATTCGGTCAACGGCACAATCTGTTTGAAGACACCTGGAAACCTCTGTGGGTCATCGATTTCCCAATGTTTGAATTTGATGAAGGCGAAAACCGCTGGACTGCCTGCCACCATCCTTTCACTTCTCCGAAAGACGGTCATGAAGACCTGTTGGAAACCGATCCTGGCAAATGCTATGCAAAAGCATACGACCTGGTCCTCAACGGCTGGGAACTGGGTGGCGGATCCATCCGTATCCACCGTGAGGACGTCCAGAACAAGGTCTTCCGTGCCCTCAAGATCACCGACGATGAAGCAAAGGAAAAATTCGGCTTCCTGCTGGATGCTCTGCAATATGGCGCCCCGCCGCATGGAGGCCTTGCCTTTGGCCTTGACCGTCTGGTGACCCTTATGACCAAATCTGACTCCATCCGTGATGTGATTGCGTTCCCTAAGACCCAGCGTGCACAGTGCCTGCTGACCCAAGCTCCTTCCGCTGTCTCAGAAAAACAGCTGCAGGAACTGCATATCCGCCTTAGGAAAGTCGATATGGCAGAACCAGCTTAAACCAGCATTAAAAAGGGGAAACCTCAAGGTTTCCCCCTCTTCTTCCCTTGAACATCAGTTACAAAATCCCGCAATCCATCCTGGCTGTCATTTACACCAAGGGATTGGATGTCCTGCTCATCGAACGGGCAGACCGCCCCGGTTTCTGGCAATCAGTGACTGGTTCACGGGATTCCTTGGCTGAAAAACTCGAACAGACCGCTATCCGCGAAATCTTTGAGGAAACCGGCATCACCGTTGTTGATACTGTCACAGATTCCAATCCAGCAAAACGTCAGGTTGCAAGACGTTATCTCACTGACTGGAATATTGAACACGAATTTGAAATCTTCTCTGTCTGGCGCCATCGTTTTGCCCCGGGTGTCACCACAAACACAGAACATGTCTTCGGCCTTCAGGTACCGACCACATTCGATGTAGTACTGGAACCCAAAGAACACCTCAACGCCATCTGGCTGCCTTGGAAAAAAGCTGCCCAGAAATGTTTCTCTTGGACAAACAAGGAAGCCATCGAACGCTTACCTGACCATATCATTGAAGACTGAATCTGCCGTTTATTCTTTCGGCATATCAGGAAAGAGGGTTTTCAGACGGTACTGACGCTGCCGGTAATTGCCTTCCGGTCCTTTGAGCCCACAGTCGACTTTGTCAAAAAGCTGGGTAATACGGGCAAGGACCTGCCGTTGACGGCTGGTACGGATAAGGATGAGACGGCGCCGGCTGTGGCGGTAAACACTACGGATATCCACAAGCAGGCAATGCCCCTGATTTGCCTGATGGATATCCAGCAGCAAGGCTTCTGGACGGGATAAACCAAAAACTGAAGCAAGCTCTATACGGGCAGCAAGAAACGGATGACTGGCAATGATATCGGGAGTCATATGCGTCATACCATACTCCGCCCACGGCATAGGCTGTGCTCTGTCGGAAATCTTGTCAAGCATCTGTTCGGCTTCCTTCCGGCCGTTTCCAAATGCTTTCTGCAACCAATAAATGGCCTGGATGTCATTGGTCTCGTTGTCACGCCGGCAACGCCATGCATGCATTCCCAGTTCATACTGGGCCTTGGGATGACCGAGATTACCGGCAGTCTCCAGATAATCCAGGGAATCTGCCATACTTCGCTGTGAAAATTCAGCTTTCTGATAAATCAGGGCCAATGCATACCAAGCCTTTGGAGACCCTTGGTCACCTGCTTGACGGAGCCATTTCACCGCTTTCTTGAAGCTGGTTGAACTGGCGCCTTTCTGCACCCGGACACCATTCTCATCCATCTTGGCAAACCACAGGCCAAGCTGATAGGCTGCCTCAGCATTCCGGTAGGCTGCCGCTGTTTCCCAAAGATGCTGAACGGTCTCGATTGCACCATCAGTATTGGCAAGGGCAATCCCGCAACGGAGCAGCAGCTTCACAGACTGTGCATCAAGGTCGACCTGCCTTCCCTGCCGTTCCTCCGCTTCAAGCATTTCTTCGGCAATCGGCAACGCATACTGAAGGAATGTCTTATAGTCCTGCTGGTTCCACGAATACTCAATAAGCGCAGACCGTGCATCTGGCACACCAGACTCTGCAGCCTGGGTAACCCAATAAGCAGTCTTGTCATCCATTTCTGCATAAGCATCATGCTGGCTGGCAAGTTCAGCCAGCAGCCACTGCGCTTCCCCGATTTTCTGATGGGCGGCAACCTCCAACAGTTTGACAATCTCATGACGCCTTTCAGCACTGACAGGCGTATCGGCAAGCAGCATCTGGGCAACCACAAGACCGGCACGGGCAACCCCATCTTTCAGGGCATCACGGTACCAACCCTCAATCTGCCGCCTGTCCGGTTGGTTACGGATGACATCATAGGGAATATGTTCACCAATCAAGCGTTTTGCCGGCAATGAGCCCTGCGATGCCGCCCGACCAAGCCAATGCAAAGCTGTGGTAATGCTTTTAGGCAACCCTTTGCTACCAAAAAGATAAAGTTTTCCCAGCATAAGCTGCGATTCTGGATTTCCTGCCCGTGCTTCACGCAACAGGCGGAGCTCTTCCCGGCTTGCCATTTCGTTCCTTATGGTTTTCGATTCTAAAGATTCTAATCTTTTGGTTCTTTTCTGTTAATGACAGCACTACAAATCAGGTTCTTTTTCAGTTTTCTGCAACTTAACCGCAACACTTTGACAAACATAAACCATTTCCATCTTCCCAATGTTTATTGGATTACCGTTTGACGGAGACATCTTTTTTCCCGGAATATCTGTTTTTTAAAGGTGGTTCTGATTTTATTTCTGGTGTTGTTGGGTTATGATGCAGTCTATGTGCTGAAACCTGTCACAGGTCTGTTTGTTTTCTGCTGACGGTTTATTTCAGCCCGGTTTTCACAGACATTTTCAGGCTGCTGTTGATGGCAGCACTGTTCTATTGAAGGAGATAACATGACAACCACTTGGGTGCGTTTCAAACAGGGTGATGCTGTTAAGTTCGGTACGCTGGAAGGCGATACCATTGCCGTTTACAGCGGTGATATGTTCAACAATCCCCAAGCAACCGGCGAATCCGTCAAATTGGCAGATGTCAAGCTGATGACCCCTTGCTCTCCCAGCAAGATGATCCTGCTGTGGAACAACTTCTATTCCCTTGCCAAAAAGATTGCAGAAAAGAAAGGCAAGGAACAGCCAGACATCCCTCAGGAACCCCTGTGGCTGCTGAAACCAACCACTGCTTTCATTGCTGATGGTGAAACCGTCATCAAGCCGAACACATACCCAGGCAAGGTTGTTTACGAAGGTGAGCTGGGCATTGTCATCGGTAAACGCTGCAAGGAAGTTTCCGAAGCAGAAGCCAAGGACTATATCTTTGGCTATACCTGTTCCAATGACGTCACTGCTGGCGAACTGTTGATGAAAGACCCAACTTTTGCCCAATGGACCCGTGCTAAAGGCTTCGACACTTTCGGATCCTTCGGTCCTGGCATTGTTTCTGGCATTGACAACCCAGACAGCTTGGTTGTCAAAACCATCCTGAACGGTGTCGAACGCCAGAACTACCCTGTTGCAGACATGATTTTCCGTCCGCATAAACTGGTTTCCATGCTGTCCAACGACATGACACTGGAACCTGGTGACATCATTTCCTGCGGTACTTCCTTGGGTGTCGGTTCCATGAAACCAGGCAGCACTGTTGAAGTCATCATTGATGGTGTCGGTCATCTGACCAACAAATTTGACGAAGCAGCCTGATTGACCGTCAACTAGACAGAACAGGCAACAACGGCAGGCATCCTTCAGGATACCTGCCGTTCTGCATTTTGATGTATCCTGATTGTTACAAAGTCTCACAACCTCCAAAGAATCATACCGATATACTGGCTGTCAAAGTAGTTGCAGATTGACCCCTCTTTTTCTATCTGAAAGGATAAGCTATGAACAAACTGACCCGCTGTCTCATCATTGGTACAGCTGCACTGGGATTGAGTGCTTCCTGCTTTGCCGCTGGAGAAAACCCAGCCCCTATGGATAGTGCTGTACAGAACTGTGAATGCCCTCCTCCCCATTTTAAAGGTAAGAAACTGAAAGGCGGCTCTGGCTGGTTTGGTCCGGAAGCACGCCAACAACGCCTTCAGAAACTGCATGACGACCTGAAGCTTTCTTCTTCTCAAGAACCGGCTTGGAACGACTATGTGGCCGTAGTGAACAAAGACAGGGGACCACGTGGAGACCGTCCTTCCCGTGAAGATTTTGAAAAAATGACTGCGCCAGAACGCTTGGAAAAGATGCTGGACGGCATGAAACGCCATGAAGCACGCCTGCAGGAACGTCTGGACGCCACCAGGACTTTCTATGCAAAGCTGAGTGATGCCCAGAAACAGGTTTTCGACAAAGAAGCCATGCCTCACCATCCTCCACGTCATCGCCATGGTAAACATCGTGGATTCCGCGGTTCCCGTCCTGCAGATAGCCAGAACTGATTGACAGCAACATTTACTGGGTTTTCTGAGCACCTGATTTTTCAGGTGCTTTTTTATTGCTTGCCTGCTTCCGGTGTCAAGAAGAAAGGTATAATCATCCATTGGTTTAAGAAATGGACAAGATCCTTTTCCTGTCGAAAATGTTTTTTAGTAGTTTTCCATGCTTGCTCAACAGAAAGAACTGATTACAGGCCTGATTCAAAATGCTGTGGATGCCCTGACAGCCGGGGTGGATATTGCAAAGAAACCGGTCGTAGCACTGGAACGTCCCCGTGATGCTTCCCACGGTGATGCTGCCTGCAATATCGCTATGCAACTGGCACGCCCGCTGAAGAAGAACCCCAGGGAAACAGCCAATACAATTGTGGCTTCCATCATGGCATCCCCTGCCCACGAAGGGGTGATTGACACTTGTGAAGTTGCTGGACCTGGATTCATCAACATCCGCCTGACACCAGCTGCCCGTCAACAGGTTGTCTCGGAAGTCCTGGCAGCCAAAGATGCCTTTGGAACCAGCAACCGCGGAGCTGGCAGGAAAGTCATGGTGGAGTTCGTTTCTGCAAACCCCACCGGCCCCCTGCATGTTGGACACGGCCGCCAAGGTGCGTTGGGTGATGCCATTTCTGCTCTGTTTGCTTCCCAAGGTTACAATGTCACCCGCGAGTTCTATTACAACGATGCCGGAGTGCAGATCAACAACCTGACACTCTCTGTCCAAGCACGGGCAAAAGGTTTGAAACCCGGTGATGAAGGCTGGCCGGAAAGTGCTTACAACGGTGACTATATTGCTGACATTGCGAAAGATTTCCTGGCCAAAAAGACCATTTCTGCCCGCAACTGCGACACCGTAACCGCTTCAGGCAATGTTGAAGACCTTGCCTCCATCCGGGCATTCTCTGTTGCTTATCTGCGGAACGAACAGGACAACGACCTGAATGCATTTGGCATCCATTTCGACAATTTTTTCTTGGAATCTTCGCTTTATACCGATGGCAAGGTCCAAGAAACAGTAGATACGCTGACCAAAGAAGGCAAGACCTTCGAGGACGGAGGAGCCCTTTGGTTACGGTCAACGGAATATGGCGATGACAAAGACCGTGTGATGCGCAAAACCGATGGGACTTACACCTATTTTGTTCCAGATGTCGCTTACCACATCAACAAATGGAACCGGGGCTTTGACAAGGTTGTGAACATCCAAGGCAGTGACCATCATGGCACCATTGCCCGAGTGAAGGCTGGGTTGCAGGGAGTCAATAAAGGCATTCCCAAAGCTTTCCCAGACTATGTACTGCATAAGATGGTCACTGTGATGAAGGATGGCGCAGAAGTCAAGATTTCCAAACGTGCCGGTTCCTATGTGACCGTCCGCGACCTGATTGAATGGTCCGGTGCAGGTGACATCACCCGGGGACGCGATGCTGTGCGGTTTTTCCTGATTTCCCGCAAGGCAGATACCGAGTTTGTTTTTGATGTGGACCTGGCACTGGCACGTTCGGATGAAAACCCTGTCTATTACGTCCAATATGCCCACGCCCGTATCTGTTCTGTTTTCGCCCAATGGGGAGGCGATGAATCTTCCTTGGACAAGGTGGACCTTTCCCCACTGGCCTCACCACATGAAACAGCCCTGTTGACAAAACTGGCGGAATATCCAGACCTGCTATCCCGTGCAATGGATGAGCTGAGTCCCCATCTGGTCGCTTTCTACCTGCGTGAACTCGCTGGGGAACTGCACGGTTATTACAATGCAGAACGTTTCCTGGTGGATGACGAGAAAACAAAGCTAGCGCGTCTTGCACTGCTGAAAGCCGTGCGTCAGGTGCTGCGCAACGGTCTGGGACTATTGGGTGTTTCCTGTCCTGAAAAGATGTGAATTATGGCTACTCAGAGAAGCGGTACTTTTTTCGGTTTTATCCTTGGACTGGTCACAGGGCTTGCCATTGCGGCAGCCGTGGCGTTTTTCTTACTGCGTTCTTCACCTGTCACGAAGAAAGAAGATTCCAAACCAGAACAACCTGTCCAGCAAGCGCAGATCCAAACCGGTCAGCCGTCAGCAACTGATCCGAACCAACCTATGTACAAGGACACTCCCCAACGTCCAGAAAATGAGCAACCGGACACTACCCCTGCGCCTGCTTCGTCTGCAAACCGCCCGGCAGTCATGCCAGAAACACGTTCCCCAGCTGTTGACCCACGCGCCTTGCCTCCCCCTGCAAAGACCTCTCATGAAGCCACTAAATCCCAGCAGGACAAGCCGGTATTCCTCCAAGCAGGGGCATTCAAAAACCGGGAACAGGCGGACAACATGCGCGGCAATCTGGCACTTATGGGATACAGTTCACAAATCCAGCAGTCTGGTTCCGGGACAGACAGGTTCTACCGCATCCGCTTAGGTCCTTACCAACCGTCCAGTGTTGCCAAAATCCAGTCCAGGCTCAAAAGCAGCGGCATCCCAACCACCATAATCAAGTAAGGCCATGAAAACATTTTTAAGGCATCTTGCAGCCATGCTCCTGCTTGGAGCCATTGCCATGACAGCTGCAGCCAGACCCTCCAATCCCCAACTGAATGTAGATTACCAACTACTTTCCATCCAGCAGGATGCAGAAGCGGGCAAGAAAGTTGAAATCATTGAATTCTTCGGCTATTTCTGTGACCACTGCTACCGGCTTGACCTACCGATTACCAACTGGGCACGCCAGCACAAGGATAAAGTCTTGTTCCGCAGGGTACATGTAAAATTCGGAGATGGTATGGCAATGCAACAGCGGATGTTCTATACATTGGCTGCAATGGGTGAACTGACCAACAGTATGCACCATAAGATTTTCCAGGCAATGCAGGAACAACGCTACCCTTTCAGGACTGATGTCCAGGTTTTCCGTTGGATTGAAGAAAACGGCATTGACCGCCAGAAATTCGTGGAAATGTTCCAGTCCTTCTATGTTGAGTCCCTATGCAAGCAGGGAGCTGGATTCCTGGATACCTATAAGGTTGACGGTGTTCCAATGATTGTCATTGACGGCCGTTTTGTGACATCTCCTGCTATCATCAGCGAAGGCAACAAAGCTGATATGAATGAGCAGGAAGCCATCAATGGAACGTTGAAAGTATTGGACAACCTTGTCAACCGTACGTTGAAAGAACGTGCCAGAAAGCGGTAATCCTGGTTCTTGGCCTACCCTGGAAAGCAGGAACCGGATATGGCGGTTCCTGCTTTTTTATTGTGTACCTGCCTGATGTCTTTGAAAGGCATCAGGAACCCACTTTGTTTTCCAAGACATATTCCGCCTGATGCCCGGCATGGTAGCTGGAACGTACCAAGGGGGCTGAAGCGACAAAATCAAAACCGATGTCAAGTGCCTGTTCCTTGTACCAATCAAAGGTTGCCGGTGCAACATAACGTCTGACCGGTAGATGATGCTTGGACGGCTGGAGATACTGCCCGATGGTCAGCATCCGGACACCATGATGGTACAAGTCCCTGATGGTCTGGAGAATTTCTTCATCAGTTTCCCCCAGCCCAACCATCAGACCAGATTTCCGGGGAACATCAGGACACTTGTCCCCAAAAGCCTTGAGCAGGTTGAGAGACCCTTCATAATCCGCACCAGGACGGCTCTGAGGATAAAGCCGGGAAACCGTCTCCAGATTATGGTTGAAAATATCAGGCGGTTCCTTTGCAAAGCCAGCCAATGCCTCCTTGACCTTCCTGCGGAAATCAGGCGTCAGCACCTCAATCCGTGTCATGGGGGAACGCACCCGGATTGCCCGTTGACAGGCGATGAAATGGCTGGCACCTCCATCGGGAAGGTCATCCCGGTTGACAGAAGTGATGACCACATGGGTCAGACCCAATTGGGCAACCACTTCTGCCAAAGTTTCTGGCTCGTTTGGATCAGGCGGCATAGGGATTCCATGTGCAACATCACAGAAAGGGCAGCGCCGCGTACACCGGTCGCCTAGAATCATGAAAGCTGCCGTTCCACTGCCATAACATTCCCCTTTATTCGGACAGGATGCTTCCTCACAGACTGTAATGAGCTGGTTGCCAACAAGAAGGTCTTTGACCTGATTGAAATGGGAAGCATACCTGCCCGCCCGGACCTTCAGCCATGGCGGCTTGGGCAATTTGGCAGATGGTTCAATAGGTATTGGGATATGAGCAGTTTTTCCAGCACCTTTCTGCCGTGGATGCAGGACAATTTTCTTTTCCTGAACTTCCTCTTCTGTCATGGCAAGGCTTCCTTGACCGTAAATCCGATATTGGCAGCAAGTGCCTTGACCAATTCCAACTGGATGTCCGTCACCTGACAGGAAACGCCCAAGGTTTTCATATCCGTAACTGCCAGTCCTGGATAGCCACACGGATCAATCTGACTGAATGGCGCAATATCCATATCCACGTTCAAGGCAAGACCGTGGTATGAATGCCCCCTATGATTGACCTTGAGCCCTAAAGCCGCAATCTTGGCGCCTTGATGGACTGGCATATAGATGCCTGGTGCACCGGCACGGCGTTCCCCTTGCAACTGGTGCTGTGCCAAGACCTGTAAAACCGCAGCTTCCAGCCTGAAAACAAAATCATGGATCCAGAGACGCTTGAAACGCCTGTGCAGGTCGAACATCAGATAGAGGACTGCCTGACCAGGACCATGGTAAGTGACTTCTCCGCCACGGTCTGTCTCAACAATGGGAATCTGACCAGCATCCAGGATATGGTTCCTGCCCGCTGCCCTTCCAAGGGTAAAAACAGGCGGATGCTCAACCAACCAGATTTCATCCAATGTCTGGACAGTACGTGTCTGGGTGAACTGCCGCATCCGGTCATAGGCACTTTGATAGGGTATGTTTCCTAATTGGCGGACTATGACACCGCCCGGTATAAGCGTTCCCATTGACGGCATCAAAGGACAATCTTGACCATCGGATGGGATGTCAGCTCCCGGTAGATATTGTCAAGCTGCGCGCGGCTCACTGCATTGACAACTGCTGTGAATGACAGGTATTTGCCCTTGGCAGATGGGCGCATCTGGAGTCCTGCTGGGTCGAACTTCTCGTCATGACGCCTGACAATCTCAACGATGACCTCAGCGAACCCATCCTGTTTCAGCCCCATAATCTTGATTGGGAACTCACATGGATAGGGAATCGGGTCGGTATCTCCGAGAAAGCAGCTGCCACTCAGGCTTGATTGCATCGTTGTCATTGGATACTCCTTTCCTTTGTCATCCTTTCAGGTCTTCAGGAAATGTGCCGTAATGATGTCACGGATGGGCAGCAGGCGGCGGTTATAGAAATGATCTGCCCCGGTGATGACGTTGACTGTCAATCCTTGAGGGCGCGCCCAATCCAACAGGGTACGGAGTGGCACCATCTCATCCAAGTCACCGTGAATCAATACCGTATCAGCAGGCACTGTATCAGTTGTCCACATCCCGGCCGTTGCACTGACCAGTATCATCCTGGGCTGCGGTTTTCCCGCCTTCCCTAAACTTTCGCAAAGCAGGGATTGGACATAAGTACCAAAAGAATAGCCTCCCAGCACCACAGATAATCCGGGATAATCTGCCTGCATCTGCGCCAACAGCAATGCCATATCTTCCGCTTCGCCCTTACCCCCATCATGGGTTCCCTGCGACATCCCAACACCCCGGCAATTCATACGTACGGCAATATACCCTAGCGCACTGAAAGCCCTTGCCATTGTCTGGACCACCTTGTTATGCATATCTCCCCCATAAAGTGGATGGGGGTGGGCGATCAATGCAATCCCAACCGGTGTTCCTTCCGGCATTTCCCTCAGGCATTCGAGGGTTCCTGCTGCTCCAGAGATGAAAAACGGTTCTACTTGGCTCATCAATACCTCTTTTTCCTGTATTCAGCGTCCACCCTTGATGGCAACCCAGTTCATGATATTGGCAATGACAGCGTCAGACGCTTTGGAAAGCGCATGGGCTCCACCTGCTGCATTTGCAGTTTCAGCCTGTTCTTCAGCAACAAAACGCTGCTGGGCAAGCAGTTCCTGTCCCTTGTACAGCGAAGCCCGGACAGCAATACGCCCTGTACAGGTACGCTCATCAGCAAAATGCTGGCTGAAATCCTCAAACACTATCTTGAGGCTTAGGGCATCCGTTTCAAGGGTACTGGCTGAACGGTTGCCGATTGCCATCAGATAGGCATCCATCCGGCTTCTGAAAAGCGTAACGGGGGAAGCTGCCCAACTGCTTTCCGTATAGAAACGTACCTGTTGATTGTCCACATAATCCAACCGGTAAACCATCAGACTGTCATCCATCCAATCCGGTGCATAAACCTTGGTTGTGATATTAGGCATCCCTCCCGGCAGACGCCCCATTTCCTCAATCTGCAATGGTCCCAAGTCATAGAGTGTGGGAGAGGGGCGGATATCCATCAAGGAACAGGCTGACAGCAGGCAGGCAACCAATGCCGGAATTATGCTGGTTCTGAGTTTCTTCATCATATTGGATTTTCCTATCGTTATCCCTACCGTCCTGTAAAGCCTGTTTCACCTGGACCAGGAGCTGGGCCACGGGCACCAAACAAGACACCAGTTGGACGCTGTTTATACTGTTCCATCAGGCTGTTTATATTGCGCATGGTCTGACGGGCATCTGCTGCCAATGCTTCAAGTTTCGGCATTGTATCGCTCTGCATCCCCTTGTTCATCAGTGCATTGGCTTTCTTTGTCAATCCCTTGAGGTCCTCAGAAAGCTGGTTCATTGTAATGAACATCTGATGACCGTCATGGACAGCTGACGAAAATTCCTTGACCCCTGGATCCACGATTCCCGGAATGCGTGACCATCCCTCTGCGGCCTTCTTGACATGCTGGATGGTTGTAACGATTTCCTTGCTGTTCTTGTCATCTACAATAGTCGCCAATCCAGATGTAATGACTTGGACTTCCTTCAGGATGGCAAGTCCCCGCATCTGGAGCTCATCCAAAAGCCCAGGCCGCATCGGCAGTTTGGCAGGGTTTTCCGCAGATGACTGGAGACGTTCCCCGCCCACTTGGGAATCGTTGAGTTCAATGGATGCAATACCAGTGACCCCCTGATAGGTCAGGGTTGCAAACGTAGTGGCTGTCATCGGCGCTTCTTCGCTGACCTCAATACCGATTTCGATATTGCCGGGTTCCTCCTTACTGAATTCAATCGTTGTCACCCGACCGACATCAATACCCTTGAAACGGACTTTCGCCTGGGGGCTGAGTCCACCGACTGACTGGGATGTCATGACCCGATAAGGGATGTATACCGTCTTGTCACGGTTCAGGAACCAGACAATAGCAAGGATTGCCCCTGCCAATAATAAGGTGAACAACCCAGCAATGAATGCATGGGATTTGTTTTCCATCAAGCCCTCCCTATTCTTTTCATCATCGCATCATAGTCAGGCAGGTTTTTCAGTACCTTGCGTCCCCTTGCCCCTAAGAAATATTCCTCAATGAATGGATGCCTGACTGACAGGATGGTTTCAACCGGACCACTGGCAATCACCTGACGGTCAGCCAGCACAACAATCTGGGTGGAAATATCCACAATGGTATCCAAATCATGGGAAACCATGACAACCGTCAAGTTCAGTTCATCATGCAGACTCTTGATAAGCTCCACAAAACTGTCAGAAGAGACAGGGTCAAGCCCTGATGTCGGCTCATCCAGGAAAATCAAATCAGGTTCCAATGCCAATGAACGCGCCAAGGCAACACGTTTGACCATACCGCCAGACAAATCAGCTGGCATCTTGTTCGCATCGGCAGGGTTCAACCCAACCATCTGCAGCTTGAGCATGACCGCATCTGAAATCAGCGGTTCAGGCAAGCCCCTCAGTTCCCGCAAAGGCAAGGCAATGTTATCGAAAACCGTCAAGGCTGAGAAAAGAGCGCCACGCTGGAAAAGCACACCCCAACGGCTGTTCAATGCTTGCAGTTCATCCGAAGCTGCTGTATTCCGGTTCACCCCAAGCACGGTAATCTCACCGGCCGCCGGTTTCTCCAGTCCCAAAATCTGGCGCAACAGCGTCGTCTTACCAGTTCCTGATCCACCTATGATGGAAACAATCGCCCCTTCCTCAACTGTCAGATTGAGGTTCTCATGGATGACATTCTTGCCAAAAGCCGTTTTCAACCCGCGGATTTCAATTGCCGTTGCCATCAGTACCCCACTCCCTGAAGAACAATTGCAAACACCGCATCCGCAAAGATGACTGCCGTGATGGAAGTAACAACTGAACGGGTTGTTCCCTGCCCCAGACTGTCGGTATTCGGCTGGATCCGCAACCCATAAAAGCAGGCAACAATTGCGATGATGACACCGAAAACTACTCCTTTTCCCAAACCAATCCAGAAATTGGCAACTGGCACAGCATCCGGTAAGGCGCTGAAGAAATACGCCATCGAAAGCCCAATCGACATCTTGCCTGCAAAAGCGCCGCCAATCAGTGCCACAATATCCGTCCAGACAATCAACATCGGCATGGCAATACCCATTGCCATGACCTTTGGAAGCACTAACCTGAAACCATGTGACATCCCCATGACCTGCATCGCATCCAATTCTTCTGTAACCCGCATGACCCCAATCTGGGCGGTCATCGAAGACCCTGAACGCCCGGCAATCAGGATAGCTGCCAGCAAAGGTCCCAGTTCCCGGACAACGCTCATCCCCAGCAGGTCCACCAGGAAAATATCCCCCCCGAACATATGCAGTTGCTGGGCTGACAGGTAAGACAGAACAACCCCAATCAGGAAGCCGACTATTGCAATGATGCCGAGTGCCTGAGCACCTGCATGGAAGATATTGGCGGAAATCTCACGCCAGGGACCCCGTTGCGGCGCTGCAAGGAAACGGCAAAAATCGAGGGTCAGCTGCCCCAGCAATTGGTCCAGCCGGATGACCTTCCTGACAAATCCCAGAGGAACTTCCTTGATGGCTTGAGGGATATCAATCCTGGTCTCTTCAGATGGACGGGTGAGGTCACCGGCATGGGTAAGACGGATGAACAGTTTATCCTGCTCCGGCGTGCTCCTCAGGCTCTTTGGCAGACGGTGTGCCCATCCATTCCAGAGAAGCTGCGCCCCGGTATAATCCAGCCCATCAATCTGGGTCAAGTCCCATTCCACAGCATCTGTTTCATGAATACTTTCAACAGACTCAGTAATGGTATAGGCAACCCCTTTGGCTGCCAGCATATCCGCACGCCAGCATCCCTGTGCAACAATCCTGTTGCCTTGGATATCCAGTCTGGGAGGCTTTCGGGATAAAGATGCCATGGTCTCTGGTCAAATTGCAGGTCAAATACCAATCCATTTTGGATAATAACACTTCAAAAGGGTGTTATTCTTCCAGCCATCTTCCTTTATCACTTCTTTACAACAGATGGAATCAGCGCTGTCAGCAGAACGTATCTCTGCTTTGATGACAACAAAAAACGTCCTGGTAACCGTTGTCCAAAAGACGGTTTCCACAAACCAAGACCTGCTGAACCAGATCAGGTGCCAGCAGATTGCCAAGAACACCCTGTTGCTGGCAATCGAGCAGACTGGAGGAAGGGGGCGGAACGGCAGGCGATGGTACGCGGACCGGAATCATTCGCTGACATTCTCCCTTGCATGGCGTTTTTCCAAACCGGTCCCCCAGATTCCCGGTATTCCCCTGACAGCAGGGATTGCTGTTGCCCAGACCCTTGTCCAATGTGGTGTCAAGGTCCAGCTGAAATGGCCGAACGACATCCTGAAAAACGGAGGAAAAGTCGCTGGCATCCTGACCGAAACCCTGAACCCGCCACATGACTGTTGGGCAGTGGTTGGTATCGGCATCAACCTGCATCTCAGCGATGCGATGGAAAAAAACATCGGCCAACCTGCAGCCGATATGCCATGGCTGGCACAGATGGACCAGAACCAGCTGCTGGCACAGCTGATTGACTCTCTGACGCATCATCTGATGCTTCTGGATGAAAAAGGTTTTGATTCTTTGGCCTCAGTCTGGAATAATTTGCACGCCCATCATTTAAAACCCGTCACAATCTTCCAAGGTGCAGAAAAACTGCTTTCTGGCACAGCCCTTGGTATTGACAGGGATGGACGGTTGCTGATCAAGACAGGAAAAGGAATCGAGGCTGTCATCTCAGGTGATGTCTCCTTGAGAACTGAATAGGAAATAGAAAAGCCATGCTGCTGATTGACGTTGGAAACACCTCCATCAAATGGGCACGCCCCAAACCAGGCGTGGCTCCCCGTTATGGCGAAACCCTCTGGCAGCATTTCGGGATTGTCCGTCACCGTGACATGGCATCCTTGGAACAGGCATGGCGGGAACTGCATGATGCCCAACCTGTCGAACATGTGTTGATTTCCAATGTTGCAGGTAAACATATCTCTGAGACGCTGACCGGTTTCCTGAAAAAACTGCCAACGCCACCTGATATCCGCCATTTTGTCTCCCAAGCTTTCCATGCAGGCATCACCAATACCTACCAGAACTGTTCCCAATTGGGATGCGACCGTTTCGCCTCGATGATTGGGGCACATGCGCTGTTTCCAGACAAGCCTCTGGTTGTTGCAACTGCCGGTACGGCCACCACGGTTGATTCCATCACCCCTGATGGCGTTTTCCAAGGTGGTATGATCCTGCCAGGACTGGGTCTGATGGCTCATTCACTGGCGGCGAACACGGAACAGCTTCCTGAAATCGACGGGATGGAAGAAGGCATTACCCCTTTTGCCAACCATACCCGTGCAGCCATCCTTGCTGGTTGCCTGAATGCACAATCCGGTGCGATTGAACGGGCAGTTGAAGCCTTCCGTAAACGGTATGACAATGTAAACTGCCTGATTTCAGGAGGAGCAGCCAAATATATTGTCCCCAGCCTGTCCGTTCCCTGCCATATCGTCTCCAATCTGGTACTGATTGGCCTGTATGTCTCTGCCATTTTCTCCAAGCAATCTTGATTTCTGGCTCTCTGCCCCAATTTATCCCGATAGAAAACATCCAGACTTTCCATTTATCTGCGGCGAAATGCCGTTATAATGGGCTCTCCTGATTGATATGTGGATGGGATAGAGGTGTTCCATCCAGTTTGACTGACTTGAAAATTATGGATAGCGAGCAGCCATGAGATACCGAATTATTCCTGTAACCCCATTTCAGCAGAACTGTACCCTGATGTGGGATGAAAACACCAATAAAGCCGCTGTTGTTGACCCGGGCGGTGACGTGAACCGTATCTGCAAAGCCATTGAAGAACAGGGCGTCACCTTGGAAAAAGTCTTGGTGACCCACGGTCATCTGGACCACTGTGGTGGTGCGAAAGACCTGGCAGACCGTTTCGGCGTACCGATTGAAGGACCCAACGAAGCAGATGACTGGCTGCTGGAAACCCTGGGTTCTGCCCAGACCCGCATGTGGGGACTGCCTCCAGGCAAACCTTTCACGCCAGACCGATGGCTGGACCAAGGTGACACCGTCACTGTGGGCAACGAAACATTACAGGTTTTCCACTGCCCCGGCCATTCGCCAGGCCATGTGGTTTTCTATGATGCCAACAGCAAGGTTGCTGTTTCCGGTGATGTGCTGTTTGCCGGTTCCATCGGTAGGACTGACCTGCCGAAAGGCAGTTTCCGGGCTCTGGAAAAAGCCATCCAGGAAAACATGTACACCCTGCCTGATGATGTCCAGTTCATCCCGGGGCATGGTCCGACCTCCACCATCGGTGCTGAGAAACGGATGAACCCTTATGTCCGGTTCAAGGGCTGACTCCCCAATCGGATTGAAAGCAAAGGATTTTCCACCAACCAGATGCGGTATCTGGTTGGTGGATTTATATTTTTGAAAGACAGGAACTGCCAAGCATGGATTCCCAGAAAACCGCACCAAGACCCCTCCCGGACTTCAAGCCACCAGCTGAGCCACTTGAGATACCTGCATACCTCCACGACACCTACTGGTGGGCATACGAACACCCCAAGGCTCCCGGGTTCTGGGATCATGGTTTCATGATCAACTTCATCCTGCTGGGCAACTACAACCGGCTGGTCAGGGCGGTACTGGAAGAATTCCCTGACGGTATTTCCGGCGACATGCTCCAGGTTTCCTGTGCTTACGGCAGGCTCACGCCAAGCCTTGAGGAAGCGCTCACCGAAGGCGGTCACCTCGATGTCATCGACATCCTGCCCACCCAGCTGGATACCGTCCGCAAGAAACTGAAACACGTTGATGACAAGGTCCGGCTGATCCAATGCGATGCCACAGCATTGAACTGCCCGGACAACAGCTACGACCATGTCCTGATGTTCTTCCTACCCCACGAAGTGCCAGAAAAAGAACGCCGTATGGCGATGTCAGAAGCCATACGTGTGACAAAACCCGGTGGCAGGATTATCTTTGTGGAATTCACCAACCCGGGTTTCCATCCCTTCCGGCTTTACGAACGGCTGGTGTTCCTGCTCTTTGAGCCTTTTGCAGTTGATATGTGGCGTCATGAACTGACCTATTGGTTCCCGGAAGGGCACAACTGCATCACCCTGAACCATGAAACCTATTTTGGACATTTCTTCCAGAAACTGGTCGTCCAGAAACCATCAGACAGTCATTGAACCAGCTTCTCACAAAAACCTTTTTCAGGAATGATACAAAAAGTCATCAAAAGACGACATTTCCAGTTCCCTTCGGAAAACTTTTCCTTAAGTGGAAGAAAACAATGGTTTTTTTCATACAGTTTAAGAAAAAACTTACATATACTTTCGGTAAAATTTCATTGACTGACAACCTACTGCATAGGATAATCCCGCTGGACTATTGTATGAGACTGCGTATTTTTGATGCATTGACGGCACATTGGGTTGTTCCGTATAATTGCGCGGCTTTGAGTCGTCAGGGGATTCTGTGTTCTTTTTGTTTAAGAACCCCATGTTGTATGCATGCCCTGATTGGATAATCAATAGTTATAGAGACCGGAAATGGGGCGTGCATTGTTGTGGCAATCAGTGATTGCAGTCCTGATTGCCCTCATCGCGGCTTGGATAGGTGGGACTTCCGCAGGTATTGCTGCCATCTTGGCAGGATTATGCTGTGTAATTCCCAATATTATTTTTTTTGCCGGCATGGTTGCTGCAGAAAAGATATTCGCCAATCTCAGGCCCGCCACATTTTTTGTCATGGAATTTGTGAAAGTCGCCATCTCTATGGTGCTGGTGATAGTGACTTTCTGGTTTTACCGGGATATACACTGGATTGCCTATATCATCAGCTATATCCTGATACTTAAGATTTATATTGTTTTATTGTTGAAAGCGAGGGGGTGACTATGGCAGCAGATGCCCATACGCCAACACTAGCAGAATACGTGTCCCACCATCTTGAAAACTTTGGGACATCCCATCAATCAAAGATTGTCGATTTCTCCATCATCAACCTTGACACCGTTTTCTGGTCGGTTTTCTGCGGGGTTCTCGCCTGCATCGTGATGATGATTGTCGCGAAGAAAGCGACTTCAGGAACCCCGAACCGCATCCAATCCATTGTTGAGATCCTCGTTGAAATGGTGGATTCCCAGGCAAAGGCTCAGATCCATGGTGACCGCCGCTTCATTGCACCACTGGCTTTAACGCTTTTCGTCTGGATTTCCCTGATGAACAGCCTGGACTTCCTGCCGGTTGACCTCTTTGGACAGATTTTCTCCTGGACTGGACTGGATGCCACCATCACCCACCACCGCGTAGTGCCGACTTCCGACCTGAACGGGACTGTCGGCATTTCTTTAGGCGTTGTATTGCTGATGCTTTATTTTGGCATCAAGGTCAAAGGTTTCAAAGGTTTCTTTCATGAACTGCTGGGCGCACCGTTCGGTATTGCCCTTGCGCCTGCCAATTTCGTCTTGAACTGTATTGAATATATCTCCAAGATGGTTTCCCTGGGCATGCGGTTATGGGGCAACATGTACGCTGGTGAACTGCTGTTCCTGATGATTGCGATGCTGGGTGCTTATGCCACCCTGTCCATCGGTGGCGGACTCCTGTTCCTCGGCCATGTGATTGCCGGTGCAATCTGGGCGATTTTCCATATCCTTATCGTGTTCCTGCAAGCGTTCATCTTCATGATGCTGACGCTGGTTTACCTGGGACTCGCACATGAAGGACACTAAGTTTTTTAACCCCTTGTTTTAACTTTTTTATTTTTTCAATCTGGAAGGAAATATTATGACTGATGTAGGTATGATGGTATTCTCTTGCGGTATCATGATCGCTATCGTTGCTTTCGCTGCCGCTCTGGGTATCTCTTGGATGGCAGGTAAATATTTGGACGCATCTGCACGTCAGCCTGAACTGATTAACCCACTGCGTACCAACGTCCTGATTCTGGCTGGTCTGGTCGACGCGGTTTACCTGATTGCTGTCGCTATCTCCGTCATGTTCGCATTCGTTAATCCATTTGTTAAGTAATCGTCCGACACATATCCGGGCAGACCGGAACTGTTGATTCAGACATTATTTTAAAAAGGGATTTACCATGAATTTGAATGCGACGCTTTTTGCGCAGCTCGTGGTCTTCCTTATCCTTGCCATATTCACAGCAAAAGTGGTATGGCCGCCTATAGTGAAGGCATTGGACGAACGCGCGACCAAAATCCAAGAGGGTTTGACTGCCGCTGACCGCAGCAAGCAGGAAATGATTGCAGTGCAGCAGCACGTGAAGGCTGAAATCGCGAAAGCGAAAGAAGAAGGCGCAAAACGTGTTCAGGATGCTGAAGCCAGGGCACAGAAAGTGGCTGAGGACATCAAGTCAAATGCGGAAACGCAGGCGGCTGATATCTTGGCACAGGCCCGTGCACAGGCTGACCTGCAGATCAGGCAGGCAAGGGAACAGCTTCGGGCAGAGGTCGCAAACCTGGCAGTCAAGGGAGCTGAGCAGATTCTCAAACGGGAAATCAACGCAGACGCCCACGCTGAACTGTTGAACAAACTTTCCGCTGAACTGTAATTATGGAAATAGCTACTGTAGCGCGCCCTTACGCTGAAGCATTGTTTCAGATAGCGCAGAAAGAAGACCTGCTGCATTGGTCAAAGCTCGTGGATGCGTTGGCAAAGATTGCATCCAATCCTCAGGTATTGGATGTTGCCAACAACCCGACACTGCGCAAAGACCAGGTAGCCAATGCGCTTTACACGGTTTTCCGCTGTGAAAACGATCCACAGGTGAAAAACTTTGTCAAAGTGCTGGTGGACAACGACCGTGTTTCTGTGCTGCCTGAGATTGCACGTCAGTTCGATGAGCTGAAGAACGCAAGCCAGGGTGCTGCGGTTGCAACAATCGTCAGTGCTTTTCCAATGACAGAAGTCCAGACCCAGGAACTTGTCACCAAACTGGAAAAACGGTTTGGGCGCAAGCTCATTCCTCAGGTTGAGGTTGACAGTTCGCTGATTGGTGGCATCCTTGTCACCGTAGGCGATGAAGTGCTGGATCTGTCCGTACGCGGAAAACTGCAGAGAATGCAGGAGACCCTTGTTTCGTAACCAAGCAGCCCGCTGCGGCGCGAACCGATAGAATACATTAGGAGTTAGTATGTTACTCAACCCGTCCGAAATCAGTGATCTGATTAAGAATCGGATAGAGAATCTCGGCGATTCAACCGAGATTCGCAATCAGGGTACCGTCATTTCCGTCTCTGACGGTATCTGCCGTATCCATGGCCTCTCTGACGTCATGCAGGGGGAAATGCTGGAATTCCCCGGAAACACCTTTGGTTTGGCATTGAACCTGGAACGCGACTCTGTCGGTGCCGTTATTCTGGGTGCATATGAACACATTTCTGAAGGTGATACCGTCAAATGTACCGGCCGTATCCTGGAAGTCCCAACCGGTCCTGAACTGATTGGCCGCGTTGTCAACTCCCTGGGTGAGCCGATTGATGGCAAGGGTCCTGTCAATACCAAGGTTTCAAGCCCTATCGAAAAGATTGCCCCTGGGGTTATTTCCCGTCAGTCTGTTTCCCAGCCGATGCAGACCGGTCTGAAGGCAATCGATTCCATGGTGCCGATTGGCCGTGGCCAGCGCGAACTCATCATTGGCGACCGTCAAACTGGCAAAACCGCTGTGGCTGTTGATGCAATCATCAACCAGAAAGGTCAGGACATGATCTGCATCTATGTCGCCATCGGTCAGAAAGCCTCTTCCATCAAGAACACTGTCCGTGCATTGGAAGACAACGGTGCAATGGCTTACACCATCGTGGTTGCCGCAACCGCTTCCGAATCCGCTGCGATGCAGTACATCGCGCCTTATGCCGGCTGCGCAATGGGCGAATATTTCCGTGACCGTGGTCAGGATGCCCTGATTGTTTACGATGACCTCAGTAAACAGGCTGTCGCCTACCGTCAGGTTTCCCTGCTGCTGCGCCGTCCACCAGGCCGTGAAGCATTCCCAGGTGACGTTTTCTACCTGCACTCCCGTCTGTTGGAACGTGCTGCCCGTGTGAATGCCCACTATGTTGAGCAGTTCACCAAAGGGGAAGTGAAGGGCAAGACCGGTTCACTGACTGCATTGCCAATCATTGAAACCCAGGCAGGTGACGTCTCCGCATTCGTGCCGACCAACGTCATTTCCATTACTGATGGCCAGATTTTCTTGGAAACCGGTCTGTTCAACTCCGGTATCCGCCCAGCGATCAACGCTGGTATTTCAGTTTCCCGTGTCGGTGGTGCTGCACAGACCAAAGCCATCAAGAGTCTTTCCGGTGGTATCCGTACCGACTTGGCGCAGTACCGTGAACTGGCTGCATTCGCCCAGTTTGCTTCCGACCTGGATGAAGCGACCAGACGTCAGCTGGACCGTGGTGCAAGGGTTACTGAGCTGCTGAAACAGAATCAGTATTCCCCACTGCCGATTTCCTTGATGTCCATCTCACTGTTCGCTGTCAACAGTGGTTTCCTGGATGATATTGCTGTTGCTGATGTCCTGCCATTTGAAGCAGAACTGCACGCTTACATGAAGGACAACCACGCTGACCTGATGAGCCGGATTGACGAAAACAAGAAACTGGACAAGGACGATGAATCGACACTGGCTCAGGCCATCACCGAATTCAAGCAGGACCGTGCCCAGAAAGCTGCGTGATTAGCATTTAAAACGCGACAAGGAGTCAAGTCTCATGGCATCAGGCAAGGAAATACGCAGCCAGATAAGCAGCGTTGAGAATACGCGGAAAATCACCAAAGCGATGGAAATGGTGGCTGCATCCAAGATGCGCAAGGCGCAGGACAGGATGCGTGCCAGCCGTCCTTACAGTGAAACGGTCCGCCTCATTGCTTCGCACCTGATGGAAGCCCACCCGGAATACACCCATCCTTTCATGGTTGAACGTGGTGATGCCAAACGCATTGCGTTGGTTGTCATCACGACCGACAAGGGGCTGTGTGGCGGTCTCAACACCAATATCTTGAGAGCCGTCACCAACAAGATGAAAGAAGAAGAAACCAAAGGCAACAGCATCATCAACCTTGCCATTGGGACGAAGGGTCTGGGTTTCCTCAACCGTATTGGTGCAACCATCGTTTCTTCTGTTGTCCAGCTGGGTGATGCTCCCCGTCTGGAACAACTGATCGGGCCATTCAAGGTTGTCTTGGATGAATATACCGAAGGCAAGCTCGATGCAATTTATCTGTGCTACAACAAATTCATCAATACGATGAAACAGGAACCGGTGATTGACCAACTGCTTCCATTGCCTCAGGAAACCCTCAAGACTGATGGGAAAAAGGCCAACTGGGAATATATCTATGAACCGGATGCACCGACTGTCATTGATGCATTGCTGCAACGTTATATTGAAGCATTGCTGTACCAGTCCGTTGCAGAAAACATCGGTTCGGAACAGTCTGCCCGGATGGTAGCAATGAAAGCGGCAAGTGACAACGCAGGCAATGTGATTGCAGACCTGCGGCTGGTCTATAACAAGACCCGTCAGGCAGCGATTACGACAGAGCTGTCGGAAATCGTTGCAGGTGCAGCAGCAGTCTGATTTTTTTGGATTTATTCAGCAGTATTTGAATACTGTAAAATTGAACGGAATAAGATTTTAATTAAAGGAACGAAAAATGGCGGAAGGCAAAATCGTTCAGTGTATCGGCGCTGTGGTTGACGTGGAATTTCCACGTGATGAACTGCCAAAAGTGTACGATGCTTTGAAAATGGAAGGTTCCGACCTGACCTTGGAAGTCCAGCAGCAGCTGGGTGACGGCGTTGTCCGTACCATTGCACTGGGTTCTTCTGATGGTCTGCGTCGTGGCATGGTTATCCAGAATACCGGCAACCCAATCATGGTGCCTGTCGGTGAAGCGACACTTGGCCGTATCATGAACGTGCTGGGTGAACCGATTGATGAAGCAGGTCCTATCCAGACTGAAGAACGCGCTTCAATCCACCGTAAGGCACCTTCCTATGACGAACTGTCCCCAACCCAGGAAATCCTGGAAACCGGCATCAAGGTGATTGACCTGATCTGCCCATTCGCAAAAGGCGGTAAGGTTGGTCTGTTCGGTGGTGCAGGTGTGGGCAAGACCGTCAACATGATGGAACTGATCAACAACATCGCAAAACAGCACTCCGGTCTGTCCGTGTTCGCAGGTGTCGGTGAACGTACCCGTGAAGGCAACGACTTCTACCATGAAATGCAGGAATCCAACGTCTTGGACAAGGTTGCAATGGTTTACGGTCAGATGAACGAACCTCCAGGCAACCGTCTGCGTGTTGCACTGACCGGCCTGACCATTGCGGAAAGTTTCCGTGACCAGGGTCTTGACGTGCTGTTCTTCGTTGACAACATCTACCGTTTCACCCTGGCAGGTACCGAAGTTTCTGCACTGCTGGGCCGTATGCCGTCTGCAGTGGGTTATCAGCCAACACTGGCTGAAGAAATGGGTAAGCTGCAGGAACGTATTACTTCCACCAATGTGGGTTCGATTACCTCCATCCAGGCCGTTTACGTTCCAGCCGATGACTTGACTGACCCTTCTCCTGCAACGACTTTTGCGCACTTGGACTCCACTGTCGTGCTGTCCCGTGACATTGCTTCGCTGGGTATCTATCCGGCTGTTGATCCACTGGATTCCACTTCCCGTCAGCTTGACCCGCACGTTGTCGGTGAAGAACACTACAACACCGCCCGTCAGGTCCAAGGTACCCTGCAGCGTTACAAGGAACTGCGTGACATTATCGCAATTCTGGGTATGGATGAACTGGCACCAGAAGACAAACTGGTGGTTGCCCGTGCCCGTAAGATGCAGCGTTTCCTGTCCCAGCCTTTCACCGTTGCGGAAGTCTTTACGGGTTCCCCAGGTAAATATGTCCCATTGAAAGACACCATCAAAGGCTTCAAGATGATTGCCAACGGTGAATTGGACCATCTGCCTGAACAGGCTTTCTACATGGTTGGTGCCATTGAAGAAGCGATTGCCAAGGCAGAAAGGATGTAATTGACGGAATGCAGTGCTGTGTGGGATTTTCCCCATACAGCCTGTGACTGCCAATGAAAGCAAAAAGGTTTTAAACATGGCAAATACCATTCATATTGACGTCGTTTCTGCGGAAGAGCTGATTTTCTCCGGAGAGGCCGAGTTTGTTGCTTTGCCGGGTGAAATGGGTGAGCTGGGGATCCTTCCACGCCATGCTCCCTTGATTACCCGCATCAACCCAGGCGCTGTCAGAATCAAGATCAGTGGAAAGCAGGATGAGGAATATGTCTTTGTCGCAGGCGGTATCGTTGAAGTGCAGCCGTATGCCGTCACGGTATTGGCTGATACGGCAATCCGTGCGAAAGACCTTGATGAAGCTAAGGCAAATGAAGCCAGGAAACAGGCTGAGGATGCAATGCTCAACAAGAAATCCCAAGTTGACTATGCAAAGGCACAGGCAGAAATTGCCCAGGCTATCGCTCAGCTGACGCTGATCAAGAAACTGAAAAAACACCGTCAACATTGATTTTCCATCCAGGATTCATTCCGGAAAGGCAGCTTAGGCTGCCTTTTTTCATGCCAATTTCAGATTGTCCCCAACAGGCTGCCCATACCATCTGCAGCATCGGATGCTTTACAATCTGTCCAGAAGAAACATTCTTAGGATGACATCAACCGCTATCAAGGAGAGCCACTGTGAAGAAAACCACCGCCCTGATTGGTTCCACACTGCTTGCTGTTGCAGCATCCGGTATGGTCTCTGCCTGCGGTCTGGAACCACCGCCACCTGGCAGCACGATAGATTACTCCAATAAATCCGCTCCAAAGACCATCCAGTCAAAAGACATCACCTCATTCTCATATACCTTCTATGACATGGGACGTGTCGCAATACTCAAGTCCCTTGGCGGCGATTTTGTCCCAATTGAAGATGACAACCCTTTCCAAGGAAGATGTGCATTCAAGCTGGCCCACAATGGTGAAAAAGCAGATTTCAATGTCAGTTGTTCCAGCGACATCAGATTTTCTGGCGAACCTCAGAAACCCCTGCAGTTTTCCGGGACTGTCGGCAAGGAAGCGCTGGAAGAACTCCAAGCCATCATTGAAAAGCATAATGTTGCCCAGTTGAATGGCTTTTACAAGCGCAACTCCGCACTTGGTCATTATTTTGATCTGCGGGTCAACTATGCTTCTGGTGAATCAATCATTGCCGGGGGTGAAGGCGGGATATCGGTTCTCCCAGAAGGTGGACTGCCTGGTGATGCTTTCAGCCAGTTCTTCAAGCAGCTCATCCAGCAGACCGGACAGGCTATACCAAGCAACCATCCACCTGCAAGCAGCATCCGTCATTTTGAACTCAGCTTTGTCAACAACCATCCTGAAGAAGGATTCCCTGCAGGACGCTATCTGATGCAGTATTTCCATATTGACGGCAAGAAAGGCAAAGAATACGTCTATGCGTCATATGAATCTGCTGAATCTGTCCAGAAAACTGTTTTCAAGACAGATTTCAGGAAGGAAGAAGTGCAGGCATTGCAATCCCTGATTGACCGCGAGAACCTGATTGCATTGTCAGGCTACTCGCTCCAGAAACCTGAATTGGGCGACCAGAAATTCGCCATGGAAATCAGTTTTGAAAACAGGCGCCTCCTCAAGGCAAATGCAGTTGGGGATAAAAATGTCCTGCCATCAAAATACTGGAACGGTGGCAAATCCTTTGTGGATTTCTTCCACAAAGTGGCTGCCAAGCACGGGAAGGTTTTTCCTTAAAAATACCTTTACTGCCTATGCAGCGGCCAGCTGTTGCGGATGACCCTGTCTGTATTGCCTTGGTTCACGGTATAGACCATTTGATGAATCTGGGTCTTTGACTGGGTAGCGAGTGCAATTTCCATCCTGCCATCCCCATTCAGGTCTGCAGTGAAAAGGTCGGTGACTTTCCCATCTGACGGTTCGGCCAGCATCGTAGTTGCCACATTGCCCTGCTGGATCTGCCTAAGCATCGCAAAAGGCACTTTCCCACCTGCTGCATGACCGGTTATGATGACTTCATCAGCGTCATTCCCATCCAGATCCACCTTCAGCAGTTTTGTCAAAACTACCTGTTTATACGGAAGTCCCCTGCCGGCCAAGAAATCTGCCACCAACGCCTTATACTGCACATTATCCGGTGGCAGGCTCTGTACAGCCCTTGGCATCAGGTTTCCTTCAGTCCAGGTAACCACCAAGGTATGGGAAGGATAGGAAACAGAACGGTATGACGGCAACTGGACACTGAATACCGGAGCATCGGGTTCATCATCCGATACTGCCAATCCTTCTTCATCAGGATGGTCACGGTCAATGGCACAGGCAACACCTTCCACACGCTTACCATCCGGATAAAAAACGGTCGCATCCTCACCGCCCCAAAGCCAGGTTGGTCCCTGCAATGAAGCGGTCGGCAACCATTTCCCGTCAAAATACCCACCCATCAGGATATTGTTCAAGGCAATATGATGATTGCCGGCAAAGGTAGGCACCATTGCCATAGCCAATAATGCAGTGACCAAGCCTTTCTTGAAAACTTGCATGATTTACCTTCCTTTTTAAAAGAAAAGGCGGTCTCAACCGCCTTTCCAGATGTCTTATCGTGTTCCCCATCATCAGATCAATGTGAACGGATCATCGTTCCAAATGGCTGGTCAGTCAGCACTTCAAGCAACAACGAATGTTCAATCCGCCCGTCAATGATATGGACAGAATTGACACCTGATTTCGCAGCATCCAAGGCAGAACCGATTTTCGGCAACATGCCGCCTGAAATGGTGCCATCAGCGAACAGGCTGTCGATTTCCTGGGCAGTCAGGTCGGTCAACAGATGGTTTTCCTTATCCAATACCCCAGATGTATTGGTCATCATAATCAGTTTTTCAGCCCCTAGGATTTCAGCAATCTTGCCTGCCACCAGATCGGCATTGATGTTGTATGCCTCGCCATCATCACTGAATCCGATTGGAGAAATCACTGGAATGAAATTGCCTCCTTGCTGGAGGGCAGTAATGACCTGCGGGTTGATGGATTTGATTTTACCGACATGACCGATGTCAATGAATTCACCCGGTCGATCTTGGTCTGGCAACTGCATTTTCTCGGCACGGATCAGGCCGCCATCCTTGCCGGTCAGCCCGACCGCCTGACCGCCATAGTGGTTGATCAGCATGACGATATCCTGCTGGACTTCACCACCAAGTACCCATTCAACGACTTCCATGGTCTCATCGTCGGTCACGCGCATCCCTTGGACAAAATTGCCACTCTTGCCGACCTTGCCCAATGCCTTGTTGATTTGGGGTCCCCCCCCATGGACAACAACCGGTTTCATGCCAATCAGTTTCAGCAGGATGACATCCTTGGCAAAACCGTGTTTCAGCTTTTCTTCGGTCATCGCATTGCCACCATATTTGATGACAATGGTCTTGCCATGGAACTTGCGGATATAGGGCAAGGCTTCAGCCAAAATTTCCGCTTTCAATGTAGGTTCGAGATTTTTCATGCGATTACCTCTTCAGAAAACCATCAGGAAATTTAAAAACAGGAATTGTTTGGATTCTAACTGTTTTGGCGTGAAAAATATCAGTCATCAAGGACAGGAATCCCAAAAATAGAACGATACGTCGGGTAAAAGGAACAGTACAGGACCGTCGTGACGGTAACCGATATGATATAGATGACAAACGCGCCAACGATACCGCCAAGCATTGGTCCAATGATGCCGCCAGCAAGGGAAGGGATGATGAAACCAACAACCAGGAACCCCAGCGCATAGACAATAAATGGACGCCAATTATGGGCAACGGTGAAGAAGCTGTAGAACATTGCTTTGGGAACCCCCATCTGCCGCCAGCCAATCAGTGGGGCAGCAAACCATGTCAGCATGAAGAATGGGATATAAAGCACAATGATGGCAAGCGCCATATAACCTGCCCGGGTCATCTGTTCATCGCTCAAAGACGGAGTCCCTTCCCGGGTCATCACAAGGGCAAACAATGCGCCTTCATCCAAGACAGTCGAAATGCCCGCAACAATCAATCCAAAAACAATATAGCAGCCACTCAACGCAAACAGCCGGAAAAACGTCAGGCGGTCCAATGTAGAAAACAGTCTTCCGAAGGTCAACGGTTGGTCACGGTCTACCAAGAGAGTTGCATTCATGAACAGGAAAGTGAAGATGGCAATGGTGAAAACTGGAAGCATCTGCCCAACCATCGGCACCATGCTGACCAATACAATCATCATCATATAAAGGAACAGCAGGTTGACCAGGAAGAATGGCCGTTTCTTGAAGATAGTGAAACCGGCGTGAATCCATTCCCAACCGGTCTTGGCAGCAATGCGGTTCATACAATCAAAGCAGGAGAAGGTTCATTGATGCGCCGTTTCAGGATCCGTTCAAAATGCTTCGGGTCATGCGGTGTCAGCAGTTCCGCTTCACGGGGCATATAGAAATCATACAAGCGTGAAAGCCAGAAACGCAGTGCAGCACTCCGCAGGATTGGTTGCCAGGCTATCACCTCATCCTGGGTGAATGGGCGCACAGCATGATAGGCATCCAGATAAGTCCGGACACGGGGCATATCCAGTTCCCCTGTCTCAAGGTCGATGCACCAGTCATTGACGGCAACCGCCACATCGAACAGCCAAGCATCCACGCCGGCAAAATAAAAATCAAAGAATCCAGACAGGGCATTTCCATCAAACATCACATTGTTCCGGAACAGGTCTGCATGCACAGGACCTCTTGGCAACCGTTGATAAACCTGAGACTGCTGGAAAGTCTGCTGGTATGCCAGTTCCGCCCGAAGCAATGCCGCTGCCTCTGCTGGAATATACGGCAGGACTTTCGGTACGGTTTCAATCCACCATGCCATACCACGCGGATTAGGCTGGGATTCCGGGTAATCCTGTGCTGCCTTGTGCATTTCCGCCATCATGGCACCGACTTCTGCACAATGGATGGGCTTGGGGTCAGGCAACCAATCCCCCGCCAGTTTTGTCACAATACAGGCTGGTTTACCGCAGAGGGTATGCAGGATATTGCCCTTCTTGTCTGCAATGGGTGCTGGCACCTTCACGCCTTTTTCCGCCAGATGCCGCATCAGGTTCAGGTAAAAAGGCAGTTCTTCATGCGTAAGCTTCTCAAACAGGGTCAGGACATATTCATCGTTCTGGATGGTGATGAAAAAATTGCTGTTCTCAATCCCTGAACCGATACCCCGTATTGCAGTAGCAGGTGCCAAAGGGAACCTGGCAAGCAGGGGGTTCAGGTCATCAAGGGTGACTGGTGTAAAAACTGCCATAGTATCAATAGACTGCCTGCAGACCTGCCATTATTCTCCAGATGGTGGAGGGACATCCGAACTCATCGGGTCACTTTCATCACCAATCTTCTTTTTACGTTCGGTGACATCGAATTCACCGACTTTCCATAATGCGGGTCTGACTAAACCGCTTTCAAAGGAATCCGGCACACCATTCTTGCCGTTCGGATACAGGTAATAGGTACTAGGACCGCTGGTCACCTTGATTTCATCAACCATACCACCGTTACGCCGTTCCACAATCTCAGCGTTTATATCCGGTCTTCGGATGGTGATGGCAGGCTCATCGGTCTCATCCAGGATTTCTATCCCGGATCCAGACTGCTGTTCCTGTGCATATGCCATCGGCATGGCGGCAAAAACCGCCAGCAACAACGCATATTTCAGCTGAAACCGATATGGCATGATGAATACCCCAATTAGATAGGTCAGATAAACTCTTTTTATTTTAACAAACAAGCCTTACAGATACATCAGCTTGAGCCGTTCTTCAAAACTCAGGTCTTTTACCCGGTCTCCGTAGAAAGAAACAATTTGGTCGACAGTAACATCAATATCATCCGTCACCGTCATCAGGTCGATATCTGCCGCAGAAATCGTCCCTTCCTGCAACAATACCTCCCGTCCCCAATCAATAAACCCTTTCCAGAACTTGGAACCAAACAGGATCAGCGGCCTCTTGCGGATCTTGGCAGTCTGCATCAATGTCGTCACCTCACACAACTCATCCAATGTGCCAAAGCCACCCGGGAATATCACAAAGGCAGACGCATATTTCATGAGTGCAATCTTCCGGGAAAAGAAATGCCGGAAATTCATCGATACATTCTGCCAAGGATTGGCAACCTGTTCATGGGGCAGTTCAATATTCAATCCGACAGACGGGGAAAGCCCTTCAAAAGCCCCCTTGTTGGCCGCCTGCATAATACCGGGCCCCCCCCCAGAAAAAACAGCAAAACCAATGTCTGACAGCTTGCGCGCCAATTGGACGCATTGTTCATAGTATGGATTGCCAGGCTTGAACCGTGCAGAACCAAAAATCGTGACCGATGCCTGGATTTCAGAAAGTTTTTCCGTGCTCTCGACAAATTCTGACATAATGGAAAACATGCTCCAGGATTCCCGTGCCTTAAGGACTGTTGCATATCTCACATCTTTGACATTGTGCAGCAACTGCACCTTTTTTTTGTTTTCTTCCATTTAAGTTATGAGCAATTGTCTGTTATTGGTTGATGGATCCAATTACCTGTACCGGGCTTACCATGCGTTGCCTGACCTGCGCAATGCGGCCGGTGAGCCGACAGGAACGGTCTACGGCTTCATGAAAATGCTTCACCGCCTTGAGAAAGATTATCCCACAGCCTATGCCGCCTGTGTATTCGATGCAAAGGGAAAAACCTTCCGACATGACCTGTATACCGAATACAAGGCGAACAGACCCCCAATGCCTGATGACCTGACCTGTCAGATTGCCCCAATCCATGAATTGGTCCGTCTGCATGGCTGGCCACTGCTTTCGGTGGAAGGGATTGAGGCTGATGATGTCATCGGTACCCTTGCCATGCATGCACGGGAACAGGGTTTCAAGGTCATCATCTCAACCGGTGACAAGGATATGGCACAGCTGGTCGATGACCATATCACCTTGGTTGATACCATGAAAAATGAAACTTTGGACCGTGAGGGAGTTATCCGGAAATTCGGTGTTCCACCAGAACGGATCATTGATTACCTGTCATTAATTGGTGACAATTCGGACAATATTCCCGGTGTCAGCAAAGTCGGTCCCAAGACAGCTGTCAAATGGTTGGCCCAATATGATTCACTGGACAACATCATCCAGAATGCCGGGAATATCAAAGGGGCTGTCGGCAACCATCTCCGGGAAGCCCTTGACTGGTTGCCCCAAGCCCGCACGTTGGTGACCATCCGCACCAACAGTGACCTGAATGCCTATGTCAATACCATCGAGACAAGCCTGAGGAAGAAAGGCAAGGATATTGAAGGGCTGAAAAAGGCTTTTGCCCATCTCGGCTTCAGGAATATGCTCAAAGAGCTGACAGGAGAGGCTGAAACATTGGATATCCCTGTCAAGCAGAAAACCATCCCCTCTCCTCCAATACCGGCAGACAGCCTGCTCAACAGGGAAGGGCAGCTTTTCGACAACTCTGCCCGCTATGAAACAGTCCAGACAACGGCACAGCTTGAGCAATGGCTGGAAAAAGTCAACCACGCCGAATTGACAGCCATCGATACGGAAACCACTTCATTGGATGCGATGTCTGCACAGCTCGTGGGCATTTCCCTGTCTGTCAAGGCAGGTGAAGCGGCTTATATCCCTGTTGGGCATCAGACACTGGGTGCGGAACAACTCCCCCTTGACCTGGTGCTTGAAAAACTGAAACCTTGGCTGGAGAGCCCTGACCATCCAAAAGTTGGGCAGAACATCAAATATGACTGTCATATCCTTGCCAACCATGGTATCCAGCTCCAGGGCATTATGCATGACACGATGCTGGAATCCTACATACTGGAATCCCACCGCCGCCATGATATGGATACCTTGTCAGAACGCCTGCTGGACCATAAGCCCATCAGCTATGAAGATATCTGCGGGAAAGGAGCCTCACAGCTGGGCTTTGAGGAAGTCGATATCGAAACCGCTTCCCGTTATGCTGCAGAAGACGCCGATGTCACTCTGCAGCTCCATCAAAAAATGTGGCAGGTGCTCAGCCAGCATGAAAAGCTCTGCAATGTCTATCGTCAGATTGAAATACCGGTATTGCCTGTCCTCCAGAAAATGGAACGCAATGGCGTGCTGATTGACAGCAACCGGCTGCTGCATCAATCCATCGCCTTGGGACAGGCGATGGATGAATTGACCCAACAGGCTTATACACTCGCAGGCAAGGCCTTCAACCTGAATTCACCGAAACAGCTTGGCACCATCCTGTTTGATGAGCAGGAACTGCCTGTCATCAAGAAAACCCCTTCAGGTACCCCTTCCACCAATGAAGAAGTCCTGGAAAAACTGGCCCAGGACTACCCGTTGCCCAAAATCATCCTGGATTACCGTGGTATGGCAAAACTCAAGTCAACCTATACCGACAAACTGCCGAAAATGGTCAATCCCACTACCGGACGCGTGCATACCAATTATGCCCAAGCTGTTGCCGTAACAGGACGGTTGGCCTCCAATGACCCGAACCTGCAGAACATTCCCATCAGGACAGAAGAAGGCCGCCATATCCGTGAAGCCTTCATTGCTCCCGAAGGGCATTTCATCGTTTCAGCTGACTATTCCCAGATTGAACTGCGTATCATGGCACACCTGTCGGGGGATAAACGTCTGCTTGAAGCCTTCCATCAAGGGGAAGACATCCACCGCGCGACAGCCGCTGAGATTTTCAACCTCACGCCGCTAGAAGTTTCTTCTGACCAGCGCCGTTATGCCAAGACCATCAACTTCGGACTGATTTATGGAATGAGTGCCTTTGGTGTTGCTGCCAGCCTCAACATCAGCCGGGCAGATGCCAAAGACTATATTGACCGTTATTTCCAACGTTATCCCGGTGTTGCCGCCTATATGGAAAACACCCGGAAGCAGGCAGCCGGACAAGGGTATGTTGAAACGGTATTCGGCAGACGGCTCTGGCTGCCTGAAATCCAATCAAGTGGCGCCCGCCGGCAGGCCGCTGAACGGGCTGCCATCAATGCCCCGATGCAGGGCACCGCCGCTGATATCATCAAACTGGCGATGATTGCTGTGGACAACTGGCTCGCTACAGAACGCCTCCAATCCAAACTGATTATGCAGGTTCATGATGAACTGGTTCTTGAAGTCCCTGAAAATGAACTGCCGCTAATCCGGAAACGGTTGCCTGAACTCATGGCACAGGCAGCAACCCTTGACGTACCGCTGATTGCAGAAGTCGGTTATGGCAGAAACTGGGATGAAGCACATTGAACAGGCAGGATGCTGATGATAAGTTCCTGATAACACTATGGGAATCCTGCTGATTTGGTATAGAATGGATATGGGATACCAATATTTTTACAATTGGTTTTCCATAGGGTTTCTAACCAATAGAATGTTCCCTTTTTTCCTCAAGGAGGCAGTTAGATGGGTAAATACGTCATCAAGGAAGCCAAAACCGGCTCTAAATTCAATCTGGTTGCAGGCAATGGCGAAGTCATCGCCAGTTCCCAGGTTTACAAGAGTGCCAGCGGCCTGAAGAATGGGATTGCAAGTGTACAGAAAAATGCACCGAATGCCGCAATCGAAAACCAGACCGTCGAAGGCTATGCAACTGAAAAGCATCCTAAATTTGAGGTCTATACCGACAAGGCAGGCGAATACCGTTTCCGCCTGAAAGCATCCAACGGTCAGATTATTGCGGTCAGTGAAGGCTACAAAGCGCTGAAGAGCTGCTTGAACGGTGTTGCATCGGTCAAGAAAAATGCTGCTTCCGACAAGATTACTCAAGAAGCGAAAAAATAGTTTCTGCTGACAACGGTGCGTATTGACAGGAAATACGCACTTTGGACTTGCCTCTCTTATAGGCAGGGGGAGGTGTTGTCCCTGATGGTTTCCATCCCTGCATGGTATCAGGAATGGAAAGGGTGGTGGTTTTCTCTGTTGGGATGACGGCTGGTATTTCCCGTTTTGATCAAGATAGGCTGTTGCCCATCCGGAAACAGGACGATTCCTCTAACCCTTGCCTGTATGGACAAGTACATTTTTCTTGGCTTTCGCGCCGAAGAAAGTCGCTGCAATGCCACTGGCGATGATGACTGCCATACCGACCCAACTGACCCAACCGAACAAGTCTCCCCAGATGATGATGCCCCAGATACAGGAGAATACGATACCTGAATACTGCAGGTTGGCGGTCAACAGGGTTTTCCCAAGATGGAAAGCACGGGTATTCGCCATCTGACCGATAGCAGCAGAAAGCCCCACCAAGACAAGCAGGACCAATCCCCTTGGACTGTGTTCATGGAATGCGATTCCATCGCTGCCCGGCAACTGGGCACAAAGTACCGTCAGGATAGCGGCACCAACCGTACTGATGACGCAGAAATAGAAAACAACCCGGTATTCCGGCTCGCCCAACTGCCCCAGACGGCGGACCTGGAGTCCAGCCAAACCCGCCAAGAAACCTGAAGACAGGCCAATCAGCCCCCAAAGATACTGCTCTTCCTGGATATTTGGCTGCAATACCATGACCACCCCGATGAAACTGATGATGATGGCACCCACCAGTTTCCATTCAAACCGCATCTGTCCCTGCAAAAGACCACCGATGAACAATACCAATGCAATCCAAATCGGGGAGGTATAGTTCAATGTGACAGCGGTTGCCAGCGGCAATCCCCTGAAGGAATAGAAATGGAGGCCGAATGCCGTTGCACCGACTATGGCACGCCAGGCATGTTCCAGTGGAAAGCGCGTCTTCAGTGTCCCTTTCTGATAAAAAGTGACGATACCCATGAAAACCGCCCCGACCAAACTACGGTACATGACAATCTCAAGCGTGGAATATTCATCAGATACGAGCTTGACACAAACTGCCATGAACGTCAGGCAGAGTGAAGTGACAAGCATCCAAAGCGACTGCATCTGAAATTGGAGAAAATGCCAAAGGAACTTTCGATTCTGGAAGACTGGATGGAACAGGCTACGGAAAAACTGGTTTCCCCCTCTATATCCAGCCACTGGAAAACGATGATTAAACCACTCATAGCGTATAATATCAAGTTTGGTCAGGAACAATTCCGTCCCTTGACATTGATATGATTCCCAGACAGTCACCTGCAGCAAAACCTTATGAACACTGAAGACACCGATAAGATGCCTGCTTCCTATGAAGCCGCCATGACAGAACTTGAACAGCTGGTTGCCAGGATGGAAGCAGGCGAACTGTCTCTGGAACAATCAATTGATGCTTATAAACGGGGGGCTGGACTGATCCGGTTCTGCATGGCGAAACTGGACAAGGTGGAAAACCAGGTCAGGATTCTGGATGGGGAAATCCTGAAACCTTTCCAGCCTGACAATACTGATGAAACTGAAAGATGAATGACCGCTTCAATCAATGGGTAAAAACCATCCAGTCAGATATTGAACAGGCCTTATCGGATTACCTGCCTGACGGGAAGAGCCAACCAAAACAGTTGAGGCAACTCAACCAGGCAATGCGTTACGCGGTCCTGAATGGTGGTAAACGTATCCGCCCATTGCTGGTCTATGCTGCAGGACAGCTTTTCGATGCACCGGCAACCATCCTCAGACCGGTTGCCTGCGCCGTGGAAATGATCCATGCCTATTCACTGGTTCATGATGATATGCCCTGTATGGACAATGATGTCCTCCGTCGCGGCAAACCGACCGTCCATATCCAATTCGGGGAAGCCATGGCACTCCTCACTGGCGATGCCCTTCAGGCACAGGCTTTTTCTGTCCTGGCCAGTGCAGGCAACGGAGATACAGCATTGAATGTTGCCAGAACCCGCATTCTGGCAGAAGCGGCAGGATCATCCGGCATGTGTGGCGGTCAGGCAATCGACCTGACAAGCATCGGTAAACCGCTTTCCTATAATGAACTGGAACAGATGGACCGGTTAAAAACAGGGGCACTACTGAAGGCTGCTGTCCTATTGGGTGCTTTGTCTGGCAACACACCGGCTCCAGAAGCACTGGATGCACTGGAAACTTTTGCCAATGCCATTGGACTGGCCTATCAGGTGGTGGATGATATCTTGGATGTCACTGAAGACACGGCAGGACTGGGCAAAACTGCGGGAAAAGATGCCCGGGATGATAAACCAACCTATGTTTCTCTGTTAGGATTACAGGAATCCAGAAAACTGGCAGAAACCCTCTGCCAGCAGGCACATGATGCCCTTGGGCAGTTCGGTCAGAAAGCCCAATGGCTGCATGATATTGCCAATCTGGTTGTATACCGGAAGAAATAATGAAGCTGCTGAATACCATTGACAGTCCGGCAGACCTCCGAAAGCTGCCACGCCACCAGCTCCCCGCACTGGTGGAAGAACTGCGCAGTTTCATTATCCAGTCTGTCTCCCGGACAGGTGGGCATCTGTCTTCCAACCTTGGCATCATTGAACTGTCGGTTGCCCTGCACTATGTCTTCAATACACCTGATGACCGCTTGATCTGGGATGTCGGCCATCAATGCTATGCCCATAAGATCCTGACTGGCCGCCGTGAACAGATGAAAACCCTTCGCCAGCTGAACGGTCTTTCCGGTTTCCCAAAACGGGAGGAAAGTGAATATGATGCTTTCAGTACCGCACATTCCTCCACTTCGATTTCTGCTGCATTGGGCATGGCGATGGCAGCGAAATTCCAGCACAATGACCGGTGTGCCATCGCTGTCATTGGTGATGGCGCCATTACCGGTGGCATGGCTTTCGAGGCAATGAACAATGTCGGCATCTATAAAGACATCAACCTGCTGGTTATCCTGAATGACAATGATATGTCCATCTCACCGCCTGTCGGTGTCCTGAACCGTTATTTCACGCAATTGATGGGCGGAGGTTTCTACGCAGCGACAGAAGCCGCTAAGAATATTGCTGAGAATGTCCTGCCATCCCCGGTCATTGAGCTGGCAAAACATTTTGAAAAGGATGTCAAAGGGCTGATTTCACCGAAAACCCTGTTTGATGAATTTGGATTCAGCTACACGGGTCCCATTGATGGACATGATACCGGAGCACTGTTGGATGTCCTTCAGGACCTGAAAAAACAGAAAGGCCCCCGTTTCCTGCATATCGTCACCAAGAAAGGCCATGGTTATAAACTGGCTGAGGCCGATCCCACCCTGTACCATGGTTTGGGGAAATTCAGTCCTGAAGAAGGTCTGAAACCTAAAACTGCTGTCAAACCGACCTTTTCCAAGGTTTTTGGAGATTGGCTATGCGACACTGCCCGGCAAGATTCAAAACTTATTGGCATCACACCAGCCATGAGCGAAGGATCTGGCATGGTGGACTTCGCCAAACAGTTCCCAGACCGTTTCTTTGATGTCGGTATTGCTGAACAGCATGCGGTGACCTTTGCTGCTGGGCTCGCCTGTGAAGGACTGAAACCGGTTGTCGCAATCTATTCCACATTCCTGCAACGTGCCTATGACCAATTGATCCATGATGTTGCATTGCAGGATCTGGATGTCACCTTTGCCATTGACCGCGCTGGCTTGGTCGGTGCAGATGGCGCAACACATGCAGGCAGTTATGATATGGCTTATCTGCGGTGTATCCCGAATATGGTCATCATGGCACCATCTGATGAGAATGAATCCCGTCAGATGTTGACAACCGCTTACGCCCATCATGGTCCAGCAACCGTACGTTATCCAAGGGGAACCGGTATCGGAGCAACTATCCAGAAAGAAACAGCTTTATTGCCAATCGGCAAAGCCCTGACTGTCAGGAAGGGAGCTGGTATTGCCATCCTGGCTTTTGGAACAATGCTTCATCCTGCACTTGAAGCAGGGGAAAAACTGGATGCGACTGTCATCAATATGCGGTTCATCAAACCGATTGACCGTGAACTGGTTATTGAGGCAGCCAACCATCACCATACACTTGTCACCGTAGAAGAAGGCACTATTGCGGGAGGAGCCGGTTCTGCTGTGCTGGAAGTCCTGTCGGGACAGGGACTGACCAACCCTGTCATCCAGCTGGGACTGCCTGACAGGTTCATTGACCACGGTGATATCCCGACACTGCTCGCAATGAACGGATTAGATGGCAAAGGGATTGAAGAGGCCATCAGAAGCCGTCTTGAAAAAGGGGCAGAATCAATAAATGCAGTGCAACCCACTGCATCGATGAACGATTTAAGGTTTGATAAATGACTTTCCGCAATCCAACTGACATCGATAAAGACCCTGATGCATGCATGTCCTGCGCTGCATCAGGCAATCCTGTAAATCCTGTGTCGCATGCTATTCCCGACATCCAAAACACCTTGGATACCCGGAAAATCGCCATCCAGAAAGTAGGCGTTAAAGGTGTAAAGCATCCTTTGAGGGTCCAGTCCCGTGACGGTATCCAACCTTCTGTCGGTACATGGAACATGTACGTCCACCTACCTGACCATCAGAAGGGCACCCATATGTCGCGTTTCATTGACCTGCTGGAAATCTTCACCAGCCTGGAGGCTGCTCCTTTGGATTTCAATGTATTCACAAAACTGATTTATGACATGCTGGATATGCTGAATGCAGAATCCGGCATGATTGAGGTCCTGTTCCCGTTCTTTATGACAAAAGCAGCGCCGGTCACCGGTGTGAAAAGCGTGATGAATTATGAGGTCGGCATGAAAGGGGAGATTGTCAACGGCCGGCTGGAAACCACACTATCCGCCCAAGTGCCGGTCACCAGCCTTTGCCCTTGCTCAAAGGAAATCTCAGCATACGGGGCGCATAATCAGCGTTCCCATATCACCGTGCAGGCCGTTCTGAATGAACTCCTGCCGATTGAGGAACTGATTGCCAATATCGAAGCACAGGCTTCCTGTGAACTCTTCGGTCTGCTGAAGCGGCCTGATGAAAAATATGTAACTGAACACGCTTACGACAATCCAAAATTTGTAGAAGACCTTGTCCGGGATGTAGCAGGTATGCTCAATGCAGATAGCCGCATTGCTGCTTATTCCTTGGAAGCAGAAAACTTTGAATCAATCCATAACCATTCTGCTTACGCCTTTATTTCTTATGATAAGCGGAATAAGTGAGCATTCACTTATTTTAAGCATGTATCCTGTTTGCCTGCTGAACGGTTGGCTTCCCGTGCCAAGATGAACAGCAGGTCAGACAGGCGGTTCAGGTAACGCATCAGGTCAGGAGATGCCATTTCCTTTTCATGCAATGCGGCCAATGACCTCTCCGCCCGCCGGCATACACTTCTTGCAACATGTATCTGTGCAGCAATCACTGTTCCTCCGGGCAGGATGAATGTCTTGAGGAATGGCAGCTTGCTGCTCAAGGCAATTGCTTCTCCTTCCAGTACCGCAATATCCTTTTCCGTTATCCTGACTTTGCCTGGTGATGAAAGTTCTTCCCCTACGGCAAACAGCTGATGCTGAACCTGAATCAGGATTTTACCGATTGTAAAGGGAGGATGGAGGCTGGCAACCACTCCAATCAAGGAATTGAGTTCATCAATTTCCCCAATGACCTGGATCCGCAGGCTGCTTTTTGCTATCCGTGTACCATCAGCCAAGCTTGTTTGACCTTGGTCACCTGTTTTTGTAATCACTTGGGGAATATGGTCTGTCATATTGTTTCCTGCAAAGATTGACCAGTGGAAATTTCCAATATAATAAAACAGTTGAACAACCTTATCCTTGGCATCTTATCATGGCAGAATCCACTACCAAGACACTGACCATCATCCAACCGGATGATTTCCACCTTCATCTGCGTGACGGAGAAGTCCTGCAGTCAACCGTACCACAGGCAGCAAAGCAGTTCAGACGTGCCATCATCATGCCGAACCTGAAACCGCCTGTGACAACAACTGACCAAGCACAGCAATACCGTCAGCGTATCATGGCACAGTTACCAGATGACATGTCATTTACGCCATTGATGACGCTGTACCTGACAGACAATACCCCTCCTGAAGAAATCAGGAAAGCAAAGGAAAGTGGTATTGTCCATGGCATCAAACTATATCCAGCAGGTGCAACCACAAATTCTGATATGGGTGTGACTTCCCTTTCAAAATGCATGGTTGCATTGGAAGAGATGCAGAAACAGGGAATGCCATTGTTGATGCATGGCGAAGTAACAGATCCGGATGTGGACATTTTTGACCGTGAAGCAGTTTTCATTGACAATGTATTGATTCCTTTAAGGAAAGACCTGCCTGACCTGAAAATTGTCTTTGAACATATCACGACAAAAGCAGCAGCAGAATATGTAACAGATGCTGAAGGGTTCATTGGTGCGACAGTGACTCCCCAACATCTTCTGTTCAACCGGAACCACCTATTGGTAGGTGGCATCCATCCTCACTATTACTGCCTGCCTATCCTGAAACGGGAAGAAAACCGGCAGGCCCTGCTCAAGGCTGTCACCCAGAAAAACAGGCGTTTCTTCGCTGGTACAGACTCAGCACCCCATGCCAAAGGGGCAAAAGAAAACGCCTGTGGCTGTGCTGGGTGTTACAGTGCATCCCATGCCATTGAACTTTATGCAACGGTTTTTGAGCAAGAGGGCGCATTGGATCAGCTCGAATGGTTCACCGCCATCAACGGCCCGAAGTTCTATAACCTGGCCGTCAACCGGAAAACCATTACCCTGGAAAAGAAAGTCTGGAACATCCCTGAATCCCTGCCATTCGGCAATGACCAGGTTGTTCCCCTGATGGCAGGAGAACCTTTAGGCTGGAAACTTGTCTAAGAACTGAAAAAGCCAATACCTGTTTATTCCCCTATAGCCTGGTATTCAGGCAGCCCCTGCTGGATGACCTCAATAAAACGGCCTAACGGTCTGTCGCTGTCAGAATCCCTGTGATAGACAAACTTGACTTCAGCATGACAGTACGGCTCTGGAATCTGGTGGATTGAGAGCAGGTCAGCAAAAGAAAAGACACGGATGGCACTTTCTGGAAGCAGGCCGATGCCAAGGCCTGCGCTGATGCTTGAAATCAATGCACCGATAGAAACCATATCAATAAAATGGTCCGGCAGGATATTCTGTTCAGCAAGCAGGTTTTCCAGTATATGCCGGTAAAAGCAGCCATAGGGAAACACAACCAAAGGCTGTTGAAGAAGTTCTGTCAAAGAAGCCGCTTCCAAGGTATGGTTTGAGACCAAGACAAGTTTTTCCGTTCTGACAGAGACAGATGAAAGCTCAGCATGGATTGATCCCCCAGCGATAAAAGAACCATCCAATTCGTTATTCAGGACTTTCTGGACTGTTGCCGCAGAGGTTCCTGTACAAACAGAGACTTTTGTATCTGGACAGATTGTGTGGAATGTCTTTAAAAGAGCAGGTAAAAATGTGATGGCTGTAGATTCCATCGACCCAATGGCAAGACGACTTTCTGCAGCCTGTCCTGTCTGGACAGCAGATTCCGCCTTTTCCGTCAACCGGAGGATTTTTCTGGCATATTCCAACAAGACAAATCCTTTCTTGGTTGGAACAACACCGCTCTTACGGCGGATCAACAGGACACAACCCAGTTTCTTTTCCAATTGTGCAACCCTGGCAGAAAGATTTGACTGTGCATAGTTCAGCTTTCTTGAAGCACTCAGGAAACTGCCCTCCTGGCATACCGTACAGAAATATTTCAACGTCTGTAAGTCCATATTGATTTTTACCATTTTCTAATATACACTTAATTATATATTAATTATATTATTTTTATATATTAAATCAAAGTCAAAAAGCTTTTTCAGATGAAAAGCACATTCCTGAAACTTCATCTGGCAGTCTTGATTGGCAGTGCAACAGGCCTGTTCGGGAAACTGATTTCCATGCACGCATTGCCACTGTCCTTCTGGCGGACAGCCGGTGCTGCCGCACTGATTGCCATCATCCTCTTTTTCAGGAAATCACTGCATAAAGTCGATCTTAAAAATTTCCTGAAAATGGCTGTTGCAGGAGGTTTTCTTGCACTGCATTGGGTTTTCTTCTATGCAAGCATCAAAACCTCGAATATCTCAATCGGCGTCATCTGTTATTCATTACTAGGTTTTTTTACTGCTTTTCTGGAACCGGTCATCAACAGGAAACGTTTTTCCTGCCGTGATTTTTTCTACAGTCTATTGACAGTAGCGGGTATCCTGCTGATATTCCAGTTGGACACCCGATTCAGATTAGGCATCATCTTGGGTGTCATCTCAACTTTCCTTGCCTCGTTTTACAGCATCATCAGCAAAAGGCTGGATGCCCTGAAAATCTGTCCATCTTCATCATTATTGATGCATGAACTGGCCGGTGGAACAATTGTCTTGCTATGTGCCTGCCTGGGTTACGGATACCTGCATCCAGAAATCAATTTCATCCCAGACAACCTGACGGATGTCACCATGCTCTTTCTACTGGCGTTGGTCTGCACAGCATTCATGTATTTCCTGATTCTTCAGGTTCTCAAAATTGTCTCGGCTTTTACTGTTGGACTCGCCTATAATCTGGAACCTGTTTACAGTATTATCTTCGCCATACTGTTCTTTGGAGAATCCAAAGAACTAGGATTTGCTTTTTATTCTGGATTGACTCTGATTATCCTGTCCGTTGGACTTCAGACACTGGACGTCCTCAGAAAAGGAAAACCGGATAAAACTGGAAAGACTGAAGTACCATGATTGATATTGAAACTTTCGATAGTATAGATATGCGTGTCGGAACTGTTGTGTCAGTAAGTACCAACAAACGTGCAAGGAAGCCTGCTTATAAGGTTGACATTGATTTTGGCAAAGACATCGGCATCAAGAGTACCTCTGCACAGATTACAGACCTATATACGCCGGAAACATTGGTTGGCATGCAGGTTGTCTGTTGCGTCAACTTGCCAGCTATGCGGATTGGATCGGTAAAAAGTGAAGTCAGGATTCTTGGTGCGGACAATGAAAAGGGGTGCGTTCTCCTGACTCCTTCACTGCCCGCAGAAAATGGAAACCGGATTTTCTGATATTTTCCCAATAGATTGATGATGAAAGAAAAACTGATCCTATCCATCATCTTGACGCTTTCTACAGGCATCCTGTCAGGTTGTGCCGCCATGGAACAAGAAATGATTGGTGGACAAAAGGACAGACATGGATGCCTGAATACTGCTGGATATGCATGGAGCAGGCTCAGACAACAGTGCATCCGTATCTGGGAACAGGGTATCTCAGTGGAAGATCCGGTAAAACCTGATGAATGGGCAGGTAGTTATGCTGTTTTTTCTGAAGATGGAAAAAAAGTTGAACTTTATCTGGCAGATTCACCGGATGATTCTCCTATCTTGGAAAATCAAGATGGTGTTTTCGAGAATCTTGAGTTCAGACTGGAGAAACATCAGGGAACCTGGCATCTGATACGGAAAAAAATTATCAGACAATAACAATTTGTAGCCATCCCCTAAAATAGGTGCATGTAAAATTGGAGTTCTCCCGGAATCAGGAGAACGGAATGAAGAAATCAAGATTCAGCGAGACACAGATACTGAACATACTCAAGGCGGTTGAGTCAGGCAGGACAGTCCGTGAT
>JAFWUI010000042.1 GCA_017524145.1 Oxalobacter sp. | reverse complement strand
GAAGGACTGATCCCAATCCACTGCTACCTGCATATGTTCCATCTTGACCTGCATGAGAACTGCTGGGTCCATGTCCAGAACCTGCAGGAATATGTCTACCGTCCTGAAATCCAGAGCAAGCTGATCCTGCCTGCGGAACACCGGCGCCTGATCGACATCCTCACCTCCCATATGGATGTGCTGATGGACGACATCATCGAGGGCAAGTCCGGCGGGACCACCATCCTCTGCATGGGGGCGCCCGGACTCGGCAAGACCCTGACGGCTGAAGTGTATTCCGAAGTGGTGGGTAAACCGCTTTACCGGGTGCATTCCGGCCAACTGGGGACGACAGCCCAGACCGTCGAGGCGGCATTGGCAGACATCCTGAAACGTGCATCCCGCTGGGATTCCATCCTGCTGCTGGACGAAGCTGACCTGTATATCCGCAAACGTGACAACAACCTGGAACACAATGCGATTGTGGCGGAGTTCCTGCGGACACTGGAGTATTTCAACGGACTGCTGTTCCTGACCACGAACCGTGAGGACGATGTCGATGACGCCATCATTTCCCGCTGCATCGCGGTCATCCGTTATGAGACGCCGTCCCGTGATGCCGCTATCCGTCTATGGCATTCACTGGCAGACCAGTTCAATGTCGACCTTTCCGACGAGTTGGTTTACAAGCTGGTCCGTGACTTCCCGAACTCCAGTGGCCGTGACATCAAGGAACTGCTGAAGCTGACGAGCCGCCTGTGCCGGAGCACAGGTGCACCGATCACTTTGGAAGCCTTCCATGAATGCGCCATCTTCAGGGGAAGATAAAGCACAGAAAGAACCGATACCATCCATCAACCCAATGAGTGAGACTGATTATGTCCGACACAAAAAATCCTGAACAAAGCGCATTGGACGCTTTCCTCAACGGCCCAGAAGAAACATCTGCTGAAGCCATCTCCGATGCCGATTTTGATGCACTGGACAACTACCTGCTGGCGAACACCCAGATGGATATCGAAGTACTTGACGGTTTCCTCTGCGCCTTGATTGTCAGCCCTTCCGTTGTTCCGCCTGGTGAATACCTGCCCGTCATCTTCGGCAACAATGAAGTGACCTTCAAGACCCAGGAAGAAGCTGACCAGGTCATGAATGCCATCACCAAACACTGGGAATATGTCGAATCGAAACTGAAAAAGAAAGAAGACTATTATCCTATCCTCTGCTCCGACAACCAGTTGAAAGTGAATGCATGGAACTGGGCATATGGTTTCCTGCTGGGCACCTCCCTGCGCCGTGAAGAATGGCATCCAACCATCTATGCTTCCCAGATGTCGGAAAATGGCCTGTTGACACCAATCCTGCAGCTCCATTGGGAAGCCAATGGACAGATGGAACCAATCTATGCTGAAAAACGTGAGGAAATGATGAAAACCATCATGGCAAACCTGCCAATCCTCTATGAACAGTTCACTGAACTCCGGGAACTGTCACGTTCATCGCTCCAGCTGAACTGACAGCCCTGCTGGCTGCTTTCCCAAGGAAGACGGTTTCCCCTGCTTCCTTGGAACTGTCAGATGGTCGAAAATATAGCTGTCTATCCATAATCCCCTGAACTGTCATGCGTTATATTCCTGTCCAGTACATTGATCCGGTTTTCCGTCCACCCAGTGAAGCCCGTTCACTGATCCTGCAGGTCACCAATGGCTGCAGCTGGAACAAGTGCACTTATTGCGATATGTACACGCAGCCCCAGAAGAAATTCTCAGTCAAGCCTGAAGAAGATGTGAGGCGGGAAATCGAATGGTTCAGCCAGAATTATCAAGGCATCCAACGGGTCTTTCTGGCAGATGGTGATGTTGTTGCACTGCCTGCCAGACGGCTGCTGAACATCCTGGGCATGATCCGGGAATACCTGCCCAGCGTCAACCGTGTGTCCTCTTACTGCTCTCCCCGCAATGTCACCCGGAAAACCGATGAAGAACTGAAAGCCCTGTTTGATGCCGGGTTGAAACAGGTTTATGTCGGTGCAGAATCCGGGGATGACTTTGTACTCAAAAGCATCAATAAAGGCGAAACGCACCAATCCACTGTTGATGCCCTGAACCGCCTGGCTGATGCCGGCATCAGGCGGTCAGTGATGATCATCAATGGGGTTGGCGGCAAGAAATTCAGCGAACAGCATGCCCTTAATTCCGCGTTGCTTGCCAACGAAACCCAGCCCGAATTCCTTGCAGCCTTGGTGCTGAACCTGCCACATGGCGAAGCCCGTTTCCAAGCTGGTTACAACGGTGAATTCGTACGGATGAACCAGCATGAACGGTTCATTGAACTCCGTCAGTTTGTCGGTGCCCTTGAACTGAAATCCACTATCTTCAGAAGCGACCACGCTTCGAACCAGCTGGTCCTGCGCGGAACCTTGGGCAAAGACAAAGCCCGCCTGCTGAAAGAAATCGACATTGCCATTGAAACACCAGAGCGGGCCAACCTGCGGGCGGAATGGATCAGGCCTTTCTGACCACTCATAAAAAGAACGGATTTCCATGGATGTACAGGACATCATCACGCATTTCGCCATGCAGCCCCATCCAGAAGGCGGGTTCTATGTTGAGACTTACCGTAGCGCAGGCACCATTCCTGCATCAGCCCTGCCAGATGGCTGGGGAGAACACAACTGGTCAACCGGTATCCTGTTCCTGCTGAAAGCCGGTGATTATTCCCATTTCCACCGTATCCGTCAGGATGAAATGTGGCATTTCTATCTCGGCGGAGCCATGCGCCTTGCCATGCTGCATTCAGACGGCAGGTATGAAGAAGTCATTTTGGGGCAGGATATCCTGGCAGGACAGTCTGTGCAGTTCACTGTACCTGCCGGTGTCTGGTTCGGTGCAACGCCTTGTGCCGGTTCAGCCTTTTCCTTTGTCGGCTGTACTGTTGCACCAGGGTTTGCATTCGCTGACTTTGAACTGGCAAAGCAATCGGAGCTGCTTGCCTTGTATCCCCATCAATCCTCAGCCATCCACGAATTCACCACAGCGTAATTCTTCAGGCACAACTGCGGTTTGGCATCAGGCATTGCCATTCTTGGCCCCGCTCTTGGAAAATCTGAAAATCAGGGGAGAATCCTTTTCTCAAAGGCCCCTGTATCACCCCACTTGCAGGACAATCTTGCCGAAGTGTTTGTTGGACTGCATCAACAGATGGGCTTCCATTGCCTGTTCCATCGGGAAAACCTGGTAGATGACGGGTTTGATTTTCCCGTTTTCCAGCAGGGGCCAGATGTGTTTTTCAAGGTTCCGGGCAATAGCCGCCTTGAATGCATCGGATTTCGGCCGGAGGGTGGAACCGGTGATGGTGAGCTGGCGGTGCAGTATCTGGGCAAGGTCTGCCGTCCCCCTGCGTCCAGCAATATAGGCGATGAGGACAAGTCTGCCATTCTGCGCAAGACAGTCTATTTCCTTGTCAAAAACAGAGGCTCCGACCATGTCAAGGATGACATCCACACCTTTTCCGTCTGTGGCTTCCATGATGTATTCGGAGAAGCTGGCGGTGTTGGTATTGACGCAGTGTTCCGCCCCCAGCCTTTCACAGGCACGGCATTCTTCATCGGTCAATGCTGTGGCAAAGACACGGTGTCCCATGGCTTTTGCCATCTGGATGGCTGAGACGCCGACACCAGAGGCTCCAGCCTGGACCAAGAAGGTTTCATCGCCTTTGAGCTGCCCGATGTCAAAGACATTGGTCCAAACGGTGAAATAGGTTTCCGGCAGGGAAGCAGCTTCAACGGCAGTGAGCCCTTTGGGGATAGGCATGCAAAGCTGGGCACTGGCAGTACAGTATTCCGCGTAACCACCGCCTTGGACCAACGCACAGACCTTATCGCCTTTTTTGAGGCCTGTTCCTGACAGATTCCCATCAACGATTTCGCCGGCAATCTCAAGCCCAAGGATGTCGGATGCGCCTTCCGGAACCGGATAGCGTCCGATACGCTGGAGGACATCAGGCCTGTTGATGCCGGCAGCATGGACTTTGACAAGCACTTCCCCTGCTTTTGGCTGAGGGACAGGACGTTCCCCTATCTGAAGGGTACTTTTTGGACCTTGATTGATGATTTCAACGGTTCTCATGGTTTTCTCCTTTCCGGGTCTGGTTCAAGAAAACGTGCTGGCCTCTGTTCTGAAAAAAGCATTTCCCAGCAGTCTGGATGATATGGTGCTGCCATCCATCCTTTCCAGGCAATATACCTTTAACGGGCGGTGGTTGCCTTAGTGCTATTGTAATGAAAAAATCCCCCAGCAGTTTTTTCTACTGGAGGATTTTCTTGGTTTGTCAGCCTTCTGGCTGATCCTGGCAGCAATCAGGCTTCAGCTTTTTTTTCAGCGGGCGCATCAGTATTTGCAGATTCTTCTGCCTGCACTGCCTTCATGGACAGTTTGATACGGCCACGTTCATCGGTTTCAAGTACTTTGACACGGACTTCCTGACCTTCTTTCAGGGAGTCTGAAACAGCATTGACGCGTTCCTTTGCAATCTGGCTGATGTGCAACAGACCATCTTTGCCAGGCAGGATCTGGACAATCGCACCAAAGTCAAGCAGCTTGAGGACGGTACCGTCATAAACCTTGCCGACTTCAACAGATGAAGTAAGTTCTTCAATCCGCCTTTTGGCTTCCTGACCTGCTGCAGCATCCACTGAGGCAATGGTGACGACACCATCATCAGTAATGTCAATCTGTGCACCGGTCTCTTCGGTGAGTGCCCGGATGACGGCACCACCTTTACCAATGACATCACGGATTTTTTCTGGGTTGATCCGGATGGTGATGAGGCGTGGTGCAAAGTTGGACAACTCGGTCTTGAAATGCGGCATCGCCTGCTGCATCAGTCCCAAGATGTGCATGCGTCCTTCTTTTGCCTGTGCCAGTGCGACCTGCATGATTTCTTTGGTGATGCCCTGGATCTTGATGTCCATCTGCAATGCAGTGACACCGCTTGCAGTACCGGCAACCTTGAAATCCATGTCGCCCAAATGGTCTTCATCACCCAGGATGTCGGTCAAGACGGCAAACCGGTTGCCTTCCTTGATAAGCCCCATTGCAATGCCGGCAACATGGTTCTTGACGGGAACGCCTGCATCCATCAATGCCAGGGAACCACCGCAGACGGATGCCATGGAGGAGGAACCATTGGATTCCATGATTTCAGAAACCAGACGGATGGAATAGCTGAATTCATCCTGGGATGGCAGCAATGCCTTCAAAGCACGTTTTGCCAGACGGCCATGACCGATTTCACGGCGTTTTGGTGAGCCGACACGACCGGTTTCACCGGTTGCAAATGGCGGCATGTTGTAGTGCATCATGAAGGAGTCACTGTATTCACCGGTCAAACCATCGATTCTCTGGGCATCACGGGAGGTACCCAATGTGGCAACAACAAGCGCCTGGGTTTCTCCACGGGTGAACAGCGCCGAGCCGTGGGTCCTTGGAAGGACACCGGTACGGATGGTGATAGGCCGGACGGTACGGGTGTCACGTCCATCGATACGGGGTTCGCCTTCCAGAATCTGGGAACGGACAATCTTGGCTTCAAGTTCGAAGAGGATGTTGCCAACTTCAACGGTATCCGGTGCATCAACGCCCTTCTCTGCGGCTTCCGCTGCCAGTGCCTGGTTGACTTCGTCATAGATATGACGCAGTTCGTTGGAACGTGACTGTTTCTGACGGATCTGGTAAGCCGCACGCAGTTTCTGTTCTGCCAGACGGGTGACATCCGCAATCAGGGCTTCGTTCTTGGCAGGTGGCTGCCAACCGGATTCCGGCTTGCCGCCTTCTTCAACGAGTGCATCAATGGCTTCGATGACTTTCTGCATCTGTTCATGTCCGTAAACGACAGCACCAAGCATGACGTCTTCCGGCAGTTCTTTCGCTTCAGATTCAACCATCAGCACTGCCTGCTCTGTCCCGGCAACAACAAGGTCAAGCTGGGAAAGCGGCAGCTGGGAGGTGGTTGGGTTCAGGACATACTGACCATCGATATAACCGACACGGCAAGCACCCAGTGGACCATTGAATGGAATGCCAGAAACACAGAGTGCTGCGGAGGCAGCAATCATGGATGGGATATCTGGATCGACTTCAGGATTGACAGAGGGGACATGGATGATGACCTGGACTTCATCGAAATAGCCGTCTGGGAACAATGGACGGATTGGACGGTCGATGAGCCTGGAGGTCAGTGTTTCCTTTTCAGAAGGACGGCCTTCCCGTTTGAAGTAGCTGCCTGGGATGCGGCCTGCAGCATAGCTCTTTTCAATATAGTCAACGGTCAGTGGGAAAAAGTCCTGCCCAGGTTTTGCATCTTTGGCAACGACGGTTGCCAAGACGACGGTATCGTCCATAGTGACCACTACCGCCCCGCTGGACTGGCGTGCGATTTCCCCGGTTTCCAGTGTCACAGTATGCTGGCCATACTGGAAAGTCTTGCTTACTTTGTTGAACATGTAATTCCTTTCAGTTTCTACCGGCAGAATTTCAGGTGCTGCCGTTCGCCTCATTACACAAGCGCTGGATGACTTTCCCAACGCAAGAAATCTTTTCGAGTACCTTTTGCGCCTTGCCCGGAAATGGCACTGGCTGTTTACGGTTTATATAATGAAATGCCCACGTCAAGGATATGACGCAGGCATTGTCGGAAAATCCATTGTCCTGGAATTATTTTCTCAGACCCAGTTTGGCAATCAGGTCACGGTAACGGTTGATGTCTTTGTTACGCAGATATGCCAGCAGGTTCTTACGGCGATTGACCATCTTGATCAGACCACGACGGGAATGATGGTCTTTCTGATGGATCTTGAAATGACCATTCAGGTCGTTGATGCGGGCGGTCAACAGTGCAACCTGGACTTCTGGGGAACCAGTATCATTCTGGCTGCGTGCGTTGGAAGCAACAATCGCAGCCTTGTCTTCTTTAAGCAATGCCATAATTTCAATCCTTACAAGCGGCAGAAGGAGTCAGAACCACTTTTGCCGTGTTAAACAATAAACAACCAGCTCTTTCAAGCTAAAGGGGGAGTATAGCGGAAAGGTGCCGTCAACACAATAAGAATCTGTAAAGAAACGTTTTTCTGGCACAAACGATGTTGTGAAAAAGCTTTTTCCTCCGATTTCTCCATGTTTGGCATTGTCTGATTGTGCAATCGGCACCAACCTGCCTGGAAAGCATTTCTTTATCCTAGGTATAATCTGGGAAGAGGTAGCTGTCCACCCGATGTTCCAGAGAGGTATCTTATGCACCAAGTCTCCCGTACCCTGATTGCTGCAGTGCTGTCAGCTTCATTGCTTTCAGGCTGTGCTTCCATGCAATTCCCCCAACCGGGTTCTTCTGAAGCGGAAGTGGTTGCCGTATGTGGAAAACCTTTCCATGAGATGCAGGATGGCGACATCCACATCCTTGAATGGACGGCAAACAATTACAACCAATATACCTATATGGCGAAGATTGGACCGGATGGGAAACTGGTTTCCTTTGAACAGGTCCTGACGGTGGAGAAATTCTCGACACTGAAACCTGGTGTCTCTACGAAGGAAGATGTCCTGAAAACGGTTGGGCACCCCAATCCGTTTGAATCGGAATACCTGCCGTTGACTGGCACGGAGGTCTGGACTTACCGTTATAAGGAAAATGGTGTCTGGGATTCAATGATGCATATCCATTTCAACCCGGATGGCACAGTCAAACGGCTGGAAAACGGCCTGGATATCGTTTTGCATTTTCCACCATAAAACCATGCTGCCCGACTGCCTATCCGTTCGTAACCTGTCATGGCAACTGACATCAAGCCAGCAGCAAAGCATCATTATCCTATGTATAATCGAAACAGCAATACCTGTTTCATCTGATGTTTCCAAGAGGTATCCCTATGCGCCGAGTTTCCTGCACCCTGATTGCCGCAGCACTGTCAGCACTCCTGCTTTCAGGCTGTGCTTCCATGCAACGCCCTGAACCGGGCATTTCTGAAGCCGAACTGATTGCCATGCGTGGCAGCCCAACCCATGAAATGCAGGATGGGAACATCCGCATCCTTGAATGGTCTGCCAACAATTCCCATCAATACACCTATATGGCGAAAATCGGACCTGATGGCAAGCTGGTTTCTTACGAACAGGTGCTGACAGTGAAAAATTTCTCGTCTTTGAAGCCTGAAGTCTCCACCAAGGAAGATGTCCTGAAAACCGTCGGTCATCCCAATCCCCTTGAATCAGAATACCTGCCGCTGGTTGACAGCGAAGTCTGGACTTACCGTTACAAGGAAAATGGTGCTTGGGATTCGATGATGCACATCTATTTTGACCATAATGGGGTCGTAAAACGGCTGGAAAACGGTATGGATCCGCTTTATATCCGTGACTGATAAAATGCCATGATGCGTTTTCCGCGGCTGCTTTCCATTGCTGTCCTGGCTTTGCTGTTTTCAGGCTGTTCGATGTTCCAAAAGCCGTATCCTGGCATGCTGGAATCTGAATTGGTTGGTATCCGGGGAAAGCCGGATGCCGAGTATCTGGACGGTGATATCAAGACCTTGGAATGGACTGCACCAGCCACCGGGCAATATACCTACATGGCAAGGATTGCCCCTGATGGCAGGATGGTTTCTGACGAACAGGTCTTGACGGTTGAGCGTTTCTCATCCTTGAAACCAGGTATTTCCACAAAATACGATGTCTTGAGGACAGTAGGCCATCCCAACCGCCTTGAATCAGAATACCTATCATTGCCTGAGAGTGAAGTCTGGGCTTACCGCTATAAGGAAGAAGGTGTCTGGAATTCAATGATGTCCATCCATTTTGACCGGAAAGGCGTCGTCAAACGGCTGGAAAACGGCATTGACCCACTTTATGTCCGTGACAACTGACCTGTAATGTTCCTTTCCTGTATGCGTCCCTTTTTCCTGATTGCCTTATGTTCCCTGTCCCTGCTGACAGGTTGTGCAATGTTCCAGAAACCGTATCCAGGTATGATGGAAACGGAACTGCTTGCCATCAGGGGAAAACCTGATTTCACCTATCAGGAAGGGGACTGCCGACGTCTGGAATGGTCTGCAACAGAGATGGGGCAATATGCTTACATGGCGGAAATTGGTCCTGACAGCAGGATAATTTCCTATGAACAGGTCTTGACTGACGAACGGTTTGCCTCCCTCCAGATTGGAAAGTCTACCCAGGCTGATGTCATCCGGACCGTTGGACATGCACCTAAGTGGCACCGATGGGTATTCGAAGATGGCGAACGATGGTCTTACCGTTATAAGGAGAATGGTGTCTGGGATGCGGTGATGACGGTTTATTTTGACAGGAACGGAGTGGTTGAAGCGATGGAACGGCATATGGACCCTTTGCTCCTGCGTGACTAGGCTGAGTCTGGTACACTTACTTTATCGACAGCTCTTTATGGGAGGTTCTATGCGTTTACGTTCATTGGTTTCCGCTGTTGCCTTGGCTGCATTGATGACAGGCTGTGCGACTTTTGTTACGCCGGTTGAACCGGGCATGACCGCCCAGCAGGTCTATATTGCCAGGGGCAATCCCAGTTTTGTCTATCCAGATGGCAAGGGGGGCAGCATCCTGGAATGGGCAACCCATGAGTTTTCACAATATGCCTATATGGCTGAGCTGGATGCCAACGGCATAGTAACCTGGTATGGCAACGTCCGGACTGATGCCCGCTTTGCCAAAATCAAGGTGAACAAGTCCACCAAACAGGATGTCCTCCGGACCGTTGGGCATCCTTCTGATGCGGAATACCTGCATCTACGCAAGCAGGAGGTCTGGTCTTACCGCTATCGGGAAGATGGCGTCTGGAATTCAATGATGCATTTCTATTTTGACAGCAACAATGTTGTCCGCCATGTCGAAAAGGGCATGGATGACCTGGACCTCCGCGATGGAAGCAGCCTCTTTGGATGGTGGTGACGGTTATAGCCTGCTTCCTGAATCCAACTGAAAACGGGATGCCAAAGCATCCCGTTTTTATGCTCACCAACCTGGTGTCAAAGCTCAAATGACTTTTGAGACTGCATCGATATAGGCTTCAACAGAAGCAGTAATGATATCGGTATTGGCAGAGAAGCCATAATAGACCTTACCCTTGTTCTCAACCTGGATGTGGACTTTACCCACATCATCTGTTCCCCGGGTAATGGCCTGGATCAGGAATTCTTCCAAGGTGACTTTCTGCTGGATCAACTGACGGACAGCATTCAGGGCTGCATCAATCGGTCCATTGCCGGATGCGGTTGCCAGATGTTTTTCACCATCGATAATCAGACGGATGGTTGCCATCGGGATGGCACTCTTGCCACAGACGACCTGAAGGTAGTCCACCTTGATACGGCGGGTATCTTCTACCACTTCTTTGTCGGCACCTGCCAGATTCCGCAGGTCTTCATCAGAAACGGATTTCTGGATATCGGCCAAGACCAAGAATTTCTTGTAGGAAACTTCAAGTTCTTCTGGAGAAAGGACATAACCCAGACGGCGCAGATGATGGTCCAATGCAGCACGGCCACTGCGTGCGGTCAGGACAATGGAGGAGTCACTATGGCCGATATCTGCAGGATCGATGATTTCATAGTTCTCACGGAACTTCAGGACACCATCCTGATGGATACCGGAGGAATGTGCGAATGCATTCCGTCCGACAATCGCCTTGTTTGGCTGGACAGGCATACGCATCAGGTTGGAGACCAGACGGGATGTCTTGACAATCTTGGTGGTGTCGATGTCAGTGTAGAAAGGCAGGTCTTTACGGCACTTGAGGATCATGACGATTTCTTCAAGGGAGGTATTGCCTGCACGTTCACCGATACCGTTGATTGTGCATTCGACCTGGCGGATACCGTTCATGATGCCTGCCAGTGCATTGGCAGTCGCCATGCCCAGGTCATTATGGCAGTGTGCGGATAGCGTTGCCTTATCGATGTTGGGAACGTTTTCCTTCAGATACCGGATCTTTTCCCCATATTCATAAGGGGTGCAGTAACCGGTGGTATCTGGCAGGTTGACGACGGTTGCACCTGCGGCAATGACCGTTTCGACCACTTTTGCAAGGTAGGCATTGTCAGTACGTCCGGCATCTTCACAGAAGAATTCAACATCATCGATGTATTTCCTGGCGTATGCCGTCATCTTGGCGGCAACTTCCAGGATCTGTTCCGGCGTCGAATTGAATTTATAACGGATATGGTTTTCAGAGGTGCCGATACCTGTATGGATACGGCCCCGCTTTGCAAAACGCAGGGCTTCTGCCGCAACATCAATATCCTTTTCACGGGCACGGGTCAGTGCGGAAATGACCGGTTTTTCAACAATCTTGGAAATCTCAACAACGGATTTATAGTCACCCGGGCTGGAAATCGGGAAGCCAGCCTCAATGACATCGACCCCCAATGCATCCAGTGCACGTGCAACCTCGAGCTTCTCAACCGTGTTCAACTGGCTACCAGGAACCTGTTCACCATCACGTAAGGTTGTGTCGAATATGATGATTTTCTCTTCTGCAGCGTCTGCTGGTTTGCCAGCCATGATGTACTCCTTTGGATATTTCAGTTGTCTTTCTAAATTTTTAATGATACCTCATCTGTCCTTGTTTAACATCAAAGAACAGGAATTTTCTGGGTTATCTGTATGAAAAGGGAAACCAGCACGCCATTTCCAGGAACCCACGCTACCATCAGCAGGCACCGGGTTCCCTGTCATTCAGTGCTTTTATGGGCATCATCTTCTGTCTTGATGATATTGACGGACTGCCCTGTCAGTTTCCGGTAAGCAAAGATTACATAGCCAGACAGTCCATAGAGGCAGAAGATGCCAAACAATGCTGTCGGCGGGTCAAATGTAATGGCCGTCAGAATCAACGCAACCAAGATCAGTGCCAGGAATGGCACACTCTTCTTGAAATTCATGACCTTGAAACTGAAGAATGGGACATTGGTCACCATGGTGATGCCTGCATAGAGGGTGATGACCCATGCATACCAGCAGACAGAGCTACCTTTGACACCAAGGTCTTCCATCAGCCAGATGAAACCTGCCACCAATGCCGCAGCAGCTGGGCTTGGAAGCCCTTGGAAATACCGCTTATCGACAATACCGATGTTGGTATTGAAACGGGCAAGGCGCAGAGCAGCACAGGCTGCGAGCACAAATGCCGGCACCAGTCCAAGACGGCCATCCATATATTTCAGCGACCATTCATAGACTACCAGCGCAGGAGAAACACCGAAAGCAACCATATCTGCCAAGCTGTCAAGCTCAGCACCAAATGCGCTGGAAGTATGGGTCAGCCGCGCAACACGGCCATCCATGCTGTCCAACAGCATGGAAACAAAAATGAGCACTGTCGCCTGCTTGAATTCCATGCCCAAAGCCATGATGATGGCATACATGCCACAGAACAATGAGCCGATGGTGAATGCATTCGGCAACAGGTAAATGCTTTTACTGCGGGGTTTCAGGGGATCCTGCTTATCAGCATCCCCCGCTGTTTTCTGATCGCTCATAACATTTTCTCCCTAGCTTCCAGCAGTTTACCCTTTTTTCAATCAGACATCACTGTTTTTTACCGGGGACTGCAACTGGGCCAGGATGGTTTCGGTAGCAGAGACTTTATCGCCTACCGTCACCATGGGCTTGGCATCCAATGGCAGATAGACATCGACACGGGAACCGAAACGGATGAATCCATAACGTTCGCCCCTTGACAGCAACCTGCCCGCTTCGGCATAGCAGAGGATACGGCGGGCAACCAAGCCTGCCACCTGGACACAAGTGACGGTCTGCCCGTTTTCTGCAGTCATAATCATCGCATTCCGCTCATTCTCTGTCGATGCCTTGTCAAAAGAGGCGTTCATGAAAGAACCTGGAAAGTACGTTACCTTCTCGACCTTGCCGTCAACCGGGGAACGGTTGGAATGGACATTGAAGACATTCATAAATACACTGATTTTCAGCGCATCACGGTCAGCATAGACATCCCTTGCCTTCTCCACCACCACAATACGGCCATCTGCCGGTGCCAACACCGCATCCTGCAAACCGGGAACGATGCGTCCAGGGTCCCGGAAAAACTGGACGACAAACAGGGTGATGAGCCAGAGGGGGATGGACCACCAGCTCCATTTCCAAGTCACAATGGCTGAAACGACCAGTGAGATGAAAATGAAAGGCCATCCTTCCCGGGCGATGATGGGATGCGGATAGTTTTTCAATGGAAACTCCAGAACGGACTGTTATCAAATCAATAGCTATAGATGCGGATTTTACCCTTAAACAAGCCCTATCAGGAAATGCGTTGTTGCATTTCCTGAACGTCCTTCCCTGACAGCCCTGCCTGCAAAGGGCTGACGGCAGTCTATTTCCCGATATTTTCCTTGCGGATATACAACCCTATCATTTCTGTCTGCGCAAGGATATGCCCTTCCATCTGCTTCAGGACTTCTGGCTTGGTGGCATGCCCAATATCCGGCAACAACACATCCAGAGCATAGAGCTTGAAGTAGTAACGATGGACACCAATTGGCGGACACGGGCCTGTCCAGCCGGCATGCTGGCGGTCATTGGTACCGGCAATGGTACCTTTTGGCAATGCTTCATCTGCCACGCCCTCCGGCAGTGAACGGGTTTCAGGAGGCATGTTGTACAGTACCCAGTGTACCCAGACCATTTTCGGTGCTGCTGGATCCGGTGCATCAGGGTCATCCGAAATCAAAACAAGGCTTTTTGTCCCGGCTGGCGGTTCATTCCATACCAATGGTGGCGAGATGTTCGGACCTTCACAGGTATAGCGTGCCGGCATCATTTCGTTGTGGTTGAACGCCGGTGAACTGATCTGCATTGTCATTACGTTTCCTTTCTTCTAGTGCTGTCCCAAGGCCACTTTACGGTTTTTCAGGGGTCCACCCTTCAACCGTCTTAACGTTGCCATCCCCGAAAAAATAGTTTTCCATCTGTTCCCTGAGGTATTTCCTGGCAGAGATATCCATCATGTTCAGACGGTATTCATTGACCATCATGGTCTGTATGCGTTTCCAAGCCTCCCATGCCTCTTTGCAGACACTGTCATAAAGCCTGTCGCCCAGTTCACCGGGATAAGGGGGGAAATCAAGTCCCTCCGCTTCTTTGTCCAGCTTGATGCAATGCACCATCCGTGTCATGTTCCCTCCTGTAAATCCCCTGCCATCCTGACCAGCAGCAATCTTCTATTAAAGTTTCTTGACAAGCACCTGCGAACGGCGCTGCCAGTTGTAGATACGCTGCTTGTTTTTTGGCAGGTCATCGACACTGGCATAGGCAAACCCCTGCTGCAGGAACCAGTGGGCAGTCTGGGTGGTCAGGATGAACAATGTCTCTACACCCAATCCCCTTGCCCGGTTTTCCATATGGGTCAGGATACGTTCGCCATCGCCTTCTCCCTGCATATCAGGATCGACAATCAAGCACGCCATTTCCGCCATTTTCTCTGCAGGGAAGTGATAAAGCGCTGCACAGCCATAAATGACACCATCATGCTCCAGCACTGAGAAATGGCCGATTTCGCGCTCAAGCAGTTCCCGGCTACGCTTGACCAGCGTCCCGTTCTCTTCATAGGGTTCAATCAGCTTAAGGATTGCCCCCACATCCTTAATGGTTGCCTCACGCAGAAGGTCAACATCCTGTGGAGTGACCATTGTACCGACACCATCATGCGTGAACAGTTCAAGCAGGATGGCTCCATCAGTACTGTATGGCACCAGATGTGCCCGAGGAATCCCGCTCAGGCAAGCTTTGATTGAACATTTCAGGTAATAACCTGCATTCTCTTCGACATTCCCCTGGGACAGCAGGATATCCGCCTGACGTGGGGTGATGTCATGGACCTGGTTCCCTTCCTGGTCTGTAATCACCGGTGTTTCTGTCAGGAAAATCAGTTTCTGGGCATCTAACGCATCCGCTGCTGATACCGCAACATCTTCCATCAGGACATTGAATGCCTCACCGGTTGGCGAGTATCCCAATGGGGAAAGCAGGACAATCCCGTCAGTATCCAGGATTGACTGGATACTGTCAGCTGCAATCTTACGGACACGCCCAGTCCATTCCAGGTTGATGCCATCAATAATGCCAAGTGGCGTTGCCGTGACAAAATTACCGGAGATGACCCGTACTTCAGCATGTGCCATTGGGGTATTGGGCAATCCCTGACTGAATGCTGCTTCAATATCAAGGCGAAGTTCACCGGCTGCTTCCTTAGCGCACTCAAGTGCCTCACTGTCTGTGATGCGGATACCCTTGTAATAGCGGTTCTTGACATGGCGCAGGTTGAGCTGTTCCTCAACCTGGGGACGGAGTCCATGCACCAAGACAACCTTGATGCCCAAAGCATGCAGCAACGAAACATCGTGTGCCAAGACAGTCAGTTTGCCATCCTTGACCAATTCACCTGGAAAAGCAACGACAAATGTCTGCCCCCTGAAAGCATGTATATAGGGAGCCGCAGCACGCAGCCATTTCACGAACTGTTCTTCCATCCTAAAATGAATATCCTGTAATGAGGTTCAAACATACCGGGGGAGCCATTCCCGGGAAAGACAGTCCTTTTCAAGACCTCTACCGGTTTTTTACGATTATAATGCCCTCCGACATGAGTGCTTCTGAATCTTTATCCAAAAAACCACGTCCAGACAAACAAATCCGGCAGATTCCTGAAAAAAAACTGCCGGAAGGCCTTTTCCCCATCAATTATCCCGATGAACTGCCCGTTTCTTCAAAACGCCGGGAAATCGCTGTTGCCTTGGCAACAAACCAAGTCATTATTGTCTGTGGTGAAACCGGTTCAGGCAAAACAACCCAACTTCCCAAAATCTGTCTGGAGCTCGGCAGAGGCATTAAAGGGCTGATTGGACATACCCAACCACGCCGTATCGCTGCCAGCACCACTGCCCGCCGGATTGCCAAGGAACTGGACTCACCGCTTGGGGAAGTTGTCGGTTACAAAATCCGTTTCACCGACCGGACTGGTCCCAATGCCTGTATCAAACTGATGACAGATGGCATCCTGCTGGCAGAAACGCAGACAGACCGTCTGTTGAAACAGTACGATACCATCATCATCGATGAAGCCCATGAGCGGAGCCTGAATATCGATATCCTGTTGGGATACCTGAAACAGATCCTGCCTGAACGGCCTGACCTGAAAGTCATTGTGACATCCGCAACCATTGACGCTGAACGTTTTGCGGAACATTTCACCATCCATGGCAAACCCGCCCCGATCATTGAAGTTTCAGGCAGGCTGTACCCCGTGGATATCTGGTACCGCCCCATCGACAGCATCAATGAATATGATGAAAAGAGCCGTTCAATCCCCCGTCAGAACCGTGACTTGATGGATGGCATCGTCGATGCCATCGACGAGCTGTTCAGGGTAGGTTCCGGTGATGCATTGGTCTTCCTGCCCGGTGAACGGGAAATCCGCGAGGCGGCTGAGGCATTACGCAAACAGCATCCTCCGCATGTCCTGATCCTGCCATTGTATGCACGGCTTTCTGCCCAAGAACAGGAAAGGATATTCAAACCTGGCAATGCCCGGCGGATAATCCTGGCGACAAATGTTGCAGAAACCTCGTTGACTGTTCCCGGCATCCGTTTTGTCGTGGATTCCGGGCTTGCCCGTGTGAAAAGGTACAGCTACCGCAATAAAGTTGAACAGCTGCACATCGAACCCATTTCACAGGCAGCCGCAAACCAGCGTTCCGGTCGATGTGGCCGTGTTGAATCCGGCATCTGCATCCGTCTGTATGAAGAGCAGGATTTCCTGCAGCGCCAGCCTTATACCACACCGGAAATCCTGCGTTCCTCATTGGCATCAGTCATCCTGCGGATGAAATCCCTGAGATTGGTGGACATAGATACGTTCCCGTTCATGGAAACACCGATGCGCAAGGCCATCGCCGATGGTTATCAGTTGCTGCATGAACTGGGGGCATTGGACAACCTGAACCAGATGACACCGATTGGACGGGAACTGGCAATGCTGCCCGTCGATCCCCGCATCGGCAGGATGATCCTGGCTGCCAAGGACCATCAATGCCTGAAAGAGATGCTGGTGATTGCCGCCGCCCTGTCCATCCAAGATCCAAGGGACCGTCCGATGGATGTCCAGGAAGCGGCAGACACTGCCCATAAGAAATTCGCTGACAGCCGTTCTGAATTCCTCGGCTTCCTGAAAATCTGGCAATGGTTTGAAGATGCCGTTGAACACAAGCAGTCGAACCGGAAACTGCAGGAAAACTGCCGAAGCCAGTTCCTTTCTTACTTACGGCTGAGGGAATGGCGTGACATCCATACCCAACTGTTGACGATTGTCCGGGAACGTGGCTGGATTGTCAGTGAACTGGATGCCACTTACGAACAGCTTCACCTGGCATTGTTAACGGGGCTGCTTGGCAATATCGGCTGTAAAACCGAAGACCCTGCAGTGTTCCTTGGCGCACGGGGAATCCGCTTCAGAATCTGGCCTGGTTCCTCCCTGGCGAAAAAGAACGGCCGCTGGGTGATGGCCGCAGAACTGGTTGACACCAGCCGCCTGTATGCCCGGTGTGTCGCCCAGATTCAACCCGAATGGCTGGAGCGTGTTGGACGCCATTTAATCAAGAAATCATGGGGAGATCCGCATTGGGAGAAAAAACCTGCCCAAGTCAGTGCAATGGAACGTGGTACCCTGTACGGATTGACGGTTTACAACCAACGGCGTATCCATTACGGCCAAATCAACCCGGATGAAGCACGTAAGATTTTCATCCGTGATGCACTGGTAAATGGCGATTTCGAAACCAAGGCGGCTTTTTTTCACCATAACCAACGGCTCATCCGTGAAATCGAGAATCTGGAGCACCGTTCCCGCAAACATGATGTCTTGATTGATGACAGCCTGATTGCCGCTTTCTATGACAAATTCATCCCTAAAACGGTCATCAATGGCTTTTCTTTTGAAAAATGGCTGAAAACTGCCACTCAGGATAATCCCAAAATCCTGTTCCTGAACCGTAATGACCTGATGCGTCATGAAGCAGCAGGCATCACGACAGACCTGTTTCCCAAAACCATTACGCCGGCAGGCATTGAGATGGGGCTGGACTATCATTTTGAGCCCGGCAGCCCACGTGATGGTGTAACCCTTTCCATCCCAATCTATGCACTGAACCAGGTTTCGGCTGAACGGTGTGAATGGCTGGTTCCAGGTATGCTGAAAGAAAAGGTCCACCTGCTCATCAAGTCCCTGCCTCAGAAACTGAGGCGGCATTGTGTCCCTCTGCCGGAGTATGCGGCAGGTTTTGTGGACCGCATCAACGCATCGGCATTATTCGGCAAAGGACCACTGGCGACAGCCATCATCAATGATATCCGAGAACAGACAAACACTGTTGTCAAGAAAGATGATTTCAGGCTGGAAACCCTCCCCCTGCATCTGTTCATGAATTTCCGTGTCGTGGATGAATATGGGCGGATGCTTGAGATGTCCCGCAACCTGGAATCCCTGCAGTCAGAATTCGGCAGGCAGGCGCGCAATGCTTTCCAGCAGTTGGCTGAAATCCGCACCACCTTACGGAAAAAGGATGTTCCTGATACTCCTGACGCAGCCTCCTCCAAGGAAAGCAAGGTTCCCGCTTCAACGGGACAGGCTGCCAAAAACCATTCCATCGAATCCGGACCAGAAAAAATCACAACATGGTCATTTGAGCCTTTGCCAGAACTTCTGGAAATCAAGCGAGGCAGACAGTCTTTGATCGGCTACCCGGCATTGGTTGATAAAAACACCCATTGTGAAATCGAGGTCTTTGATGAACCTGCACTCGCCAGAACCATGCACCATGCCGGACTCCGGCGGCTTTTTGCCCTACAGGTAAAAGAACAGTTGAAATTCATGTCAAAGCATCTCCGTGGTCTGGCAGATATGAGCCTGCTTTTCCTGAAACTGGGTTCCCAGGAAGAACTGTCTGAACAGCTCCTTCAGGCTTCCCTCGAAGCAGCTTTCATGTATTCCCCCTTACCGGAAAAAGCCCTTGATTTCGAGAAACGGAAAAACGACGGGAAAGCACGCATTGGGCTGCTTGGCAATGAAATTGCTGGCATCATCCAGCAGATCCTGACGGAATACCAGAATGTCCAGCGCAAGATGGCTTCCTTGAAAAACCACGAGCAGACACTTCAGGACATCAATGAGCAACTGTCCATGTTGATGACAAAACGGTTCATTGTGGAAAACCCTTTGGAAAGGCTGAAACATTTCCCCCGTTACCTGAAAGCCTGTGCTGTCCGGATTGACAAATGCCGGAACGATGCACAACGTGACAAGACCCAGATGGCATTATGGCAACAGGCGGCAACACCTTATTTCCGGATGGTCAGGGCATTGCATCAGAAAAAATCATGGGATATCAATCCACGGTTGCTGGAATACCGTTGGATGCTGGAAGAGCTCAGGGTTTCCCTTTTTGCCCAAGAACTGCGGACACCGTTTCCGGTATCAGTCAAACGCCTTCAGAAAGTCTGGCAATCCATCCTTCAACAGGGATGAACAAAAAGGTCCCTGTGTTGATTGAATCCGACACTTCCAGTCTTCTGAAAGCCCTTGGGCGTCAATGTTTCTCAACCCACCATAGTGCATAAATGGCACATAGCAAGAAAAGGAAACTTGGAAAGACAGCTGTCAGGAAAGCCGGCCAACCGTTCAGTAGCCCAATATGCGAGAAAAGGTTATTGAACAAAACAAAGGCAATCCCGATCATGATACCGACAAAAATCTTCAGGCTGATACCGCCTGACCGGAAATGCAGGTACGCAAACGGCAATGCCAGCCCCATCATGACAAAGACTGTAAATGGATAAATAATCTTTTTCCAGAAAGCGATCTTATATACCGATGCATCCTGCTTGTTTTCATCAAGATGCCGGTTGTACCGCATCAACTCGACTGCTGACATCCTGTTGGGATCCATGGAAGTCACTGCCAGGATTTTCGGCGTCACTTCAGATTTCAATGTCATGGTATCAAGCTTTGTCCGCTGGATTAACGGTGCAGTATCGGGGAATTTCTTATCCTTGCCAGAAGCCGGAGGCCTGATATCTTCAACCTCAACCCCTGTCAGTAACCAGGTATTGTCCCCCTTGAACCTACCCTTGTCAGCAGTAATGACCTTGACCAGTTCACGCTTGTTGTTGAACTCAAAAATCCGGGCATACTCAAAGGACCGGCCATTGGGATGCATGACCTTGAAATTCATATAACGGTTTCCAGCAACTGTATTCGGCTTACCGTTCTGACGGATGATATCTTTACTCCACATCCCCGTCTTGAGTTTTTCAGAAGTGCTTTTCCCGATCAGGCTGTTCTTGAAATCCGCTGCCTTACGTGAAGTGATTGGAGAAATCCCTTCACCGACAGCAAAGGTGAAAATCAGGAAAATGACCCCTATCTTTACCATCATCTTGACGGCATCCAATGTTGACAGGGATGAAACCCGCATAATCGTGAATTCTGAATTGTTCGCAAAAGTCGCCATCGCATAGATGGCCCCAATCAATACGGCGAACGGCATCAGTTCATAAACATACGCAGGTATTCCCATCACAATATAGACGATTGCCTGGAACAGGTGGTAACGCCCATTGCCGACGACCGGGATTTCGTTGATCAGGTCAAAAAACGCAAACAGACCGATAAAGGCAATCAAGACAAAAACCACGCTTTTGAGGATTTGGGTCAGGAAATAGCGTTGGAGTATCCTCATTGTCCATCACCTTCCTTTTCTGACTGCGCTGAACGTTGGATCCGTTTATGACGCAGTCTGGCAAACCATGCATATGGATGATTCGGGCTGTTGACACCCAACCGCCATGCAAACAGCAGGAAAATGATAATGGCAATCAGCAGATGCAATGGCCACCAAGCAAATCCAAAAGAAAGGCGGTTATGGGAAACGAAGTTCTGGAAGAAGCTGGTCATATTGCTGTATGCCAGATACAGCAGGACTGCAATAATCAGGTTGAATGAACGGCCTGCCCTTGGATTGACGAAACCCAATGGAATTGCCAGCAGCATCAACAGCAGGCACATGAATGGCAGACCGATACGCCAGACCAATTCACCCCGTTTCTTGCTGGTCGGCCTCTCCAGCAGTTCCTTCATCGTCAATGACCGGGTAGACGTTTCATCCAATTCATAAACAAAATCATCTTTCTCGGCAACAAACGATGTATATTTCCCGAATTTCATGAAAGAGGCAAAAGAACGGTCCGTTGCTTCCTCATAGCGGATACCATTTTTCAGAAGCAGGTAACGGTCACCCGTCTCATCATTGAAAATCCGTCCTGATTCAGCCAGGACAGTACCGGTCTTATCATCCCGGATGGAATGGATGAAAACATTCTTGACATCTTCACCGTCATCATCAATCGACTCAATATAGAAAACCCTGTTCCCTAATGCGGATTCCTGGAATTTTCCCGGGGAGAGGCGGGCAAGGTCTTCACGTTTTTCAAAGCGTTCACGGAATTCTGCACTCTGGCGGTATGCCCAAGGAGTCACAGAAAACCCCAATACGGCAACAATGACAATGATAGGCGCACCAAATTCAAGGACTGGACGTATCCAACGGGTCAAGCTCAGTCCAGAAGAAAACCAGACCACCATCTCAGAATCCCGGTAGCTTCTTGTCACTACCAGCAGGACTGCAATGAAACCTGTCAGGATCAGGATAATCGGCATATAGTTCAACGAGGTAAAACCGATAAGCGCCAACACATCATCAGACGCAATCCTCCCCTTGGCTGCCTGCCCAAGGATACGGATAAGCATCATCGTAATGGTAATCGTGAACAGCGTCAGGAAAACACCTGCTGCTGTCGTATAGAGTTCACGCTTTAACGCACGTTGAAAAATCATGAGCGGTTATAATGCTGTTTGGAGGATTCAAAGAATGGACTTTAGCACAAAATCAGCAGATAAAAAAAACTCTCTGCAAACAATCAAGACAGACTGTCTTGTAATCGGCATATACAACAACGGTGGACTGGCAGATAAATCACCTTCCCCCGTTCTCCAGGAAACTGCAGCAAAGCTCTATGCCACCGGTGACATCGACGGAAAAGCAGGATCAACACTCCTTGCCCAGTCGCCTGATGGCATTGCTGCCAAAAGGCTGCTCCTGGTAGGTCTTGGCACAAGCCCAACCTCAGGCAAAGATTTCAGGAAAGCCATTGACAGCTGCCTGACAGTGCTGAAACCCCTTAATGTTGCCAATATCACGCTGGCATTGCCGATAGATGCCATCGACGACAGCATTCCCCAGACCATCTATACCATTGTGACAGGCTTTTACAACAGGGCTTACCGGATCGGTGCCATGAAAAAAGATAAAACGCCTGCTTCCAAAATCCGTAAAGTGGCATTGTTTATGCCATCCGACAAGGTTTCCATAGCCAAAACAGCACTGCTGCAGGCAAAGGCCATCAATGAAGGCCGTCAGTATGCCAAAGACCTTGGCAACCTGCCTGCCAACATCTGCACCCCTTCTTATCTGGCAAAACAGGCAAAAGACCTGGCAAAAGAGTACGGTTTCACCGTCGAAATCCTTGAAAAAAAACAGATTGAATCCTTGAAAATGGGCAGTTTCCTTTCTGTTGCCAGAGGCAGTGATGAGCCGCCACGGTTCATTGTCCTCAAGCACCTGAAAGGGAAAAGCAAGACGGCACCTGCTGTCCTTGTTGGCAAAGGCATCACTTTTGATTCAGGCGGAATTTCCCTGAAGCCCGGTGCCGGTATGGATGAAATGAAATATGACATGTGTGGAGCCGCTTCTGTACTCGGCACTTTCAAGGCTATTGGGGAACTGGGGCTGAAACAGAACATCATCGGCCTGATCCCAACCTGCGAAAACATGCCTTCCGGTAAGGCCAATCGACCCGGGGACATCGTGACTTCGATGTCTGGACAGACCATTGAAATCCTGAATACTGATGCAGAAGGAAGACTGATCCTCTGCGATGCACTGACGTTTGCAGAACGCTTCAAACCTGCCGCCGTCATCGATATTGCAACACTGACAGGTGCCTGCATCATTGCATTGGGACATATCAACAGCGGTCTGTTTACCCGGATGGACGATGCCCATGATGCGCTGGCTGAAGCTTTGTCCACAGCAGCAAAACATGTCGACGACCCCATCTGGCGCTTGCCAATCGAAGACGCTTACCAATCACAACTGGATTCCAACTTTGCAGACATGGCAAATGTCGGTGGACGCCCTGCCGGCAGCATCACAGCAGCCTGTTTCCTGGAACGGTTTACCAGGCAGTATGTCTGGGCACACTTGGATGTTGCAGGCACCGCTTGGAAGAGTGGTTCAGACAAAGGGGCAACAGGCCGTCCTGTCCCCCTGCTGTGCCAATGGTTGCTTGAACGCCAGCCTTGATGCCGACAAACCCAAAAAAAGCAGAACGGGAAAGGCAGAAAGCCTTTCCCGTTTGTTCCAGCCACTCAGGCGATGTGGTTCCATCAAGAATAAGCAAGGTACTGGAATTCACCGAATTCAGCATCCAGACGCTGGACGACGTCTTCCATATACTCCTCATCCAGGTCATCCCAGCCAATCGCATCCTTGCAGTAAACCTCTGCAAATGCCTCCAGGAAAGACTGCT
>JAFWUI010000041.1 GCA_017524145.1 Oxalobacter sp. | reverse complement strand
TGTGATCTCCTTCTTCTCTGATTCTTCTGTGTCGCAGTTGCCAGACCGCTTCTCAGTTTTATCAGTTTTGAAGGAGTTTTTTATGCAAAGCTATAAGCTTTCTGGAACCCCCAGCCTAGCTGGGGGTTTTCGTTTGATAAACAAAAACCACAGACCTGAAAATCTGTGGTTTCTTTTTGGCTGAAAGAATCCTGTTAAAAGTTATTGTTATCTGACACCTATATTCTTCCCCTCCTTGACCGAGTCATAGAGGTAACGGTAGAAGGTTTGTAAACCTCCCTATTTCAGGCACACCGTCAATCAGAGTTTCAGGCTGTATTTCAGCCGGAAAAGCCCAGCGGGTTCAACTTCGGTGATCGGTTCCCGGCTGCCAGTCCATTCATAGCCGAGTTTTTCATAGAACTTCCGGGCGCCGGTGTTCTTCTCAATGACCCAAAGGTCAATCTCGAAACAGTGGCGGCGGCGGGCTTCCACCACCAAATCGGACAGCATCTGCCTGCCGATGCCTTCTTTCTGAAAGAATGGGTCGATGAAGAGTTCATACAGATGCATGATCCTGCCATCAATCTCCCGGCGCAGCATCCCTTTGATAATCCCGTCATCATAAACATACACTCCATCCAGTGCGTGGGCTTTCTTCAGCCGTTCCGCTTCCTTGCAGACCTGCATGGCGTTGAAAGAGAGGGCATCATTCTCAAAAATCGGGCGGTAGGCTGTCCGTTTGGTGAAGATGAGGATTTCTGCCACACGGGGGATGTCTCGGAGTTCAGCTTTTCTCATACTGATGACCTGTCTGGTTGGATAAACAGCGTGGGAAAGGTTTCTGACATTCTAGCCCTGTTTCAGGACAAGATTGCAATTCTTTCAAGATATTGCCGCTGTTCAGTCAGGAATCATATCAACAGCACAACGCGCCACTGCCTTCAGCATGACAGCATCCACACCATCATGTACCTGGATGGAAAGCCCTTCAAGGAAGGTATTGAGCGCGACTGCCAAGGCATCGATATCGACATCCATACCCAGCTGACCATCTTCCCTGCCCTTGAGCAACCGTTTACGGAACCAGTCATACCCCTCAAGGCGCAGCTGGCGGATGACTTTCAGGATTTCTGTTTCCGATGAACGGATGTTGATGGCAGCCAGCACAACCATACATCCGCAGGGAATTTCCCTTGATGTCAGGATTTCCGCCGAAGTGATGAAGAAATCCTTGATGGCTTTCCTTAAATCAGGCTCATTGAACATCTGCTGCCAGACGCCATCCCAATAGGTGGTTTCATAATAATCCACTGCTTCAAGGAAGAGGTCTGACTTGTTGCCGAAAGCCGCATACAGGCTCGGCTTGTTGATCTGCATGACATCGCAGAGCTGTGCAATCGAAGTCGGTTCATAGCCCTGCTGCCAGAATAAAGACAAGGCTCCCCGTAGGGCTTCTTCGCGGTTGAAAGCCCTCGGACGTCCTCTCTGTTTTATCTTTTCTTCTGTCATGACATGGTGTTGACAAATTATGTACCGGTCATTATATTATTGAAATAATTTTGTACCAAACGTTACATATTTATTTCATCGAAAGGAAAAAACCATGGCGAATATCAAATGTGTCCCAACCGCTGAATATGATGCTGTTGTTGCAGCAGCCGGGAAATATGTTGAAGGGCTTTATCAGGGCAAGGCTGAGGTTGTCGCTGAAGCCTTCCATAAGGATGCCATCATGTATGGATTCACAACCGACGGGCTGCTGGAAGGCCCTATCAGCAACCTTTATGACTTTGTGAAAGAAAACGGTGCCGCACCCAATATCAAGACCCATATCGATGTATTGGCAATCACCCCGACAACCGCTGTTGTCCGCATTGATATGGAAAACGATGCAATCGGTGCTGATTACAATGATTACCTGACTTTCCTGAAACAGGACGGTAAATGGCAGGCAATCGCCAAAGTCTTCCATATGTTTGATAAATGACCCTTCAATTTCCAGATTGACAGGATGACGTAATGAAAAAACTGACCGCTGTATTGATGGGACTTTCCCTGATGGTTTCCTTGGGCGGCTGCACGAATTACCAGCCAGAGAAACGCTCAGATGGCAGGGTCTCCGGCATCCAACCCATGGACATCAGCAAGGTTGAGCCGTTCTCCTATGGACCGGTAATTGCCCGCGTCGATGTGATTTCCGGCAAACCGGAATTCCGTATCTGGCAGTTTGAGAAAGACGGTGACATCAAAACCGGTATCTGGGAATCCACACCGGGGAAATGGCATTTCAGGAATGCGGAAAACCACTGGGAATACTGCCGCATCATTGAGGGGGAATCCATCATCACCGAAGATGGCGGTGAACCGCACCATGTGAAGGCCGGTGACAGTTTCATCCTGCATGAAGGGTTTTCCGGCACTTGGGAAGCCGTGAAAACCACCCGGAAAGACTACGTTATCCGGACCCGCCGTTAGGCAGTCCCACATTCCCACCAGGATGACCTGTAGAGGCAGTTTCCTGCTTATGCCTTCAGGTCATCCACCATCTGCTTGTTCTCCCAGTATTCCATCATCAGGTCAAGCCTTCCAGATGCCCAGAGCTGATGGACAATCTTGAAAAACGCCTGGAATTCGGGATTGTCTTCAAAACCCAGTGCCTGCGCACAAGCTTTACGCTGCCCATCTATCATTTCCGATGTCATGCCTTCTGCGGCATTCATCGCCTTGATGTTCCGATGGATACGCGGATCGACATCAGATGCCACATCAGGTACTGCCTTTGCCGCCTGCTCTATCAGCCAGGCTCCGATTTTGATGGTGATTTCTTCACCTTTCATTGGAACTGTCTCCAGATTGATGGTTGTCAGCTGTTATTTTCCCCTGTCCGTCCCATTTGCGGAAGAGTCCAGCAAGCAAAGCACCTGAAATGTTATGCCAGACCGAGAAAAGTGCCCCTGGCACAGTCGCCATAGCCAGGTTTGGAAACGCCAAGTTTGCCAGACTGGATGCCAGTCCGGAGTTCTGCATGCCGATTTCGATGGTCAATGCCTTGGTTCTTGGTCCAGTCATCTGCAACAGCCTCCCCACACCATAGCCACAGGCATATCCCAGAAGATTATGCAGAATGACAACGGCAAACAGTATGATGCCTGTATCCAGTATCTTCTGGGCATTATGGGCAACAACCGCAGCAACAATGACAGCGATTGCCGTTACCGAAACTCCTGGCAGCAAACCAATCAGTCTCTGGGTCTGGTTGCCAAACCACCGGTTTGCCAGGTAACCCAACGTCACTGGCAACACGACAATCTGAAGGATGGAGAGGAACAACGTCATGAAATCAACAGTGACGGATGTCCGGAGCAACAACCAGGTAATGAATGGCGTGAGCAAAGGTGCGATAAGTGTATTGATGCTGGTGATGCCGACAGACAATGCTACATCACCTTTTGCCAGATAAGTGATGACATTGCTGGCCGTTCCGCCTGGACAGGTCCCGACCAGGATGACACCTGCCATCAACGCATCATCCAACTGGAACAGGCAGCCTAATCCATACGCCAGCAATGGCATAACGGTAAACTGGGCAAGGCAACCGGCAATGATGTCTTTGGGACGCAGGAAGAGGATCCTGAAATCTTCCGTCTTGAGGGTAAGCCCCATGCCGAACATAACCAGCATGAGCAATGGCGCAATCCATGCTGTCTGGAGCCAAAGAAAGGCGCCAGGGCAGAAAAGCGCGGAACCTGCCACCAAAACGATGACAGGTCCCATATATCTGCCAAGCAGTCCTGCAATCTGAATGAGTACGCCCACTACGTTTTGAATACTGCTGACCTTGAATGCCTGCCATCGTCTTGATGACAGGCAACCGTATAGACTATGCGTCTGCCTTTTCTGTTCCGTACAGTTTCAGGAAGGCGTCAACCGCCAGACGCGTTTTCCGCTGGACTTCTGTCCCGGACATCTTTTTTCCATAATTAAAAAGATGGGGCTCAAAGATTGAACCGCGGACCAGGCCAAAAAAGTGGGCTGTTGCCACTTCGATATCCTTGAACTGGAGTTCCCCCTTCTCCTTGCAGGACTGCAGGTATTTCTCAACATTCCCAACCAGATGCATAGGACCAGTTTCAAAAAAACGCTGGCTGATGCCGGATTTGCTGGAAGTGCCCAGTGCAAGCCTGTAGATTTCAAGGAATTCCGGCTGGCAGACTGTCCGCATGATATTCTTGCTGAAACGGTAGAGCGTTTTCTTCATGCCGTCCTTGGAATTCAGCAGGTCATCGATCAAGACACTGATCTGCCGGTAATTTTCCCATGGGATGATCTGTATGGAACCGTCTGAAGGACCATATTCCTGCTGGCGGAACGCCTCCAATGACACGCCTTCCATCACTGCCTGGAAAAGAAGTTTCTTGGACTTGAAGTAGCCATAGATGGTCGCCTTTGACCCCCCTACCTTTGCTGTGATTTCGCTCATCGAGGTATTCTGATACCCTTTTTTACGGAAAAGCTCTTCTGCTACTTTCAGAATGGCATTGCGTTTTGCTTCTGTTCGTCTTCTCATAATTTGTTTAGTTATATTTCTGTTGACAGTACAGTTATTGATTCCTATAATGGACAGTACTGTACAGTTTATTAAAAAGTTTTTCAATCGTTTTTTAAAGGTCTCCTGTGTTTCCAAGCAATTTCCGCCACTGGTGCATTCCAAGCCGGTTGCTGATGATGTCTGCACTGATATCAGGGATTGTCCTTCTAAATGGCTGTGCACCTATCCCACCCAAGGGCATGACACCAGAACTGAAAACGGTTGACCAGTATGAAACCCAGACATCATTCCAAGCCCCCCAGCAGGACTGGCCAACCGGAAACTGGTGGGAAAATTACCATGATGCACAGTTGGACTCCCTCATTGCAGAGGGGCTTGCCAATTCACCTTCCATAACCGTTGCAGCAGCCCGTTTCCGTCATGCGCAGGCAATGACCGGTGTTGCAGGATCCGTCCTGTATCCACAGGTTTATGGGGAAGCCCAGGCCGGTACCCAGAAAATCAGCCAGAATTACACGATTCCTCCCCAGTTTGCCCCGCATGGTACCCATGGATTTGCTTCCATGGGACTTGATTTCAACTGGGAACTGGACTTCTTTGGCAAGAACCGTGCGGCATTGGAAGCCGCTATTTCGACAGAAGAGGCAGCAGCCGCTGATTTTGCACAGGCACGGCTGATGATTGCTACATCGATTGCAGTGGAATACGGTGAATTGGCACATCTGTTCTATACCAAGGATACGGTCTCTTCAATCATGAAAATCCGCCAACAGAACCTGTCGCTGTTCAGGCAACGCCATCAACATGGCTTGGACACCTTGACGGCTGTGAAACAGGCTGAAGCACGGTTGGCGGAATCTGAAACAGAACTGCTCGCCATTGATGAACGGATTGGCCTGCAACGGAACAAGCTGGCTGCCTTGATGGGGGCCGGACCTGACCGGGGACTGGCCATTTCACGCCCAGCATTGGACCTCAAGGCAGGTTACAGCCTGCCTGCTGAACTGAAGATGTCGCTGTTGGGACGCCGTCCTGACATCGCAGCCGCCCGCCTGCGGGTAGAATCCATGGTCAGCCAGATTGAACGCCAGAAAGCCGAGTTCTATCCTGATGTAAACCTGTCTGCCTTTATCGGCTACCAGGCAGGTATTGCCAAAGTATTCAAGAGTGGCTCTGACTATTATGGCGTCGTCCCCGCCATCAACCTGCCCATTTTTACAGCGGGCCGCTTGAGTGCCCAGTTGGAAGGCGTCCGGGCAGGATATGCTGAGGCGGTTGGACTTTACAACCAGACACTGACGAATGCCTTTCAGGAAATCAGCGATGCACTGGTTTCGCAACGGCAACTGGTCGCCCAGCTGGAAAAAAACCGTCTGGCAGTCGATGCTGCACGGGAAGCACACCGGCTTGTCCATAACCGTTATAAAGGCGGGCTTGCCAATTATCTGGCAGTCCTGAGTGCTGAAGAAACATTGTTGCAGACCCTGCGTGTCCAAGCTGACCTGCGGGCAAAAATCTTCATCATGGACGTTGCAATGGTCAAGGCATTGGGCGGTGGTTATGAAAAACCGCCAACGGTTGACCGCCTTGATGCTGAAAAATACTGACAGAACCGCTATGCTATGCCCCATCTGGACGCTTTTCCCCATAGTGATGTCTGGCAATGGCCTGCATACCGGGTATTGAATGAAAAGGAAACCTTAAATGACTGATGATGCTGGCACGACGGTTCCTGGGCCGTCAACCGCGCCTAAGACAAATACTGGCAGACGCCGCAGACTGTTTGCCATCCTGATTCTGGTGGTACTGGCATGTGCCATCGGATGGTGCGCTTACTGGTTCCTGTATGCCTCCAGATATGTCTCAACCGACAATGCCTACACCGCCACAGAAGTGGCACAGGTAACACCTGAAATCACTGGAACGGTTTCACAGGTGAATGTAGTGGACACTCAGACTGTCAAAAAAGGGGATGTCCTGGTGGTCATCGATGAAATTGATACCCGTCTTGCATTGAACCAGGCGAAAGCGGATGAAAGCATGGCACAGGCACAGCTTGCCGCAGCGACAGCTGACCGGAAAAAAGCTGCCATCGACCTGCAGCGCCGCAAAGCGTTGGTCAGTTCTGGTTCTGTGTCTGCAGATGAAGTCACTGCTGCCGAGAATGCACTGGCTTCTGCCCAAGCACGGATTGACGGTGCGAAAGCTGCCATTGCCCAGGCCAAAGCCCGTGCCGACCAAGCTTCTGTCAATCTGGGCAGGACCGTCCTGAAAGCCCCTGTTGACGGCATCATCTCCAAAAGGACTGTCCAGGTTGGGCAGAAAGTCCAGCCAGGGGTACCTGTCCTGGCAGTTGTACCCATCCAGGATATCCATGTAGATGCAAATTTCAAGGAAGGCCAGCTGAAAAATGTCCGTCCCGGACAGAAAGCAACCGTTGTTTCAGACATCCATGGCTCTTCTGTGGAATACCATGGTGTGGTTGATGGTTTTTCTGGGGGTACCGGTTCTGCATTTGCATTGATTCCTGCACAGAATGCAACTGGCAACTGGATCAAGGTTGTCCAGCGTCTGCCTGTCCGTATCCGGCTGGATCCTGAAGAACTGAAAGCCCATCCATTACAGGTAGGCCTTTCGATGGAAGTGACCATTGATACCACCAGTGACGAAAAATGATGATGGCAGCATTCCCAATCAATCCTGACCGGGATATTTGAAATTTCCCGCTGGAATCTGGATTTCCATATGGACAAGGCAATGGAAAAATGGGAACTGAATGGTCCCGCCCTGCTGATCACTGCATTGGTGCTTGCAGCAGGGAATTTTGTCGCTGTATTGGACACCACGATTGCGAATGTTTCTGTTGCCCATATCGCTGGTGGGCTGGGTGCCTCGAACAGCCAAGGAACCTGGGTCATCACTTCGTATGCCGTTGCCGAAGCCATCATGGTGCCATTGACTGGCTGGCTGTCGAAACGTTTCGGGGCTGTCAAGGTTTTCTGTTTCTCATTGGTCGGTTTCGGCTTTTTCTCAGCAGTCTGTGGTCTGGCGAATTCACTGGAGATGCTGGTTGTTGCCCGTGTGCTCCAAGGACTGGCAGGCGGTCCCCTTCTACCGTTGTCCCTGACCTTGATGCTGCGGGTATTCGGTGCCAGACGGGCTGCTGCCGCCAACGGCGTCTGGGCAATGACAACCCTGATTGCACCAGTGACAGGACCGGTCCTGGGAGGATGGCTCTGTGATGAATATTCCTGGCCCTGGATTTTCTATATCAATGTCCCCTTCACATTCGCCAGCGTCGTTGCATTGTATTTCCTGTTCCGTAACCATCAGGAAAAGACCGATAACAGTCCAATCGATAAAATCGGGCTGACCCTTCTGGTCATCTGGGTCGCCGCCCTTCAGATTATGCTGGATGAAGGAAAAGACCATGACTGGTTTGAATCAAACTACATCATCACTTTGGCAGTTATCGCCGTCATCGGTTTTGCCGCATTCCTGATCTGGGAACTGACGGAACCCAATCCGGTAGTGGATCTCAGGGTATTCCGGCACAGCGGTTTCTGGACCAGCACGGTCTCACTCTGCCTGATGTTCGGGGCATTCTTCAGCATCAATGTGACAACCCCGCTCTGGCTGCAGACCTGTATGAACTTCACTTCAACATGGGCAGGCAGGACAACCGCTGTCCAGGGACTCGCAGCCCTGACTGTCGCCACACTTGCTGCAAAACTGTCAGGCACCAAAGACTGCCGTAAGCTGATTTTCTGCGGCATCCTTTGGATGGCTGTCATCACCTATCTCCGCAGCTTCATGGATACGGATGTCGATTACTGGATTGCAGCAGCACCCCTGTTCCTGATGGGGCTTGGGCTGCCTTTTGTATTTGTACCGATTTCCACCCAATCCATGATGAGTGTCCTGCCAGAAGAAATGGACTCTGCAGCTGGGCTGATCAATTTCTGCCGTTCACTGGCAGGTGCTTTCGCCACATCCATCGTCAACACCTACTGGGAAAACCAGACGAACTATAAGCATGAACAGCTGTCTTACCTGCTTGACCGCTACGGGGATTATTTCAATGGCCTCATCCGTTCCGGGATTGACCCGGAAGTGGCACGCGGCATCATTGACCGGCTCACAACCCAGCAGAGCATAATGCTGGCAACCAATACTGTCATGCAGGCATGTGCGGTTGTCTTGGTAATCGCTGCTTTCTCCATCTGGTTTGGACCAAACACCAACAGGATCAGGGCAGAGCTCGCCAGACGGAGCACGCAGAAAAGCTGACTGTCATATCCAATCAAGGAAACCAGCCAGCCTTTTCCATCATATACTCAAGGCCTTGCTTTCTTGGCAATCTCTGCAGCTTCCTTGTCAGCACCTGCCGCCAATGTCCCCTTGATAGGGGTGCCATCTAAAACTGTCGCTTTCGGACAGACCTTCCGGAGGTCATCAACGCTCCGTGCAACCCCACTGCTGCCATGTGTATTGAACGGCACGATGGTGATGTTGTCACAGCCCACTTTTTCCAAGAAGCTGAAGACTGCCATTGGCATGGTGCCATGCCAGATTGGATAACCCAAGACCATGGTCTTGACTGGCTTCATATCTGGCAACGGTCCCTTGAGTTCAGGTCTGGCATTTTCTGCCTGTTCTTTCTTGGCAATTTCCAGCATTTCCTTGAAGTCATCGGTATAAGGCTTGACCGTCTGGATCTGATAAGCCGGCTGTTTCAGCTGGTCACTGATTTTCAGCGCAACCCGTTCAGTATTCCCGATTTCAAGGGTCTGGATGCCCTGGTCAGTGTGGTTCTGCCCCCTTCTCGAGAAATAAGCGAGCAGGATGCCGTCCTGACTGACATAATTGGAGGCTTGGGATGCCTGCTGCTGACTTGCTACGGCGGGTTTGGCTGGCGTTTTATCCTTGGCGCAGGCTGTCAATGCCAATGCCACCGTACCAAGGACCAAGGCAATACCGGTTTTTCTGATTGTCTTCATATAGGGATCCTTTCATGCTAAAGGAGCCGTTCATCATGGCATCTTCCCTGACGGCTCCAATCCACAACTTCATGTATACCCGGCTATCATACAACACATCAACAATTTGCCCTGCAAATTCCGGGCAATTCCACCCTTTCAGATTTCTCCTATTGACACTGTTTAATGACAGTAAGCTGTTATAAAATACGTCTGACAACTTATGACTGTCACTAAAATTTTCAGATTGACAGGTCTATTGTTTTCAAAAAACCTTGACTTAGGCATTTTTATTGAAATTTTCGGCAAAAAATCCTGCCTTATTCTTTTTCAAGACACTTTCTTTTTGACACTTGTTTTTTACAGCTTAACTGTTATAATAAACAAAAAGGAATGATGATGACTGAACGTACTTACACATTGGATGAGCTCTGCAACCTGACCGGCCTGCCTAAACGGACCATCCGGTATTACATCCAGATGGGGTTGGTTGACCGGCCTGAAGGGGAAAAGCGGACGGCATTTTACCTGACAAAGCATCTGGAATCACTGCTTCGGGTAAAACGGTTGTCAGCGCAGGGCCTGTCCCTTGAAAAAATCCGGCAAGGTGGTGATGGAATCCCACAGGAGGTATCGAAGCCACAGCATCCGGGTGATGTCAGTTACTGTTCTCACATCTATCTGGCAGACGGCATCGAACTGGTGGTTGATGCCAATGCCAGCAGCATGGACCAACATCAGATGAGGCGGTTCATCAAAGGTGCTTTGGAAATCCTGCAAGCCTTCAAGGCTGAACAGGAAGAAACTGAAAAACAAGAAAGAAAGGATTGATTATGGATATCTGGAAAGGTATGACAGACTTGACCGGCAATAAGGTTGCACTCAAATCCCTTGCTTGGGAAGGGGTTGCCAATGATTTGGTACTGACCCTGAAAACAAGACAGACCTATAAGAACGACAGCCAGAAAAACATCGAGGCGGTCTATACCTTTCCTGTTGCCTGGAATGCTGTTGTATCCCGGTTTGCCGTCGAACTGAATGGCAAAACCCTGGTTGCCCAAGCCATGGAAAAGAAACAGGCTGAGGAAAAATACGAAGATGCCATAGAATCCGGCGATACGCCTGTGATGCTGGAATATTCCGATGACGGGCTCTGCACTGCCAATCTGGGCAACCTCCAACCCGGTGAAACGGTTGTCATCGAAATTGAAACGGTCAAAACCCTCACCTGGGACAACGGCAGGGTCCGCATCACCGTTCCCACCGTCATTGCCGACCGGTACAGTGCAGATGGTTCACAAGGTAACCTGCTCCCCCACCAGCAGGTCTCTACGAATTTCCTGGCTGAATATCCGGTGGATTTCCATCTGGAACTGAAAGGCATGCTGGCTTATGGAGAAGTGGATGTCCCGCAGCATACGGCACGTATTGAAAAGACCTTGACAGGTGTCACCATCGACCTGAAACGTGCATATGCCAACAAGGATATCGTCGTTGCCATTACAGGCCTTCAGGCAATCAACAGCAGTGTCTTTGCCACAGACCCCATCACCGAAGGACGCTGGGCAGGTTTCTGTACGTTTACCCCGATACACAAAGCCATGACGGTCAAACCAGCGCGGATGAAAATCCTGGTGGATTGTTCCGGCTCAATGAACGGCCCTTCCATCTATCTGGCAAAACATGCGTTGCAGTCACTGGCAGGCAACCTGACAGATGATGATGTCATCACCCTGTCATGTTTCGGTTCAGGCGTTGAGCACAAAATCAGGCAACCCAGCAACTGTACCCGTCATTTCATGCGGCAGGGTTACAAGCCGATGATTGACGGTATTGATGCCAATATGGGTGGCACCGATATGCTTGATGCACTTGAAGCTGTCATCAACCTTAGCTCAAAGATATCTGATGGATATACCGCAGATATCCTTATGATTACCGATGGTGAAGTATGGAACGCTGATGGCATGATTGATATTGTCCGGCAGGGCAATCACCGTCTTTTCATCATCGGAGTGGGTGTGGCACCGGGCGAAAACCTGCTGAGGCGCCTGGCAGAGGCAACCGGTGGTATCTGTGAAATGGTCCTGCCAACAGAAGACATGGATGAAACCGTTTCCCGGATGCTTTCCCGGATGCGGCTCACCCAACTGACGGATATAACGGTTGAATGGAAAGAACAGCCTGTCTGGCATTCCCCTATCCCCAAGAATGCCTATCTGGGCGAAAGCATTACGGTTGCCGCCATTTTTGACAAGACACCTGTTTCCCCAGCCTCACTCTGCTGCAGACTGGGCGATGAAAGGATTGCGATAGATGCTGTCAGCCATTTCATCAAGGATGACGGTCAATTGGCAAAAGCGGTTGTCAATGAACAGGTCAAGTATCTGGACGATGAGGCCAGACAGACTGAACTGGCAGTACGGTACAGCCTGATCGGCGATCAGACCAACCTGATCCTCGTATATGAACGCGATGATGCTGAAAAGGCGGAAGGAATGCCTGAACTGCATAAAGTCCCCCAGATGGCGGTAGAAGAATATGCCAGATATGGTGGACATGCTATTAAGTTATGTTTCAGCCTCGATGATAAGGCATTCATTGAGCCTGAGGGATCTGTAGCCAAGGAAATGTATTCAGTTGACATGGATACCTATAATATCCCTGCTTTTTTGCGCAACAACACCACTTCCCGGTCAATCGATGAAGGGATGCCTGCCCCTTGTGCGGTAGTTGCCGACTTTGCAGATGCTGACACAGCTGCGGAATCGTACATTGACGCTTTGAAAGACATCATCCACAGCCTGAACCATGTTGATTGGCACGACAAGGAAGCTTTGCTTGAAATCATAGAGGAATTGCCAGCAGCAGCCATCCATATTCTGGAAGATTCAGGAGTGGATGTGTATCAGGATCCAGCGACCGCCTTGGTCCTGTTTGCTGCATGGCTGATCGGTCCGGCATCATCCATCGCTTCCCGCTCCCTGACACAGTACGTCACAGCAGAACTGGACAAACTGCCGGAATCCCTCATCAAAGCCAGCCATGATGCGCTTGACAAAGCTTTCCCTGCCATCGAAAAAGAGGGGTGGGATAATTGGAATTGATTTCCTGAAAAAGGAACCGCCATCATTTACCCAATGATGACGGCTTCCTGTCTGACGATGTCCTGTCCAGCCAAATCAACAGTGGACAGGACATTGGCTGCTTACCGGCTCAGGCTCTTGATTTTCTGACCGATCCGGTCTTCGTTATCAGGTTGCTTTGCACCAGCGCCTTCTTCCGGTTTCCTTTCGGCATTCTTGTTGTCAGCCGGTTTGGTTCCGCCTGGTGTGGCTTCTGAAGTCGTGGACTGACTGTCATCGGTATTCTCAACCACAATGGGTTCTGACTTCAGCAGGACACGGTTTGAACGGATGTCTGAACCAACAATGGTATAGGTTGAACGGATGGTATCGCGGACGCCATCATGTTCTTTCCAGCTGTCAACCGACCAGCTTTGGCCACCCTTGGCGAATTTCCAGGTTTTCCTGCCGTCACTCGGCTCTGCCGTAACACCTGTACTGCTGTTCAGGATCCGGAACTCATTCGGGGTATTGGCATCGACCTCAACAGTATAGGCATCAATACGGCCTGGACCTGTCGTACTATAGGCATAGACATACAGGTTATAAAGGCTGGAACCTTTGATAGGAACTGCGTTGACCTGCTTGAATTTCATGCAGGCATTCCCTTCCGTCATCCAACAGCCATTCTTGTAAGTACCGTTGCCATACTGCCTGTCGAAAACTTTCTGTGCAATCTGTTTCTGGTCTTTGTCTGTCAGGATGACTGCTTTGTTGCTGACCGGCTTGTCTTCCACGACTTTGCCAGTCCCCCAGAAACTTCCTTTGAAGAACCAGCCGGCAACAACGATGACTGCAAGGACTACCACACCCCAGAAGACTTTTTTCATTGGGCTAGCACCGGTATCATCCTTTTCATCCTGGCTGCGTTGACGCTGGAAAGCAATAGGTTTCTTGACTGGCGCCGGAACTGCCGTTGAGACTGGCACAGATTCTGTTTCTGGCGAAGGAACCGGTTCAGGTGATTGGACAGGCTGCGGCTCCATCAAAGCAGCCGGTTCAGGCAATGGTGCAGGTTCTGGCTGGCTGACAGGCTTCTGGACGGGTATTGGCTGTGCCGTTTCAGGCTGGGCATACCCTGCCGGCGCCGGGACTGCATTATCTGGCATCCCCATTTCTGTTGGCACACCTGCTGCCAGGACCTCCGATGCAATGCCAGCTTTCCGCAGATGGACAAGGTCCTGTTTCGCCTGTTCATGGTTCTTGTCTGCCGCCTTGCCAATCCAGACATATGCCAGACGGATATCCTGGGAAATACCGATACCATTAAGGTAACGCATACCAAGCCGGTATTGGGCATCTGCGTCACCCTGCGATGCCAATCTGTAAAGACGATACAGTTCCGATGTCTGTTTTTCCATGTTGTCTCCACCCGGTCTTTCTTGACTGCTTATACTGCCGTTTCCATACCCTTGGCAATTCCGGATCAATAGGTGAATGGATTCCTCATCGGAATCACATATTCACCGGTCTCTTTCCGGAAAGGAATCTGGATACTTTCCCCCTGCTTCTGTGTACCGTTCCGCATCCCGCTGACCGTCAGGCGGATTGGATACATCCCATTGCCATATTCCTCAATCTTGATGGTTCCCTTGAGGTCAATCGCCTGACGGGCATTGGCGATATGCCCATTGACATGCCCAAGGTCAAGCATTTCGAAAGAGGTCGGGATATAGCCGATATTCTTGATATTGCCTTCAACCTCAGTAAACAGGATAACGCCTGAATCGGTCTCGCCAAGGCTGTTGTTTTCGATTTCCCCCAACCATCCCCAGACATCATCCCTGCCAAGCTTGACAAACTGCCAGTTTTCAGGCGGTTCATCGCCACTGCCTGCAGTGACAAACGGATTCTTGGCAACTGTGGTGTAATTGAAGCCGAACTGCGGTTCAAGGACAAACATCCCGATAATGCCATCTGCGATATTGCTGTCATTCGCCATGCGGCCGGTTGCCAACACATAGATACGTGCCCCTTCCTTGGTCTTGACGGCATCCACCCGGTTGACCTTGATACAGAATTCTGTACCACCGCTACGGGAGGACCAGCAGCCAAGCTTGCTGTCAAAACGTCCATAACTGCTGTCCATCAGATCCTTGACCATACTGTTGACATCATCCTTATCAACACCGACCGATGCGCCTTTAGACGAATGGATATGGATGGCTTTAGTGACGTTTTTGGCATCACTGGCAGCACTGACAAAACGGTCAAAACGCCCGATGCAATGACCGATGCCTATTACCATTACAAAAACCAGTATCCCGCCCAAGATGGTACAGGCCTTATGGAATTTCTGATTCTTGAATCCGATGATGAGCCGGTCGAGGATACCGGGTTTTTCATGGTCGATGATGGTGTCTTCAATCCCATTATCTGCCGCAGACGGGACAAGCAGATATTCCGTTCCAACAGAAGCCCCACCAGCCTGCGGATGAGCCTCGTTGACATGGTAAGGTGGTACGGGCTCTGTGTAGGCAATCTCTGGAACATAGCCGACAAACTGCCCTTCCCTGACAGCCGGATGCCCGTCAATAAGAAACTGCGTGCCACATGCCATGCCACCAGGTTGCATGGGCCTTGACGGATAGTCTTTACGGGGCAATGGCGTATAGTCAGGAACCTTCAGATGTTCTGGTAAAGGTACCAGGACAGGGGCAGGAATCGGAACAGGCTCTGCTTCCTTGACAGGTGTCTGTATAACCGGTTGAGGCTGCGTTTTTTGCGGTGCAGCCTGTGCTGTCAACCATTGGTTGACAAGATTGACATCCAATAAGGCAGCTTCATTTATCCATTGCAAACTACGGGCAGCTTCAGGATGATTGGCTGATGTGGACTTAAGCAGCCAGAGTTTGGCAAGACGGATATCCTGATGGATACCTATACCATTCAGGAAACAAAGCCCCAACTGATACTGGGCTTCTGGATTGCCGTTCTCAGCCTGCTCATACAGAAGGAAGAAATCTGTGTCCGGTGCGTTTTCCATCTGGCGGTTTCCCACTTAAATCCTGTATTCAGTTCCTATCCTGCTTGAATGGATTGGCAATATGGACATTGCCAGATTGTGGTGGTGCAACATCGGTTTTGTCAGACAAGGCTGACCGCCTCTTCTTCCAGCAAGACCAGGCAATCCAGACGCCAATGATGAAAATAACAGGCGTGACAATCATATCCAGACGATGGTAGCGCACTCCGCTGATGGCACCAAGCAATCCAGCAACACCAGCTGCAATGACAATATCCAGCCATAACGGACGAACAGCCCCCGCATTCTTGGCACTCATCAACCGCCAGAACAGATAGCCTAAAAACCAGATACAGAAAAATATGAATGCCCGGAAAAAACCTTTCGCCAATGCATTCATAACGATGTTGAGCATTCAGCATACCTCCGGCCGTCAGTATAGCATCACCGGATAGCCCATCTGTGAAACAGCTTCCCCTCCATCCTATCCTATGGGTCAAGTGTTGTGAAAAAGGCAGTCCATCTGCTGTTTTCCTGTAAGCATCAAGGCTGCCCTGATTATGGCTGGCTACCACCTTCTACCAGACCATCAGCTTCATCTGATACTTCTGTCGGGTCTTTCGGAGAAACACATGTTCCAATATAGGAAAGGCACTGTTCCAGCCAGACCCGTGTCACCTTATCGATATCTGCACCTGACAGGGATTTTTTCAGAAGTTTCATCAACTGTCGCAGCATAGTGTCCCAGTACGGCGGATACCGGTTGGTACCAACCCACCGGATATGTCTGGACAGGCTGAAATCAACATCGAGTGACCACTGTTTCCCATCCGGAACATCCGGTCCATCATACCGCCTTGACCATTCCAGCAACAGATTGTCCTGAAGCAGCTTTTTAGTGAAGGTATGCCAGAACTTGTCACTGATCCATAAAGCGGGGCGGTTTGGAATGATGACATCTTGGGCAGATTGGTCCATTACCGCCATGATGACCTTATCAACCGGATAGATTTCAACTGTTGTCCGACCATTGGCAACATCACCGATAGAAAGGCAGAAACGGGAAATAGCATCTGAATAATAACGGGGAGTACTCCTGCCGAAATCCTTCTGGCATTGATGGCACCAGTATTCAAAGGAACCCTCCTTCTTTTTCCCTTTCTTGATGCGGATGCGTCCCTTCTCAACTGCATCAAACAGCTTTTCAGTGAAGATATGCTTTCCCCATCGGTTTTTCGCAATGCGCCTGCTGCCACATTTTGGACAGATGATTTTTGTCATGTCGACTCCCATGATTCTTTCCAACCACAATAGCCAATGATCTGTCTTTTTTCAAGTATCCCGGTATTGCAGCCTGCCTGACGAAATTGCTTTTGTCTTGGCCGGCTTTTTGAGGTATAACGCTACCGGATTTATCTATTCAAAGGAGTTGAGATGCTGCCACAGGTTCCTGAAAAACTGACCTATCAGGGCAAACGTTGTGACCTGCCCCATGAGCAGCCACTGGAAGCCTGGTTTGAAAAGCACGGGAACCGTCCTGATTTCTATGTACCACATACTGCCTTATGGCGTGGTTATGTGGGTACTTGGGTACTGGAAGATGACAGGCTTTTCCTGACAGAACTGGAAGGGATGTTGGAAAACGGTCAGGTTGTTGACTTGAGAACCGTGTTCCCTGATGCCGATGGACGTGTCTTTGCCGAATGGTATTCTGGTACATTCAGCCTGCCGCAAGGCGAACTGCAGAATGCCATCTGCATCGGTTATTCGTCTGTTTATGAACGGTACCTGACCCTGACCATCGACAAAGGAATCCTTGTCTCATGCCATGAAGAAATCAATGACGATGCCATAAGCTATGGACTTGGTGTCTGAAACTTCAATTTTTGCCATTTCACAACGGAAACCGCCAGAAAACAGGATATTCCCTCTTATTTTATTGATATATATCAATAAAAGTGAACAATCTGTCACTTTTTATTGAAAGCAATCTCCTGTTTCTACATAATGGGATTCCCTATTCAAGTTTTGTTTTTCTCGGCCATGCCTTCATAGGCATGGCCTTTTTTTATCCCGATACCATATTCAGCAATCTACCAGGGTAGATACCCAATCCTCTTCCAAAATACAAATCCTTTCACCATAGCTTAAAACTATAACCAAAAGCTGAAAATTCGTATTTTACAGATTTACTGATAGTAGATAGACTGATTCACCGTCATGACACTCATTTTAGATATGCCATCTTCAACAAGATGGCAGGCATCACTCCTGCCGTCCAGCCCGCAACTGTACGGCATGGTTGTGCGCCTTTTCTGTTTCAATGAAGGAAATGACATATGCAATATTCAATCATCGGGTTTCCCCGAATCGGCCTCAACCGGGAACTGAAATGGGCTACGGAAAAATATTTCCGCAATGAAATCGATAGACATGCCCTGACCAATACAGCGGCTGTTTTACGGGCAGGCCAATGGAAAGTCCAACAGGCAGCAGGTAATGCGTTCATCCCATCCAACGACTATTCCCTTTATGACGGTATGCTTGATACCGCATACATGCTGAGTGCCATTCCAGAACGTTACGAAGAACTGCATTTTGATGACATCGGAACCTATTTCTCTATGGCAAGAGGATATCAGGGACGTCTCGGCGACGTCAGGGCTTGTGCAATGAAAAAATGGTTCAACACAAACTACCATTACATCGTATCTGAACTGGATGACGGTATGCAGATCAAACTGAAATCCGACGCATTTCTGGATGGTTTCAGACAGGCTTCCCATCTTGGTATCAAGACAAAACCTGTCATTGTCGGCCCTTTCACCTTCCTGAAACTTGCCCGTTACACCGGCAATAAGACCGCTGCTGGTTTTACTGAGGATATTGTCAATGCCTATATTGACATCCTAAAAGCCTGCAATACCAACCAGGTTGAATGGCTCCAGATAGATGAACCCTACTTGGTTATGGACCTGACAGATGCAGATACCGTCTTCTTCAAACGGCTTTACACACAGATACTTACGGAAAAAGGCAATGTCAAAGTCCTGCTGCAGACCTATTTCGGAGACGTCCGTGACTGCTACGGAGAAATCTGCGCCTTGCCGTTTGACGGTATTGGACTTGATTTTGTCGAAGGCAAACAGACCTCTGGTCTGATTGCCAAATATGGTTTCCCATCAGATAAAATCCTGTTTGCTGGACTCATCAATGGTAAGAACATCTGGCGGAGCAGCTATGCTGATGTCTTAAAAACTCTTGAAGACCTAAAAGCTATCAATCCACAGGTAGTGCTCAGTACTTCCTGTTCCCTGCTTCATGTTCCCTATACGGTCAAGCAGGAAACCAAACTCAGCAATGGGATCAAACGCCATTTTGCATTCGCTTACGAAAAACTGGAAGAAATGCAGGAAATCTGCCGTCTGTCTGACCTGCCTGACTATACCAAAGACCCTGCCTTCATTGCCAACCAAGAACTGCATCAGGGTACCCTGCGGACAGACGCTGAAGTCCGTGCCCGTACTGCATCCCTGAACGAGGCAGACTTTCACCGTGAAATGCCACGTAAGGAACGCCAGGGCATCCAACACAAGCGGCTGCAACTACCTTTACTGCCAACCACCACTATCGGTTCCTTCCCACAGACAGCAGCTGTAAAAAGCAACCGAGCAAAATTCCGCCGTGGTGAAATCAGTGAAACGGAATACCGTACCAATGCCAAGGCCTTCATCAAGGACTGCATTGCGCTACAGGAAAAAATCGGCTTGGATGTACTCGTCCATGGCGAGTTTGAACGCAATGATATGGTTGAATTCTTTGGAGAAAACCTGACTGGCTATGTCTTTACCGACAACGCCTGGGTCCAGTCCTATGGTACCCGAGGATTGAAACCGCCTATCGTCTTTGGTGATATCAAACGGGAAAAATCCATTACAACTGATTACATCGCCTACGCAAACTCCCTGACAGACAAAGATGTCAAAGGGATGCTGACTGGTCCTGTCACTATCCTGAACTGGTCATTCCCACGCGAAGACATCTCAGTGCAAGAAATGATGAACCAGATAGGACTGGCAATCCGTGATGAAGTCATGGAGTTGGAAAAAGCTGGTGTCCGGATTATTCAAATCGATGAAGCTGCCTTTCGGGAAAAGCTGCCATTGCGCCGGGCTGACTGGCATAAGGATTACCTGGACTTTGCCATCAAGGCATTCCGTCTGTGTTCCGCCAAGGTCAAACCTGAAACCCAGATCCACACTCATATGTGTTATAGCGAATTCGAAGAAATCATCCCTGAGATTGACGCAATGGATGCCGATGTAATCACCTTTGAGGCATCCCGTTCCAAATTGACCATCTTGGATTCACTCAAGGTAAACCATTTTGAAACAGAAACAGGACCTGGTGTCTATGACATCCATTCCCCGCGTATCCCTGATACCGCAGAAATCGAGCACGCCATCCAGGAAATGCTGAAACGTATCCCGAAACAACAGCTGTGGATCAATCCTGACTGTGGTCTGAAGACCCGTGGTGAAAAAGAAACGGTTGCCAGCCTGACCCATCTTGTTGAAGCGGCCAAAAACATCCGTGCATCTCTTGCCTGATAGACCGATGTTTTCCGTTGGTTGGCTGGACTCTGCCATCCAACGGATTCCCCTTCTGCCATTGGCAAAGACAATCTGTAAAATAGATGCTTGGACAGGCTTTATTGACTGGATATAAACGGGAGAAACCAGATGACACTGCAACAGTTGAGATACATCATCACCGTTGCTGCCAAAGGCACCATCAGTGAAGCTGCAAAAACACTTTATATTTCCCAGCCCAGCCTGACTGCTTCCATCAAGGAACTTGAAAGGGAAATAGGTATCACTATCTTCAACCGCACCAACAAAGGGATTACCCTCACGCCTGAAGGCGAAGAATTCCTCGGCTATGCCCGCCAGGTCATTGAGCAGACCAACCTCATCCATGAGAAATACCATGGCAAAGCAGCAGGCAAACATCAATTCTGCGTTTCAACCCAACATTATTCCTTTGCAATTGAAGCATTCGTCGATTTATTGAAAGTACTGGGGGGGGATGAATATGATTTCCGTATCCGGGAAACCCAGACCTATGAAATCATCGAAGATGTCGCAAAACTACGCAGCGAAGTCGGTGTCCTGTATCTCAACCCTTTCAACCAGACGGTGCTGAAGAAAACCATCAAAGACAACGACCTTTCGTTCACCCCCCTTTTTATTGCCTCACCGCATGTTTTTGTCGGTACTGGTAATCCTCTTGCAAAGCAGGCAACGGTTTCCCTTGAAGACCTAGCCCCTTATCCCCGACTATCCTACGAACAGGGGGAACATAATGCATTCTATTTTTCAGAAGAAATCCTCAGTACCCTTGAATGCAGCAAGAACATCCAAGTCAGGGACCGGGCAACCCTATTCAACCTGCTCATCGGGCTGAATGGCTATACCATCTGCAGTGGTATCCTCAATACCGAATTCAACGGCAATCAGATTATCGCCATCCCATTGGAAGTCGATGACTATATGGAAATCGGCTATATCACCCATAACAAGGTTGTACCCAGCCGTTTCGCCCACCATTACATCGACGCCCTCCGGCACTATACCAAAAACAACCTCAAAAACAGATTGAGGACCGAAAATACTAACCACCTATCTGGATAGGCCTGCATTCCATCAAGATAGTGGTAAAAAGGGGGAGAAGAAATTATAGGGAGCAACTGACAGAATGCCCAAAAGCCCGTATCAAACGGCATAGGAAGACATCTAGTTGGAAATGCCAACCAAGAAAAAGGAACACCAGTCAATCCATCAGGTAAAATTCATGATGGCATAGGCGATAAGTGCCCCCACTGCCGTAGAGATTGCTGCCATGACGAGATACATCTTCCGGGCACCAGCCGGTACAGTAGCTGTACAGCCAGCTGACATATATTCCTGGAATTCTTCAACCTCAACCTTCGCTTGTGCAGCAGGTGCCGCCTGAATGACAGGATACTCGCATTCCACAGGAGCCAATTCCGGCGGCATGATGATAGGTCCACAGGCACAGGTACCGGCAGGCAGGTCAGTAGCAGCAAAGAAAGCTGTATTTTTCATAATAGGCTGCCTCAATAAAAAGCAGATTCTTCGATTGATTTTTGGCTAATTATATCGGTATCTTCCACCATATCGTCAATTTTAACCATTTCAAAGCTGTTCTGTCGCCTTCAATCCTTTTTACAGCCTTCCTTCTGCCATTTTCTGCCCGTTTTTCAAACAGATAACTTGACATAGGTGCCCACTCATAAAAAACGCTTCCTACCCTTGTAGGATTGCCTTGATGTAAGGCAACCAGACTGCCATGCTCTGTTACGCTTCCAGAATGTTGCCATTTTTCACAATATAAATCAGTATATTGGTTCGATTTATTGTCAAATTCAGTTAAAATACAGACTTTGCCCTTATCCGGTTCTCCACACAAAAAGACATGTCTCAAGATACCCTGAAACTTTCTGCTGCCCGTGCGGCAATCCAGTATGTCCCTGAGGGAAAAGTGATTGGCGTTGGAACAGGTTCCACTGCCAATTTCTTTATCGATGAGCTGGCAAAAATCAAAAACAGGATTACGGGAGCTATTGCGTCTTCAAAAGCGACTGCGGAACGGCTTGCATCACATGGTATCCGGGTATTTGACTTGAATGAGGTTGATGCACTTTTGCCCGTTTATATTGACGGAGCCGATGAAATCACCCATTCAGGTGCCATGATCAAGGGGGGCGGCGGTGCACTGACCCGGGAGAAGATTATTGCAGCTGCTGCTGAACGCTTCATCTGTATCGCTGACGCTTCAAAACTGGTGACCCGGCTTGGCAGTTTTCCCCTGCCTGTCGAAGTGATTCCTATGGCATGGAAACCGCTTAGCCGCAAGCTTGCGATAATGTATGGTGGAACCCCTGCCATCCGTATGCGTGATGGTCAACCTTTTTTAACGGATAACGGCAACTATATTTTGGATATTGCGGGATTGGTCATCGAGGATCCCCGCACAATGGAAGCTGAAATCAATCAACTGGCAGGTGTTGTCACTGTTGGGCTGTTTGCACGTCAGGGAGCCAATATCTGCCTGTTGGGCACTGGACAAGGTGTACAGACCTTGCGTTTTCCAGACCAGTCCGTTCAGCTCAAGCAATAAGCAAAACAAGGATTTTTACAGGAACATAGCAGTGTTCCTGTAGTGGCATTGTTCCAGCTGGACAATGTTGGACAGGATTAAATAATGGCTTTTTTTCGAAAACTGTTTGCAGTGGTCTGCGCAGGCTGTCTGTCAGTATTGGCACCATCACTGCAGGCCCGTGACATTTCATTGCCAAAATACAGCTGGTATACAGATTTTGGCACATACCATAAAAACACTTATGCCAGTTCCGGGCAGGCAACCATCCAGAATGACCCTTTGACGGAAATCCTTTCCGTCAGCGCTGTTGATGTCTGGGGACGTATCCGTTCGGGATTCGGTATCCAGCCGCTCGACAACCAACTGGTTTACAGCCATGAGAAATATTATGCAAAACGGGGGGAATATTTCCAGCGGACAACCAAACGGGCAGAGCGGTACCTTTTCCATATTGTCCAGGAATGTGAACGACGGAACATGCCAACAGAACTGGCTTTGCTGCCTTTTATTGAATCTTCCTTCAATCCTCACGCCCATTCTCCTGCAAAAGCAGAAGGCCTCTGGCAGTTCATCCCAAGCACGGGCAGACAGTACAGCCTTTCCCAGAATACGTTCCAAGACAAACGGCGGGACATCATCGCTTCAACCGATGCAGCATTGACTTACCTGCAACGCCTTTATGACATGTTCGGTGACTGGCATCTGGCACTGGCTTCCTACAACTGGGGGGAAGGCAATGTGATGCGTGCTACACGGAAAGCAGAAGCAGCAGGCCGTGACATTTCATTCAACGGCATTTTCCCGTATATGCCGGCAGAAACCCGGAATTACGTCCCAAAACTGTTGGCAGTCAAAAACCTGGTTGCCCATCCCCATATGTATGGTATCCATCTGCCGAACATCGAAAACCAACCTTATTTTGTAAAAATCGGGAAAACCAAGGATATTGATGTGGCAGTTGCCGCCAAACTGTCCGAAATGCCACTGGATGAATTCAAGGCACTGAACCCCCAATACCGTTATGTCATTCCTGGCGGCAATTCCGTCCATATCCTGTTGCCCAAAGACAAGGCACAGCGTTTCCAGCGCAATCTGCTGAGCTGGTCCCGCCCATTGTCTTCCTGGACGTCATACCAAGTAACCAGCGCCCGTGAGAGGATTGAGGATATTGCCCAGAAACTCAATGTATCACCGGAAGCCATCCGTCAGGCGAACAACATCCCTTACCGGAAAGCCCTGAAATTTGGCTCGACTATCCTGGTCCCAAGAACGGCAAGCTTCAACAGGGACATCGCTCCAGGTGTCTTGGACAATGCTTATATTGCCTATACTTCTGACTTCAAGCCAACGCCTTCAGAAGAACCCCAGAATGTGGATGATGCGGTCGAAATGTCTCCTGCACCACGTTTGAAACCATCGGAAACGCTGACAGAAAAACCGAAGTATGACCTGACACCGAAACACAATATCTGGACATCTTCTGCATCATCGCCCTCCAAAGGCAGTTCCTCATTTGCAGCAACGAAAAAATCCGATGTCTTCATCACCAGCAAAGGCAGGGACAACAGCAGGAAAACCGAAACACGCCCGTCATCCAAAAACAGCCTGAAAGATAAACGGACTGTTGACAGCCGTCATGAACGGAAACCAGACCGCATAAAAACCACACTGCAGGCCCGTGATGTAAAAGACAGCCAGTCAGCGAAAAAAGGAACTCCGAAGCAAACGGTCAGACAGGAACATGGGAAAAAAGCAGCAGCCGATAGGCAGTCAGCGGCAAGAGGAAAGGGACATGGCAAGGAATCCGCTGTAAAAACAGTGATGTATGCAAAAGACAGCAAGAAAAATACTGCCACACTTGCCAAAAACCCCAAATCTGTCAAGGATTCTGCCAAAAAGGCTGTGGCAAAAAACAAAAAAAGGTAACAAAACGTTTATTTATTAGCGGTTTTTCCAGTATTTGGGTGTAAAATTTCCCGGATTTGGTATGGCTTTCCGACAAAAAGCCAACTTTTCCGTTGGAGCGGGATTGCCCTGTCTTTCTGACGGCTTGCAGATAATATAAGAACAACCTTTTTTTATTTGGAGTCATGTATGGCTTTTCTTGAAGGTAAAAAGATTCTGATTACAGGACTTCTGTCCAACCGCTCCATCGCATTGGGCATTGCTGAAGCATGCCATCGCGAAGGTGCGGAACTGGCTTTTACTTATGTTGGTGAACGCTTCAAAGACCGTATCACTGCTTTTGCAAAAGAGCTGGGCAGCAGCATGGTCTATGAATGCGATGTCAGTAAGGATGAACATATTGAGCATGTCTTCTCTGAAATCACCAAAGAATGGGGACGCTTGGATGGTCTGGTCCATTCCATCGGCTTTGCCCCACGCGAAGCAATTGCCGGTGATTTCTTCGACGGTCTGTCCCGCGAAAATTTCAGGATTGCCCATGACATCTCAGCATACAGCTACCCAGCATTGGTAAAGGCAGCGCGTCCTTTGCTGCAGCCGGGTGCTTCCTGCCTTGCCCTGACTTACCTGGGTTCCAGCCGTGCAATCCCTTACTACAACACCATGGGACTTGCCAAGGCATCCTTGGAAGCCACAGTCCGTTATATGGCAGAATCCCTCGGCAAGAATGGGGTCCGCGTCAATGCAATTTCTGCAGGTCCAGTCAAGACTGTTGCCGCAAGTGGTATCAAAGACTTCAATATCCTGTTGAATTTTGTCGCCAAGAATGCACCGCTTCGCCGGAACGTCACGATTGAAGAAATCGGCAATGCAGCGGCTTTCCTGCTGTCTGACCTGGCTTCTGGCATCACCGGTGAAATCACTTATGTTGATGGTGGTTTCTCCCATGTCATGGGATTGAATACTGATGGAGTAATCGCTCAGAAAGGCGACTGATTTTTCCCTGACAGCGTCTAGATTGCAATGGCATTGCCTTTATGGGTGATGCCATTGTTTTTTGTACTGTCAACAAAGTATTTCCCTTGATTGGAACTTACTTTTTTGCTTCTTTGATTTCCGCCTTCCACTCCCGCTCATAGACATCGATCAATGAATGTTCATAGAAAGTGGTATCTTTCTCACGCCGAGCCAGATTCAGCTGTTCAAGCGCCATCTCGTTGGCCTGCAACAAATGGTAATACTCTGCCATTGAAAGATGCATCAATCCCTTCTTACCCATTCCTGCATAGATTTCTGCCGTCTTCTTCCGTAATGATGCATCTTCAGGATAACGTTGTTTCATCTTGCGCAGAAAACGGAGGCATTCATCATACCGATGGCCTTTGCTCAGAGCTTCAATATGAAGGTTCGACATCGCACGGGACGACGGGAAATGGTCGATGGCATCCCGGGTGATCTTGAAGGCGTCACCAGGTTTTCCTTTTTCCATCGCAATCTGTACGGCCAGGACATTCAGTGCGATGCTCTGCCGGTTGACTGTATCACTGAAAATCTTCCTGGCTTCATTCAAGCGGAGCTGGGCAAGTATTGGATCCTTACGCTGCAAGGCAATCAATGCCAACCCATAGTAGCCAGCTGCAACTTGGTAACGGGTACCCTTCTTGACCTGTTCAGCAAAAAACTTCTCAGCTTCATAAAGGCCACCTGTCATATCCCTTTGGATGACACGTGCCTTGGCACGGATAAGCTGGAAATCAGCACTGTCAGCATGCTGCCGGTAAGGTTCATGCAATGCGCGGGCCTCTGCGTCAGCAATACGGTCCGAAGTCAATGGATGGGTACGCAGATACTGCGATGGTGCATCATGGTAGAGGCGGGTTGCATGCTGCATTTTCTGGAAAAATGCCGCCATATCGTTGACATCGAACCCTGCCCGTTTGAGAATCTGGAAACCAACCCGGTCAGCCTCCTTTTCTGCATCCCGCGTGAAATTGATCTGCTTCTGAATAGCGAGCCCCTGCCCTGCCAGCAGGGTACCCAATGCAGCATCTGTCCCTCCGCCGGCAGCTGCTGCCAACAGGCCCAATGCCGCAGAAGCAATAGGAATCAGGATATCTTTCTGCGAAGAAGCCATCATCCGGGCAATATGCCGCTGGGAGACATGCCCTATTTCATGGGAAAGGACAGATGCCAGTTCAGATTCCGTCTCCGTTGCCAGAATCAACCCGGTATGGACACCGATAAACCCTCCTGGCAATGCAAAGGCATTGAGTGTCCGGTCCTTGATGCCGAAAAAGGTAAAATCATTGACAAGTTCCCCACGGATGGTCGGATCGGCTGCAATGAGTTTATTTCCCAAGACAAACAGGTACTCGTTCAGGACATCATCCTTGACATAAGCAGGATCCTGTTCAATCTGGATCATGATGTATCTGCCTAATTTGTATTCCTGGATTGGCGTCAAGGCTGTACGGGCATCATCTCCGATACTTGGTACTGGATTCGCCTGTGCATAGGCATACACAGGGAACTGCATACAGAACACAGCAAGCAATGGCAACACCATCCGCCTGAAAGAAGCAAGCAGTCTGGATGATGATGTCTTGTCCTGGAATGGCATGATGTTTTCCCTCATGGTGTTATGATACCGCTTTATCATCTTTTTCCATGCCTTATTTATGTCTGCTTACAATTCAGCTGCCACTGCTATCCCAACACTGTCGCATTTCGATGAATCCGGTCAGGCACATATGGTGGATGTTGCCGGCAAACAGGACTCCCACCGTATTGCCACGGCTTCTGGAACCATCCATATGCAACCAGAAACATTGGCTGTCATCATGAACGGCAAAGCAGATAAAGGTGATGTCTTGGGCGTTGCAAGGATTGCAGCCATAATGGCTTCCAAAAAAACCGCAGACATCATCCCCTTGTGCCACCCTGTACCATTGACCCATGTATCGGTGGATTTCATCCCGGGAAACAACTGTATTGAATGCCGTGTACAGGCAGAAACCATCGGAAAGACCGGGGTTGAGATGGAGGCCCTGACAGCAGTACAGATTGGTCTATTGGCTATTTATGACATGCTGAAGGCCATTGACCGTGGCATGGTCATTTCTGATGTCCGGCTATTGGAAAAAAAGGGGGGCAAATCAGGCCTCTGGCAAGCAGGATAACCATGCCCATCATCAATGCAGTTTGATATCTTTCTGGATATCTTCCGGCATTTCAGCGTGGACAAGTTCCCCTTTGGTATCAGCAAAAAGCGGGGCACCGCAATCATCGCAATATTCCGTAATGAAACGGTCAACCGGTGTCTTCTCAAACTGGACACCCAATTCACGGAGCAGTCTGAAAATTGCCAGTAACTGTGAACCAGCCTTTGCTTTTGTCGAACCAGGATGTTTTTCCAGCAGCACCGGCATACTCATGCCCTCGATTTCCTCAACCCCGTAGATTGGCCAGACAATACCATAAACAATCTTCCTGTCCTTTGGATGGTAGAAGCTGATACGGTATTCCTCTACCTGACTGCCACTGCTGTCTTTGCCAAAGCCGCCGATGACAGCCCCTAATGCCTGCGCAGGGATATTCAAAGCATTCTCAAGATACTGGACTGCTGCACGGACAGTTGCTGAACGGATTTCCTGGTCGGTTTTCCGACAGGTGTTGAAAAATCCTCCAGGTAACAGAAACTCAAGATGGCATCCCGGCAACACCTGCTTTATCCATGGCAAGGCAGCCTGTTGCCACAATTGCAATGCCCTGTTTTTCTGGGCTTCCATATCAGCTGGGTCAGGAACTGCCTGCCAGCAAAAGATAGGGCTGCCCTCAGCCGCCATCACACCTGCCAGCAGATAACGCCCATCTGCCATGAAAGGAACCGTCTCCTGCTTGGCAGGCAAGACACAGGGATTCCCTGACTTGATGGATTCAAGAAACTGCTGGGAAGCCCGGTAAACTTCAACGGGTTCCATCGGCATGCGGTCAACCGCATAAAGTACAGGAGACAGGCTCATCTGGACATCCTCTGCCAACAGGGTCTGGCGGAATGCTTCATGAAGTGCCTGATAGACCGTCGCATCCAATTCACCGGAAGGAATGGTATAGCGGGTCCATGCCAAGACAGGGATTGCCACCAGCAGGAACTGGTAACGCTGCTGCCTTTCTACAATAACCGCAGACTCACAGTAAGATTCTATGACTTCCAGAAGGCAGTTGTACGCCTCCATATCCGTATTGAACAGATACTCCCCGGCCTGGCTGAGGACTGATTGATGGCCACGTTTAATCAGGGAGGATGCCAGCTCCTGCAAACGGAGCCTTGCATATTCGCTTTCTGTAAAACTGGAAGCGTAGAACATCTCCATTGCCAAAGCTGTCATCCGCTTACCGTCAGCACTGAGCTTTGGTTGTTGTCTGGAAATATCCGGCATTTCTGTCATCGTCAAAAAGAATCCACCCTATCCCAAAACAGGGAATCAAGAACCGATGGACAAAAAAAAATCCCCAAGGGGATCGTCTCAGCAGATCATGGCATCCCCAAGCGGATTCGAACCGCTGTTCCCACCGTGAAAGGGTGGTGTCCTAGGCCTCTAGACGATGGGGACACAATTTCAGTCTTCTGGTGGAGGTAAGCGGGATCGAACCGCTGACCTCTTGCATGCCATGCAAGCGCTCTCCCATCTGAGCTATACCCCCTTGCGAAGAAGGTAGATTATAACAGCCTACCTGAACCCTCTGCAAGAAATAAATCAGAAAAATCCTCATAACTGCCGTATGATACCAACGACAGAAGCCATCCCTGCCCTACCCAATACAGCCAGAAACAGCAAAGCCCTGGGCAATCTTGCCAACAGGGCTTTATCAGCTGTCATCGAAGGGCGATACGCGCTACAGCCCTTTCAACCGGGAAAGCACCGTTTCACGGCCAAAAAGACAGACCACAGCATCAATAGACGGGGTATGCAGTTCCCCTGTCAGCAACAGGCGCAGAGGCATCGCTACTTGCGGCATCTTCATCTTGCGCTGTTTCAGGATACCTTTCATCATCGCCTTGAGTGCATCACGGTTCCAGTCAATGGTTTCAATATTTGCCGCATATTCCTTCAATGCTTCACGGGAAGCATCAGTCAGGTGTAATTTAAGCACTTCAGGGTCCGGTTGCGGTGTACCATAGAAAATCAGGCAGGACTGCGCCAGTTCATTGACTGTCGATGCACGGTCCTTCATCAAACCGATGACTGCCTGCAGGTCTGGACCAGAACTGAGGTCAACGCCCAGTTTTTCCAACTGTGGACGGACCAATGCTTCCAAACGGGCATTGTCTGCTTCGCGGATATAGTGGTTGTTCAGCCATCGAAGCTTTTCCGTATTGAACTGTGCAGCAGACGATGACAGATGGTCAAAATCAAACCATTCACAGAACTGTTCCATCGAGAAGATTTCATCATCCCCATGGCTCCACCCCAACCGTGCCAGATAATTCAGCATCGCTTCTGGCAGATAGCCTGCCAATGGATACTCCATGACAGAGACCGCACCATGACGTTTTGACAGTTTCTCACCGTCATCACCCAGAATCATCGGCAAATGCGCATATTCAGGAACCGGCGCATTCAAGGCCTTGAGCATATTGATCTGGCGGGGAGTATTATTGACATGGTCATCTCCACGAATGACATGGGTAATCCCCATATCCCAGTCATCAATGACCACGCAGAAATTGTAGGTCGGCGTACCATCTGAACGGGCAATAATCAAATCATCCAGCTGGCTGTTGGCAATAGTGACATCCCCCTTGACCCTATCATGCCAGGTCACAACACCATCCTGTGGATTCCGGAAACGGACAACTGGTTTGACACCTTCAGGAACCGGTGGCAGGACTTTGCCAGGCTCAGGACGCCAGGTTCCATCATAACGGGGGATTTCCCCTGCGGCTTTCTGGCGTTCACGCATCGCTTCCAATTCTTCTGGTGAACAGTAACAGTAATAAGCCGTCCCATCCTTGAGCATCTGGGCAATGACCTCACGGTAACGGTCCATACGTTTCATCTGATAGAATGGCCCCTCATCATGATGCAGGCCAAGCCACTGCATCCCATCAATGATTGCCTGGACCGCCTCATCAGTAGAACGTTCAACATCAGTGTCCTCTATACGCAGGACAAAAGTACCTTTATGGTGACGGGCATATGCCCAGGAATAAAGTGCGGTACGTGCACCGCCCAGATGCAGGAAACCTGTTGGGCTTGGTGCAAATCGGGTTCATACAGTCATGTTGGATTCTATCGGATGGTCAAAAAACAGAAAATATAATTTTACCTCAGTGGCTGGGTTTGCTGAATATCTGCAAGCACCATTGGAACGACTATGCTATCCTGTCAGCTGTATTTCCTGACCGTCCTATCCTGCCTGATGGCAACAGACAGGAACACCCTTCTGGGAAACGGGTCATGATGCAAGGAACCTACTGTGGAAAATAAATCCTATGCCTTTGTCACACTGCTGTTCACAGCAATCCTGGGGACCACCATTGTCTGCATCCTGTTTTTCCTTGGCCATGACAAGTCAGAATATGTCCCTTACCGGATCATCACAGAACACTCTGTCGGCAGTCTGAACAAGGGCGGTAAAGTCAAATTCAACGGAATCGATGTTGGGCGCGTCACTGGACTGGGATTCAGTAAAGATGCCCCAGGTTATATCGCCATTGACCTGGAACTCAAGAAAGATGCGCCAATCACCAAAAGCACCATCGCCACCATTGCCTACCAACCTGTCACCGGCATCTCCTCAATTGACCTTTCTGATGAAGGGACAACCCCAAAGAAACTGGTGACTTCTGAAGAAACACCTGCCTATATTCCTATGACCAAAGGCACCTATCATGCCGTCCAGACCCGGGGACTGCAAATCATCCGCGAAGTGCAGATGGTCACCCAAAGCTTGGCAACCCTACTGGACGGCAGGCATAACAGACTGGTTTTTTCCACCATCCATGATTTAAGCCAACGCTCAAAAAGCTGGGCGGAAGCACCATGGCACATCTATGCCGCTTCCCTTGATGCTCCTGAAAAACTTCATGAGGGACATGAAGTCGTGAAAACACTCCATCAACTGGCAGTGGATGTAAAAAAGGTCTCTGTATTGGTCGATGAAGAAATTTCCAAGCGGACGGCATCTGATGATATTGAGCATCTGGAAAAAATTGCCCAAGATTCCCGTGCTGTACTGAACAACATCAACAGCATCCTGAACGATTACCGACGGGGGCAGAATTCCCCATTGATCCAAAAGAAACGTGTTGCAGGTCCTGGTGAATAATCCGCCATAACACAGCCCTGCCACAACCCCACCAGATATCCCGAACATAACAGTTTGGCAAAAGGAAACAACCGGACCAGACACCAAGAACTGCATATCCGCTTAGCCTTGTTTTCACAAGACAGCACTGTTGTTTGAAGGCTGCCACGTTGCCTGAACCAGTACCTTAATCCTTACTTCGAGTACAACCTACCCGTTTAACCCAGGAAATACTTGACCTGTTTTGATACTGACTGTCATCAATGCAAATCATGCAATCAGGGATTGGGCACGGAATTTACTGGATACTGACCAAGATGGTTGTGAACTGGTCTTGTATTTCCAGAATCAGGCTGAAGATTGTGCCTTCCAGGATAAACCACACTTTCCAATATCAACCATTTCCTTATCCCCCATTGATGTCAGGAAGAACATAAGATAAAAAATCCCCATGACCGAAGCCATGGGGATTTCTCGACAGTCCGGGTGTTCTAAAACTGTACTTAGAGGACTTAAGACATCCTGTCAGATGAACATCTTAGCCGTCTGGATAGCTGTCATCGCAACGCCATATGCCAGTGGGATACCGACAAATACCCAGCGGAGGATGAACATACCCATACCAACTTCTTCCTTGCCTTTGACAACACCTTCGGACATAGCAGCTTTCAGCTTGTCTTCCAGGATTGCCTTTTCAGCAGCGAATTCTTCTGGGGTCATATGCCACTTCGGATTGACTGGACGAATCAGTGTGATGAACACGATTTCCAGAACCAGCAGACCAGCCATACAGTACAGGGTCATGGAGTAAGCCGCTGCCTTTGCAACACCAGCGTTCAGCTGCATTTCACGCAGGACGTTAATGAACAGAGGAGACAGCAGACCTGCAGCAGACCAAGCGGTCAGGACACGGCCGTGGATTGCACCAACGAACTGCTGACCATACAGGTCGTTCAGGTAAGCCGGGATAACTGCATAACCGCCACCGTAGAAGGAGACGCAGACGCAGGTACATGCCAGGAACAGCAGCAGGTTCAGGGAAGCAGCCAGGGATGGCAGGGATGCATACAGCGCTGCACCGCCTGCTGCAAAGATGTAGTAAACCCAACGGCGGCCAATCTTATCAGACAGGGATGCCCAAACGAAACGGCCCAGAATGTTGAACAGGGACAGCAGGCCAGCAAAACCGGCTGCAATCATCGCAACCTGACCTTTCTGTGCATCGGTCAGGTCATCGAACTTGACGCCTGGCAGATGGATCAGGTCACCTGCGAACACTTCCTGCAGCAGAGGGGATGCCATAGCCAGGACACCGATACCAGCAGCGATGTTCAGGAACAGCATGCACCAGCAGCACCAGAACTGAGGGGTGCGGACTGCGCTTGCAGTGGTAACGTTGAAGGCACTGGAAACATTCTTGTTAGGATCAGGTTCCCAACCTGCTGGCTTGTAGCCCGGAGGTGGGACACGGATAGTGAAACAGCCAGCCAGCATGAAGACGGTGTAAATTATACCCAAGCAGGCGAAAGTCTGCCACAGACCGGTAGAAGTGGAAGTACCGAACCATGCCATCAGCTGCTGAGCGAAAGGAGAACCACACATTGCACCGCCACCGAAACCTGCAACAGCCATACCGGTCGCCATACCGACACGGTCAGGGAACCAACGGATCAGGGTGGAAACCGGCGTGATGTAACCAAGCCCCAGCCCGATACCACCGATGACCGAAGCAGCCCATGCCAGCCACAGCTGATGGATAACCATAGAGATAGCCATCAGGAAGAAGAAGGAGCAGAAGCAGATGCAGGAATACAGACCGCAACGACGTGGACCAGCGTGTTCAAGCCAATTACCGAAGATTGCTGTGGTGGTACCCAGCATCAGGAAAAGGATAGAGAACACAACAGAACACAGGACGACTTTCCAGTCACATTCTGTGGTAAACAGAACACTGAACCAACTCATGTCCGCAGGACATGCCTTAGATTTACCCAGCCCTTCAGCCACACCGATGGCCTTGGACATTGGCAGCCAGAACACCGACATACCGTAGCCCATACCAACGCACAGATGGATCATCAGGGCAGACGTAGGAACCAGCCAGCGATTGTATCCTTCGCCGGCAACGGTATACGCCTTATCAAGTTTTGATGCCATTCGTAGGACTCCTTACACCCTAAAAAACAACGATTTCAAATAAATCTGCCTTAGCTTTCTATGCTTATTTCTCGCACACATAGACGCATCCAAGCAGGATAGACTATTATCATCCTATTCTCAATGTGTTTTTTGCAAAAAACTGGCCGAATCTTCCGGTTTCCTTTTCAAAAAGCAAAAAAACCACAGAAAATAGGTTCCATATGTATAAAGTTTCCATTGAACCGCACTGGCGGATTTCACATGACAGGAAACAGGCAATTGATACCGCCATATTGCTGAAGCTGTTGGATTCCATCCAGAATGCCGGGACAATCCTGCAGGCGGCAAAAGAGATGAAACTGTCCTACCGGCATGCATGGGGACTCCTGCGTGAAGCAGAATCGGTTTTCGGCACCCCATTATTGGAAAAAAACAGGGGACGCGGTACAACACTGACGCGGTTCGCAAGCACTTTGCTGTGGGCAGACAAACGTATTTCGGCAAGACTTTCAGCCATCCTTGAATCCCTTTCATCTGAACTGGAGATTGAACTGGCGAAGAGCGTCTATACCTATCTACAGTCCCTCCGTCTCTGTGCCAGCCATGGCTTTGCTGTCTCAACGCTGATGGAAAACATCATCCGCCAAGAACTGTCGGTCAACCTTCGGTACCAGAACAGCATGGAATCTTTGGCCTCCCTTGCCCAGGGAGACTGTGAGATTGCCGGTTTCCATCTACCGGTAATCATTGAAAATGAAGAAACCCTCAAGCCGTACTTACGGTACCTTTCAAATGATTCCCATCTGCTGATCCATCTGGCAAACCTGGAACAAGGATTGTTGATTGCTCGGGGCAATCCCAAACGGATCCTCTCTTTCCGTGACCTGACCAAGAACAATGTCCGTTTTGTGAACCGCCAGAGTGGTTCCAGCACCCGGCAGCTTTTTGAATCCCTGCTTGCAAAGCACGGCATTGATTCTTCCAAAATCAACGGCTTCGAAACCACCGAATTCACCCATGCCGCAGTTGCCGCCTATATTGCCAGCAATATGGCCGATGTCGGATTTGGCGTTGAAACAGCTGCCCGGCGTTTCGGATTGGATTTCATCCCTTTGGTCAAGGAACGGTATTTCTTTGCCATTCCCAAAGACATGCTCCAGAATCCAACGATGCGCGAAATCCTGGCCATCATGGGCAGCCGTCAGTTCAGTCTGGAAATCAACCAGCTTGGTGGATATGATGCCACTGATACTGGCCGCATCTATTCAGTTGAAGACATCATGCAGGTAACTCCGAAGAAGCAGAAATAACCATCTGCTTTTTCCCCAAGCCCTTCCTTGGCCAATAAGGCAATGCAACCCTATCAGGAACTGACAACCTTGATAGGCGGGAAGATGCCTGTCCTGTCTTTAGGCTTTTGGGCAATGAGCCCTGTCAGGCGATGTGCAATATCCCTGAAGATACGTGCCATCAACCCTTCTGGGTCTGCTGCAACTGCAGGCACTCCACCATCAGTCTGGGCGCACATGACTGCATTGATTGGAATCTGTCCCAGCGAAGGGACCCCATATGCCTCACTCATCCGTTTACCGCCATCCTGCCCAAAGATATGGGTAATCTCTCCACAGCATGGACAGACCCATGCGCTCATATTCTCGATGATGCCCAATACATCAACATGCATTTTCTGGAACATCATCAACCCCTTCCGGGCATCCAAGACAGCGATTTCCTGCGGGGTAGTCACCACAACCGCTCCGGTAAGGGGCACTTTTTGGGACAAAGTCAACTGGACATCCCCAGTTCCAGGTGGCATATCGATCAACAGATAATCCAAGCCTTTCCAAGCAGTCTGTTCCAGCAGCTGCATCAATGCCTGCGTCACCATCGGGGCACGCCAAGCCAATGGCTGGACATCATCCATCATGAACCCAATAGACATGATCTGGAGCCCATACTGTTCAATAGGATCAACCCGCTTGCCATCAGAAGATACCGGCAACTCGGATACCCCCATAATAGTCGGCTGGGACGGTCCATAAATATCCGCATCCAACACGCCAACCCTTGCCCCTTCTGATGCCAATGCAAGGGCAAGGTTGGCAGTAGCAGTGGATTTACCAACCCCACCTTTGCCGGATGAAATGGCGATGATGTTCTTGATACCCTTGACAGCCCTAGGCCCTGTCTGGAATGCATGGGCAATGATATTGGTCGTCACCTGGATGATGATATTGCCGACACCACCAATGGTTGCAACGGCATTCCTGACTTTCCGGGCGATTTCATCATGCAGGCTTTTTGCAGGATAACCCAGTTCAATGGTCAGTGAGACATCTACCCCCTGGATACTGATATCCTTGACGGCATCCGCTGAGACATAATCAGTATTCAGATTGGGGTCAATGACGCCACTGATGGCATCAAGGACATGTTCATTTGTGATTGCCATGGGACTTCCTTCCATTGACTGATATAGATTGTGCCAAGTTTATCGCATTCCAGCATACCATTGTCTGCAAGACTGTTTGACATTGTCCTATTGTCATGCAATATTACTCAAGTAGATTATCCTTAGCAGGTAAATTATCCTTAGGAGGTTTCCAATGAGCAGAAAACTGGTAGCATATTTCAGTGCAACCGGCGTCACACGCCTTGTATCAGGTAGGCTTGCTGAAACGATAGGCGCCGACCTCTATGAAATCAAACCGGAAAAAGCCTATTCTGACAACGACCTGAACTGGTTGGACCAGACAACCCGGGCAACCATTGAGCAGAAAGACACTTCTGCCCGTCCTGCCCTGGCTGCCAAAGACGCCAACATCAATGACTATGATGTCATCTACCTTGGTTTCCCCATCTGGTGGTACATTGCACCCCGTATCATCCAGACCTTCCTGGAAACCTATGACTTTTCTGGCAAGACAGTCGTTTTGTTTGCAACATCTGGAGGCAGTGGCTTGGGTAGGACGGTTGATATCCTGAAATCGAGTCTTCCCCCTTCTGCCAAGATTGTTACAGGGCAGCTTCTGAATGGTGGACCGACCGCAACAGAACTTGCTAGATGGACTAAATCATTGAAACTGTAACAACAACACCATAGACCACGCCCGCAGAAGCACACTGCTCTGTGGGCAATTTCCGTTCGCCTTTTGGAAACAGTAAAATCAGAATCCCCTTTTTATTGATCAACGCAACCTAATCTATGTCAAGAAAGCTGTTTGTCACAACCGCACTGCCTTATGCGAATGCCCCTTTCCATATTGGTCATATCATGGAATATATCCAGGCTGATATCTGGGTCCGTTACCAACGGATGCAGAAAGATGAAGGCAGGCAGCGTGAAGTTTACTTTGTTGGTGCTGATGATGTTCATGGCGCCCCCATTATGATTGCTGCAGAAAAAGCGGGAAAATCCCCTGCTGAATTTGTTGCTGGCATCGCAGCTGGACGTGCTGCCCATCTGGACGGCTTTCTGATCAAGTTCGACAACTGGCATTCCACCGATGGTCCTGAAAACCATGAATTAAGTAAAAGCATCTATAAACGCCTGCGGGAAAAAGGCCTGATTTACACCAAGACCATTGAACAGTTCTTTGACCCGGTCAAATCCATGTTCCTGCCTGACCGTTATATCAAGGGAGAATGCCCGAAATGTGGGGCAAAAGACCAGTATGGTGACAGTTGTGAAGTCTGCTCCAGCGTCTATACCCCAACCGAATTGAACAGGCCATATTCTGTGCTGACCGGTGCCACTCCTGTGATGAAACAGTCTGAGCATTATTTCTTCAAGCTTTCTGACCCGCAGTGCACAGATTTCCTGAAAGCATGGACCCTTGGACAAGGCTCTGGCAGGTCCCGCCTTCAGCAGGAAGTCGCTAACAAAGCCCGTGAATGGCTGGGAGGTGATGGGGACAAAGCCCTTTCTGACTGGGACATCAGCCGTGATGCACCTTATTTCGGTATTGAAATCCCAGATGCTCCCGGCAAATTCTTCTATGTCTGGCTGGATGCTCCGATTGGCTACCTCGCTTCCCTGAAGAACCTGTTCAACAAGAAAGGAATGGATTTCGACGCCTTCATGGCGGATCCTGAAACAGAACAATACCATTTCATTGGCAAAGACATCATTTATTTCCATACCCTGTTCTGGCCAGCCATGCTGCACTTTGCCGACCGCAAAGTGCCGGACAATGTATTTGTCCATGGCTTTGTCACTGTAGATGGTGAAAAAATGTCAAAATCCCGTGGTACTGGGATTTCTCCACTACGCTATCTGGAAATCGGCATGAATCCTGAATGGCTACGGTACTACCTGGCAGCAAAACTGACTGACCGTGTCGAGGATATTGACTTCACAGGGGAAGACTTCATTGCCCGGGTCAATGCCGACCTGATTGGTAAATACGTCAACATCGCCAGCCGTGCTGCCGGTTTCATCACCAAACGGTTCGGCGGACAGCTGAAACTGGGAACAGATGCCACTGAAGTCCCTGTCCTGAAATCCCTACGTGCAGCCTCTGAAGAGATTTCCAACTGTTTTGAACGTCGGGAATATGGCCGTGCGCTGCGTCAAATCATGCATCTGGCAGATGAAGTGAATGTCTATGTCGATGCCAACAAACCCTGGGTACTGGCAAAAGACCCAACCCAGTCAGACAACCTGCAGCAGGTCTGTTCCCGTCTGTTGGAAGCTTTCCGCATCCTGACGGTTTACCTGAAGCCGGTATTGCCAGCCATCGCAGAAAAAGTCGAACAGTTCCTGAATATTGCACCACTGCAATGGGATTCCGTAGGAACCGCCTTGCCGGATGGCCATACCATCAATACCTACCAGCACCTGATGCAGCGTGTTGACCAGAAGATGCTGGATGCCCTGTTTGAAAAACCAAAAGCTGAAGAACCAGCCAAGGCTGCAACAGTCAAAGGCAAACCAGCCAGCCAGTCAACCGCTTCCACTGAATCAACATCCAATATTGAACCATTGCCAGTCCCAGAAAGCTTTGAACCGCTGGCAGAAGAAATCACCATTGATGATTTCGCCAAGGTTGACATGCGGGTTGGCAAGATTGTTGATTGCAACTATGTGGAAGGTGCCAAAAAACTGCTCCGTCTATCTGTTGACCTGGGTGAAGGACGCATCCGCAACATCTTCTCCGGTATCCGCAGTGCCTACAGACCGGAAGACCTGGTTGGTAAACTGACGGTTGTCGTTGCCAACCTGGCCCCCCGTAAGATGAAATTCGGTGTTTCTGAAGGAATGGTCATGGCAGCATCAGCTGATGGGGATGACGGCATCTACCTGCTTGAGCCGATGTCTGGCGCCAAACCAGGAATGCGCCTAAGTTGATTACAATAAGGAGCCTTGACTTTTTATGGGTATAACTGTCAGTGAAGCGTCAGAAGAGGATGCCCCGCTTATTGCGGAATTGACACGCAAGGCATGGGAAGGCCGATGCCCACCCAGTTCCCACGGTCATCTTGATTCCGCAGACCGTGTACTGTCAGACCTGCATGAAGGTGGTGCTTTCATTCTTTGGGTCGATGGAAAACCTGCAGGTTCCATCCGCTGGGCGCCAATCGATGAAGATGATGGAATCTGGAAAATCCGCCGTCTTGGCGTTCTTCCTGAATATTCCGGACAGAACTTTTCCCAATACCTCATTGAAGCCTGCATCAACCGTGCAAAACTGTCGGATATTGCTGAAATGCGGCTTTTCCTGCCACCATGGCTGGAACCGCTGACCCGCTTCTATGAAGCCTATGGGTTCGAACCAGCCCCTGAAATCGAATTCACCCTGCGCAATCCCCTTGATCCACCGCCCATCATGATGCGGAAAAACCTTGAATACTGAGGGTTTCCCCGATGATCCAATTCAAGTTTGACCACCAATATGTTTCCGGAATTGATGCCCTGCTGAAAAAACAAGCTTCAGCAAGGAAGGAGGCTGATACCGTCCAAGCAACAACCGAAAGAAAGCCAATCCGGCTGCTGCCAGTGGATGAGCTGCCTTTTTCCCTGGAAAAACGCAACCCACCAGAAACATCCAGCCAAAAAGCTGATGGCAAGACTGCCTGACCTCTTCCAAGCATTGGACAGCTGATATGGCAGAACAAGACCTGTTCCGGAACGATGAATCCAGCGAAGCGGTTGCACGCCTTTACGGCCAACCAATGGAAGCACTTCCTGAAGACCTCTTCATCCCCCCTGAAGCACTGGAAATCTTCTTGGAAGCCTTTGAAGGCCCATTGGACCTTCTGCTATACCTCATCAGGCGGCAGAACTTCAATATCCTGGATATCCCAATGGCCGCCCTGACTGCCCAATACCTGCAATATATTGAACGTATCCGCAACCAGAAACTGGAACTTGCCGCAGAATACCTGCTGATGGCAGCCATGCTGGTAGAAATCAAATCCCGCATGCTCCTTCCCCGTCCCAAACTCGAAACCGATGGGGAACCCGAAGACCCACGGGCAGAACTGGTCCGCAAACTGTTGCAATATGAACAGATGAAACGCGCTGCACTGCATTTGGATGAAATGCCACGAATCGGCAGGGACTTTTTCACGCCATCCGCAACAATGGTTTTCTCGGACGTGAAAATCCTGCCTACTGTAACAGCAGAATCCCTTCAGATGACACTGTTGAATATGATTGAGCGGGCAAAACTCACCGCCCACCATACCATCACCAAACAGGAACTTTCTGTACGCGAACACATGACCCTGATACTGCGCCAGCTCCAGCATGGGCAATTCAGGGAATTTTCCAGCCTGTTTGATGTCTCAGCCGGTGTCGCCGTCATCATCGTACATTTCCTTGCATTGCTTGAACTGGCAAAAGAATCACTGATCCAGATTACCCAAGACGGCAGGGATACCCCGATTTTTGTCAGGCTTTCCCATTGAACCGGAATAATGCCTCTGCCTCTTTATCCGTTCCATTGAAGTGACACTTCCTTCTCCCTGGATAGCCACAGGTTGACCCTTACCCGCTTTAAGCACAGAATAGCGGTTTTCCAACACGTTTCCTGACAACCAGATAACCATGAAAATCGTCCATACCATTGAAGACCTTCACACAGCAGTACGTGACCTGAAAAACATCACCCTGGTTCCAACCATGGGCAATCTCCATGATGGTCATATTTCCCTGATGCGCCTCGCCAAGCAGCAAGGTGGTCCTGTTGTGGCTTCCGTCTTTGTCAACCGGCTGCAGTTCGGTCCCAATGAAGACTTTGACACCTATCCCCGTACTTTCCAGGCTGATGCTGAAAAACTGGAAAAAGCCGGCGTAGACATCATGTTCGCACCGAGTGAAAAAGACATGTACCCCGTTCCACAGGAATATATGGTTGTCCCTCCTGCCAGTCTGGCAGGTATCCTGGAAGGCTATTTCCGCCCAGGGTTTTTCGATGGTGTCGCAACCGTTGTAATGAAACTGTTTTCCGCCGTACGTCCTGTCAAGGCAGTCTTTGGCAAAAAAGACTATCAACAGCTGATGATCGTCCGCCGTATGGTCGAGCAGTTTGCTTTGCCAATCAACATCATCGGTGCTGAAATCCATCGGGGTGAAAACGGTCTGGCAATGTCTTCCCGCAACGGCTACCTGTCAGCTGAACAGTTGGCTGAGGCACCCAACCTCTACAAAATCCTGAAAAACGCTGTTGACCAGGTCCGTTCTGGCAGGCAGGATATCGACACGTTGGAAAAACAGGCCATGGAAGCACTGAAGACCAGAGGCTGGGTACCTGACTACGTTTCCATCTGCCGTCAATACAACCTGCAGAAACCGACAGCAGAAGAAATTGCCAATAAAGAACCATTGGTCATCCTGGCTGCTGCCAAAATTGGGGATACCCGTCTGATTGACAATATCGAAATCTGATGGTTTCCCGCCCATAAACGCCAAAGGCAACAGTTCCTGTTGCCTTTTTTGCAATATGGATACGATGACGCTTTCCACTGTCCCAATCCTTCAGGACTCCCGATAATGAAACGGGTTTATGTCAGCCTGTTGATGTTCTTTACCTGTTTCCTCTGTCTGGCAAGCTGTTCTAAAAAAGAAGTGGTGAAACCGGAAACGGTTGTCCAGCAGCACCTCAGATCATTGGCTGAAAATGACATCGAAAATGCCGCTAAACTGGTCTATCAACCTGAAGACATCACAAACCCCGCCTATTACCAGCAGAAAATCCGTGATGTTTTAACCCGGGATAAACAAGAAATGGATAACCGTGGCGGTTTTGAACATGTTGCCATCAAAGACGTGCTGACCCGTTTCACTAATGGTGAAATCAAGGATGGTCAACCGGAATTCATCAAACGCAACGAAGCGGATAAGGGATCAACCGCCATTGTGACAGCCATGGTTGTTTTCCAGAATGGCACTTACAAAGAAGCCGTCTATCCGTTGAGACATACCGGAGAAGAATACCGGATTGTCTTGGCTGAGATTCCTGTGCAATAAGTGGCATTCACTGGGCAGAAGCATCTCTTAAAATATTCAAAGATATTCTTTGAATATTTTAAGACTATTTGAATGATTGCTTTCTGCGGGCATCATCAATGTCCTTACAAAGCAACTGGATGCCCTGCACCATCCGTGGTCCAGGACGGCTGATCAAATCAGAATCCAGGAAATACAGGCTGCCTGTCTTGGCCGCATTCAGCATCTGGAAACGTTTCCAAAGCGCCAAACCATTTTCACCACTCATTCCACCCGTGCTGATGACAGCATCTGGATTCCGTGCCAATACAGTCTCAACACTGAGTATGGGTGCCAGTGCATGGATTTCATTGAAAATATTTTCCCCACCACAAAGGGCAATAGCCTCATCAATAATCTGTGTTCCCCCGATAGTGTAGAGTGGGCGGTCATAAACCTGATAGAACACTTTGATTTTCTGACTGGCACTGTATTGTTGACGGAGTTTTTCCAGGCTGTCACGCCATTGCTGGGCACTTTCCGAACCATCCTCTGGATGCCCTGTAAGTTGTCCCAGTTTTTCCATATCCACCGGAATATCCGCCAGTTTCCGGGGATGCGTACGGTAAATGGGTATCCCCGTCTTCATCAGTTCATCGACTTGGCGGGACGCACTGCCACTAGGCCAAAGCACAATCAGGTCTGGATGGTGGCTGATGATCTTTTCGATATCCAGCTGCTGGACATCACCGACCGTCGGTAAATCCAGGGCCTCTGCTGGATAATCGCTGAAACGGGTAGTTGCGATAATCTGGCGGCCTGCCCCGACAGCATAGACAAGTTCTGTCGTATGGGGTGACAGTGTGATGATGCGTTGGGCAGGCTGTTTGAGTGTCACCAGATACCCATCGCCATCCATGACTTGGATAGTCCCCTGTTTTTCAGGTTCAGCCGCTTGATGGTTGAACCGGCAGGCAGTCAATAACAGCATCGCAGCCATCAACATGGCTGTTATCTGCAGACCTGGCTTCCATCTTCCTTCCCAAACCATCCTTGATTCCTTTAAACAGCCACAAAAATGGTTTCACCGTTATAAGGGATGCATTTCACCGGACAATGCAGGCAATCAGAAAGCTTTTCTTCAGTCATGACAGCAGTCCGTTCGCCTGCTTCCCATGCACCATCACCATTGAGCAGCAACACATGGGTCGATGCCAACCTTGCCAGATTCAAGTCATGCACAATGGTCACCACCGCACGCTGTTGTGAAACCTGTTGATTGATGAACTGCATCAATGACTGCTGGTGTGGCAGGTCAAGCGATGTTGCTGGCTCGTCCATCAAAATCAACGGGGTGTCTTGGGCAATCAAGGAAGCGATTGCCACCCGTTGACGTTCACCGCCTGACAGGGTACGGATATCCCGGTCGATGAATGGCATCAGTGCCATCTGCTGCAATGCTTTTGCTGCCATTGCAGTATCCATTTCGTTTTCCCAAATCCCACCATGATGCGGAAACCGTGCGGCAAGGACGGTTTCAAAAACTGTCCAGCCAAACGCATCAGAATAGGTCTGCGGCAACCATGCCCGTTTCCGGGCCAGTTCAACAGGCGGCAATTCATGCAGGAATCTGCCATTGAGGGAGATGCTGCCCTGTACCGTGATACCTGCTGGCTGCAGGCTGCCAAGTCCTGCAAGTGTCCGCATCAAGGTAGATTTTCCAACCCCGTTTGCCCCATAGATGAACCAGCTCTGTCCTGCCTCAACTGTCAGGCTGAGGTCTGTCACCAAAGCTTTTTCTACCGTACGGATAGACAGGTTCTGGATTGAGAGCATCAATGCCCTCCTTTCCTCAGCTGGAACAGGAAAACCGGGGCACCGATGATGGCAGTCACTGCACCGACCGGCAGCTGGATTGGCGAAACGATGCTGCGTGCCACGGTATCGGCGATGATAAGGAACAACCCGCCAGTCAAGGTTGAGGCAGGAATCAGCCAACGGTGGTCAGCTCCCCAGATACGCCGGCAGATATGGGGTACGGTCATGCCAACAAAACTGATACACCCCGCTTCAGCAACCGCTATGGCAGTCAGGATTGCTGACAAAGCGAAGAGGGTCTTCTGAAGCGGAGCCACAGGCACTCCCAATGCAGCTGCCATATCAGACTGGCGGGACAGCAGGTTGATGGCATTGCCCTGATGCCAGCTCCAGCACAGGACAATGGCCAGCAAAAACAGTTGTGCCAAAGAAAACGGTGTCCCTGATAAATCGCCTATCAGCCAGAAAACCATCCCCCGCAGGTCATGGGCAGGCGCAAGGGTCAGCATCAATGTCACCAATGCACCACAGCCAAATGCCAGCATCACACCTGTCAGCAGAATCCGCGTTGTCCCATGAAGGCTGCCGAAACTGCGTCTTGACAACAGATATAGGCAGACAGTGACAGCGGCTGCACCTATCAACGCAGCCATGTTGATTGCCAGACAGGCTGCAGAAAAGAAAAGGACAGCAATGGCACCAACAGAAGCACCGCCTGATACGCCAAGGATATAAGGGTCAGCCAATGGATTCCGGAGCAAAGCCTGCATCAAGCAGCCAGCCAATGCCAAAGAAGCGCCGGTAAGGAATGCCGCACCGATGCGTTCAAGCCGCATCGCTGCAATCAGGCTGTCGGTTTCTGCAATCTGTCCAGTGAGCAGTCCAACGATTCCCTGCCAGACACTCTGGATGCTGATGGCAACCGAACCGATGGCGCAGCAACAGAAAAGGCCTGTCACCGTACCGCACAGCAGGATGACCAACCACCCCGCTTTCCGCTTTTTCTGCCGGGCATAAGAAGCTGTGGAAAGCTGGCTGGCTGTCATCTTGGCAAGTCTTTAAGGAAGGTTGTTCTTCCCCGTATTTTACATCTTGACATTTACACCGATGAAACCAGCGCGTCCCCATTGGTTATAGCCATAATAGGTTTCATAGTCCTTATCAAACAGGTTGGCGATACGCCCATAGATAGAAACATTTTTTGTAATGTCATAACGGGCATTCAGGTCAACCAATGCATAAGACGACAGGTCAACAGAGCGGTTCGCGTATGTCATGGAATCATAGACAATATCAGGCCTGTGCGAGTTGTAAGAAACATCTGCACCAAAATACCATTTACCCAGTGTCTTGGATGCGGATAACGTACCAAACCACTTCGAACGCCTGATCAGACGTTCGCCCGTATCCTGATCCTTGGGATTCTGCCAAGTCATGTTTGCCTTCAAATCAAACCAACCATAGACATCCGACTGTGCAGTCAATTCCACCCCTGTATTCTTGACACGCCCGATATTCGTATAATGGCTGCCTATGGAAGCAATCTGGTCACGGACATGTGATTCAAAGACGGTCAAACGGACCAGGTCCTTTCCTGACGCGTACTGCACGCCTGCTTCATAGCTTGTGGAACTTTCAGCTTTCAACCCTTGGTCACCATAATTCGGGTCATAGACTTGGTATAAGGTAGGCGCCAGGAACGCTGTCGAAACACTTGCCAAAGCTTTCCAATTAGGTGTCAGGTCATAGCTGTATCCCAGATAGCCGGTTGTTTTCGCACCAGCATCTTCAATATGGTCATAACGGACATTTGCCTGGAGATGATGGTCGCCCATATTGCCCAACAGACCGGCATAAGCACTGTAACGGTTACGGTCAACGCTATAGTCTGAATTGTAGAAACTCCAATTCTTATAGTTCATTGAAACATCAGCATCTTCACGGACAGCATCAATACCTGCTGTCACCGTCCAATCTGCATTCAACGCAACCTGGTTATCCCATTGCAGCCGTTTTGACTCACTCTCATAACCATTCCGGCTATCCATTCCCCAAGGCACATTGTTTTCGTAGTAATCCCTATCCAACCTGTTATATGAAAGGGTTACCGTAGAAAGCCAATCCCTGGTAAACCGGTTTTTACTGAAAAGCGAAACATAAAGGTTCTTGGAACGTCCATGTGAATCGTCATCAGCAGCCCCTGTATAGTCATAATCATATTTCGCATGATTGTAGAAAAAACGGGCTCCAAACTGGTGGTCTGCATTCAACTTATGGGATACGTTGGCACTAAAACTGACATTACGGTCAAAATCGTGGTCATTATTGGCATCACCGCTGATTGATGAACGCATGGCGGAAATCCCATTTGTCCTATAGCGTGAAACATTTGCTGCATAGCTGGTTCCAGAATCTGCAGCACCAGAAATCCCTGCCCCAAATTTGACGGTATCATGCGTACCATATTCCGCATAGGCATTGGCTTTCAAATCGCCACTGCCTTCCTTGGTGAAGATATTGATGACGCCACCCATGGCACCAGAACCATAGATGGCAGACACATTGCCCTTGACCACTTCAATATGGTCAATCTGGTCCAACTGGATATGTGAAAGGAAAGTTGAACTTGTAGAAGAACCGCCCAGGTCATTGTGATCGGTGATCGGAACACCATCAATCATAATCAATGTCTGGTTAGGATTTGCCCCACGCATGAAAATGGATGTTGTACCACCTGGTCCGCCATAACTTGCAAACTGTACGCCTGCCTCTGTCCTCAACAGTGATGGCAGGTCTGCTATCCGTTTATTCTCGATATCCTGACGGGAAATGACCAATGTGGTTGGTATCGCATCTTTCTGGAGCTGTTCAACACGGGAAGCAGTAACAATAACCGGTGCCAGAGTCTGTTCATTGGCAACCTCCTCTTCGGCATGGGCTGCTGTTGCAAAGCAGCTGGCCAGCACCGTGACCAACAGGGCTGGTTTGAATATTTTCTTGAATTGCATGATTTTTCCATCAATCTCGATAATCCGACATCCCCGCCGGATCCAAGCTTATAAAAGCACCGGGGACTGGCAATCCAGGAAAACAGGAACAGCCTGCCTGCTGGAATAAGCAGGCCAAGTCTTTCCCATGGAGATTCCCCGTCCACAGTACAGCCATTTTCTGGCCGGTATCCGGGCTACAGGCTCAGGTAAGGAAACCTGAAGGTTCCGTCCGCCTTCCCATGCTGTTGCACAGTGGCGTGGTTGGACGGTCTGTTCAATGAACACCTGTTTACCGTTGCGGGGGCAGCACACGTTCTGCCAGCATTGCTGAAACATCGTGTTTCCCGTTTAACCACACATCTGAATCATGTATGGCACCAGAAACTTGGATTATAGCCAAGTTGGACAACCTATATCCCTGCCAATAGTCAGGAAATGCACATTGCTGTGGTTTTGCCGGTAAATCCACGGCATATAGTGCCAGAATGCAACAAACCGATGATGGCATCCCAACTGCCATCAGATGGATTACTTCAGGATTTAGCAGTTACAATACCCGCCGAAGGAGTTTTTATGGTTTTCACCAATTTGAAAAGCGGTTTCCGTAAACCAGCGGGGATGGATACCCTGAAATGGATGATGGGCTGGCACAACGAAAGACGCCCGAAGTCCCCTGCTACTGGGGTTCCTGTTCCCTTTGAAGCCAATGACGGTCAATTGATTGCTTCAGGTTCAGCCGATACCCTGACATGGATTGGACAAGCCTCTTTCTTAATACAGCTGGGAGGCAGGAATATCCTGATTGATCCGGTGATGTCGGAATCGCTGGGTTTCATCAAACGCAATTCACCACCAGGCCTGACCTGGGAAGTCATGCCTAAGATTGATGTGGTATTCATTACCCATAACCACCGTGACCATATGGATGCCGGCACCCTGAAAAGGTTGGGCAATATGCCGGTTTATGTCGTTCCCCAAGGCTTGGGGAAATGGTTTCATGCCAATGGCATGTCCAAGGTCATCGAAATGGGTTGGTGGCAGGAAGAACAGGTTGAAGGGCTGGATGTAACTTTTGTCCCTGCTGAACACTGGAGCCGCCGGGGCCTGGCTGACATCAATACAAGCTGGTGGGGCGGCTATGTGATTTCCCGTCATGGCAAGACCCTTTATCATTCTGGAGATTCCGGCTGGTTTGATGGCTTTGGACAGATTGCCGGAAAATTCAGGGGAAAGATCGATGTGGTGATGTTGCCGACAGGTGCTTATGCACCACGATGGTTCATGAGTCCCCAGCATATCGATCCTGCTGAAGCAGTGAAATACTTCCAGATGCTGGAAGCCAGACATTTTGTTGCCATGCACTGGGGAACCTTCAAACTGTCTGATGAACCATTGGATGAACCACTTTACCTGTTGCCTAAATTATGGGAACAGGCTGGATTGGCACCTGAACGGTTGACCTGCGGTATCTTGGGCAAGACATGGCTGTTGGATGAATGGCTTAAATAAAGGGACACTTTACTGCAACTTGCAAGAATACTGGTAAACTGACTTTATCTTATCAACCTTGGGAGGTTTGACATGAGTTGGATAATCATTGTTTTAATCATTATCGGCGTTATCTGGCTGGTGAAACGCAATAAGAACAGGACCCAGCAACCCAACCAGACACAGATCCCTCAGCAGAACATACCACAGAACCACCCTGAAGGCGGTTTTGGCAGAGCCAGCGGCCCAAACAATCCGCAGCAGTCAAGGCCACTGGGTGCCGGTAACCGGCAATGTCCGTACTGCACCAGAGCTGTTGGAAACCAAGAAACCCTCTGCCCATCCTGTGGTGCAAAACTGCCTCTGCCTCCCCGTCCTGCAACACCCGTTCATGATGGCAATCCTGTACAAGGAAGGCATCCTGTCATGGGCAGAGGCCAAAACACCCAGACAGGCGAAACCCATGTACAAGAAGGGCGTGGCGGTTCCATGCTCGGTGATGCGGTCAAAACCGGTGCTGCCGTCATTGCAACACAGGCAATCCTTGGGGGACTGATGGGGCAAGGGCAGGCCCAGGCCGACAATCAGATGCCTCCTGACCCATCCATGATGCCGGATGATGACTATCCTGACGATACAGACAGTCCATTCCCTGGCATGGGAGCTGGCGGCAACAACCCTTATGGTGGCATCTTAGGAAACGGAGATGAAGGTGACTCGCCATTCGGCAATGTCATGGGCAACGGTGACAATCCCTTCTTCGGGAATGGCACTGACCAAGATACGCCATTGCCCGGTGGTTTTGACAATGGATTGGGTGCCCTTTCCAATCTTGGCGGTTCCGATGACAGCAATAATGCTGCTGGTTGGATAACAGACGAGAACGACACCGGCAGCAACGGTGGCTGGTTGTCTTCAGGGAATGATGACAACAGCAGTTGGTCTCTGGGCAGCAATGATGACGATAATTCCGGCGGCAATTGGTTCAGCAACGATGATGACAGTGGCTCTGGCAGCAGCTGGTCGTTTGGAAGTGACGACAATGACTCCGGAAGCAGCTGGTCTTTTGACGACGATGACTGACTGAAACGCAGGTATTCCCACATAAGGAACCCCATTAAGGGCTTGGAACCTTAATGGGGTTTTCAATGGTGTACCGCCAATGACTTACAGCTGTGCCAATATGCTCTTTGCGCGTTTTGCTGCATTTGAAGCAGGATACTGCCTGGTAAGGTCAGTCAGCGTCTTCTTCGCGCCGGCAACATTATTCATCCCAATCTGACAGGTTGCCATATTCAGCATCGCATCCGGTGCCACCGGATTCCGTGGAAACCGCTTGAGGATGACCGCTTGGTTGCGGTAAGCGTTCTTGTAGTCCTTCTGCAGGTAATAGGCATTGCCCAGCTGATAATAGGCATGCCCCAGCTTATGCGAATCAGGATATTTCTGGATGAACCGGCTATAGACTGCAATAGCCCCCTTGTAATTTCCAGCCTTGAACCTTTCTTCAGCGACATTGAAATCCGCTTCTTCCATATTGGCAGACAGGTCCGCAGGTCTGTCTGCCCCTGGTGCATCCTTCCCTGCCGGTTCCCCCCCTTCTGCCAAGGCTTCCTGTTCCCCTTCAGGCTTTGGCCTTGCTGCCGGCGGTTTCCCTTCCAACCGCCGCAGGCGGTCATCCAGATCGACATAAAAATCTTTCTGGCGGGACTCCATCTCAGCGGTTTTCTGGGTCAGAACCTCAATCTGTCCACGAAGGTCAGCGATTTCCTGCTTCAACGCATCATTCTGGCTCTGCAATTCAATCAGGCTGGTCTTGTCCGCCTTTTTCTCGCGCAGGTCAAGGATATGGCGGCGTGCCTCATCATCCTCAAAGAACGCATGTGCATCCTGCACGGAAAACCATGCAGAACATGCCAGCAGCACTCCCGCAATCTTGGTGATATTGCTTCTCATGGTTACAGAGTACAAGTAAGAAAATTGTTATTATAAACCAATAAATTACAGCGACACCTGCAACTGATATAGGCACTGTTTGTCACACTCTTGTCACAGCTAATCATACACTATGGCACATTTTTGGCACATCACCTCCACGCCTCTTCCAACGGCTTGCCCTCATTGAAAGCCTTGTACACCTTCTGTCGGTCGAGTTCGATAGCCTGGACCTCCGCCTTATCGCCATCCTTCATCGCCTTCGTCCGTTCACGGTTCAATGTCCGGAGCTCCTTCATGAAATCATCATACCGCTCCAGCTTGTCATAACCCTTATCCAGGTCACCGTCACCGAAACGCTTCACTGCCTTCTCGAAATCATCCTGGCGGTCCTGCTTATCGTACTCCTTGATCTGGTACACCTGCTG
>JAFWUI010000040.1 GCA_017524145.1 Oxalobacter sp. | reverse complement strand
CAGCAGGTGTACCAGATCAAGGAGTACGATAAGCAGGACCGCCAGGATGATTTCGAGAAGGCAGTGAAGCGTTTCGGTGACGGTGACCTGGATAAGGGTTATGACAAGCTGGAGCGGTATGATGATTTCATGAAGGAGCTCTGGACATTGAACCGTGAACGGACGAAGGCGATGAAGGATGGCGATAAGGCGGAGGTCCAGGCTATCGAACTCGACCGACAGAAGGTGTACAAGGCTTTCAATGAGGGCAAGCCGTTGGAAGAGGCGTACCGGTGATGTGCCAAAAATGTGCCATAGTGTATGATTAGCTGTGACAAGAGTGTGACAAACAGTGCCTATATCAGTTGCAGGTGTCGCTGTAAGTTGTTGATTGTTAATAGGTTATTTACTCAATAATTTCTTACGCAATGAAAGTCTATCTGGCAGATACCGATCCCCAAACGCTTTCCAAAAGCGCTCTTAACCTGCATCGTGCGGGGTTTGACTGTGAAACGGTTTCTACTGTGTCGGGTTTCCATGAGTTTGCCGTTCATCATCCAGATGCCGCACTCAAGGGTGTTTTCCTGTTTGGCGTGGGAATCTCTGACCGGAGCAGGCGGACATGGATAACCCAGCTTAAGTCGCATTATCCTGACCTTGCTGTCCTGATGGTGGCAGATCCATTGCAGATTGATTCAATCAGTATGTTGCTGCAGAACGGTGTCGATGACTGGATTTCTCCGTCAAGCCATGCACGGGAAATGGTTGCAAGGATAGGGCTGCTGTTCCGGCAGAAGTATCCGGATGCGGTTGCTGCGGGTGTTTTGGATATTGCACCTTATACATTCACGGGGTTTCCCAACCGGGTTTTCAGGGAAGGGCAGGAAATCATATTGACTGCCAAAGAATATGAAGTGGCATTTTTCCTGTTCAGCCATGTTGGACAGACTCTTTCCCGTCAGCGGATCTGTGAGGCGGTATGGAAGTGTCCATTGGGTGAGACAGGCCGGACGGTCGATACCCATGTCTCCCGTGTCAGAAGCCGTCTGGGATTGAAAGACGGTGTCTATGGCTATGTCCTCGAGCAGTTGTATGGTTATGGCTATCTACTCAGGCATATCTGAATCTGCAACCTTGGCTTGGACAGATTCCAGTATGTCCAGTATCTTAATATCTTTCAATGTATGAAATGGAAGGATTGGCCTGATGAAAAGCATCTATCTAGCAGGTGGTTGTTTCTGGGGGGTGCAGAAATTCTTTGACCAGTTCGAGGGCGTACTGTCTACAGAAACCGGTTATGCAAATGGTTCAGACAAAGCCCCAAGCTATCTGGAGGTTTGCGGCGGCAGTGGGCATGCAGAGGCTGTCCGGGTGGACTATGACGAAACAAAGATTACGCTTGCCCAGTTGCTGGCATATTTCTTCATGGTGATTGATCCGCTAGCGGTCAACCGTCAGGGCAATGATGTCGGTGTCCAGTACCGCACGGGGATTTATTATACCGATGACAGCCAATTGGCAGAGATTCAGGCTGCCTGTCATCTTGAGGAAGAAAAAATTGGCAAGCCCTTGGCTGTTGAGGTCAAGCCCTTGGAGAATTTCTTCACTGCAGAGGAATACCATCAAAAATACTTGGACAAGAATCCAACCGGTTACTGCCATATTCCTTACCAATACTTTTCCATCGGTACCGAAGAGGGCAGGAAAAAGCTGAAAGAGAATGAGGCGTTAAGGCAGCGGATTGGCAGTCTCGCTTTTGAAGTCACCCAGAACGCGGCGACAGAGATACCGTTTACCGGCAAGTATGACTATTTCTTTGAAAAAGGGCTGTATGTAGATGTTGTCAGTGGTGAGCCGCTTTTCTCATCTGAAGACAAGTTCGATTCCGGCTGTGGATGGCCGGCATTTTCAAAACCGGTGACTGGTACAGCTGTCAACGAGACTATTGACATATCCCATGGCATGGTCCGTACTGAAGTGCGCAGCAGCCAGGCTGATTCACATCTGGGGCATGCCTTCAATGATGGACCGGTAGAATTGGGAGGGATGCGTTACTGCATCAATTCAGCAGCACTCCGTTTTGTGCCTTATGAGGAACTGGAAGAACAGGGGTACGGGGAGTACAGGAAACTGTTCGAGGAAACAGATGGTTGACTGCTTTTAAACTGGATACTGTGAAGGCCTCTTTTTTAATTGAAATACGTATAAACGATTAAAAGCAGTCCTAAATGGAATAATGGCAGTCAGTAATCTGACTGCCATCATCCGTTGAATAGGTTTTATCCGGTTATAGGCACAACCTGTAGATGTTGACGATATCGTCTTTCGAGAGGTCAACAAAGCCATGCAGGACAGTCCCCCGGCTTGCAACCTGTGCCATATCTTCCAGTTTACTGTCATCGACACCCAATGCGGATAATGTCTTTGGCAGTTCGCAGACATTGAAGAAAAGGTCTTCAAGTCTGGCAATGACCTGTTTACCGGCTTCCATTGGTGGCATGTCTTTGTCGATGCCCAGGACATTGCAGCCGAAACTGTAGAAAATCGGCGCGCTCTTTTCGTTCAGGGTATAGCTCAGGTACCGGGGCAGAAGGATAGCCAGTGTCAGGCCATGTGTCAGACCGTATTTTGCAGACAGCTCATCCGCCATGTAATGGCACATGAAAGGCTGGTTGGTGCCACCGAAGGTAAAGCCGTTCAGTGCCCATGAAGCGACCCACATCAGATTGGCACGTGCCTCGTAGTCTGATGGCTTTTCCAAGGCAACGGGCAGGTATTTCAGGATGGTTTTCATAAAACCTTCCATTGCACTTTCCAGCATGAAAAGGTTTGGTTTCATGAAATACACTTCCAGATAATGGGACAGTGAATCAATGGCAGTACAAGCTGTCTGGTAGCGGTTGACGGAATAGGTAACTGTCGGATCCAGGAAAGATGCTTTTGGCATCAATTGAGGATGGTAGAGTGGGATTTTTTCTAAGGTATCCTGATTGCCGACGATGCCATAAGCATCCATTTCTGAACCTGTGCCGCTGATGGTTGGTACGGTAATGACTGGCAGGAACTGGGTCATTTCAGCTTTTTTGGTGAAGAAATCCCAAGCATCCCCATCATAGAAGCTGGCAGGACTGACAAATTTTGCAACATCAATGACAGAGCCACCACCGACTGCCAGCAGGACATCGATTTTCTCTTTCTTGCAGATATCTGCGCCTCTGTTGACAGTGGTATGCCGGGGATTAGGGGCAACACCCGGCATTTCAAACAGTTCGAGTCCTGCTTTCTGGATTTCTGCAATGATCCGGTCATAAAGTCCATTACGCTTGATGGTCCCACCACCGTATATGAGCAAGACGCGTTTTCCATACTGTTTCAGTTCATCACCAAGATGGTGCAGCTGGTTGTCACCGAAATAGATTTTGGTTGGCACATTAAAGATGAAATTTGTACTCATTTGTTCATGTTCCTTTCGGTTGTCAAAGTTTGCTCTATTCCTATGGAAACAAGTAAGCCAACTGTCATGAAAGAGGATATTGTCTGATGATTGATAATACCTGTTTCGCTGCGTCAGGGGCAAGACAATCTACAATCCGGCGTTCCGGCATGGCCCTCAGCCAGGTCAACTGGCGTTTACAGAGTTGTCTTGTTGCAGCGATGCTTTTTTCCCTTAATGTTTTCCTGTCAAATTCACCATCCAGATATTGCCATGTCTGGCGGTAACCGACACAACGCATGGAAGGCAGTCCCAGATGCAGGTCTCCCCGGGCACGCAGCTGCTCGACTTCGTGGATCAACAGGTCGTCCTTCATCATCAGGTCAAAGCGCAGGGCAATCCGTTCATGCAGTTTCAGACGGTCTGATGGTTCAAGGGCAATGGGAACAAGATGAAAAGGCAGTTCCAGTTTCTTGGGGCCTGACTGCTGTTCGGACAGTGGCTTGCCGGTCAGCTCAATGATTTCAAGTGCACGCTGGATACGTTGGGCATCAGTCGGTTTCAGGCGTCCAGCGGTTGTTGGATCCAGTTTTGACAGGCGGTTATGCAAGGCTTGCCATCCATCTTGGGCAGCTTCGTCTTCAAGTCGTCTCCGGATGATTGGATCAGCGCTGGGCAGTTCATCCAGACCGGTTGTCAATGCCCGGAAATACAGCATCGTTCCACCGACCAGTAAAGGCAGATGGCCACGTCCTTGGACTTCGTGGATCAAATGCAAGGCATCTTCCCGGAATTTTGCAGCTGAATAGGCTTCTGTCGGTTCGATGATGTCAATCAGATGGTGTGGCACAAGCGCCTGTTCTTCAGCAGATGGTTTGGCTGTCCCAATATCCATTCCACGGTAAACCAGTGCAGAATCCACAGAAATGATTTCAGAAGGGATGTGGCGGGCAATCTCAAGAGCGGCTGCTGTCTTACCTGAAGCAGTCGGTCCCATCATGGCAATGACCGTTGGAAAGGATTTTACAAGCATATCGTTTAAATATTATCAAGATATTATTTTGCTGATGCTTTGGTGATAGTCACTACAATCCGTTCGGTTTTTGGATGCGAGAATTCAATCCGGTAACCCCTGAAAACCGTGGTTGCTGTATTGGTATGACGTTTCTGGGCATCGCCAGAGAGTTTATCGAACAGGTCTTTGATGTCAGGGATTGAAGCACCTTTGATGGCAGAAACCGTGCCAATCATCATATGCACAGGTGCCAATGCCAACGATTTCGGTGTTTCAAGTGTTAATGTACCGGAGACGGCAATCTTATTGATGTATTGGCCATTTTCTGTCATCGTGCCATCCACGCAGGCATATGGCATCGTGCATGCCTTGAACTGTTTGCCATTGACCTTCAGGTTCAGCTGGACCATCCGGACAGGGTCTTTTTTCATCTGGGTATTGAATTGTTCAACATGGGTGTTGTAAGCCGTCTGGTATTCGTCGCTGGTAATGCCCAGTCCAGTATCTGCTGCAGTTTCTTCAGGCTTATCGCCAGGTTTCTCCTCATTGGGTGAAGTGCTTTGCTGTGAAGCCGTAGGAGTTTCCTGCTGAGCTGGTTGGGAAGCTTCTGGTTTTTTGTTATCGCCACAACCGGACAAAGCCAGGCAGATGAACAGGATGATGGGTAGAAATATTTTTTTCATGAGGATTGTCCTGTGTAAAACAAACTCTTCAGGACATTATAACAATGCTGGTTTCCCAGTACCTAAAGGGCAGAAAACCTCATTTCCGTTGTCCGAGGAAGACACCGGAAAGGATCAGGACACAGCCAATCAGCATTGCTGTATTGACCGGTTCGTCCAGTAAGAGAACAGATGTCAGCAACCCAACCAAAGGGATGATATAAATATAATTGGTCGTTATGATGGGACCGAGTTCTTTTTGGGCACGGTTCCACATCAAGAAGCAAAGCATCGAGGCGATGACGGAAAGGAAGAGCAGGTTGCTCCAGACCGGTAGTTTGAAAAAGACATCAACATCTATCTGCCAAGGTTCCAGGCAGATGAATGGAATCAGTGTCAGGCAGCCGTAAAAAAAGACCTTCCGTGTAATGAAAGCTGCGTCATAGCGTGTACCGAGATGCCTGAGGACAATACAGTAACAAGCCCATGAGGCTGCAGCAACAACTGTCAGGAAATCTCCCCAAGGCGAAAGCTGGAAAACAAGTTGACCATTGAAAACAACCAGTGCCACCCCCACCAAGGCAATCACTGCACCAGCAAACAGTTTCCAGCTAGGCCTTTCCTGCGGGAAGAAAATCATAGACAGGAAAGCAGTCACCAAAGGGGCGATGCAGACAATCAATGAAACATTCGAGACCAATGTACAGTCAAGGGCATGGTTTTCAGCAGCAAAGTACAGGGAGCCTCCGAAAAAACCCAGGGCAACCATCCAGAACTCGTCTTTCAGGTTTTTTGCAAACAGCTTTTTCGGAGCAATCAGCATCATGCAGAACCAGGCAATGATGGAGCGGTAAAGGAAAATCGCTATCGGTGTCAGGCTGTTCTGTATCAGGACCTTTGTCGAGACAAAGGTGACACCCCAAAGGCTGACAGTTAACAAAGCTAGGAGATGGAACCAGATTTTATTGTTATAGCGCATTGAAAATAAATATCTTTTTTGATTTTATTTTTACTGGTCTTCCAATGATGCCTAAGGTAGCTGATATAGGGATGGCAGGGCAGTAAAACCAAAAAAGGGAGGATTCCTCCTCCCTTATTCCCTGTCTAAACAGGGATTGTTTACCTGCCATATTCGGCAAAAACCACGATGGTTTCGATTTATCTCATGTCGAGACTTCTTTATGCTTAAAGCAATAGCAATGTCCAATCTGGACAGTTTCATCATATCAAGATTGTTTTCATGATGTCAATCAGGAGACAGCGGTTTTTAGATGAAGACAAGGCGGGCTGTATCAGGCTGTCTATTTATCAACTGGTGTTGTGTCGTTATTTTTCAAAGCCTTTTCCATATTTTCGCGGAATACCTGCGGTACATATTGGATGGCTTCATTGTTCTGCCGTACGGCAGAAAGGCAAAGTGCTTCTGATTTCAGTGTTTCTGGGACATATTCCAGCATCCGGCCATCCTGCTGTACCGCAGCCAGGCATAGTTCTTCGGTCCTGAGTGCCTCAGGGATATGTTTCAGCATTTCTCCTTTATCACGGACAGCTGCCAGAAAGCGCTCAGGTGTCAACATCGTCCTTTTCAGTTCGCGCAACCAAGTCGGTTGCCGCATGGCCTCTTTTTCTGCATGGAGGCGTTCTGCAACTTTCTGCCGTCTATTCAGCAGTTTTTGAGGCAGTGTTCCTATCCGGTCTTCCTTATACGTCTCTTTTCCCATTTGTTTTCCTTGAATGCTTTCTTCAGAAATTCCGGTTCTGGGCAGTATTGAATGTCCTTGTATGCTGATTCTGTTTTCACAGATACCAGTAGTCCATATTTTAGCGATTACTGGAGAAAATGGCTGGTCTGATATGTTGACAACCGAGGACTAATTGCCTCGTCTAGGCTGTCTAAATGCACTGTTTTGGTGCATAACTTTCTTGTTTGGCATATCTCATACGCTACAGATTATTTTCTTTGACTTGCAATGACTGCTGTGTTCAAAGGATGTTTTTCTCTTTCCTCCTCTGGAATTGATGTTGGCATGCGCTTTGCATGTCTATCCATTGCCAATGTCGTTGTGCAGGAAGCGTGCAGCAGGTTTGGAAAGCCCAGAAAAGGGCATTGAAAACAATTGTCATTATGGGAGGCAAGCATGAAATTGATTACTGCAGTCATAAAACCATTCAAGCTGGATGAAGTCAGGGAAGCCCTTGCCTCGATTGGTGTGAAGGGAATGACAGTAACCGATGTCCGGGGCTTTGGACGTCAGAAAGGACATACCGAACTTTACCGGGGATCTGAGTATGTCATTGATTTCCTACCAAAGATCAGACTGGAAATTGGGGTTTCTGATGAAATGCTTGAAATAGTTGTTGAGGCAATTACTGCTTCAGCATTCACAGGAAAAATCGGGGACGGCAAGATTTTTATCACAGACCTGAATCAGGTTGTCCGCATCCGGACAGGTGAGTCTGGGGAAGAAGCGCTGTAATGGAAAGGAAATCATCATGAAAAGATTGAATAGATTGATTATCGGGCTGATTGTGTTTTGCATCAGCAGTCTTGCTTTTGCAGAAGAAGCGGCTCCCTCCTTGGATTCTGGGGATACCGCATGGTTGCTGACCTCGACACTGCTGGTGCTTTTGATGACTGCACCTGGCATCGGTTTATTTTATGGCGGTCTCGTCCGTGCAAAAAACATGCTGTCCATCCTGATGCAGACCTTCATGGCGTTTTCTTTGGTGACGGTTCTCTGGTTCCTGTATGGCTACAGCTTTGCCTTTACCGGTGATGGGCCCATTATTGGGACTGCGGAAAAGGTTTTTATGAAAGGCATCAGTATTGATACCCTGTCAACCGTGTTGCCGACTGTACCGGAATATGCATGGGCTGCTTTCCAGGGATCTTTTGCCTGTATCACGGCAACATTGCTGATTGGCGGTTTTGCGGAACGCGTCAAGTTTGGTGCTGTCATGGCTTTCATTGCCATCTGGTTCACACTCAGCTATATCCCGCAGGCACATATGGTCTGGGGAGGTGGTTTCCTCCAGGAAGATGGTGCCCTTGATTTTGCTGGTGGTACGGTTGTCCATATCAATGCAGCGGTCGCTGGTCTGATTGGCGCTTACTTTGTCGGCAGGCGTAAAGATTTCGGCAGAAACACGCTGAGGCCCCATTCACTGACATTGACCATGGTAGGGGCATCATTGTTATGGATTGGCTGGTTCGGTTTCAATGCAGGTTCTGCTGGTGCTGCAAACGGGCTTGCAGGCCTGGCTTTCGTCAATACCGTCTGTGCGGCCTCAGCAGCAGCTTTGTCATGGGCGATTGCAGAAACCTTTACACGCGGTCAGCCTGGGATGCTGGGTGCTGCTTCCGGTGCGGTCGCCGGTTTGGTCGTCATCACCCCAGCGGCCGGTTTTGTCGGTCCAGTAGGCGCCATTTTCATGGGACTGATGGCAGGTGTTGTCTGTCTTTGGGGGGTTACCGGTCTGAAGAGGATGCTCCGGGCGGATGATGCCTTGGACTCCTTCGGTGTCCATGGGGTAGGTGGTATCGTCGGTGCTATCCTGACCGGTATTTTCGTCAATACCGCATTGGGTGGTCAGGGGACTGACTTTTCGATGATGGAACAGGTCTGGATCCAGTTTAAGAGTGTGGTCGTCAGTGGTGTCTGGTCAGGCGTTGTCTCTGTTGCAGCTTATTTCATCATCGACAAGGTCTGGGGACTGCGGGTCACCGAAGAACAGGAAGAAGAAGGGCTTGATAAGGCATCACATGGTGAATCGGCTTACCGCTATTGATGCTGGATAGGCACATGAATCTTGGTACATCACGAAGATTCTGGCAGAAAGGAGGGAGTTGAAATGGACAAGAGGTTTCTATCTGTACTGGCGCTTGGGATGCTGGCAGGTACCGTTAATGCACAGACGAATGTTACGGTCTATGGCCAGATCGATACCGGTGTCATCAAGGAGACGGGCTCAGACACCCGGATGGGAAACAATGAGAACAGTCTTATCGGTTTCAAGGGCACTGAAGATCTTGGAGCTGGTACAAAGGCCATCTTCAGGCTGGAACAGCGTTTCAATGGCAGTGATGGTACCAAGTATTCTGACAACAATGCATTGGATAAGCTGCAGAACAGTGATGGAGCTGAATGGCAAGGGGCTGCTTATGTCGGTCTTGCCAACGATGCTGCCGGCACTGTGACGATGGGGCGTGTCAACAACATCGCCATTGAGAATTACGGGGCAGTCGATCCATTCGCTTACTTCAGCGTGGGTATTGCAGGTACAGGCGTGAATCTGCTCTATTCGGAACAGATACCCAATACCATCCGCTATGACAGCCCTGAAATGGCAGGTTTTTCTTTGTCAGCAAGCTATACCTTGGGGCAGGATACTCATCCTAAAGGCTATTACCATTCCTATGGCAATGATGGTTTCGGAATCGGCCTGAAATATGGCAAAGGCGGTTTTTGGATGACCACCAACTATGACCGTCTAGCGGATTCTGATAAATCTTGGCTGTGGAATGTAGGGCTTGGTTATACCTATGAAGGATTTTCTGCAACATTGGGGTATCAGGGAACCGTTGTCAAAAGCGCTGCCGCAGATATCCTTGGGATTGACACGCATGCCATCAGGCAGAAAGACTGGATTGTCGGTTTGATGTATGTGACTGGACCGCACACTTTCAAGGCATCCTATAACCGTGGCGATCTTGACAGTAAGGGTAGCTATGATGGGAATATGAACCGATATGCACTTGGGTACACCTATTCAATGTCAAAGCGGACATCATTATATGCTATTGCGGCATATACGGATAGTGATAGTGAGGAGGTCGGTTCTATTTATAACACCAATGGTGTTGAAAGCGATTCAGTCACCGGGGTCCAGTTCGGCATCAACCACAGGTTCTGAAAGCGTTGAGGAAGCCAAACAACACTGGCAATCCATTGTTTTGTAAAGAAAACCGATTGCTGAAAAACCGTACATACACGGTTTGTGTAAAGTCACCGCCAAAAGAGCAGGGGATTGTCCTGGTTTCCAAGGATATTGCTTCTTTGTGCGCCAGCATTTCTGGATTTCCTAAAGGCGTATCTTGCCTCGAACAGACGCAAGCCGCTATGTCAGTGAACATAGCGGTTTTGCGTTCCTGTCTAATAGGGATGGAAACCAGATGACGTTTCAGGCAAGATGATGGGAATCTGTCCCAGATTGAAGGAAAAACTATGAAAAAGCTGTTGATGGTGTAAGTAAAGCACAGGAACTGGGTAAGTACAAAAGTAGGCAATGCAGTATATCCAAAGAAACAGTACAGAAAATCCTTATAATGCGTGATGCTGGTATACGCAAGAGTGAAATATGTAAGCAGCTCGGTTTATCCCGTACAACCGTTTACCGTTACATTGCAGGCTCCGTGAACGGTGGATGCAAGAATGATGAAGGTAAAGCTGTTGCTGTACAGTATTATCCGTAAAATTGTTTCAGCACATATTCCTTGAAAAGAAAACCGCAGGCTGTGAAAGCTCTGCGGTTCTTTTTTTGATTCAGCAATTTCATCGTAAGAAGTTGACAATTTGCCCATTCCCAGCCTATTCTTTGGATTATTGGTATCAACTATGGGGCTTGTCTCATCTGAACTGATATCCGAAACATTTTGTGGATTAAATCAATGCAAAGGAAAGTTGTATGTCAAAAAAATTATCTGCGGTACTGATAGCCTGTCTTGTCGCTTGTTTATCGACTGGTTGCGGTAGCGGTAAATCTGACAAAAAAGATGTTAGGGCTACATCAGGGGAAAAGACAGTTGAACAAAATGCACAAAAAAAAGAAGCTCCTAATTCAAAACAAGAAAAAATTACAATTGAAGATGTACAGAAATTTGCTGTCCCCCAAAAGTATAGAGCTCCTTCATTTGGCTTGAGTTTTAAAGTTACCAATAATACCGACAAGCCAATATCAGGTATTCAACTAAATATTACCGTTAAATCGCAATTTGGTGACAGATTAAGAGATTTGGTTTGTGATATCAATCAAGATATTCCTGCCGGTGGAACTATTTTATTTAACAAGAGCAGAAATTATTCTTGGGACACTAATCAGTTTATAAACAATGAGGTTAATGCATTAGAAACACCTGCGGATAAACTGAGATTTGATTTTGATGTCAGTAAGATTGTTTATAAGGATGGAACAATTGATTAACCAATCAAATTAAATCTATATTAGAACTGTTAGGCTTAAAAGCATTTTATGTTTTTTTGTAACAAACAGAAAGATTCATAAAAGGGTTATTTATGTCAAAAAAAGTTCCTGTATTACTGGTAGCTTGTCTTGTCGCTTGTTTATCGGCTGGTTGTGGAAAATCAGAAAATAAAAACATTCAACAAACAACATCATCTCAGCAACAAGCAAAAGCCAGTGAAGCACCTAAAAGAGGGTTGATGGTAACAAAGAGTGAATTAGAATCTCGCTATAATCAAATGGCATCCGAAAGGATTGCGTCATTTCAGGAAAATATTAAGAAAGCATCACCAAATTCAGATTCTTATAAAAGGGCAGAGTTAGGATTACAGGCAATATCTCTAATTAAGTTTGAATCTAATTCTATTGCTAACAATTCGACAAATGGATATATTGAAGTTACTTTAGGGGATGATGGAGAGACAATAACTGAAGCTTTGATTAAGGTTGCTAAAAATGAAGACAAATCAAAGCCACCACTATATTATATGGGGCTTACAATGGCACATCTTAATATGAGTATGTCAGCTATTTTTCCTAATGCAAATGATAAAGAAATTGGCAAAGTACTTATATCAATGCTTCAACATATTGGGCAAAATAAAGATAACAAAGATACTCAATCATATACAACGAAATATAAAGATTGTACTCTTACATTTACATTGAACAAAAACTCTGATTATCCTGTACAACTTCAGATAAAAAAATAGTAAACTGAAAATTTATAAATACCCTGCAATTAAATGGCAGGGTATTTTTATTATCAAATAATTTATCATATATCACGTAAGATATTTTTTTAAAACGTTACGAATAAATTCTTCTGTAATATCTTGACGATAAGTAAAATAAACAAGATTAACGCCTTGTTTTTCGCATTTCAATTTTTTCTCTTTATCTCGCCTTTGTGTTTCAGAGAATCCTTCTTCGACACCGAATATATCTATAGGCTCATAATGCTTCCCTTGATATTCTATTGCAAGGTTCTTTGAAGGCACATAGATATCAATTCGCTGTTTATTTAACCATTGAGGCGAATATTCTTTTTCAACAATATCGTTTGGAAATAGACACTGTATTGCTTTCCCTTACGTCCATAGGTAATCTCCTCAAAGATGTCCTCAGCTCATACCCAACAGTATCTGCGTCAGTATAAGTTCCAACGGTTTGTATGGGAAAGTTTAGTACTATTTTGGACAGAGCAAGAGGTAAAGTGATGTTTTTAAACAAAAAAATACCGCCTATCTGGCGGTATTTGGTGTGTTTATGGCGGAGATGGAGGGATTCGAACCCTCGATACAAGTTTTGGCTCGTATGCTCCCTTAGCAGGGGAGTGCCTTCGACCTCTCGGCCACATCTCCGGACTGCCATAATTGATTGCAGTGGAATTTATAAGTATAGCGGATGATTTATAAAGGGTCAATTTGGTTTTGATGTAGGGATTTGAACCAGCGACGGCGTGAGGGTCAATCAGGACTTCTTGTATTTGCTTAAGGTTTCCATCGAACTTAAGATATATCGGTTATTGGACATTTCAGGTGCAGACTACCATGTGGATAAAGCGTTTTTTCAGTGTGCTGGCCATTGTGTCAGCTGTGCTATGGGGCAATGTTTCTGTTGCAGAGGCACAGAAGCCACAGGATGTGACGGTACAGTTGATCCGTAATGCAACGGTCAAGGTGAACTATGGTGACGCAACGTTTTTGGTTGATCCGATGCTGTCAGATGCAGGGACTTATCCTGGGTTTCCGAATACCTACCGTAGTGAGTTGAGGAATCCACTGACGCCATTGCCGATGCTTGTGGAAGAAATCCTGAAGGATGTTGATGCGGTGATTGTGACCCATACCCATCTGGACCATTGGGATGATGCCGCACAGCAGGCATTGCCAAAGGACATCCCTTTGATTGTCCAGGATGATAAGGATGCTGCTTTGATCCGTTCCCAAGGATTCCAGAATGTCCGGATTCTTGAGAAAAAGCTGGACTTCAAGGGTGTCAGCCTGAGCAGGACTGCCTGCCAGCATGGTTCCTTGGACATGTATGCCGACGAAAAAATGAGCTCACGCCTTGGCAGTGTGATGGGGATTGTCTTCAAGAAGCCGGATATGAAAACGGTCTATATTGCTGCTGATACTGTCTGGTTCAACGGTGTGGATCAGGCGATTGAACAGCACACGCCTGATGTGATTGTCCTGAATACTGGTGGCGCGGCTGTGACAGGGGATCAGTTCAAGGATGCCCCTTACATCATCATGAAGCAGGAAGATACGTTGCGTGCCTATCAGAAAGCACCGAAAGCGAAAATCGTTGCTATCCATATGGATGCCATCAACCATATGACGGTTGACCGCAAGGACTTGTCGGCATACACCTATCAGCAGGGTATCCGGGATAGGGTGCTGATTCCTTTTGATGGCGAATTGATGCACTTCTGAGAAAAGGAAAGGGAAGGCTGGGCAATATCTTTCCTTTCCACTTTCTGGCGTAAGGCAGTTCAGTCTTTATGCTCAATCAGCTCAATCTTGTAGCCATCTGGGTCTTCGAGGAATGCCAGCACGATGTCTGTGCCTTTCAGGGGACCGGGTTCCCGGGTGATTTTCACACCGGCATCACGGAGCTGGTTGCATAAGCCATAGATATCATCTGTTGAGAGGGCAATATGCCCATAGGCATTGCCCATCTCATAGGATTCAACGCCATAGTTGTATGTCAGTTCCAGTTCAGCCTGTGCTGGATTGCTTTCATAGCCTAAATAGGCAAGGGTGAATTTCATATCCGGGAAGTCCATTGTCCGGATCAGTTTCATCCCAAGGCATTGTGTATAGAAGTCAATTGAACGTTGCAGGTCGCTGATCCGGATCATGGTATGGAGAAAGTGCATGGATGGAGCCTTTCCTGTTGTCAGCATGTTTTAACCATTGGTCAGTTTTTCTTTTTGGTGTAGTCGATCAGGAATTTCACCATATCGGGGTCGGTATGGGAAATGAACAGGCTTTCACCACCATCCAAAGCTGCAATTGACTGCATATCTTCAATGGAAAGCGAGAAATTGAAGATATCAAAGTTTTCAACCATCCTGGCTTTATGGACGGATTTCGGCAGTACGCTCATGCCTGACTGCAGGAGGAACCGCAAGGCAACCTGGGCATTGGATTTGCCATACTGCTTACCGATTTTTGCGATGACCGGGTTCCTGAACATATTCCGCTTGCCTTCAGCAAAAGGGGCCCATGCCACGACTGCTGTACCATAACGCGCATAGATGTTGCGGGCTTTTACCTGCTGATTGAAGACATGACCTTCAATCTGGTTGACAGCAGGTACGATACCTGTGCATTCCACCAGATCAACAAAGCGGTCAGGGAAGAAGTTGCTGACCCCGTAGGATTTGACCAGTCCTTCCCGTTGGGCTTTCTGCATTGCACGGTAGGTGCCGTAATAGTCACCGAAGGGCTGATGGATGAGCAGCAGGTCAATGTAATCCGTTTTCAGTTTTTTCAGGGATTCCAGGATGGAGGCATAAGCCTTTTCTTCTCCAGCATTGGAAATCCATACTTTTGTTGTCAGGAAAATCTCTTCACGGGGGATGCCGCTTGTTGCAATGGCTTCACCGACTTCTGCTTCGTTGAAGTAGGCTTGGGCAGTATCGATATGGCGGTAACCGACATCCAAGGCATCCAAGACGCACTGTGTGCATTCTTTAGGGGGAATCTGGAAAACACCATAACCAATTCTTGGCATTCTGGCGCCTGTGTTAAGTGTTACGTAATCCATCGCGGTCATCCTTTGAAAAAATGGCTGGGAAAAATCATCCAAAGATGGCATGGATGATTTCATTGAATGGAATATGATGAATCATTCTGGAAAAAGCGTAAAGAGCTTGGTTCCTATTGCATTCAGTTTCTGTCTGGCTTCCCGCCAGTCAGGATACCAGAGTTCCACAAGTGCCCAGAACCGGGGGCTATGGTTCAGTTCAACCAGATGGGACAGTTCATGGATGATTACGTAATCCATCAATGACCAGTCGGTCAGAATCAGCCGCCAGTTCAGCCGGATATGGCGTTTGGCTGTACAGGATCCCCAGCGGCCGGTGGCATTGGAGAGGGCTGCTTTTGTATAAGTCAGCTGCATGGTTTCCGCTTGGTCAGCAAGACGGCTGAGAAGGGTTTCCTTTGCCTGTTGTTTCAGCCAGATTTTGACAGCTGTTGCGACAGAGATGTCATCTGCTTTGGCAGTTTCGAGGGTCAGCCAACAATCGGAAAAGCTGAAACGGTTTCGAGTGGAAAGTGTCTTGACCAGACGCAGGCGGCAGTCTTTGCCAAGATAAGGGAAAAGGGCACCATCTTGCCAGATGATTTGGGCAGGGAGGTTTTCCTGTTGGGATTGGATTTTGTCCAGTGCATTCAGGATCCAGCTGTTTTTTGCTTTCAGCGCCCGTTCAATAAAGGCAGTGGCAGCTTTTTCAGGGGCTATGACAGTCAAGCCATGATGGTCAACCTTGAAGCCAATGGAACGACGTCTGGCAGAACGCTTCAGGGTGTAGCGGAGAATCCTGCCATGGACGACGGATTGGCATATCATTTTTCATCAGGATAGAGATGGGGGGAGATTCGCCGCATTTCCCCTTCGATCCAGGTTTCCACTTCTTGGGTCAATTCATCTGCTTTCCTGCCTTCAGTGGAAATCGGTTTCCCAAAAGAAAGGGTAATCAGTCCTGGGGTCTTGACAAAAGTGGTCTTTGGCCAGCATTCACCAGAATTCAATGCGACGGGAATGACTTGTGCCTTGGTACGGATAGCGAACATGGCGCCCCCGTTTTGGTATTTGCCTTTGGTGCCAGGTGGGACACGTGTCCCTTCTGGAAAAATCATGATCCAATGACCGTCTTTCAGGCGTTGGGCGCCAATATTGACCATCTGGCGGAATGCGTTGATGCGTTTGCCTCTGTCGATAGGAATCATCCGCAGAAAAGCCAGAACCCAACCGAAGAAAGGGATATAGAGCAGGGATTTTTTCAGAACGAATGAGACGGGGCAGGGAAGCACCAGCATGGTGAAAAGGGTTTCCCAAGCGGATTGGTGTTTGCTGAGCAGTACTACAGGACCTTTAGGGAAGTTTTCAGTGCCTTTTACTTGGTATCTGATACCGCAGATAACCCAGGCGAGTCCTGTCGTGACTCGTGCCCAGATGGATGCGATTTTGTAACGTCCTGAGAAAGGCATCCAACAGGTGAATAGACAGACAAATCCCCAGATGAAGGTGTAAGCCCACCAGATGAGGAAAAAAAGGATTGAGCGTATGAATCGCATGGGTTGTTATCTCTTTTCGTTTTTTTCTTTCCTGCCAGTGGTCTTTGCGTTTTTTTCGGTCAATGAGGCCAGTTTGGCTTTTGCAGCCGCTTTTGCCTTTGCCTTGGGGACTGTCTTGCCAACTGCCCCACTGACTGGCGTCTTTTCAATAGGTTCCGATATGGTCTGTGCCAGTTCCACGGAAACAGCCTGTTGGTCTTTTTCAATCAGATGTTCAGCGACTGCTGCTAGATTGTCAAAGACAACTGTCCCTGGCGGCAATCCTCCTTTCTCCAATGTCTGTCTGCCTTTGCCGGTCAGTACCAGATAAGGTGTACAACCTGCCAGGAGTGCTGCCTGAAGGTCCCGCAGCGAATCGCCAATTGCAGGGATGCCTTTGAGTTCAGCATCAAAACGTTCACCGATGGTGAGGAACATCCCAGGGCGGGGTTTACGGCAGTCACAGTCATCTGTCGGAAGGTGTGGGCAGAACATGATGGCGGGAATGGCTCCGCCTGCTGCTTTGACGGTATCCAGCATTTTCTGGTGGATGGCATTGAGGGTTGTGATATCAAACAGCCCACGTCCAATCCCAGACTGGTTGGTGGCAACAACTATTGTATAGCCCGCAGATGTCAAACGTGCGATGGCATCAATGGATCCTGGAATTGGGATCCATTCATCAGGAGATTTGATGAAAGCATCAGAATCCTCGTTGATGACACCGTCCCGGTCCAGGATGATCAGTTTCATGTCAGTCCACTTTCATGTCAGGCTGCCAGTTTTGAAATGTCAGCAACCTGATTCATCATATCGTGCAGCGCTTTCAGCAGTGCGATGCGGTTGTTCCGAAGTTTTGGGTCATCTGCCATGACCATCACATTGGTGAAGAAAGCATCTACATCATCATGTAATGTTGCCAGGGTCTGTAAAGTCCCGGTGTAGTCGCCTTTGGCAAACTGCTGGTCTGCGACTGGTTTTACAGACAGGATGTCGGCATACAGTTTCCGTTCACTGTCTTCAACCATGACATCCTGATGGACTTCTCCAGCGGTGACGCCGGATTTTTTCAGGATATTGGTGATGCGTTTGTTGGCAGCAGCCAATGATGATGCTTCTGGAAGTGATGCAAAGGTACGGACGGCATCGAGGCGTTCGATGATGTTGTCAAGCCGGTCTGGCTGCTGGGCAAGGACAGCTTCAACCTCACCAATGGAATATCCTCTTTCCCGCAACAGCCCGCGTAGGCGGTCCATGGCAAAGTCGATGACGGCTTCGGTCGGGTCAGAAAACATGGTGTTCTTCGATAGGATATCCACGGCATCTTTCAGGAGACCACGCAGGGAAAGTGGCAGCTTTTTCTCAATCAGGATACGCAGGATACCTAATGCATGGCGGCGCAATGCGAATGGGTCACGGTCACCGGTTGGCTGCAGGCCGATGCCCCAGATGCCGACCAGGGTTTCAAGTTTGTCTGCCAATGCAAGGATGGTACCTGTCTGGGTGGTTGGCAGTGCATCCCCGGCAAAACGGGGCTGGTAATGTTCAGCACATGCCATGGCAACTTCTTCAGGTTCGCCGTCATGGCGGGCGTAATAGGTGCCCATGGTGCCTTGCAGTTCAGGGAATTCCCCGACCATTTCAGTCAACAGGTCTGCTTTGCATAGATGGGCTGCCCGTTCGGCCAAGGTTGTGTTTATTTCCAGTTTCTTGGCAATACCGACAGCCAATATCCTGACCCGCGCCATCCGTTGTGCCAATGTCCCTAATTTGTTGTGGTAAACCACATTGGACAATCCAGGCAGACGGGATTCCAGAGTCTTTTTCTTGTCCTGTTCAAAGAAGAACTGGGCATCAGACAGACGGGGGCGGATAACACGTTCATTACCATCAATGATACGCTGCGGGGTATCCGTTTCGATGTTCGAGACAATCAGGAACCGGTTGCGCAGTTTGCCATTCTGGTCTGTCAACGCAAAATATTTCTGGTTTGTCTGCATGGTTAGGATCAGACATTCCTGGGGGACTTCCAGGAAGGATTCTTCAAAATAGCATTCATAGACAACCGGCCATTCTACAAGTGCAGTGACTTCGTCCAGCAGGGTTTCCGGCATCAGGATTTTATCGCCATGGGCTTTTTCCAAAAGCATTGTGCGGATACGTTCCTTACGGGCATTGAATTCAGGAATAATCTTGCCTTCGTTTTCCAACTGGGCAGCATAGGTATCTGCATTGGTGATGTCGATATCACCTTGGGACAGGAAACGGTGCCCTTGAGTGGTACGGCCTGCAGCCAGTCCAAGGAATGTAATAGGTACGATGGTTTCACCATGCAGGGCAATCAGGCGATGGACGGGACGGACAAATTGGACAGTTTCACCATCTGGACGCTGGTAGGTCATCATTTTGGGAACCGGCAATCCTGCTGCTGCCTTTTCAACCGCTGACTGCAATCCGGTTGCCAAGGGGATGCCACTGGCGGTGTAGTTGTAGAACAGGCAATCGTTTTTCCCGTCACGGGCTGTCTCAAGTGTAGACACATCAATGTCAGCAATACCCATCGCAGCCAGTTTCTTTTTCAGCGGTGGCATCTGGTTGCCGTCCTTGTCAAATGCGATATTGACCGGCAGTATTTTTTTACGGATAGGACGGTCAGGTGAGACAGGGCGCACATCGGTGATGGAGACTGCCAGACGGCGAGGGGTTGCATAGACGGTTGCCTTTGACGTTTCCGTCAGGAAATCGTCTTGGCGAAGACTTTTTTCAATCGTTCCTGCAAATGAATCTGCCAGTTTTGACAATGCTTTCGGTGGCAGCTCTTCCGTGTGAAGTTCGATAAGCAGGGTCTTGTTCATGATTAAACCTTTTTCTTTATTCCATTGTTCCTGCGGGAACAAGGAGGTATTTATCCAAAATCTTGTCTATAAAATGCCATCAGGCGGTACGGTCTGCCTTGTCAAGCATTGGAAAGCCCAGTTTTTCACGGGATTCGTAGTAGGCTTGTGCAACCAGACGGGAAAGAGCCCGTATCCTGCCGATATAGGCAGCCCGTTCCGTCACGGAAATGGCTCCACGCGCATCAAGCAGGTTGAAGGTATGGGCGGCTTTCAGGATCATTTCATAGGCAGGCAGTGTCAGTTCCTGTTCTTCTGCAATCAGGCGTTTGGCTTCCGATTCAAAGTTGGAAAACAGTGAGAACAGGAAAGGCGTATTTGACTGTTCAAAATTGTAGCGTGACTGTTCCACTTCGTTCTGGTGATAGACGTCGCCATAGGTCAGGCGGCGTTTGGTGCCATGGTCATCCCATTCCGTCCAAGTCAGGTTATAGACGTTTTCAACCCCTTGCAGGTACATGGCAAGACGTTCCAGACCATAAGTGATTTCGCCCAAGGTCGGTTTGCAATCGATGCCACCAATCTGCTGGAAGTAGGTGAACTGGGTGACTTCCATGCCGTTGAGCCATACTTCCCAACCAAGTCCCCAAGCGCCAAGGGTTGGGTTTTCCCAGTCATCTTCCACAAAGCGGACGTCATTCTGTTTCAGGTCAAGTCCCAAAGCAGACAGGGAACCAAGATAAAGTTCCAGGATATTCTCAGGGGCAGGCTTCAAGACAACCTGGTATTGGTAATAATGCTGGAGGCGGTTGGGATTGTCACCATATCGGCCATCTTTCGGACGGCGTGATGGCTGTACGTAGGCTGCACGCCATGGTTCAGGGCCGATGGCACGGAGGAAAGTCGCTGGATGTGAAGTGCCAGCACCGACTTCCATATCCTGCGGTTGGAGCAGGGCACATCCCTGTTTGCTCCAGTATTGGTTGAGTCTGGAAATGATTTCTTGGAAAGTGATCATGTTGGTATCCCTGGTCCTGCATGGCAACCATGGCCGGCATAGCCTGCAGGAATTTTATAGCCATAAACTTTAATTCTAGCTTTTTTTAACCATCAAGTGGCATTCTCTCCTATAAAAACATCCAAGATTCAGAGTAAATCTTGGATGGCGGCTTTCTGCCGACAGCGTTTTTGTTGTATTGCAGAAAAAACATGACCACCGCTATTTTCAAAGACGGTGGTCATAGATGGCAGGGGTAATGGGAATCAATCTGCTTCGTGATGGTAACGGGTCACAAGGTCAACTTCTTCCTTGGAACCGAGGAAGACGGGAACACGCATATGCAGTTTTTCTGGCTTGACATCCATCAATGGAATCAGCCCATTGGTTGCAGCACCACCTGCCTGTTCAACCAGCATCGACATCGGGTTTGCCTCGTACATAAGACGGATACGTCCACCATTCTTCACATTACGGGCATCGGCTGGATACATGAAGATACCACCACGGTTCAGGATACGGTGGATGTCGGAAACCATTGCTGCAATCCAACGCATGTTGAAGTTCTTGCCACGTGGGCCTTCAACGCCTGCCTGGACTTCATCAAAGTAACGTTTGACAGGGGCAAACCAATGGCGTTGGTTGGAAGCATTGATGGCGTATTCTGCGGTCTGTTCTGGAATCCTGATATTGCGGGCTGTCAGTTTCCAGATGCCTTCACTGCGGTCGAGTGTAAAGGCATTGACCCCATTGCCAGTGGTCAGTACCAGCTGGGTCTGTGGACCATAAATTGCATAACCGGCAGCCACTTGGTTGCGGCCTGGCTGTAAGAAATCAGCCTCAACTACATCACCGGTCCCCTCTGGACGTTTCAGGATTGAGAAAATCGTGCCGATGGAGACGTTGACATCGATATTGCTGGAACCATCCAATGGGTCGAAGAGAAGCAGGTATTTTCCCTTTGGATAATTGTCAGCAACAGGCAGGGCATTTTCCATCTCTTCAGAGGCAATCCCGGATAGACAGCCGCTCCATTGCGTGGCATCCAGCAGGATATTGTTGGAAATCACATCCAGTTTCTTCTGGATTTCGCCTTGGACATTCACATCGCCCTGGATACCCAACACACCTGCCAAAGCGCCTTTGCCGACAGCAGCACCGATGGACTTGCAGGCTTGTGCAACGACTTCAATCAATTGTTTCAGGTCAGCAGGAACCGTCCCTGAACGGCGGTCTTCTTCAATCAGGAACTGTGTCAGACTGATAAACATCTCTGCCATGGTTTTTTTCCTTTTCTGTTATTGCCCTAATGACTTGGTGATGATTTCCCGGGTATCGCGTGAAAGTGACCGGCTGGCAATCTTTTTGAGCGTTTTTTCCGCATGGATACGCAGGGAAGGGATATACCGTTTCCATTGGTCCATACTGCGGGCAAGCCGTGCGGCAACCTGCGGATTGAAAGTATCGATTTCTGCCAGCACATCATGCCAGAAAGCATAGCCACTGCCATCTTTTGCATGGAATTGTGCCATATTGCCGTTGCAAAAGCCAAAAACCAGACTACGGGCCCGGTTTGGATTCTTCAGGTTGAAAGCCGGATGTGCCATCAGTTTACGGACAGCGGCAACATCGGTAGTGGGCGAGTTGGCCTGCAGGGAGAACCATTTGTCGATGACAAGCGGTTCCTGTTCGTATTCATGGTAGAAATGACCGACAAGCGCATCGGCTTCAGACGATTGGGATGTTGCGCCAGAATGGACCAAGGCAGTCAAAGCCGACAGACGGTCGGTCATGTTGTCAGCTTGGTTGTATTGGTTGATTGCTGTCTGGACGATGTCTGGTTTGCCTGATTCCAGCAGGTAGGCAAGGGCCATGTTTTTCAATGTCCGTTTGCCAGCATCCTGCGGGGAGGGCGAATAAGCACCTGGGGTCTGGTTGTCTTGGTAGGCTGTCCACCATTCGTTTTCCAGATGCTTTGCCAGTGACTGCCGCATAAACTGCCTTGCCTTGAAAATGGCGTCAGGATCAATCTCAGCCATTTTTTCAGCTATCATCATTTCGCTTGGCAATGTCAGTGCCAGTGCGCGTAAAGCAGAATCCAGGTTGTTGTCCGTCAGTACTGAGCGGCATGCTCCAATAAAAGCCTCGTCCAATGCCAATGGTTGTCCAGCTTGAGCGGAGGCTGTCAGGGCAAGCAGGCGGTTCAAGGCCAGATGCTGCCCAGCTTCCCAGCGGTTGAATGGGTCGCTGTCATGGGCAAGCCGTAAAAGCAGTTCTGCCTCGGGTTGTTCAAATTCCAGGATGACCGGTGCCGAGAAGTCACGCAGGGCTGATATGACCGGCTTCTCAGGAATATTGCGGAAAATGAATGTCTGCCTGGCTTCAGTCAGTTCAAGGATACGGGTGGTGCTTGTTTGACCGCCATCCAGTTCCAATGTCATGTCATGACCGTTCTTATCCAACAGGCCAACAGCAATAGGAATCAGGTAAGGCTGCTTTTCTGATTGTCCTGGTGTTGCCGGGCAGGACTGTGACAAGGTAATGGCCAGTTCCTTTTTATCGGCGTCATACAGGCTGTCCAGTTTCACGTGTGGGGTTCCCGCTTGGCTGTACCAGCGTTCAAACTGGCTTAGGTCTCTGCCATTTGCATCTGCCATTGCTGCCAGGAAATCACTGCATGTCACTGCATGGCCATCATGCCGTTTGAAATACAGGTCCATCCCTTTGCGGAAACCATCACGTCCCAGCAATGTCTGGTACATACGGACAACTTCTGCGCCTTTTTCATAGACTGTGACAGTATAGAAATTGTTGATTTCCTGGTAGGAATCAGGACGGACAGGATGTGCCATCGGCCCTGCATCTTCCGGGAACTGTACTTGGCGCAGGATACGGACATCCTGGATCCGCTTGACTGAACGGCCAGTAGCAGAACCGGTGCGGTCAGCCGAGAATTCTTGGTCGCGGAAGACCGTCAGGCCTTCTTTCAGGGAAAGCTGGAACCAGTCACGGCAGGTTACCCGGTCACCGGTCCAGTTGTGGAAATATTCATGTCCGACAACGGATTCAATATTTGCAAAATCGGTATCTGTGGCGATACGGGGATTAGCCAATACGCATTTCGTATTGAAGATGTTCAATCCCTTGTTTTCCATAGCCCCCATATTGAAATCACTGACCGCAACAATACTGAAACGGTCAAGGTCGAGTTCCAGGCCGAAGCGGCTTTCATCCCACTGGATGCTATGCTTCAGTGATTCCATTGCATGATTGGTCTTGTCCAGATTGCCGTGTTCAACCCAGACTTGCAGCAGGACGTCGCGGCCATCTGCCAGCCTGAACGTTTCTTCCTGACAGACCAGATCTCCTGCAACCAATGCGAACAGGTAAGACGGTTTACGGAAAGGATCCTCAAATACAGCATAATGACGGTTTTCAGGCAGTTCACCACTGTCAATCAGGTTACCGTTTGATAGAAGGACCGGAAAACAGGTTTTGTCAGCAACCAGCCGTACCGTATAAGTTGCCATTACATCCGGACGGTCTTGGAAATAGGTGATTTTCCTGAAACCTTCAGCTTCGCATTGCGTGAAGAAATTGCCGTTTGAGACATACAGTCCCATGAGGGAGGTATTCTGGTCAGGATGGATACGGGTCTTGATGACCAGTTTGACTGTGTCTGGGGCATTTGCGATGCGGAGTTCTCCGTTCCCCAATGTATAGCGGGAAGTATCCAGGGTTTCACTGTTCATCGCAATACTGAGCAGTTCCGGTTCAGAACCCAGCAGGACAAGGTCCCGTTCATCCGATTCAGGATGACGGTGCAATGTAGTTGTTGCCGTTACGAGCGTATTGACAGGATCCAGTTCAAAGTCAAGGTCAACATGGTCTGTCAGGAAAGCAGGGACCTTGTAATCAAGGCGGTAAACTGTTTGGGAAGTTTGGTCTGTCATCGTTTCAATCAGGAATCAATAGAGGTTATGTGGAAGGTAAGAATCCTGCCACAATGATCAATGGGCTACATTATCCATCAAATCTATCAAGAATGGCAGGTACGTTGCCAGGATAATCAAGAGATATGATGGGAGATTGGAAATGACGTCAATAAAAAAACTTCTGCAGACAATCCTTTCTTTTAAAAGAAAGTTCTGAAAGCAGAAGTTTTGAAAGAATAAACCTGGATTCAGGGTTTATTTGATGAGGTACTGCTCAGGATTTTTTGCATCAGCAATCCATTTAGGGGCTCTGCCACGGCCAGTCCAAGTTTTCCCTGTTGCAGGATCACGGTATTTTGGTGGTACAGTTGCACGTTTTTTTGCAGAAGATTTCGAGGATTTGCTTAAATCAGCAACGGTGATGCCATATTCTGCCATCAGTGACTTAATCTGTGCAACAGCACTGGCAATTTCCTGTTTACGGGCTTTTTCAGCCTGAATCTGCAATTCTGCAATCTGTGCTTTTATTTCCTGATAAGTTGCCATAATGGTCTCCGGTTATTAGGGTATTGGGGGAATAGGATATTCAATTCGATATACAACGGGTTCATTATAATCATGCTATTTCAATAAATAAAGCTTAAATTGTTATTGGATTACAGTTTTCCAACATACTGTTTATCTTGGTAATAAACAATCACTTTTTGACTGGCCTGTGCCCATATTCTTTCTGTTCAAAATATTGTTTCTTTTGTTGGATTATCAACAGCTCGATATAGGATCCTCAGGAATTTCCTGTTTCATTTCAATCAGCCACTGTGCTGGGGAAATAATCCTGAAAAGTCCCCGTTTCCGGTTGTGTCGGGCAAGTTTCAATAAAGCCTTGTCTTTTGTAAAAAGGAACTTGGCGTTGGCGTCAAAGGCAGTTTCTAGGAATTTCTGGTCATCTGGGTCTGTGCAGACTGGTAGGAAATCCCGTTTTTTGGTTTCAGCATCTATCACTGTGATAAAACGGTCAAAACAGGCAACAGCTTGTTCTTTATCATTTTCTGATAGTTCTAGTTTGGGATAATCCAAGACGGTCAGGAATTCTTCACGGCAATCGGTTCTTGTAACGGCAAGGAGATTTCCGGTTCTCAGATAATTCAATAGCCGACAGGAAACTGGATCATGGAATATGAAAAAATCAAGGCAGATATTGGTGTCAAAAACAACAGAGAGTACAGATTCCGGTGTATTCATGTCTGCTTGTTCAGGAAAAAAGTTCAGTTGGCAATCCAGGGAATCAGTGCCGATATTATCTATGTCTCTCCGGAATATCAGTATCAAGCTTGAGAAGATTTGATTTCCGCCAGCAGCGCATCAATGCCTTTTGTCTCAAGTAGCAGGACCAGACGGCGGTGTTCCTTGACAGCTTGGTTCCATGTTGATGAGCGCCAGCAGGGCTGAAGGTCTCCCGGAATGCCGAATACCGTGGTTTCAAACAGCAGTTTCTGGCCGTTGCCGAAATGCCTGTCCATCCCGGTGAAAATGGTGGAGACCTGCAGGTTCCCAATCTGCTTCTGTTCAATAATCCGGTTGGTGGCGGATTTCATGAAGGCTATCCATTCCGCCAATGGGCAGGGAACCGGCTTTTTTCCAACCAGTTTGTAGAAATGACCGTCTAGCATGGCGGTTGGGTCATCCTCAGGCTTTTTCAGCTGTCCATCCATTTCTTTCTCCAAACAGCCGGTATTTTAAACCAAAGGGAACGCTTTCATACCGTTGTTTCCAAGGAAGGAGCAAACAGGTCTTTCAGTATCCGGGCAAATTCCTGGAGATGGAAGCCAGTGTTTTCTTTTTTCCAGAATGCACAATAATTCCTGGTGACAGGATTACCGTTCCTCAAGAGCGGAATGTGTCGTATGGTGCTGCCATCATGATGGTTGTCTTTGATGCCTTCAATCGGCAGGAACCCCCGCTGGGAAGCGACCATAATCCGGGCATCTGAGAGGGTATCGGCGAAGATGAAGTCCCCTTGGAATCCCACAATCTCATGGTAATAGGTCTGTTCTGTCTGTTGCTGGTTCTTTCCGGTAATCAGGATGCAGGTAGTGTTCTTCAGGTCATCAATCTCTATTTCGGTCAGTTTTGCCAAGGGATGGTGGGCAGCAAGCTCGATGTAACAGGTGGAAGTCGCCAGTTCCAGGTTGACGTATTTGTCTGAAAAGACACGCCGTTGGTCGTTGAATACCAGATCGACCTGTCCGGTACGTAGGGCGTCATACAGGTCTTCATGGTTGCCATTCATGACATGGAGTGGCATGAGGGGGTACTGTTTTGAGAAAGCCACAGCGGCGTCTTGGAATTCGGAACCACCATAGCTTTTCAGGTAGCCAATCCGCAGATGGATGTTGTCTCCTCTGGCTATCCGGATGGTTTCCTGTTCCAGCTGGGCAAGGTCTGAGGTGATGACGAGGCTTTTCTTATAGAAATGTTCGCCTTGCGGTGTGAGGGAGAAAGTCCGGTTGTGCCTGTCAAGCAGGGTGGTACCCAAGTGGTTTTCCAATGCCTTGATCTGCTGGGATATGGCAGACTGGGAGATATGACAGGCTTCAGCGGCAGTGGAAAAGCTTCCTTTTTCCACGACAGCTTGGAAATACTTTATCTGTTTGAGCAGCATCCTGTTTCCTATCCTTTTTCATGGACAAAACCGGTATTTTTGCCCGTTCAGTTCATTATAAGTAAAACTTATCGGATTCAGAAGAAATCAGAATTGTTCCATTAGGGAAGTTTATCTATATTTTAAAAGGCTGAAAGTCACTGGAGATGAAAATGGCAAAGAACCTGGTTATCTTTTATTCGAGGAAAGGCAGCAACTATGTCAATGGGGAAATCCGTAATCTTCCAGAGGGGAACACGGCGGTTGTTGCACGGTTCATCCAGCAGGCAGTTGATGCTGACCTGTTTGAAATCGAGACAGTCAAGGATTATCCAGCGGATTACAAGGCCTGCACTGAGGAGGCGCAGAAGGAGCTGATGGGCAATGCGCGGCCAGGGCTGAAGCAGTATCTGACGGATATCACGGATTATGAACATATCGTTGTCGCAGGTCCCTGCTGGTGGGGAACGTATCCAATGGCGGTTGTTTCCCAGTTGGAAAAGCTGGATTTTTCGGGCAAGCATGTTTTCCCTGTGATGACGCATGAAGGTTCCGGACTGGCGGGGGCGCCTCTGGCATTACGGAAGCATTGCAAGGGCGCTGTCATCGGGGAAGGGCTTGCCGTACGTGGCGCTGAAGCAGATTCTTCCGGTGAAACGGTTGCCCGTTGGGCAGCCAAGAACCTGCAATGATCCTATTGGGGCTGATTAGTTTGAGAAGCTTGGAATGGTGAAAAGGACTTGGCTGATTTCAGGACTCAACACGGTTTTTGGCAATGACAAGGCCTTTCTGATGCAGATTGTTCCCTAGTACCTGCCATATATTGGGTATCGAAGGACACTCAATGCATTTGCCTGTATCCAGCAGGCGACAGGAGACTGATTTTTTTGACCACTGACAGGAGTTGTTATGAAACGTAATATCTTTTTAGCTTTCCTGCTGTTCTGGATGGGCCTGTTCACGGCATCAGCCCATACAGTGGAAGAGCATGCACGTATTCCTGCCCATGGCTTTGCCGTCATGGCTGAAGGCGGTGAATTCCAACCTTATACATTCTCCCGGCATGCTGTCGGGGATAATGAAATCCAGATTGAAATCCTGTATGCAGGCATCTGCCACAGTGACCTGCACCATGTCGCCAGCGACTGGGGCAAGGAGGAATATCCATTGGTGCCCGGTCATGAAATCGTCGGCCGGGTTGTCAAGATAGGTAAAAATGTGACGAAATTCAAGGTTGGCGATATCGCAGGTGTTGGATGCCTTGTCAATGCCTGTGGCGAATGTGAGTTCTGCCTGATGGGGCTGGAGCAGTATTGCCCGAACAGGGTGCTGACTTACCATGACCATGACAAATACCATGACAATGAGCAGACACAGGGTGGTTATTCCGATACCTTGGTTGTCTCACAGAATTTCGCCATCAAGGTGCCAGAGAATGCCGATATTGAAAAGATTGCGCCTTTGCTATGCGCTGGCATCACCACCTGGTCGCCAATCCATTATATGAATGTCAAGAAAGGCGACAAGATTGGTATCGCCGGTTTTGGCGGTTTGGGGCATATGGCGGTGAAATATGCGGTTGCCTTGGGTGCGGAAGTCACAGTTTTCGATATCACTGAAGCCAAACGGGAAGATGCCAAACGGATGGGGGCTGTCCGTTATGTCAATGTCACGAATCCTGAGGAACTGAACGGGCTGGACAATTCCCTGAATTATGTCCTGAGCACGGTTCCGGCAAAATATGATCCAGCAATGTATATGAAGATGCTGAAGATCAATGGTCAGATGGCGATTGTCGGATTGCCTGCCATCAAGAATATGCCTTCCATCAGTGTGCTTTCCTTTGTCATCCATGGCAACCGTAAGGTGTTCGGTTCCCAGATTGGTGGCATCAAGGAAACACAGGAAATGCTGGATTATTCGGTCGCCCATAACCTTTACCCTGAAGTGGAGGTCATCAAAGCGGATGCTGCCGCCATCAATGAGGCTTATAAGAAAGTCCAGGCAGGTGAAGTCAAGTTCCGTTATGTCATCGACATGAAGACACTGAAACATGCAGACTGATCCAGCCTTTTCCCTGATGACGGGAGAAAAGAAGGATAAACCGGAGGGGCTGCCTGTATGCCGGTTGCCTGTCCAATGATGTACTGAGAAAGGAGAAATATCATGAGAACCATCGGTTATGCTGCCAATGCAAAATCATCACCGCTCAAGCCGCATGTCTTCGAACGCAGGGAACCCCGTCCGAATGATGTCTGCATGGAGGTCCTGTATTGCGGTATCTGCCATTCCGACATGCATATGGTCAATGATGACTGGGGTATGGCAATCTTTCCCATGGTGCCTGGACATGAAATCATCGGGCGTGTCATTGCAGTGGGTTCAGATGTGAAAAAATACAAGGTGGGTGACAATGTCGCGGTCGGCTGCCTCGTGGACAGCTGTATGGTCTGTGACCAGTGCCGGAATGGGGAAGAACAGCTTTGCCGTGAATGGGCAACCTTGACTTACTGTGGTTGTGACCGGATAGATGGCAGCATCACGCAGGGCGGTTATTCCAAGCATCTTGTTGTCCGGGAAGAATTCACCCTGAAGGTGCCTGATAGTCTTGACCTGTCCAAGGCGGCTCCGTTGCTGTGTGCAGGCATCACCACCTATTCGCCACTGCGTACCTGGAATATCGGTCCAGGTTCCCGTGTCGGTGTAGTCGGTCTTGGTGGTCTGGGGCATATGGCAGTCAAGCTGGCAGTGGCAATGGGAGCCGATGTCACGGTCATCAGCCGTTCTGCATCCCGCGAAGCTGAAGCCAAACGTCTTGGGGCTGACCGTCTGCTGGTTTCCACCGACAAGGCAGCGATGGAACAGGCGCTCAACAGTCTCGACCTCATCATTGACACGGTTCCAGTCAAGCATGATGTCAATCCATATATCCCATTGCTTGATATTGACGGGACACTCTGCATTGTCGGACAGGTTGGCCCTATGCCTGAATTCGATTCCTCCCCATTGCTTTTCGGACGTCGTAGGATTGCGGGTTCTCCGATTGGCGGGATTGCAGAAACCCAGGAAATGTTGAATTTCTGCGCGAAGAGAAATGTTCTGCCAGATTGTGAAATGATTACCATTGACCAAGTCAATGAAGCCTATAAACGGCTTGAGAAATCCGATGTCAAATACCGTTTTGTCATCGATATGGCATCACTCAAGATGGCATGAGCTGACCGACAGGGTACCTGTCAGGTTCCCTGATGCAGGACAGGGCATCATCCAAGCCAAGTATCCGCCTGGCTTTTTTATCGCTGGATATTCTTCCGATACCGATGATCTATCTTGGATGATGCAACTGCACCTTGGATAGGCATGGTGTATCATATCCATCTCTGTTTATCTGAACAGCATCACTGAGACCGGGTTTATAGGAAAACCTGTTTCTTGAAAGTATTTAATCACCAAGGTGCATTATGTCCGTTTATGAAAATCTGAAGAAACTCAACATCACATTACCGCCTGTTGCCAAGCCCGTGGCTTCCTATGTCATGTATGTCCAGTCAGGCAATCTGGTTTTCCTTTCCGGTCATCTTGGCAAACAGGATGGCAAGCCCCGTGTCGGCCAGTTCGGCAAGGATATTACTGTGGCAGAAGGGCAGAAGGTTGCCCGTCAGGCAGCCATTGATATGATTGGAACTCTGCAGGATGCGTGTGGCGGTGACCTGACCAAAGTCAAACGTATCGTCAAGGTGCTTGCACTTGTCAATTCCACCCCTGATTTCACTGACCACCATCTGGTGACCAATGGTGCTTCCGACCTGTTGGTGGAAGTTTTTGGAGAAATCGGTAAGCATGCCCGTTCTGCGTTTGGGGTTGCACAGATTCCGACGGGTGCCTGCCTTGAAATCGAACTGATTGCTGAGATTGAAGCGTAAGTCCCTTATTGATGGAAAATGCCCTGAAAGAACCTGCTTTCAGGGCATTTCGTATTTGTCCAGAAACAGTTTATTCTGAGTCAGGACCGCTCACTGGCAATGGTTCCAGCCCAATCGGAGTGAAGCGTGATTCAACGATGCGGCCTTTGCGTCCCCGCTTGCCGTTATAGGTTTTATCAGCACCGACAGTGACTTTGACCTGATACCGTTTTCCCTTTCCAGACTGGCAGACCACCATACATCCACGTCCGTCCACAGGCAGGAACGACAGAAGTTTTTCATTAGGTTCCAGGGAAATCAGGGTTGTACCGCGTCCTCCTGATGCCAAGGAACGCAGTTCTTTGCGTTCGAATACCAGTACCCGGCCGTGTCCAGACAGGACGGCAATCCATTGCTGGTCATCGGTCAGGACGGCAGGAGGGAGCAGGGTATCATTTTCTTCCAGATTGATGAATGATTTGCCGTTCTTGATACGGCTGGTCATATCACCGACAGTACTGATGAAGCCATAACCGGAAGCCATGGCCAGCATTATTGAGGTATCAGTTTTGCCGGCATAATAGTGGACGATGTCTTCTTCAATGCCGACTTCGGCAAAGGTTGTGACCGGTGTTCCATCGCCCCGTCCTCCTGGCAGCTGATGGACAGGAATGGAATAAATCCGACCTTTGTTCGAGAAAGCCAGCAGGACATCGGTTGTACGGCATTCAAAGATTCCATACAGGCTGTCGCCTTGTTTGAAGGTCAGCGCGGTAAGATTCAGTGCATGGCCTTGACGCATCCGCAGCCATCCATTGTTTGAGACAATGACGGTGACAGGATCGTCTGCAATCTGCTGTTCGACAGATGCTTTGGCTTCTTCTTGGATCAGGGTACGGCGTGCGTCTCCGAATTGTTTTTTGTCAGCTTCAATTTCTCGGATTATCAGACGGCGGAGGGTTGCTGGTTTATCCAATACTTCTTGCAGCCTGCCTTTTTCTTTCTGGAGATTGGAGAGTTCCTGTTCAATCTTGATTTTTTCAAGCCGTGCCAGCTGACGGAGGCGGATTTCCAAGATATCCTCTGCTTGGATATCAGTCAGGCGGAACCGGGTCATCAAAGCGGTTTTGGGATCATCAGATTCCCGGATGATCTGGATGACTTCATCGATGTTCAGCAGGACCATTATCCTGCCTTCCAAAATATGGATGCGTTCATCGACTTTACGCAGCCGCCAGCGCGTCCGCCTCCGGACTGTGTCAAAACGGAATTCAATCCATTCTTTCAGTATCTGCCCCAGTCCTTTCTGTTGCGGACGTCCGTCAATGCCTATCATCACCAGGTTGACTGGGGTGTTGCCTTCAAGTGAAGTATGGGCAAGCAAGGTCTGCATGAAGGTCTCTGGATCAAGCCGCCGTGATTTTGGCTCGAGGACGATACGGACTGGCGAATCACGCCCTGATTCATCACGGACAGTATCCAGAAGGTTCAGGAACTGCTGTTTTAAAGCGGTCTGTTCTGCTGACAGTGATTTTTTGCCAGACCGGACTTTGGGGTTGGTCAGTTCTTCAATTTCCTGAAGGACTTTCTGGGTGGAGGTTCCTGGTGACAGTTCAGTAATGACTGCCTGCCATTGCCCGCGTGCCAGTTCTTCGATTTTCCATCTGGCCCGGACTTTGAGGCTGCCGCGTCCAGAAGCATAGGTTTCAGCAATGGCATCTGCACTGGAAATAATCTGTCCGCCCCCTGGGAAATCTGGACCAGGAAGAATCTGCATCAATTCTTCATGAGGCAGGTCAGGACGTTGGATTAGGGCAATCGTTGCATCAGCAACTTCTTGCAGGTTATGGGAGGGGATTTCGGTTGCCATCCCGACTGCAATGCCGGATGCGCCATTCATCAAAGTCATGGGAAGGCGTGCAGGAAGCATCGCAGGTTCCAGGGAGGAACCATCGTAGTTGTCTTGGAATTCAACCGTTCCCTGATTGATTTCAGACAGCAGCAGTTGGGAAACCGGTGTCAGCCTGGCTTCTGTATACCGCATTGCCGCAGCACCATCACCGTCGCGGGAACCAAAGTTGCCATGCCCATCTACCAGAGGGTAACGCATGGTGAAATCCTGTGCCATCCGGACCAAGGCATCATAAACAGATTGGTCACCATGAGGGTGCAGTTTGCCAAGAACATCTCCAACCACTGCAGCTGACTTTCGAGGTTTTGCTTCAGAAGATAGCCGTAACTCATTCATTGCATAGAGAATTCTTCTTTGGACTGGTTTCTGTCCATCGCAGACATCGGGCAGTGCTCGGCCTTTGACGACTGAAATGGCGTAGTCAAGATAGGCCTGTTCAGCGAAACGGGCCAGCATCAATGATTCCCGGGAATCTTCTGTCTGTGCATCAGGTTTTGCAGTCATTTCAAACAGCGAAGGTTGTTCATTCATACAATCAGTTTTCCTGCGTCATTTCTTGATGTTTTAGATATCTGTTTCAGCTTCATTGCCATGTTCTTCCATCCATGAACGCCGGGCGGCAGCTTCACCTTTGCCCATCAGCATTTGGAAACGCTTGACCGATTCATCCCTGCCAAGACTGCCTAATAATACCGGTAACAACCGGCGGGTATCAGGATTCAATGTGGTTTCCCAGAGTTGTTCAGCACTCATCTCACCAAGTCCTTTGAATCTGGAAATGCTGAGGGCAGCATCCTTGTGCCCTTCTTTATGCAGACGGTCGAGGATACTGTTCAATTCAGTATCATCCAGTGCGTAGAGTTTCTGGACAGGTTTCCTGCCTTTTGCAGGGGCATCAATACGGAAAAGAGGGGGTCTTGCGATAAAAATATGACCATTTTCAATAAGTTTTGGGAAATGCTTAAAGAAAAGTGTCAATAGAAGGACTTGGATATGGGAGCCATCGACATCCGCATCAGACAGGATGCAGACTTTGCCATAACGCAGTCCTGTCAGATCAGGCTCATCATCGGCGCCATGTGGGTCAACTCCAATGGCAACCGAAATATCATGGATTTCTTGATTGGCAAACAACCGGTCGCGGTCGGTTTCCCAGGAATTCAGGACTTTGCCCCGCAGTGGCAATATGGCTTGATATTCTTTATTCCGCCCCATTTTGGCAGAGCCGCCCGCAGAGTCTCCTTCCACCAGGAACAGCTCATTGCGGGAGATGTCATGGGATTCGCAGTCAGTCAGCTTGCCAGGCAGTACAGCCACTGAAGAGGATTTTTTCTTTTCGATTTTCTGCAACTGGCGCATGCGTGCTTGTGCCTGGCGGATGACCAGTTCAGCCAGCTTTCTGCCATATTCTACATTCTGGTGCAGCCATTGCTCGAAGACTGGCCGGATGCAGTGCGAAACCAGCCGGACGGCATCGCGTGAGTTGAGTTTTTCTTTGGTCTGTCCTTGGAACTGGGGATCCAAGACACGGGCAGAAAGCAGGAATGAAACCCGGATAAAGACGTCTTCAGGCAATAGCCGGACACCTTTGGGCATCAATGAATGGATTTCAGCAAAACTTTTAACGGCTTGGAAAAGTCCATCCCTTAGTCCGTTTTCATGGGTACCGCCGGCAGGTGTGGGAATCAGGTTGACAAAAGATTCACGGACAGGCATTCCTTCCACTGTCCATGCAATGACCCAGGCAGCACCTTCACCGTCTGCAAAATCTTCTTCTTCCGCAGAGGCATAGTGTTCTCCAGAGAACAGTGGGATTACGGTATCTTCATCCGATGCGAGTCCCAGCGATTCAGAGAGGTAGCCTCTCAATCCATCCGCATAATGCCATGTTTCAACCTGTCCATCTGTGTGGGTCAGCGAAACTGTCAACCCAGGCAACAGGATTGCCTTGGAACGCAGCAGATGGCGAAGGTCTGACAGTGGAATGGCAAGGTCATCAAAATAGGTGCCATCAGGCCAGACAGTGATTTTCGTCCCAGTCCTTTTTTCTCTGCGGGGCAGAGGGGTTGAAGCAAGCGGGGCAGATACTTCACCATCGGTGAATGCAATATGATGTTCCTGCCTGTCACGCCAGACAGTGACATCAATCCGTTTGGAAAGGGCGTTTGTTACAGAAACACCGACACCATGCAGCCCCCCGGAAAAGGCATACGCACTGTCAGCCCCTTTGGTGAATTTACCGCCGGAATGCAGTTGGGTAAAGACAATCTGGACGGTCGGGACACCTTCTTCAGGATGGATACCGACAGGGATGCCTCTGCCGTTATCTTCAACGGTGACGCTGCCATCAGCATTCAATGTGACCTGGATATCGGTGCACCAACCGCCAATCGCTTCATCCGATGCGTTGTCAATGACTTCCGTGATGATGTGCAGGGGATTTTCTGTACGGGTGTACATGCCTGGGCGCTGACGGACAGGTTCAAGACCTTTCAGCACCTTGATGGATTCTTCACTGTAATCGGTGTTTTGCTCTGCCATAAAAAGGATAGGGAACGGGTAATCTGCTGGTTTATCGTGTGATAGACAGCGCATTCTACAACGCTCGGGATAATATGCCAAAACAAGGGAATACTGGAAACAGCCGGGGTGTTGTTTTGTTTTAAGGTTTTTGAGGGTAAAAACAGTGTGTTTTTTTGGGAGTATCCGGCTTTTTGGCCGGGTGTTTGCTGTCTTTTGGCACAAAAGAGCAAAAAAACTGTTGATATTATTGGATTTATTGGTCTAAAACGTTGTTGTTTCAGGATGATTCGTATATAATCTCTTTTCACTACAGGTTTCGCCCATCAATCAATGGGGCAGAAGGAAGAAACAGATGGGCTTTAGCCCATTTTTTTTTCATCAAGCCTTTCCTTTCCCGATAACGGGAAGATGGTCGGAACAGCGATTGGAACAGGAGCATCATTTGTTTGAAGAACTGATTGAGAAGACGGTGGTTGGCTGTGGCTATGAGCTCGTTGATATCGAGCGCGCGCCTGGCGGTATCCTGCGGGTCTATATTGACTGCCTGCCCGGGCAGGCAGAGGGTGGTGTTTCACTGGATGATTGTGAAACAGTCAGCCGTCAGTTGTCCCATGTCCTGATGGTTGAAGATGCCGATTATGAACGTTTGGAAGTGTCATCACCAGGTTTGGATAGGCCATTGAAGAAATTCCAGGATTTTGTCCGCTTTGCCGGTGCTGAAGCATGGATCAGGCTTCGCCGTCCAGTGGAAGGATTGAACCGGAAAACATTCCAGGGAATCCTGTTGCAGCCTGAAGGGGATGAAATCGGTCTTGAATTCGACAATCCAGATGGTAAGACCAGTTCCGTATTACATTTCACAGTCCCGGATATAGACCGGGCACACCTGGTGCCTCAGGTGGATTTTAGGAGCCGCAAAGCATGAGTCTTGAAATTCTTCAGTTAGTGGATGCGCTGGCGCGCGAAAAAAATGTCAGCAAGGAAATCGTTCTGGAAGCGTTGGAGCACGCATTGGCTCTTGCTACCAAGAAGCGTTATCCAGGAGATGTGGATATCCGTGTTGCGATTGACAGGGAAACCGGTGAGCGGGAATCTTTCCGCCGTTGGAAAGTGGTTCCTGATGAAGCAGGGCTCCAGCAGCCAGACCAGGAAATCCTTTTCTTTGAGGCGAAGGAACAGTTCCCTGACATTGAAGTTGGTGAATATATCGAGGAACCGATTGAATCTGATGACCTCTTGGGGCGCCGCTTTGCCCAGGATACCAAGCAGATTGTCCTGCAGCGTATCCGGGATGCAGAACGTGAGCAGAACCTGAATGATTTCCTCGAACGCGGGGAATCCATCGTCAATGGTGTCATCAAGCGGATGGAAAAAGGCGATGCCATCATTGAATTCAGCAAGGTTGAAAGCCGTCTGCCACGTGAACAGATGATTCCAAAGGAAAACCTGCGTGTCGGTGACCGGGTCAGTGCCTGTATTTACCGTGTTGACCGTGGTCCGCGCGGAACACAGGTCCTGCTGTCGCGTACATCACCAGAATTCATCAAGCAGCTGTTTGCAAGGGAAGTGCCAGAAATTGAAGACGGTCAGCTTGAAATCAAGTCTGCTGCCCGTGATCCCGGAATCCGTGCAAAGATTGCTGTCCATGCACTTGACCGGCGTATTGATCCGATTGGTACCTGTGTCGGTATGCGCGGCTCCCGTGTGCAGGCAGTTACCGGTGAACTTTCCGGCGAACGGGTTGATATTGTGCCTTGGTCTGAAGATCCGGCACAGTTTGTCATCGGTGCATTGGCACCGGCATCGGTGATTTCGATTGTCGTCGATGAAGACAAGCATGCGATGGATGTGATTGTCGATGAGGAAAACCTGGCAATCGCTATCGGAAGGAATGGCCAGAATGTCCGTCTGGCAACAGAACTGACAGGCTGGAAGATCAACATCATGACGGAAGAGGAGGCTGATGATAAGAATGCCCAAGAGCGGGCAGAACTTCAGGAACTCTTCATGAAGAAACTGGATGTTGAACAGGATGTTGCCGATGTCCTGATTGATGAAGGCTTTACAACCATCGAAGAAATTGCTTATGTCCCGATGAGTGAAATGCTGGAAATTGAAGCTTTTGACGAAGAAACCCTCAAGGAACTCCGTCAGCGTGCCCGGGATATTTTCGTCAGCGAAGAAATCGCTTATGAGGAAGCAACCAAAGAAATGGAACCAGCCCTCAGGGACCTCGATGGGATGACAACGGCTGTTGCGACAAAGTTGGGCAATGCAGGCATCCTGACTGTAGAACGTTTTGCGGGGCTGGCATATGACGAATTTGGTGCAATCCTGGCATTGCCTGTTGAACGGGCACGCCAGTTGCTGGATAACGAATTGGCAGATGTCACCGATGAAGAGCAGCAGATGATTGATGACAGCTATGATGATGTAGCAAGGAATCTTCAGGAAACTGCTCGCACACTGATGGAATCCAAATAAATAGGTGAAGGACTCATAAGGTTCATGAGCATCTATTGGAAAGATAAAGAAAAGGGGAACCATGGCAATCAATACTCCAGGTGAAAAACGCAAAATCTCCATCTCACGTAAAGAAACCAGTGAGATCCGTCAGGCAGATGCCGCTGGCCGTTCAAGGACAATCCAGGTAGAGGTCCGCAAGAAACGGACGATTGTCAGACGTGATGAACAGGCGGAGGTGCGTGCTGAAATTGCACGCCGCAAAGCAGTTCCTGTGATTGATGAAGCAGAAAAGCAGCGGCGTGAAGCTGAAGCCCGCCGTCAGGCAGAATTGATTGCCCGTCAGGAAGCTGATGCCCGTGAAAAAACGGGAAAAAGCCAAGGCTGAAGCAGAACGAGTCAGGGTCCAGGAGGAAGCAGCCCGTGCTGGAAAAGAGAAGAAAGCTGTAGAACAACTACAGCCACAAGGAGGGCATCCAGAAAAAGGACAGCCCCAGGCAACAGCAGCTCCCCGTGCAGACACTGAAGCGGCTAAGAATGAAACCAGAAAGGAAGAACCGGTTAAGGCAGTGAAGGTTGAGGTCCTGCAGGAAACCGAAGCTGAAAAGACCAAGCGCCGTGCAGATGCTGAGCGTGCCCGTAAGGCGGTGGAAGATGAAATCGCCCAAATCAAGGCGATGATGAATGGTACCATCCGGAAGCCAGCCAAAGCCCAGGCAGAACAGAAGCCTCAGCCATCTGCAACAGCAGACAACAAGAAATCCAGCCAGCCTGCAAAGAGTGGGCAGGCTGGCAGACCGGTTGACAAAAAACAGACACAAGGCAGCCAAGCTGATACGCGCAACGACAAGCCAGAAAAGGGTGATAAGAACGATAAACGCGGTAAAGGCAGCCGTGGCAACAATGGTGGCTGGCAGGATGAACCATCCAAGAAACGTGGTTCTGGCATGAAAACCCGTGGTGGAGACCTGTCTGGCGAAAGGGAAGGCGGTCGTGGCAAGTCTGGCAAGAACCGCCGTCATGGTCAGATGCAGGAACGTGAAAGCAATTTCCATCAACCAACAGAAGCGATTGTCCATGAAGTCCATGTGCCGGAAACCATTACGGTTGGCGAACTTGCCCATAAGATGGCAGTAAAAGCTTCTGAAGTCATCAAACAGATGATGAAACTGGGGCAGATGGTGACCATCAACCAGGTGCTTGACCAGGAAACCGCCATGATTCTGGTTGAAGAAATGGGGCATAAGGCATTTGCAGCCAAAATCCAGGATGCGGAATCCGCGCTTGAAGATATGGATATGGGCAAGAATGCTGAAAAACTGCCACGTGCACCGGTCGTTACAGTGATGGGGCATGTTGACCATGGTAAGACTTCCCTGTTGGATTATGTACGCCGTACCAAGATTGCTTCTGGAGAAGCCGGTGGCATTACCCAGCACATCGGTGCCTATCATGTACAGACTAAACGGGGTATCGTCACTTTCCTGGATACCCCAGGGCATGAGGCGTTTACAGCAATGCGTGCCCGTGGTGCCCAGGCAACCGATATTGTTATCCTGGTTGTCGCCGCTGACGATGGTGTCATGCCTCAGACCAAAGAAGCAATCGCCCACGCAAGGGCTGCGAATGTACCTATTGTTGTTGCCATCAACAAGATTGATAAACCAGGGGCGAATCCTGACCGGGTGACACAGGAACTGGTTGCCGAAAATGTGCTGCCTGAAGAATATGGTGGTGATGCACCGTTTGTCCATGTCTCGGCAAAGACAGGGCAGGGTATTGATGACCTCTTGGAGAATGTCCTTCTCCAAGCTGAAATCCTTGAATTGCAGGCACCTGTCGATGCCATGGCCCAAGGGATTGTCATTGAAGCCCGGTTGGATAAAGGCCGTGGTCCTGTTGCGACAGTCCTTGTCCAGTCTGGTACCCTGCATCGTGGTGATGTTGTGCTGGCAGGGCCGGAATATGGCCGTGTCCGTGCGATGCTGGATGAAAACGGCAGGAGCATTACTGAAGCGGGACCAAGCATCCCTGTGGAAATCCAGGGGCTGTCCGGTGTGCCATCTGCTGGGGAAGAAATCATTGCTCTCAATGATGAACGCAAAGCACGTGAAATCGCTTTGTTCCGTCAAGGCAAGTTCCGTGATGTCAAGCTGGCAAAACAGCAGGCTGCGAAACTGGAAAATATGTTCGACCAGATTGCAGAAGGTGAAGTCAAGACATTGCCTTTGATCATCAAGACAGACGTCCAAGGGTCTCAGGAAGCATTGTCGGCATCCCTGCTTAAACTGTCCAATGATGAAGTCCGTGTGCAGGTCATCCATGCAGCGGTCGGCGGCATCACAGAAACAGACGTCAACCTGGCAGTGGCTTCCAAGGCTGTCATCATCGGCTTCAATACCCGTGCGGATGCCCAGGCACGCAATCTGGCAGAAGCCAATGGCATTGATATCCGTTATTACAATATCATCTATGATGCGATTGATGATGTGAAAGCGGCGATGTCCGGTATGCTGGCTCCTGAAAAACGTGAAACCGCTCTTGGCTTGGTTGAAATCCGTCAGGTTATCCACGTCAGCAAGGTGGGTTCCATTGCAGGTTGCTTCGTGATGGAAGGGCTTGTCCGCCGTGGTGCACCTGTCCATCTGCTGCGTGACCATGTTGTCATCTGGACAGGGGAAATCGATTCCCTGAAACGTTTCAAGGATGATATGAAAGAAGTCAAGGCTGGTTTTGAATGTGGCCTTACACTGAAGGGTTACAACGACATCCAGGAAGGCGACCAGATTGAAGTCTTTGAAATCCAGGAAATTGCCCGTACACTGTAAACCTAATGAACTGTCCTGAAAGGAGCGCATTATGGCAAGACGCAACAGATCTATTCCTGACCGTGCCCTCCGTGTGGCTGACCAGATTCAGCGTGACCTGTCCGACATCATCTTTTCAGAACTGAAGGACCCAGATATTGGCATGATTACCATTACCGAAGTCAAGGTAACGCCGGATTATGCCAATGCAAAGGTTTTCTATACGATGCTTGATGACGATGCTGAGAAACTGGCACTGACACAGGAGAGGCTGCGTCATGCTGCCGGTTTCCTGCGGAATGAGTTGGGGAAACGGTTGCATATCCATACATTGCCGACCTTGATGTTTGTCTATGACAAAACCATCAAAGATGGCATAGCATTGATGAAACTGATTGAAGAAGCAAATGCCACCCATGTGCCTGATGATGGTCAGGCATAACCTTTTCAAGTATTGTCCAGGCAGCAGATGAAAAGAGGTCAGTTACCCCGCAAACCCCGTCTGGATATAGACGGGGTTCTTTTATTGGATAAACCGGCTGGCATTTCAAGCAATGATGCCCTGATTCAGGCAAAACGTTGTTTCAATGCCAAAAAAGCAGGACATACGGGGACACTCGACCCTTTTGCAACGGGATTGTTGCCATTGTGTTTTGGCGAAGCGACCAAATTTTCGCAGGACCTGATCAATGCAGATAAAACCTATGAAACCATTGTCCATTTAGGCATTTCGACTGATACAGGTGATACTGAAGGTACCGTAGTTTCAGAAAAACCTGTTCCTGAATTGGCTGTCCAGGAAATCGAGCAGGTGCTTGAAGGTTTCCATGGCGTCATCAAACAGATTCCACCGATGTATTCTGCATTGAAGCGGGATGGCAGGCCACTTTATGAGTATGCCCGCAAAGGAATAGAACTGGAGCGTGAAGCCAGGGAAGTCATTATCCACAAACTGGAAATCATTGATTGGCATACTCCTTATCTGACACTTTCCGTAACATGCAGCAAAGGAACCTATATCAGGGTACTGGGGGAAGATATCGGAAAAGCCATCGGCTGTGGTGCGCATCTCAAGATGTTGCGGCGTACACAGGTTGGTGCACTGTCGTTGGACCAGGCAGTGGGGTTGCAGGTCCTACAGGAGACGCAGGAGGCCTCTCAGGAGGATAAGAACCGTTATCTCAAACCTGTTGACTGGTTGCTTTCAGATTCCTCTGCCGTAACTTTACCTGACGCATTGAGTATGCGTTTCCGCAATGGGCAACGCCTTTCTGTCATCAAGGAAAACATCCCGGTTTCAGGCGGGGAAGGGCGTTACCGGGTTTATGAAGCATCTGGGATTTTCTTGGGTACTGCCCAACTGCGGCCTGATGGCGTATTGGCACCTGAACGGTTGGTGGCTTTGAAACATCCCTGACCCCTATCATTTTCCCAGTTTATAGCTTCAAGCTGAAAAACATTCAGGTTAGAATATCAAGTTATCCCAATTTTTCCGAAATACGATTTTTATGTCTGAAACAAAACGTGCTATCCGCAATGTTGCGATTATTGCCCATGTTGACCATGGCAAGACCACATTGGTTGACCAGCTGCTGCGCCAGTCTGGTACTTTCCGGGAAAACCAGTCTGTTGAAGAACGGGTCATGGATTCCAATGACCTGGAAAAAGAGCGTGGCATTACCATCCTTGCCAAGAACTGTGCCGTTGAATATGAAGGCACCCATATCAACATTGTTGATACACCGGGGCATGCTGACTTTGGAGGGGAAGTGGAACGGGTACTGTCGATGGTTGACAGCGTCCTGCTGCTGGTGGATGCCGTTGAGGGGCCGATGCCCCAGACCCGCTTTGTGACACGGAAAGCATTGGGGCTTGGTTTGAAGCCGATTGTTGTCATCAACAAGATTGACCGTCCCGGGGCCCGTGCAGATTGGGTCATCAATGCAACTTTTGACCTGTTTGACAAATTGGGTGCCAATGAAGAACAGTTGGATTTTCCGGTTGTCTATGCTTCTGCGCTCAATGGCTATGCAGGATTGGAGGAAGATGTCAGGTCAGGTGATATGCGTCCATTGTTCGATGCCATCCTGAAATATGTCCCTGTCCGTGATGCAGATGCAGATGGTCCTTTCCAGATGCAGATTTCCTCGCTGGATTATTCAACTTATGTCGGTAAGATTGGTATCGGCCGTGTCAACCGTGGGCGTGTCCGGGGCAATCAGGATGTCATAGTGATGAATGGTCCTGGTTCCACACCAGTCAAGGCACGTATCAATCAAGTGCTTTCTTTCAAGGGACTGGAACGAACGGTGATTGATGAGGCATCAGCTGGGGATATCGTGCTTGTCAATGGGATTGAAGATATCGATATTGGTTCTACACTCTGTGATCCAGAAACACCCGATGCACTGCCGATGCTCAACATCGATGAGCCAACCTTGACGATGAATTTCATGGTCAACACATCGCCGTTTGCAGGACGTGAAGGGAAGTTTGTCACAAGCCGTCAGCTCCGTGAACGCCTCGAACGCGAATTGAAGTCCAACGTGGCACTCCGGGTTGCGCCAACGGATGATGATACCGTATTTGAAGTGTCTGGACGTGGCGAACTGCATCTGACCATCCTCATTGAAAACATGCGTCGTGAAGGCTATGAACTGGCAGTTTCACGTCCCCGTGTCGTCTATAAGACCATTGATGGCGTCAAGCATGAACCCTATGAAGCGTTGACAGTGGATGTCGACGAGGAGAACCAAGGCGGTGTCATGGAAGAATTGGGACAGCGTCGGGGAGAATTGCAGGATATGCAGCCAGACGGTAAAGGCAGGGTGCGCCTGGAATACCGTGTCCCTGCCCGTGGATTGATCGGCTTCCAGAGCGAGTTCATGACACTGACCCGTGGTACCGGCATCATGAGTCATGTATTCGATGGTTATTACCCGGTTGATCCGGGTAATGATAAGGCTGGCCGCCGCCGGAATGGAGTGTTGATTTCAGGGGTAGGCGGTTCTGCCGTAGCCTATGCCATCTGGAAACTGCAGGACCGTGGCAGGATGTTTGTCAGCCATAATGATCCCGTCTATGAAGGCATGATTATTGGTATCCATTCCCATGACAATGATATTGTTGTCAATCCAATCAAAGGTAAACAGCTTACCAATATCCGGGCATCCGGTACTGATGAAGCCATCCGTCTTGTGCCTCCTGTCCAGATGTCTTTGGAATATGCAGTTGAATTCATTGAAGATGATGAACTGGTTGAGATTACACCAAGCAGTATCCGCATCCGTAAACGTCTGCTGACGGATATTGAACGGCGCCGTGACCGTAGGAACTGATTGCATGCATGATTTGAAAGAGGGAGCGTTAGGCTCCCTTTTTTGTCAAACGAAAACCCCCAGCTAGGCTGGGGGTTCCAGAAAGCTTATAGCTTTGCATAAAAAAACTCCTTCAAAACTGATAAAACTGAGAAGCGGTCTGGCAACTGCGACACAGAAGAATCAGAGAAGAAGGAGAT
>JAFWUI010000039.1 GCA_017524145.1 Oxalobacter sp. | reverse complement strand
ATCTCCTTCTTCTCTGATTCTTCTGTGTCGCAGTTGCCAGACCGCTTCTCAGTTTTATCAGTTTTGAAGGAGTTTTTTTATGCAAAGCTATAAGCTTTCTGGAACCCCCAGCCTAGCTGGGGGTTTTCGTTTGACAAAAAAACGGCTGGATGGACCAGCCGTCCGGGAAGGTGAAAGGTTGCTTATCTGGAGATTCCAGCCATAGCGGCATCTGCAATGAATGCTGAACGGCTTTTCAGTCCATACATCCTGACATGTTCATCAATGGCGGATACGACACGGGATGGCAGGGTAATTGTCAGCCTTTCCGTTTTGCCTAAGAATGGGGTAATGTCGATGTCAACCAATCCGAATTGGAACCCCTTGTATTCTTCCCTGTCCATGATATCTGCCATATTCGATGGCATGGGGATTTCTTTGCCCATCCTGACAAAATTGCCCATCTCGACATCGGCCGCTTCAACCGCTGCCTTATAGCAGTCTTCAATAGTGTCTCCGGCTGTTGCCACATCCAAATCAGGAACATAGACGGCATGAGCGGTTTCAGCATCCCCCAGCTCAATTACAATCGGATATTTCATTTGATACCTGCCTTTCTCATAATCTGGGCAACCAATCCCTTTTTAAGGTCTTTCTTGGGATGCGGAACAGCAATGTTCATTGGGTTGCCTTTTTTTACATAGATATGGTGGCTTCCCTCAGTTCTTGACAGCGTCCAACCATCTGCGGTCAGCATTGCAATCAATTCCTTGCTGTTCATCAGAAGCCCTTTCATGTTTTATTGAGGGATATTATACATAAAAATATATAAATCATTAAATATAAGTACATCAGGATGTATATTTTAATCAGAAAAATTTCGATAAGGCATTTGCTCCTGCCAGCGGGAACCTGACTGAAAAAGCAAGGGAAATGGTATCATTGGACATATTTCATTTCTGGGAGAAGGGATTATGTCTGATACCGACTTACAGCTCATCCGGTCAAATGGCCGTCCCCTGAACGCCATGCGGTCGATTGAATTCATCAGGAACTACACCAAATATGCCGAGGGTTCCGTATTGGCGGTGTTCGGAGACACCAAGGTCATCTGTACAGCCAGCATAGAAGAATCCGTCCCTGCTTTCCTGCGGGGCAGGGGACGTGGCTGGTTGACGGCTGAATACGGCATGCTGCCCCGTTCCACCCATACCCGTATGGACCGTGAAGCCGCCCGGGGCCGTCAGAGCGGCAGGACCCAGGAAATCCAGCGCCTGATTGGCCGTTCACTCCGGGCTGCATTTGACCTGGATGCATTCGGTGAAAGGACATTGAAGCTGGACTGCGATGTCATCCAGGCAGATGGCGGCACCCGGACCGCCTCCATCAGCGGTGTCATGATTGCCGCCTATGATGCGTTTGCCCGCATGGTGGAAGAAGGTCTGATCGAGAGCATCCCACTCCGCCATTTTGTCGCAGCGATTTCAGTTGGCATCTGTGAAGGCTCGCCTGTGCTGGACCTGGATTACCAGGAAGACAGCACCTGCGACACCGATATGAATGTCGTGATGACCGAGAACGGGGATTTTGTTGAAATCCAGGGCACTGCGGAAGGCAACCCTTTCTCCAGCAAGAACCTGGTCGAGCTGCTTGACCTGGCGAAAAGCGGCATCACCGAACTCATCGGTATGCAGAAACAGGTCTTGGGGCTCAAATGATGGTGGACAGGTGACCCATGGCTGGCAAAATCGTCCTTGCCTCTGGCAATCCGGGAAAACTCCGTGAATTCCGGCAGATGCTGGAACCGCTGGGTTATGAAATCCATCCACAGTCTGAATTCAACGTCACCGAGGCAGAAGAACCGTTTGGCACCTTCGTTGAGAACGCACTGGCGAAAGCCCGCCATGTTTCCCGGCAGACCGGACTGCCGGCGATGGCAGATGATTCCGGTATCTGTGTCGATGCCTTGGGCGGCCAGCCCGGTGTGCATTCCGCCCGTTATGCCGGTGACCCGAAATCCGATGACCGGAACAACCAGAAACTGATTGCCGACCTGGCAGGTATTGAAAACCGTTCCGCCAATTACTATTGCGTCTTGGTCTATGTCCGTTCAGCCGATGACCCGCAGCCCATCATCGCCGATGGCAGATGGTCAGGCACCGTCATCGATGAGCCAAGAGGGGAGAACGGCTTCGGCTATGACCCATACTTCCTGGTGCCGGAATCCGGCAAGACTGCCGCTGAACTTTCCCCTGAAGAAAAGAACGCCTGCTCACACCGTGGCAAAGCGTTGAAAGCATTGATGGAGAAACTGGCATGACCCCTGGGCAACCTGTCACGAACAACCGGGACAATATCCTTACCCCTGTTTTTGACAGCCTGCCACCGCTTGCACTCTATATCCATATCCCTTGGTGCATCCGGAAATGCCCTTACTGTGATTTCTACTCCAACCGCCTGACCGGTGAACTGGATGAAGATGCCTATATCGCTGTCCTGCAACGGGATATCGAACTGGCACTGCCACTGGTCTGGGGACGGCGGATCATCAGTGTCTTCATCGGGGGCGGTACCCCCAGCCTGTTCTCAGCAGCAGGCATTGACAGGCTGTTGAAGATGGTGCGTTCGCTGCTGCCAGTCCTGCCGGATGCTGAGATTTCGATGGAAGCCAATCCCGGCACCTTCGAGACAGAAAAGTTCAAGGAATACCGTGAAACCGGCATCAACCGGCTTTCCATCGGCATCCAGAGCTTCAATCCAGCCCATCTTCAGGTGCTTGGCAGAATCCATGGCAGGGAAGAAGCCCTTGCAGCCGCACAGACTGCACGCATGTACTTTGATCAGGTCAATCTTGACCTGATGCTCGGTCTGCCGGGACAGACACTGGAACAGTTCCAGCAGGATGTCCAGACAGCCGTTTCCTGTGACCCGACACACCTTTCCCTCTATCAGCTGACGATTGAGCCGAACACACCATTTGCCGCCCATCCCCCCGTATTGCCTGATGAAGACGTTTTGGACAGCATGCAGCAATGGATGGAACAGGCGTTGCCCGGAATGGGCTTCGAGCATTATGAAGTCTCCGCATGGGCGAAACCCGGCTGCCAATGCCAGCACAACAGCAACTACTGGCTGTATGGCGACTATCTGGGCATCGGTGCCGCCGCCCATTCCAAGATCACTTTCCCTGATGGCAGGATCCTCCGCCGGATGTGTGTACGCAATCCGGGGGCTTACATGCTTGGGGATGAAGCCGGTAAAACCCCTTTTGAAGAAACCTTTGAGGTTTCGGTTGAAGACAGGCAGTTTGAATTCATGATGAACGCACTCCGCTTCATCAACGGTTTTCCGACCCATCTGTTCGAGGAACGCACCGGACTGCCCCTTGCCTGCATCAGTGAGCCCCTGCAGCTTGCAGAAGACAAGGGACTGCTGGCAGTCAGCCCGACCACCATCTGCCCGACACCGTTGGGCATGCGTTTCCTGAACGACCTCCAGGAAATCTTCCTGCCGGATTGATGACGTTAGGCTTTCTTTGTAATTTTATAGATATCAATTAATTACTGATATAAATTCAAGTAATCTATAAAGTAATTTCCTGTCTGTTTACCAAGAAAATCCTGTGATAAAAAGCCAGTTCCTTTCAGGAATATCTGAACTTTTACCGCCGTAAAATTTACCATGGTAAAAAAGTGAAGGCAGGCATCCTGTTATTGGAACGCTTTCCATTCATTTACAGCAGGGGCGTAATCGTTCAGAATCAGAACAATCTGAAAAGCATCCCCCTGAACCATGAGCCTGCAAACCAACATTTCTGAAAAAGCCGCCCTGATCTGGGCAATCGCCGACAAGCTGACCGGGGTATTCAAACCCCATGAATACGGTGAGGTCATCCTGCCATTGACCGTCATCCGGCGTTTCGACTGCATCCTGGCAGACACCAAGGACAAGGTGCTTGAAACCCAGGCCATGATGGTGTAGCCATCCCCTAAAATAGGTGCATGTAAAATTGGAGTTCTCCCGGAATCAGGAGAACGGAATGAAGAAATCAAGATTCAGCGAGACACAGATACTGAACATACTCAAGGCGGTTGAGTCAGGCAGGACAGTCCGTGAT
>JAFWUI010000038.1 GCA_017524145.1 Oxalobacter sp. | reverse complement strand
GTGTTCCGCAGGCAGGATCAGCTTGCTCTGGATTTCAGGACGGTAGACATATTCCTGCAGGTTCTGGACATGGACCCAGCAGTTCTCATGCAGGTCAAGATGGAACATATGCAGGTAGCAGTGGATTGGGATCAGTCCTTCCGTCCCTTGGATGAAAACCTCTTTACTAGAGGAATGGGTTTCGATGCGGCGTTCAATCTCTTCCTCATCGTTCACACATTTGAACATGCCTCCCGGAGGAAGCCGGAAAAACTCATTGGTATTGAAGACCGACCGGTCATCACGTTTGATGAGGAAGGCGGAATTTGTCGCCTTGAACTGCTTGCCGAACTGGGATTGATAGCGCCTGAAAAGGGCGACCTGTTTTTCATAGTCTTCCTTGAATTCAGCGCATTCCTTGTAGAAGCCTTTGCGTGCCAAAAGTTCCGGGATGGAAAACCTGCCCATCTCCCGTTCATAGAAAATGATGGAGCTGGTCATGCCGGTATGCCATTGGTTGGGCTGTGACTTGCCGACCGGTGTCGTGGCTGCCTGCGTATTGGCAAGCAGCTGGATGGCAACATAGAGCAGTCCCCCGTGTTCATTGCTGCGGTTGTTGATGTATTCAATACCGTTGATGTACCACGGCAGCATCACACCATCACGGTTGCGGCGGTAAACCCAGCCATCAATGGCATTTTCTGATAGGTAGGTCTTGATGTCTTTGAAGAAAGTGGCAAGGTCGGATGTTGGATAACATGGTGTCTCAAGGCGTATCTGACGGGCAGCTATGACCTGGAACCTAATGGCTCGGTCTTCCATTTCAATGGCAATATGTTCGAGTGCATCAAGTTCATCTGAGGTGAACAGGCTGTCAGGAACCAGGATACGGCCATTGGTGAAAGAATAAGTGGACAAGCGCTCTGCAAGGGTTGAGTCCGCACTGATGCGGGCAAGCAGGGCATTGATTAATGTCATGGAAAGGTCAAATTCCATTTTTCACTCCTAAAAAATCCGGTGAATAAACATCAAAAGCTGGAATGCGTCCGGTTTTTTCAGGGGTGTCTGTTTGCTGGTTGATGGATGCTTGGGAAAGTAGAAGCCACACTCAGATATGCAGACAGCCCCTTTGGACAGGGCACATTTCTGAGGGACGGTAGAAATAAAAGAGGAGGGATACCGTCCAGTGGCTCCAGTCGGTCGCATTTGGGACCATAGTCAGCGTGGAGTCGAGGGAATAGATGAATCTTAACATATCTTCAGAAAAAATAGAAGACTGATAAGAAAATTACTGACAAAGTGGCAGATTGTGGCGTAAAAATGGCAGAATATATCATAGATATAATACATTTTACATCATTAATGACATTAATTAAGTAATATAATTGATTGTTTTTATTAATATTATTTTAAAAAATGTTGACGTAAGTAAAAATATTGCCATAAGCACAGGTATTGAATGGAAAAGGGGGCGGCATGTGGAAAGTCTCGATTGTCTTCAACCGCAATCCTATGATGGAACTGATGTCACTTGGAATGGTTTGTGCTTGGCTGGCAAACTTTCACTCTTGGCTCTGGAATGACATCAGGTACCCGATCATATGGCCGGTCTCTTGGAGCAGGAAACGTAATGAGCGAGCAGGGCTCTCGTATCGTGTTGTTGGTGTTGGGGAAGAATAAGCTTTCATTTCCAAGTTTTCGGCAATGGACATTGCCCTTTTCATATGATAAGGGTCGCTGACGATGATGGCAGTCTGTAAGTTATTGGTCTCCATCAGCTTTTTTGCATTGGCAAGGTTTTCATAAGTGTTGTGTGATTCTTCCTCAACCAGGATGTCGTTGGCAGGGATGCCTTTTTTCAAGGCGAAACGGCGGGCGACATATGCTTCAGAAAAAGGTGCATTCAGGGACTTGCCACCTGTCATAATCAATTTGGAGACATAACCGTTCTGATAAAGCCAGATACCATGCCGGATACGTTCTTCAAATACAGGGGAAGGGCGTTTGTACCATGCGGCAGCTCCCAGGACAATGGCTGCATCTGCCGGTCTTTTCTGGTCAATGGTTGAGAAATAAAAAATAGAGCCAATAAGATAAGCAAGGAAAAGCCCGATAACACCTATCACTGAAAGGATACTGATGATCAACCGCTTGGTGATGAGTGGAGTCAATCGCATCTGATTCTGGATATGCTTAAAGCGGTCAATCGATGGCTGCCGGATTTATAAGTGCAGACGGTACTGACTGGAAAACATGATGTCGTTGCAGGCATGCAGTATCAACGGTGTTTGCCGTTCATGATGAACACACGTTCCATGTACATATCCTTGTCATAGACTTCATATTTGACATTCTCTCCATGGCTCCTGATATGTTCAATCTCCACTTCATGGTAATTCCTGTCTGCATAATCAAAGACCTCAACAGTTTCACCACGCTTGAATTTATCGGGTCTGCTGGTTGACATGGAAATCGGAACATTGGTGCTTTCATCAACACCATCCCAGCCAGCCAATGCAGTCTGACAGGCAAACAGGAAAAGAAGAGGCAGGAATCTTTTCATGATTATCACTTTAAAAAGGTAATTTATATTGTTGATATTTAATGTTTTTGAATAATTAGTTATTGGAAAGGATTCTGTTCTTTGTTCTGGTCGCGCTTACGGCGTAGGATTGTGCGGTGTATCAGCCAGATAATGACAAGCCCAAGTGCCAAAAAAATGGCAAAGACTTTCCGCCAGAAACTGGCCTTTGAGTTTCCACTGTTTTCAGGAACAGATACAGTATCCTTACCATCATTGGTCTTTGCATCTATCTGGTCCTTGGATTTTCTCTGTCCATCTTTTGCTGCATCACCATCGGCCGAAGCTTTATCCGCGGGTTTCATGCCATTGGCTGACGTCTTGTTTTCCTTTTCATAAATCTGGTCCAATGCTTCAATGGCTTTTTCATGGCCATTGTTTGC
>JAFWUI010000037.1 GCA_017524145.1 Oxalobacter sp. | reverse complement strand
TTCTTTTTACGTCGCTCTCAAATCTTACTGACAAGGATATTACATCCTTACTTTCTTCTCTGTGGGCGACATCTGCTTTTCCGCACGGGATGCAGCCGGCGCCCACACCTATCATCTGCCTGTTTGTTAAAGACCTTCCCCAGCCTCCACAGCGCGTTGTGGCTGTTTCGTAAGCGGAGAATTGAAATTATCCATCAACTGAAAGCGTCATGTCAAGAACCCATCCAAAATTTACAACGCCATGCCCTTTATTCTGCATTTTTACAACACCTTTACCTATATCCACTTCAGCAAAAGCTGAAGAATCAAGACTGTCTCAACGCACTTATTGGATAGGCATAGCCATCAACATTGAAAATATAATGGGAATCCTCCAGCGACTGTTTCCTCGCTCTGTCATCAACGTGGTATCCCATCACCTCTGCCATGACGAACGGCAATGCAGACGTATTGAATACCCTGCCATTGCCATTGCTGATGGAATATTTCTGGACAATATCCCTGAAATGGGACACATAGCTACGATTATTTGACCAGGCAATCAAGGGAATCTCAAACTGGCTGGCAAACATCTCTGGGAACCCGTGCCCTTTGTTGATGACTTCACCATGGTCTGGCATGTAGATGAATAAGGTATGTCCATCAGCACATTGATTGACTGCTTTCAAGACCTTATCGGTATGTGCAATCGTCGCATCATACTGGCGTGATTCTTTTGACGACCTGACAGCCAATCCATAATCAGAAGCATCATACCTTTCTGCATAACCCAAATGGCTTCCCCAGATATGGATGACCAAAAACTGCCGTTTCCCCTGTTTGATTGCGTTGAACAATGGCGGAATCAATACTTCATCATGCCCTTCACTGTAATAAACCGTTTCATCTGCCTGCTGGGCGACAATCTTGACCAATGTGTCATAGATTCCATTCCAGTTCTGACGGGAAAACCAAGCTGTCTGATAGCCAGCATTCCGCGCCATATCAATAATCCCCATATTCTCATTGAATGGCTCGACATTCCGCGGTGTCGCAAATGTAAAAGCCCTGCTGATGGCATCACGGGTGACTGATGCTGGTGACAATGCATTGAAGGCTGCCATGCTTTCAGGATGATTGCGGCGTGCCATCATGAAACGGTCTGTTCCCAATGTATAGCCATAAGCCCCATGATGACCACGCCAGTCACTTTCCCCCAAGACAAATATAATCCGACGGGGAATTTCTGGACTGGCTGACGCTGGATGGTATTGAATGCCTTCCGGCAGTTCCCTTTTGTAATAGGAGGCAAAAACCATCCGTGAATGGATAGAAGTGTATTGACCTACCATGGCAGGCATACGGAAAACCGTTGAATTGACAAAACGCTGTTTGAGTTTTTCCACGGGGAAATGGGCAAACTCATAGGCTTCCTTGTCCCGCACACCCATCATGGAAGGAATGGCAATTGAAATGACGGGATAAAGCGCAACTCCCAGGAGAACTGTTGCTCCGAACCACCCTACACGGGAAACCTTGAACGTCAATGCACCAAAGAGCACCAACAGGATAAAAAACAAGATAAGAGGATAAAATCCCACAAATTGGAGGTATTCCGATGCCTCACTGGCATTTGTTTCAAAGACTGATGCCAATTGACCATAATGCAGCATATGCCGGTAAAAATGGGCTGTCGTGAAATGGATTGTCCAAGTCAGCGAAACAAACAGCAATGCAGGAATCCGGAACCACCACCCCAAGCGCAGGATCAAGAACATGACAATTGTGTCAAAGACAACCCATGCCATCGGTTCCCATTCAAGCGGACTCCAATCGACCGGCTTCTTCAGACAATAAATCCTGAACAACCAGTTCATCACAAACACAACCACCAACAGAAGAATGGTTGGGATATTCCAGCACTGCTTGATCCGGTCTTTCAGGACCATACTTTCCGTAGGTGTTTTATGCGTTGCCATAGCAACCGTTGATTCATTGAATCAATAAAAAAGCCGTATATCAGTAATTTTGACAGCCTGTATCAAGCAGTATGTCGATTGGAATCATGATGCTGTAGGCAAAGTGCCCAAATTATCCTTATAAAGAATCATCATGATGGGTGGACAATCGTCTGAAAAGCCTGGAAATATCCAGGGAATGTCTTTGCCACACAACGGGGGTCATTGATACGGATATTGACCCCTTTCTTTGTAGCACTGTTCAAGCTGGCCAAAGAAAAACACATTGCCATACGGTGGTCGTTATAGGTATCAATCACAGCATCCTGCATCTTGGTCACCGGAATGACTTTCAGCCAATCCGCCCCTGCCTCTACCCCGACCCCAAGCTTTTTCAACTCTGTTGCCATCGCATCAATACGGTCTGTTTCCTTCACACGCCAACTGCCGATATTGCGCAGGACACTGGGACCATCTGCATAAACAGCAAGCATTGCCACCGTCATCGCGGCATCAGGAATCAGATTGAAATCCATATCGATTGCTTTAAGCGGATCACCACTGGAAACTTCTACAAAGTTTTCCCCGTAAACAACCTTGGCCCCCATCTTTTCCAACACATCGATGAAACGGACATCCCCTTGGATACTGTTTTTCCCGATACCCTGTACCCGGACAGGTCCTCCTGCAATTGCCGCCGCCGCCAAGAAATAAGAAGCAGAAGAAGCATCTCCTTCAACATGGACAACCCCTGGGCTCCGGTAACGCTGCCCTTTCCGGATAACGAAGGTTTCCCACCCTTTCCTGTCCACAGTAACACCAAAGGCCTGCATCAGGTTCAGTGTGATTTCGATATAAGGCTTGGAAATCAGTTCTCCCACCACATGAATCGTTACATCATATTCCAAAGCCATCAATGGCGATGCCATCAACAATGCTGTCAGGAATTGGCTGGATACATTGCCCTTGACTTTAAGATTCCTGGAGTCAATATTGCCTTTACGGATACGGATGGGAGGATACCCTTTGTTTTCCACATATTCGATATCCGCTCCTGAAGCATTCAATGCATCTACCAAATCACCAATCGGCCTTTCATGCATCCTGGGAATACCATGCAACAGATAATCCCCACCCAATGCTGCCAAAGCCGCCGTCAATGGACGTATTGCTGTCCCGGCATTGCCAAGGAACAGATCTGCTTCTTTGTTAGGCAATGCACCATTACCACCAATGACTTCATACTCATTGGCAACACCAGTCTGTGTCCAGTCAATGCCAAATTTCTTCAGCCCATCCAGCATCACAGACGTATCATCTGATGCCAGCAGGTCACAGATCCTGGTCTTGCCTTCCGCCAATGCCGATAAAAGCAGTGTACGGTTTGAAATACTTTTGGAACCAGGCAACAGCACTGTGCCAGATACATGGTCAACCGGTTTCAAATCGATATAAGCAGGATATTGGGTGGTCATATCATTTATTCTTAGATTCTGCAGCTTCGATGGCACAACGCCAGTTCATCCTTGCCTGACGGGCATTTGAAAAGATTGCTTCAAGCCCAGCCCCATCCTTATGGGCAAGCAATGCCCGTATATGGGCCAGTTCAGCCATGTAGGCATCCAATCCTTCCAGAAGATGTCCCCGGTTCGCCAATGAAATATCACGCCACATTTCAGGAGAAGATTCTGCAATACGGGTGAAATCCCGGAAACCGCTGGCAGCATACTGGAAAAACAGTTCAGAAAGGGCATGGTTCGCCACGTAATCCACCAGCCCATATGACAACAGATGAGGAAGATGGCTTACTGTTGCAAAGACATTGTCATGTCCTGCAGGTGTCAGATAATGGATGATGGAACCGCAGGTTTCCCACAATCCGGCAACATTTGCAACATCCTCTTCGCTGTTTTCAGGCAATTGCGCAATCACTGTTTTCTTACCTTCAAACAACGTTGCAAATGCGGCTTCCGGTCCATTCGATTCACTGCCAGCAATCGGATGGGCAGGAATAAACTTCTTGACACGGTCTCCAAGCGCCTCACGCGCCATTGCCACAACATCCGACTTGGTACTGCCTGTATCGGTAATGACAATATCTTCTGGCAGATAAGGCAAGAAAGACTTCAATACCTTGGCTGTCTGGGCAACCGGTACTGCCAGCATCAACAGGTCCGCATCCTTGAAGGTTTCTTCCAATGAAGAGCCTGCATCATCCACAATGCCCAATGCATAGGCGCGCGCCAACACTTCTGGACTCCGTTCCAGACCGACAATCCGGCCTGTATAACCAGATCTGCGCAATGCCAATGCTGCTGAACCACCAATCAGTCCAACACCACAGATAACGATTTTCTTGAATACAATCACAGGATTACACCAGAATTTCTTTCAATGCTTTAATGAAAGCCTGGTTTTCTTCAGGCAACCCAATGGAGATACGCAGCCATTCAGGCAGTTTGTAACCTTTGACAGGCCGGACAATGATGCCTCTTTTCAGCAGTTCCAGGTTCACACGGGCACCTGCATCCACGTCATCCCCCACCTTGACCAGTACGAAGTTGCCGTACGATGGGACATATTCCAACCCCATTTCTTCAAAAGCCTGGGTCAACATCTTATAACCCTGTGCATTGTTCTCTGCGCTCTTCTTCAGGAATTCCACATCATCCAATGCCGCAATTGCCGCAGCCTGCGCAGCTGCATTGGTATTGAATGGCTGACGGACCCTATTCAACAGATCAGTCAGCTCAGGCTGAGCCAAACCGAAACCAACCCGCAAAGAAGCCAATCCATATGCTTTTGAAAAAGTCCGGGAAACCAACAGGTTCGGATATTTCCTGACCCATGCTGTAGAGTCGTACTGGATGGAATCATCGAGGAATTCGTTGTAGGCTTCATCAATCACAACCACGACATTGGAAGGCACCTTATCCAAGAAAGCTTCGATTTCTTCTGGTTCCAGGAAAGTCCCTGTTGGATTGTTTGGATTCGCCAGGAAAACAATCTTGGTATCTTCACGGATGGCTTTCAGCATCGCATCCAAGTCATGGCCGTAATTCTTTGACGGTACTTCAATCCCCGTTGCCCCCACTGCCTTTGCCGTCAGCATATAGACAATGAAGGAATATTCGGAAAAAACGATGGAATCGCCATTCTTTGCAAAAGTACGGCCAGCAATATCAATAATGTCGTTGCTGCCATTGCCCAGCGTAATCCAATTCATTGGAACACTGTAACGTTCAGAAACCGCTTTTTTCAAAGAAAAACCATTGGCATCTGGATAGCGGCCATTATCGCCAGTCAATGCAGCCTGCGCTGCTTTGCAGGCAGATTCCGGCATCCCCATTGGATTCTCATTGGATGCCAGCTTAATGATTTTTGCAGGATCCAATCCAAATTCACGGGCAACTTCAGAAATCGGCTTGCCTGCCTGATAAGGGGCAATGGTATGGATATAGTCCGGAGCAAACTGATTAGTCATGATTTTCCAATCTCATTTCATCAAATAGGATATGAACCAAGTACCTTGAAATAGGCAACACGGTCCTTCAGTTCTTCTAAAGCCTTGGCGACCTTTTCTTCCTTGATATGGCCAACAAGGTCAACAAAGAAATAATATTCCCAGTCCCTGTCTTTCATCGGACGGGATTCCAGCCGGGTCATTGAAACGCCATACCTGTCAAATGGTTCCAGCATCTTATAAACAGACCCTGCTTCATTCTTGACAGACACCAACAGGGAAGTCTGGTCTTTGCCGGTCGGTTCAGTATCCTTCCTGCCAATCACGGCAAAACGGGTACGGTTCTGGGGTTCATCCTGAATCTGCGCATTGACAATCCTGAGGTCATAGCATTTGGACGCAATCTCGCCAGCAATAGCCGCCACCGTCGGGTCATCCTTTGCAATACGGGCAGCTTCCGCATTGGAAGATACCGCCCGCTTTGGAATATCTGGAAAATGGGTATTCAGCCAACCCTGGCACTGTGCCAATGCCTGAGCATGTGCAGAAATCTGCTTGATGCCATGCATATTGCCTGATGCAGTCATCAGGTTATGGCGGATAGGGATGGAAACCTCGTTGCTGATAGTCAAAGGAGAACGGACAAATAAATCATACGTCCTGTTGATTGCCCCTTCGGTGGAATTCTCGATCGGCACCACACCGAACTCAGCATCAGAATTTTCTACAGAAGAGAATACTTCATCAATGGAGCTGCAAGACAGCGTTTCCACGGCAGAACCAAAGCAGTCATAGACCGCCTGTTCAGAAAATGTCCCCGCAGGTCCTAGAAATGCGATGACATTTCGCCTCTCCAATGCCCGGCAGGCAGACATGATTTCACGGTAAATTGTCTGAAGGTCCTTGCTGTCCAATGGTCCAGGATTACGTTCTGCAATTCTCCTGAGTACCTGTGCTTCACGGTCAGGCCGGTAAATCGGCGCATTGGTCTTGTTTTTGACCCTGCCGACTTCCTGCGCAATTTTTGCACGGCGGTTCAGTAATTCAAGAATCTGCGTATCGAGATTATCAATCTGGTCACGCAATGGCTTCAATAATTCATCCATGTCTATCCGATATCAAAAAACTGAGGCAATACTATGATGGTCATCCATTGTAAGTCATAACCTATGGAACAGGACATCAGTGCAGGCCCCGCCTAATGCTTTTTCCGCTCAAAATCCCGCATAAACCTGATTAAGGCAGCAACCCCTTCAACCGGCATCGCATTGTAAAGGGATGCACGCATCCCCCCAACTGTCCGATGTCCCCTCAACTGAACCAATCCATTGCTTTCCGCTTCTATCAGGAATACCTCATCCAACGAAGCATCCCGCAAGAAAAACGGGACATTCATCCGTGAACGGCTGTCTGGTGCAACAGGATTGAAATAAAGGCGGCTGTTATCGATAAAGTCATACAGCATTGCCGATTTCTCAAGGCTGTTCTTCTCCATCTGTACAACCCCCCCTTCATGTTTCAACCATTGCAATACCAAACCACAGAAATAAATGGTGCCTGTCGGTGGTGTGTTGAACATCGAGCCATGTTCAGCTACATTCTGCCAGTCAAAGACCGAAGGGCAACATGCCATCGCATGACCAATCAAACTTTCACGGACAATCAAGACCACAACACCAGCAGGTCCGATATTTTTCTGCGCACCTGCATACACAACATCGTACCGGGAAAAATCAATTGGACGGGAAAGTATTTCTGATGACATGTCCGCAACAAGTGGCACGCTCCCTGTGTCTGGTTGGAAATGGAACTGTGCACCATGAACAGTTTCATTAGGACAGACATGGACATAAGCGGCTCCCTCTGTCAGCTGCCATTGTTCCTGTGCCGGTATTGAGGCAAAACCATTGTTTTCCGAAGAAGCTGCCACATTGACATGGCTGTATTTCAGCGCTTCTTCCAGTGCTTTGCCTGACCAAAGTCCTGTATGGACAACATCGATGACTGCCGGATTACCTGAACGACATGCCAGATTCATCGGGATGATGGCATTCATTGCTGTTGCACCTCCCTGCATGAACAGTATCCGGTGGCAGGAAGGTACAGCCAGCAGTTCCCGCAGGTCTTCTTCCACTTGTCGAATAATTGAACCAAACGGTTTACTCCGATGACTCATTTCCAAGACAGACAGCCCCATACCATGCCAATCAAGCATCTCTTCTGCTGCCTGTTTCAGAACAATCTCAGGCAATACGGCTGGTCCTGCTGAAAAATTGAAGACCCGCATCGTTCACATCATTCAGAAGCGTCTTCTTTGTCGAAATCCTCATCCAGAATCCGTTGCAGACCGCTCAGCTTTGTCCCTTCATCAACGGAAATCAGGGTGACTCCCTGCGCTGCCCTGCCCATTTCCCGGATTTCCGAAACCCGTGTACGGATCAGTACGCCACCCGTAGTAATCAGCATGATTTCATCCGATTCATTCACCAATGTTGCAGCAACCACCTTGCCGTTCCGCTCGCTGGTTGCAATTGCAATCATCCCCTTGGTACCACGGCCATGACGGGTATATTCCACAATCGAAGTCCGTTTGCCGAAGCCATTTTCGGTCGCTGTCAGGACAGACTGCTGTTCATCTTCAGCCACCAACAGGGAAATCACCCGCTGGTCTTCCTCAAGATGCATCCCTCTTACACCGCGTGCAGTACGTCCCATAGGGCGGACTTCTTTTTCTTCAAAGCGGACTGCCTTGCCTGCATCAGAAAACAGCATCACATCATGTTTTCCATCCGTCAGGGCTGCGCCAATCAGGTAATCCCCTTCATCCAGCCCCACTGCAATAATGCCTGCTTTACGTGGATTGCTGAAATCTGTCAGAGGTGTTTTTTTCACGGTACCCTTGCTGGTCGCCATGAAAATATAATGGTCATCAGGGAAATTCCGGTTATCCCCTGACAATGGCAGGATAACCGTGATTTTTTCGTCGTCCAGCAGAGGGAACATATTGATGATTGGACGTCCGCGGGAACCCCGGGAACCTTGAGGAACCTCCCAGACTTTCAACCAATATACCCTGCCCCTGTCAGAGAAGCACAGGATATAGTCATGGGTATTGGCAATGAACAACTGGTCAATCCAATCATCATCCTTTGTTGAAGTTGCAGACTTGCCACGTCCTCCCCGTTTCTGTGTACGGTATTCTGACAGGGGCTGTGACTTGATATATCCCGAATGTGACAGCGTAACCACCATGTCCTGAGGCGTAATCAGGTCTTCTGTCGCCAAATCGGTGGCATTGACTTCAATTGCAGACAGACGCATATCCTTGGCTTTTTCCACATGGTCTGCCACCACATCCGCCAATTCACCGTCGATGATGGCAACAATCTTTTCAGGTTTTGCCAGGATATCCAGATATTCAGCAATCTGTGCCATCACTTTCCGGTATTCATCCAATATCCGGTCCTGTTCCAGCCCTGTCAGGCGTTGCAGCCGCATCTGAAGGATTTCTGTCGCCTGTTCTTCGGACAGCCGGTAAAGGCCATCAGGCTGGACACCATACATCTTAGGCAATCCCTCTGGGCGGAAATCCTCAGGCACATTATCCTGAAGCGCACCTGTCCGTTCCAACATTGTCCGGACAAGCGACGAATCCCAAGAACGCGACATCAGTTCCTGCCGGGCAACCGGTGGTGTCGGTGCTGCACGGATGATTGCAATGAAATCATCGATATTCGCCAGTGCAACGGCCAAGCCTTCCAGTACATGACCGCGTTCGCGTGCTTTCCGCAGTTCAAAAATCGTCCTTCGGGTCACAACTTCCCGACGATGCGCCAGGAAACATTCCAGCATCTGTTTCAGGTTCAGCAGCTTGGGCTGTCCATCCACTAAAGCCACCATGTTCATCCCGAAAGAATCCTGCAACTGGGTCTGCTTGAACAGGTTGTTCAATACAACTTCCGGAACCTCATTGCGCTTCAGTTCAATGACAACCCGCATTCCGGATTTGTCTGATTCATCACGGATATCTGAAATGCCATCCAGTTTCTTCTCACGGACATTTTCTGCAATCCGTTCCAGCAATGTCTTCTTGTTGACCTGATAAGGCAATTCATCAACGATGATTGCCTGACGGCCATCCCTGCCATATTCCTCAAAATGTGTCTTCGCACGGATGACAACCCTTCCCCTGCCGGTACGGTAACCTTCCCGGACACCAGCGATACCATAAATCAGGCCACCTGTCGGGAAATCAGGAGCAGGGATGAAATCAATCAACTCATCGATTGAACAATCCGGATTTGCCAGCAGATGGCGGGCCCCATCGATGACTTCCTTCAGGTTATGTGGCGGGATATTTGTTGCCATACCAACAGCAATCCCAGAAGAACCATTGACAAGCAGGTTGGGAATTTTTGCCGGCAAAACGGAAGGCTCATTTTCCTTGCCGTCATAATTCGGCACGAAATCGACCGTTTCCTTCTCGATATCCGCCAACATTTCATCGGAAATACGGTCAAGACGGCATTCCGTATAACGCATTGCCGCAGCGCTGTCACCATCAACAGAGCCGAAATTACCCTGTCCATCAACCAGTGTGTAACGCAGGGAAAAATCCTGTGCCATACGCACCAAAGTGTCATAGATGGAAGCGTCACCATGAGGATGGTATTTCCCCATGACTTCCCCAACAACACGGGCACATTTCACATAAGGCCGGTTCCAGACATTGTTCATTTCATGCATGCCGAACAGTACACGGCGATGCACCGGTTTCAATCCATCCCGTACATCAGGAAGCGCACGCCCGACAATCACGCTCATCGCATAATCAAGATAGCTTTTGCGCATCTCTTCTTCGAGAGAGACAGAAATGGTTTCTTTTGCGAATTGATCCATAAGTCATATGTGGCAGAGAACCAACGGTCGGTTTTCTATTGCACACCAAAAACAATTATCAAAACAACATTTTACCATGCCCAGCACAAACTTTTTTAACTATTGGGAATTGATTTAAGTATTTATTTTCATTAGAATTTTCATGACGTATTTTTGCAACCTGAAAAAGGTTTTGAAAACTGGATATCCGATTCCACCATGGAATCAGAACATCAGGTTTCAGTCAGGTTTCTATCCTGTTTGGGTTGCAAAAATGCGACAATCCTGTCTGAAAAAAACATTTGGAAGGGAAATTTGGGAATCTTTATGCGAGATGTCTTATCTGACCTCGTTCATTGTGTCAGAATAGACGCAACGTATTATAGGAACCAAGGCTCCAGTAATTAGGGCTATAATAATATTGTTGTTTAAGTTGGAATTGCATGCGCAGCCTGCTGCGGATATGTGAACTACGAGGATAAATATGAATAAATTGCTTAAAGTACTCATCGCTGCTACCGCAGTTGCTGGTGCAGCTACCGCCTCTGCAGAGGTCACCGACATCATCGCTAACAAGCCTTACAGTGCATACGTACAGGATCAGCGCGATGTAATCGCACGTTCCGGTTATGGTCTGTGCTGGAGAACCGGTTACTGGACCCCAGCCGACGCAATCAAGGAATGCGATCCTGCCTATGTCAAGGAAGAACCAGCTCCAGCAGCAGCTCCTGTTGCTGAAAAACTGGAATTCGCAGCAGATGCTTTCTTCGATCATGACAAATCCATCGTCAAGAAAGAAGGTAAGGAAAAACTGGCTAAACTGGCTTCCGACATATCTGGTCTGGATGTTGAAGTTATCGTCTGCGTTGGTCATACCGACTCTACCGGTACCGAAGCTTACAACCAGAAACTGTCTGAACGCCGTGCTAATGCCGTTAAGTCCTATCTGGTTTCCCAGGGTGTTGACGGTGAAAAGATCGTCACCGAAGGTAAAGGCGAACTTCAGCCAATTGCTGACAACGCTACCCGTGAAGGTCGCGCTAAGAACCGTCGCGTTGAAATCACTGTTACTGCAAATCCTGTACAGGAAGCAGCTGCAGCACAGTAATCTGATTTCACTGACAATCTGCGAAAAACCCCGCAAATGCGGGGTTTTTTGTTTCTGTCTGTCCCTCTTTTTCATTCCACCTGCTTTTTTCAGATTCCTCATCCAACAAATATTTTCAATATCCCAGAAGGTATAATCTTCCCTAGGCACACCATTTCCTGTTCAATATGAATCAAGACCCAAATGAACTCCGCAAGTTCAACACCCTGGCATCAGATTGGTGGAATCCAAACGGTAGCTTTGGTTCCTTGCATAAGATGAACCCTTTGCGCCTCTCTTGGATTGAAAACATCACTTCCACCGTCAATGGAAAGAAAATCCTTGATATCGGTTGTGGTGGCGGCATCCTTTCCGAGGCACTCGCAAAATCAGGAGCAACCGTTACTGGCATTGACCTTGCAGAAGATGTCCTTGCTGTTGCCAGAGACCATGCCTTAACTTCACGGCTTGATATCGATTACCGCTGCATTTCTGCTGAAAAACTGGCAGATGAACAGCCTGCCGCCTATGACATCATCACCTGCATGGAACTGCTTGAACATGTCCCGAATCCCTGCTCCATCATCAGTGCCTGTGCAACATTGCTGAAGCCCGATGGTTATGTCTTCTTTGCAACCCTGAACAGGAACCTGAAGTCGCTATGTCAAGCCATTATCGGTGCAGAATATCTCCTGAACCTGCTCCCACCTGGAACACATGACTTTGACAGGTTCATCACACCTGCTGAACTCTGCCGTCATGCCAGACAGTATGGATTGTCTGTTGAAGACATTACAGGAATTGCCTGTGACTTGACTGCACGCCATTTCAGACTCGATGACGATGCAAAAGTCAACTATATGGTTGCCTGCCAGAAAACCTAAGGAAAAAACATGACAGACTTGCCGAAATTCAAGAAACCCCAAGCCATCCTTTTTGACCTTGATGGCACACTTGCTGATTCTGCGCCAGACCTGACTGCTGCCATCAACAACGTCCGCGTAGAATTCAATCTTGAAAAAATGCCTTATGAAGACCTACGGCCATATGCTTCAGCGGGAGCACCAGGATTGGTCAGGGCTGCATTCCAGATTGAACGCGACCATCTCCTTTTCCCCTATTTAAGGGAACGCTTTCTCTCCCATTACCGGTCCAGCATTGCCAATGGTGCTTCCGCCACCACTCTCTTTACAGGAATTCCCGAACTGCTTGTCCAACTTGAACAGGCCAATATCCGTTGGGGGATTGTTACGAACAAGGTTGAAAGCCTTGCAAAACCTTTGATTGGCCAGATTGGATTAGGCAACGCGGGATGCCTGGTCGCTGGAGATACCACGCCACACCCTAAACCCTATCCTGACCCTTTGCTTGAAGGCGCAAAGCGTCTGGCTGTTTTGCCTGAAGACTGCTGGTATATTGGAGACGACCTGCGCGATATGCAGGCAGGCCATGCTGCAGGCATATGTGCCGCCATTGCAGCCAAATGGGGCTACTGCATTGATCCGGAAAACTGGCCATCTGATTTTGTCGCACAGACACCAAAACAGCTCCAGACCCTTGTCAAGACAGCCACTGCTGAAGATTGACCAATCCCTTCCCATCAGGAAGCATTAAAAAACGGAACCACGCAAGTGGTTCCGTTTTGCCTTTGGAAAACCGTAAAGTTTACAGGCCAGCAGCTGCCTTTAATGCTTCAACCTTATCGGTCCTTTCCCAAGTGAATTCCGGTTCAGCACGGCCGAAATGACCATAAGCGGCAGATTTGCTGTAGCGGGGGTTCAACAAATCCAACATCTGGACAATGCCCTTGGGACGCAGGTCAAATGTATCAGCAATGATGCCTGCAATCTTTTCATCCGCAATTACACCGGTACCCTGGGTATTCACCGTAATGTTGATTGGGCGGGAGATACCAATGGCATAACTGACCTGAATCTGGCATTTCTTCGCCAAGCCAGCGGCAACAACATTCTTTGCCACATAACGGGCGGCATAAGCCGCAGAACGGTCAACCTTGGAAGGATCCTTGCCGGAGAAAGCACCACCACCATGTGGGCATGCACCGCCATAGGTATCCACAATAATCTTACGTCCAGTCAGGCCGCAGTCGCCCTGAGGCCCCCCGACAACAAAACTGCCGGTCGGATTGATGAAATACTTCGGCGCAGCCTTCATCAGCTCAGCTGGAAGGACCGGCTTGATGATTTCTTCAATGACCGCTTCCTCAATCTGCTTGTATGGAATTTCAGGCGCATGCTGGGTTGAAAGCACAACCGTATCCACACTGACAGGGATGCCATCCACATAACGCAGGGTCACCTGGGATTTTGCATCAGGACGCAACCATGGCAGACGCCCATCCTTGCGCAGCTGGGACTGACGTTCCATCAGGCGATGTGCATAATAAATGGCGGCTGGCATATATTCTGGTGCTTCATCGCATGCATAACCAAACATCAACCCCTGGTCACCAGCCCCCTGGTCCAGATCCAGACCGGTCCCTTCATTGACGCCCTGGGCGATATTCAGGGACTGGCGGTCATAGGCAACCAACACAGCACAGCCCTTGTAATCAATACCGTATTCGGTATTGTCATAACCGATACGCTTGATGGTTTCGCGTGCAACATCAATGTAATTTACATTGGCTTCTGTTGTGATTTCACCGGCAAGGACAACCAAGCCAGTATTGCACAGGGTTTCTGCTGCAACACGTGCGGAAGGATCCTTCTCAAGGATTGCATCCAAGACTGCATCAGAAATCTGGTCTGCAACCTTATCTGGATGCCCTTCAGAAACGGATTCTGAAGTAAAAAGATAATCATTTGACATTTAAAAAGCTCCTTTATCAGAAAGGCGAACTGCTGTCGCAGCCAACCAATAAAAGAAGCCTGCGACGCTTTAGCGAAATTTATAGACCGCTTCGCAAGTTGCCCGTTAACTCAGCGGAATTTTGAATTTTACTCTGAAATTACAAGTTATCAAGAATCTTCCTCCCCGGATACAACAGTTCCAACATCCTTGTCCCCTTCCCAAAAGGCAACAGAACACGCTCCCTTTCCGTGACAACAGCCCCCCATCATGTAACTTTCGGGAATGCATTGCTATAATGCCCCCATCATCAAGGATTTTTTCAATGCGGTTTTTTCTGTTCATCCTGTGGGCCATCCATTGGCTCCCATTACCGGTACTTGGCCGTCTGGGCAAACTGCTTGGCACCTGTGCCTACCATCTCTGGGCAAGGCGCCGCCGGATTACCCTGACCAATCTCCGTCTCTGTTTTCCCGATATGCCTGAAAATGAACGGGAGCGCATCGCTCTGGAACATTTCCAAGGCTATGGGCGGAGCATCATCGAACGGGGGATTCTCTGGTGGTCTTCCGTTGACCGCATCAAGCGGTTGATCCATGTCGAACCAGAAATCCCTTACAACGAAACCCGTTCAGGTCCTGTGATTTTATTGTGCCCACACTTTGTCTGCCTTGAGATGCCCGGTGCAATTTTTACCATGGACTCCCAATGCTGCTCCATCTATACAGAACAGAAGAACAAGGTCTTTGACAGGGTCCTGCGTAAAGGCCGCCTCCGCTTCCATTCAGATGGCCTGCTTTACAGCCGGAGCCAAGGCATCAAGCCGATTATCCGTGCACTACACAAGGGCATTCCATTCCTGATGCTGCCTGATATGGACTTCGGTATCAAGGATGCTGAGTTTGTACCCTTTTTTGGGGTACCTGCCGCAACTTTGGTCGCCACGTCACGCCTTGCTGCAGCAACACGGGCTAAAGTCATTCCCGTCATTGCAACGTTCCTGCCCAATTATCAAGGATGGAAAGTCAAGTTCTATCCACCACTCGAGGACTTTCCAACAAAAGATGCCTACGCAGATACAAAGCGCATCAACGAATTCATTGAACAGCGTATCCTCGAAAAACCAGCTGAATATCTCTGGACCCATAGACGGTTCAAAACACGTCCCAAAGGTATGCCGCCTGTTTATGGGAAAGACAGCAAGAAATAACAGCCTTTCTCCACATCCAGCAAAGCCATCCATATTTGCATGCTTCCCCAATCAGTACATCGCGGTCACTTGAATGTATTGGATAGGGAAAGGGAACCATCCTTGCCATAAGGACATTTCCTGCTGTCATTGCATTCAATGGTAAAATTAATAGGTAGACGGTGACAGACCCCTTAAACAAACCATCCAAAAGGAAGTCCCAATGACAATCGATTCCCAGATGTTCAAAATCACTGATGGCAAGAAATTCCATCTGAAAAATTACCTGACTTGGACCAATCTCTTTTATTCCACCAACCTCACTTATAAATCCCAGCTCAGAAGGAATCTTAAGCGGATAAATGAGGAACAGGGCAAACTGTACGCAACCGGCAAATACTCTCTTCTGATTATCCTTCAGGCAATGGATGCCGCAGGCAAGGATGGCACCATCAAACATGTCATGAGTGGCGTGAATCCACAGGGCTGCCGGGTTGAGAGCTTCAAACAGCCTTCCGCATTGGAACTGAAACACAGCTTCCTATGGCGTTCAACAATCCGGTTGCCTCAACGGGGTGAAATCGTCATCTTCAACCGCTCCTATTATGAGGATGTCCTGGTTGCACGTGTCCATCCAGAAATCCTGGACGTTGCCAACCTGCCAGATACAAAATTTGGCCATAGCTTCTGGGAAAACCGTTACAAAGCCATCCGCGATTATGAACAGCATCTGCACCGCAATGGTACCCGTATCATTAAATTCTTCCTCTATGTTTCCAAAGAAGAACAGCGGCTGCGGCTACTCGACCGCATCAACGATCCAGAAAAGAACTGGAAATTAAGTTTGGGAGACTTTGAGGAACGTAAATACTGGGACGAATACATGAATGCCTTTGAGAAAGCTATCCAGAATACTTCTACAGAAGATTCTCCTTGGTATTGCGTCCCGGCAGATGACAAGAAAAATGCACGGCTTATTGTTTCAGACGCCATCATGAGAACACTTAAAGAGTTGAAACTGTCTTATCCAGAAGCGACCCTGAAACATACCAATGAGCTTGAAATGCTCCGCGAAAAGTTGGAAGAAGTCTGACTCTGCATCAGCCCTAGCCAAACCGCCATACCAATGGCGGTTTTTTCATTGCTTTTTCCAAGCTCCTCTGCGTTACATAAAATCATCTTTCCAGAAAAAATGAGCCACTTCCTGCAACTTTTCCAAAGATGTGTTTAAATAGTCATACTACTGGTACCTGTCATCCATAACCAGGAGAATACCCAACAAAGAATCCACCGCCAACACAACTGGCGGTCATTGAACCTGACCTTTCTGAGGAGAATAAAATGGCACTCATCAACACCACCATCAAACCCTTCAAGGCGGAAGCATACCGCAATGGCGAATTCATCACCGTCACCGATGCAGACCTGAAAGGGAAATGGTCTGTTGTCTTCTTCTATCCTGCCGATTTTACCTTCGTCTGCCCAACAGAATTAGGTGACTTGGCAGACAACTATGCGGAATTCCAGAAACTCGGTGTCGAAATCTATTCCGTTTCCACTGATACCCATTTCGTCCACAAGGCATGGGCAGATGCTTCTGATACCATCAAGAAAATCCAGTACACCATGATTGGAGACCCAACTGGCACCATCACCCGCAACTTCGATGTCATGATTGAAGAAGCTGGTCAGGCCCTGCGCGGCACTTTCGTCATCAATCCAGAAGGTGAAATCAAAATCTGTGAAATCCATGACTTGGGTATTGGCCGTTCTGCAACTGAACTGCTCCGTAAAATCCAGGCTGCACAGTATGTTGCAACCCATGACGGCGAAGTCTGCCCGGCATCCTGGCAACCAGGCTCAGAAACCCTTGCGCCATCCCTGGACCTCATTGGCAAAATCTAACCTGATGGCCCCCAAACATACCGCAGCTCCCTGCGGTATGTCATTGTCTGACCATCAGCAACATTATCCTGAACACTATTTTCCTGAAGGGAGGAAAAAGCCATGCTGGACAACAAAGTCAAAGAGCAGCTCCGCGCCTATTTCACCAAATTGGTCAATCCTGTCATCCTGACGGCATCCTCAGATGCCAGTAAAAAATCCCAAGAGATGCTGGGATTGCTGAAAGACCTGACAGGGTTATCAGATAAAATCACGCTGGCTGAAAATGGCAACAGTCCCCGCGCCCCCTCATTTACCGTCAACCGTCCTGACGGCAACTGCCATATTGAATTTGCCGGGTTGCCAATGGGACATGAGTTCACCTCCCTGATCCTTGCCATCCTCCAGACTGGTGGCTATCCCCCTAAAGTCGAAGCAGATGTCATTGAACAGATCCGTCAGGTGGAAGGCAGTTTCCAGTTTGAAACCTATATTTCCCTGACCTGCCAGAACTGTCCTGAAGTTGTCCAGGCCCTCAATCTGATGGCCGTCCTGAACCCCAATATTTCCAGCACCATGATTGACGGTGCCCTCTTCCAGGACGAAGTCAAGGAACGGCAGATCATGGCTGTCCCAACCATCTACCTGAATGGCAAGGAATTCGGACAGGGACGGATGAACGTCAAGGAAATCCTTGCCAAGATCGATACCGGCAGTGTTAAACGGGAAGCAGAAAAAATTTCTGCCAAAGCGCCTTTTGATGTGCTTGTCATCGGCGGTGGTTCTGCCGCAGCAACTGCTGCCATCTATGCTGCCAGGAAAGGGATCCGGACAGGGCTTGTTACCGAGAACTTCGGTGGACAGATCCTGAATACAACGGATATTGAGAACATCATCGCCATCAAGAAAATTGAAGGGACCCATCTGGCATCCATCTACGAAGAAAACATCCGCAGCCATGCTATTGATGTCATGATGCCTCAACGTGCGGTCAAGCTCATCCCGGGGGACCTGATTGAAGTGCAGCTTGAAAGCGGTGCCTCGGTCAAGAGCAAGACCGTCATCCTTGCAACCGGTGCAACCTGGCGGAAAATGGCTGTCCCTGGTGAAGAAACCTATATCGGCAAAGGCGTCGCTTTCTGCCCGCATTGCGATGGACCTCTTTATAAAGGCAAGGATGTCGCTGTCATCGGTGGTGGCAATTCTGCTGTTGAAGCCGCTATTGACCTGGCGGGTATCGCCAACCATGTCTCAGTCCTCATCCGCAGTGACCGCCTGACAGCAGATACCATATTGCAGGACAAGATGCTTTCCCTCAAGAATGTCACATTAATCAAACAGGCGAAGACTGTTGAAGTTGCTGGTGACGGCAAGAAAGTGACCGGCATTGTCTATCTTGACCAGACAGACAACACGCAAAAAAACCTGCCACTATCCGGCATCTTTGTCCAGATCGGCCAAGTACCAACAACTGGCTGGCTCAAGGACAGCCCTGTCAGACTCAATGGAAAACAGGAAATCGAGGTGGATGTCTATAACCGGACTTCCGTTCCCGGCATTTTTGCCGCAGGGGATGCAACATCATCGCCTTACAAGCAGATTGTCATTGCGATGGGTGATGGCGCAAAGGCATCCCTGAGTGCCTTTGACCACCTCATCAGACATTGACCCTCAATCAGGTCCATAACAGAGCGGCATGGGACTTTTCAGCACAATCGCAGAGTTCTTTGGCCGCCCTGTCCAGGAGGAAACCATGGCAAAGACCCTTGACAACAAAATCATCCGTGCCGCTGACATCATCCGAAAGGCTGACGGTATCCTGATTGCAGCCGGTGCCGGCATGGGTGTCGACTCTGGGCTGCCAGATTTCCGTGGCAACCAAGGACTCTGGAAAGCCTATCCGAAACTGGGACAGCACCGCATTTCTTTTGTTGAGATTGCGAATCCGGACGCCTTTGCTGACAATCCCCGTCTGGCATGGGGATTCTATGGCCATCGGTTGAACAGTTACCGCGAGGTGATTCCCCATGAAGGATTCCATATCCTGCAACGCCTGGCAGCGGATAAACCCCATGGCAGCTTTGTTTTCACCAGTAATGTCGATGGGCAGTTCCAGAAAGCGGGCTTTCCAGACAACCGTATTGTGGAATGCCATGGATCCATCCATCATATCCAATGCGCAACCCCCTGCTCACGGGGCATCTGGGAAGCCAACAGCCTCAAGGTTGAGGTTGATGAAGAAAACTGCCAGCTGACATCCCCATTGCCCGTCTGTCCAGAATGTAAAGGCCTTGCCCGACCGAACATCCTGATGTTCAATGACTGGGGATGGATTTCTGACCGTACGGAACTCCAGTACAGTAACCTGCACAAATGGCAGTCACAAGTGAAGCGTCTTGCCATCATCGAAATGGGCGCTGGGGTTCATGTCCCTGCTGTCCGTAATACCAGTGAATCCTTTGGGGTTCCCATCATCCGGATCAACCCTGCCTATCCAGAAGTCCCCAACAAAAGACGGGATGTTGGAATCGCCTTGGGAGCCCTTACTGCGCTGCAGCTGATTGAAAGGGAACTCAATAAAACCCGCTGAAAGGAAACAACCCCCTTATTGCCTTGGAGCCACTCAGTTCACCCGTACCTTATACCGAAGAACGGTTTTCCCATTGGCGGGAACAGGCACCTGCCAGATAACCGTGCTGGCATCCCGTTTCTGATGTGGCAGGCTTTCTTCAATGACTTTGCCGTTTTCAGGCAGCGGTTCTTCCACTGTGACAGTCACCGCATTTGACTTTCCGTTCGTCAAAGCCAAATCCCATGCCGTCGTTGTCTGGTAAACCTTTTCCCCATCTTTCCGGACAAGAGGCTTCTGGCTGTAATCTGTCTGTTTCCGGACCATCGTCACATCGAAAGCCTCCCCCAACTTCAGATGAAGATGCCCATCAACCGGTGTATGGCTGATGGTATTCTGTCCCAGCAGCTGACGGTTGCCCGACTTATCCTCCTGATAGAAACGGATGGTTCCTTTTGGCAAGGGCTGGCCAAGCCCTTCTTTTTTCTTGTTGTCAAAACTCAGCCATGTTCCAGCATGGAAAGGGCCTGACTGTCCTTGACGGGATTCATATGCCCATTGGTTGCCATTGAACCGGTATTCCTTGAGCACCTTGATCCGGTCAGCAGAAAGCAGACGGTGGCGGCTTGTCTGTTTGTCCAAAACATCCACCCGGTCAGGCACCGTATAAAGATGGTAATCTGCGAATGACTCCTCAGAAGCCATATCATTTTCCATCGCCATACCGGTATCCATCGCCTTTGCCGCCATCAGCATCCCCCCCATCCTGGGATAAGACGGTCCCCGCTCCTGTTTCCCGGACAGCAGCTGCAGCTGGGCATTACGGTAATCCACCCCACTGTTATTGCCAATCACTGCCCAAGAAGCCAATGACATCTCGTCATCATGCTTCCCGACAACGGCTGTGTAATCTGCATGCCAAGACAAACCGCCTGTCAGATAGTCGAACGTCAAATGCTGCCTGCCACCTGAACCTCCCTGTACATCCAGCATCAAGACCGGTGACGGATACAATCCTTTCGGTACCTTATCAAAAACAAGCTTATCAGCAGATACTGTCTCAATATGCCCGTCCACCTCGACAATCCCACCGCCATGCATCGACAGCAGCTTTGCCCGTTTCACCGTTTCCTGACCTGTTGCTGGATTGGTATGTATCAAGGAAACTTCTTTCCCGATATAGGCTTTCATCAGGTTTTCCGGCGTCAATAAAGCGGTATTGAAGGTTGTACCGGAAAGCCTTAAACGCCCATTGGATTCCAGCATCAGGGTCTCTGGCTGTATCTGTCCGCTGACATCCTTGACCACCAATGAAAAACGTCCCTGGCCGGTCTGTACCAAACGTGCGTCACGCACCAAAGCCTGCGCCTGCTCATAGACTGTCAGGGACAGGTTCTGGCGGTCAGAAGAACCGGATTCATAAGCTGCAGCAGATACTGCCAATGGGCTCAATGCCATCAACAGCAAAAGGGGAAGACGGTGAAAAGGGTTCATAACAATCTTTCAGGCAAGGAACTGCCTAAAGTCTATCAGAACACCTCAACTGTCCCGCAAGCCTGCTTACATTTTGAAAGAAAGGGATATACAGACAGAGAGCCTGTTCATTCCGCCCAGACAACCCAGCCATAATGGGCGGTGACCAAAACAAGAATGCCAAATGCAATACGGTACCAGGCAAACGGAATGAAATTATGGGAGCTGATGAAACGCAGCAGCCAACGGACACAGAGGAAAGCAAAGATAAAAGAAGAAACCGTCCCAACCGTGAACAGCGGGATATCGGAAGCCACCAACAGGTCGCGTTCCTTGTAAATGGAATAAATGGAAGCACCAAACAAAGTCGGCATCGCCAGAAAAAAGGAAAACTCTGTCGCAACCTTACGGGAAAGGCCAAACAGCATCCCACCGATAATCGTCGCCCCTGAACGGCTGGTTCCCGGAATCAAGGCAAAAGCCTGGGCAATCCCTACCTTCAGGGCATCCATATAGGTCATATCATCAACCGATTCAACCCGGGCACCGCCGAACCGGTTTTCATTCCTGCGTTCAACAAACAGGATAATCAGCCCCCCAATGATGAATGCGGCAGCAACCGGTATCGGATAGAAAAGGAAAGCCTGGATTTTCTTCGCGAACAACAGGCCAAGCACTGCGGCAGGAATGAATGCAATGATGACATTGATGGCAAACCGGCGTTCCTTCTCTCGGGTAAACATCCCAAGAAGGACTTCCAGGATTTTCTGGCGGTAAACCCAGACAACAGAGAGCATTGCCCCTGCCTGGATAGCAATGGAAAACACCTTGACATTCTCGCCAGTGAAATCCAACAGGCTTCCAGCCAGAATCAGATGCCCCGTCGACGAGATTGGCAGGAATTCCGTCAATCCCTCGACAATCCCCATGATGAAGGCTTTTACCGCTAAAGCGAAATCCATGAAATATCCTATGAAATAGAAACTGCCCAAAGAAGCGACATCATACTCCCGTTGCCCCCTTAAGGGGAGGAATAAACGGAAAAAACGGTAACTTATGGTTTTAAATCAACGTTTTTTGCAGTGATGTCGCCTATAATAGCCATCTGAATTGTAACAAGCTGTTGATTTGCTTGAGTCTGCGCCCGGGAAACAATACCTTAATAACAGCTGAACAGTCTACGGATTAGCCATGCTCGATAAACTGAAGAACTTCAAAAGACCCAAGGTCTGGATTCCTGCCGCCATCATCCTGATCCTGATAATCGGCCTGTTGGCAGTATGGATTTCCCAAAGGAAAAGCGGTGTCACCTATATGACAGAAAAAGCCCGTATCGGCAACATCAGGCATGCAGTTGAAGCAACCGGAGAAATCAGTGCGGTGAACCTGGTCACTGTCGGTGCACAGGTCAGTGGGCAGATCAAGAAACTGCATGTCGTCTTGGGACAGGAAGTCAAGCAAGGACAGATGATTGCTGAAATCGATTCCACCACCCAGGAAAACCTGCTGCGGACGGACAGACTGCGTCTTGAAACCTACAAGGCCCAGCTGGCTTCCCGTAAAACCACCCTGGAAGTCGCCAAGCGGGCCTATGACCGGGAACGGGCATTGATCAAGACGGATGCCACCTCCAAAGAAAAACTGGACAACGCCAGGGACGCTTACGCTATTGCAAAAGCCAATGTGGATGAAACCACATCCCTGATCAAACAGACACTGTTGGCCATCAATACCGATGAAACCAATCTGGGCTATACCAAAATCCGCGCCCCATTGGATGGAACCGTCGTCTCTGTCCCAGTCGAAGAAGGCCAGACCGTCAACGCCAACCAGACAACACCAACCATCATCAAGATTGCCAACCTGAACGACATGGAAATCGACATCCAGATTTCTGAAGGTGACATCACAAAGGTCAAGCAGGGGATGCCGGTTGACTACACCATCCTGTCTGAACCGAATACGGTTTTCCATGCTACATTGGATTCCCTCGACCCAGGGCTGACAACCCTGAGCGATGGCAGTTATGACAAGAGCAGCTCAGGAACTTCCAGCGGTTCCAGTACCTCAGCTGTTTACTACTATGCCAAGAGTTTCGTGAACAATCCTGAAGGCAAACTGCGGATCGGGATGATGACCCAATGCACAATCCTGGTCGCCAATGCAGAGAACGTCCTGCTGGTCCCCAGCATCGCCATCAGCAGCAGCGGTGGCAAACATTACATCCGTATCCTGAAGAACAAGGATGAAGTTGAAAGAAGGGAAATCAAGATTGGCATAACGGATGGGGTCTATACAGAAGTCCTTTCCGGGGTTTCTGAAGGGGAAGAAGTGATTTCCTCTGAAGTCAATGAAGGCGAAAAAGTCGGCAATGCGCCCAGGATGCGTGGTCCAAGGATATAAACCATGAACATCATTGAACTGCGTGGCATCAATAAAATCTACGGTACCGGTGGCAGCAAGGTCCATGTCCTGAGGGACATCGACCTTGACATCGAATCCGGGGATTTTGTCGCCATTATCGGTCAATCCGGTTCTGGGAAATCCACCCTGATGAACATCATCGGCTGTCTGGACACATCGACTTCCGGTGACTATAAGATTGCCGGTGAAGACATTGAAGGGATGTCACCCGATGACCTTGCCACCCTGCGCAGCCGCTATATCGGTTTCATCTTCCAGCGTTACAACCTGCTGACTTCCCTGTCTGCCCAAGAAAATGTTGAACTGCCAGCCATATATTCCGGTGAGAAACAGGATGTCCGTAAAGCACGTGCAGCACAGCTGCTGGCAGACCTTGACATGGGGGAACGTGTCACCCATCTGCCCTCAGAACTTTCAGGCGGCCAACAACAGCGTGTCTCCATTGCCCGTGCCCTGATGAATGGCGGCAACATCATCCTTGCCGATGAACCGACTGGCGCACTGGATTCCAAAAGCGGGGAAAACGTCATGGAAATCCTGCAACAGCTGAATGATGCAGGCCATACCGTCATCCTGGTCACCCATGACCAGAAGATTGCGGCAACCGCAAACCGGGTCATTGAAATCAAGGATGGCAGGATCATCGGTGATGAACGGCTTAGGCCAAACAAGAACAGTACCAAGATCTACGAACTGAAAAAGGACCTTAGAAGCACCTTCGCCTACCTTAAAGACCAGTTTGTCGAAGCATTCAAGATGTCCATCCAGGCCATCCGCGCCCATAAGATGCGCTCGATGCTGACTATGCTTGGCATCATCATCGGTATTGCCTCGGTTGTCTCTGTGGTTGCCTTAGGCAAAGGGTCACAGGAAAAGATCCTGTCTGACATCAATGCGATGGGGACGAATACCGTTGTCATCATGCCTGGCAAGGGATTTGGCGACAGGAACTCCAGTAAATACAAAACCCTCACTGTACATGACTCTGAACTGCTGGCAAGGCAGAGTTATGTCGCAAGCTCAACACCTGCTGTCAGTTCATCTGGCAATATCACCCGCGAGAACATTTCGGTGACAGGACAGCTGCAGGGTGTCGGCGAACAGTACTTCGATGTGAAAGGCCTCAAGGCAGAAGCCGGACGGCTTTTGACGAAAGACGATATCATCAAAGGCAATGCGGTTGTCGTCATTGACCAGAACACCAAAAACAAACTGTTTGCCCATGAACACAACAGTGCAATCCTGGGGCAGACAGTCATCTTCAACCGGCATCCACTGAGAATCGTCGGCATCTCTGAAAAACAGAATGCCAGCTATGGAGCACAGGATACCCTGCAGATGTGGGCGCCTTATACAGCGGTGATGAACCGGATTACCGGTGACAGGAACATCTCCTCCATCACTGTGAAAATTGTCGATGACGTCAGCATGACTGCTGCAGAAAAGAACATCATCCGGTTCCTGACCGTGAAACATGGCAAAGAAGACTTCTTCACCATCAATACGGACAGTATCCGCCAGACGGTTGAAAGCACAACCGGTACGATGCGCCTGCTGATTTCCTGCATCGCATTGATTTCCCTGGTGGTTGGCGGTATTGGTGTCATGAACATCATGCTGGTTTCCGTGACAGAACGGACCCGCGAAATCGGTATCCGCATGGCAGTCGGTGCCCGGCGGAGCAGTGTCCTGCAACAGTTCCTGATTGAAGCCGTGCTCATCTGCATCATCGGCGGATTCCTGGGCATCCTCTTTGCCTTTGGCATCGGACTCCTTTTCTCGATGTTCGTCAAGATGTTCACGATGTCCTATTCTGCTGCCTCTGTGATACTGGCATTGTTCTGCTCTACGATGATTGGCATCATCTTTGGCTATATCCCAGCGAAAAACGCGGCAAAACTCAATCCTGTCGATGCATTGAGCAGTGACTGAGGACCGATAGATGCAGTAGTTTTTATTATGGTTTTGATGTTTATAGGATGGATATGCGATGCGGCAGAAACGTCTGATTCCCATAATCCTGCTCTGTGCACTCCTGGCAGGTTGCGCTACTAAAACAGCAGAAATCCCCGACAGCGGCCTGCTTTCCCAACAGGCAATCGCAGAACAATACCAAGTGGACCGGGCATGGTGGAAAATCTATGGCGACCAGACTCTGGATGCCCTGGTCGATGAGGCGCTTGTCAACAACATTGACCTGCGCAAAAGCGCCATCAACGTCAACAAAGCCCTGTATCAAGCCAATCTCTTGGGAGAAGACCTGATCCCTTCGTTCTATGGTTCTGCCGGTGCTGGTGCCAGCAAGAACCTGCAGAAAGGAATCACCTCCCATACCTATAATGCCCAGCTTGGTGTCAGCTATGAAATCGACCTCTGGCACCGTCTGCGCGACGCCGCATCAGCCCAGGAATGGGAATACAAGGCCACCCAGCTTGACCTGGAATCTGCCCGTCTGGCACTCATCAACAATGTCGTGGACAGTTACTTCCATCTGGTTTATCTGAACAATGCCATCAAAATCACCCGGGAAAACATCGGATTCTATTCCCGTCTGCTGACCATTTCCCAAGACAAGCACCGTGTCGGACAGGTAGATGTCTCCGATCCGTTGAATGCCAACAAAGCATTGCTGTCCTCCCAGAACAGCCTGAAAAACCTTGAATCCGAACGCAAACAGGTTGAACAGACACTCCGCAACCTGTTGAACCTGCGTCCAGAAGACCCGCTTGAGGTGACCAATGACAACCTGATGGGCGTTCCCCTTACAGATGTCGACCTGGATGTCCCTGTTGCGGCGCTTGGCCTACGGCCTGATGTCAAAGCCGCTGAATTCCGTGTCCAGTCTGCCTTCCTGGACTGGGAAGCCGCCAAAGGAGACCTGTACCCCAGTATCACGATTGGCAGTACCCTGGGGGTTTCCTCAAACCGTGCCCGGACCATGTTCAACGCCCCGATCCTTGGCGGAACCGTCAACCTGAACCTGCCTTTCCTGCAATGGAACCGGCTCCGTTGGAATATCCGGATGTCTGAGGCAGAATTCGAAAGTGCGAAACTTGGGCTGACCTCTGCCATCAATACCGCATTGAATGAAGTGGATACCTATTACTACACTTACCAACGGACACGTTCCCAACTGGGTATCCAACAACAGAAATACAGCAATGATGTCCAGATCAGCCAGTACAGCCATCAACGTTACAAAGTTGGCACCTATGAACTGAAAGAATGGCTGGAAGCACGCTGTTCAGAAAACCAGTCGCTGATGACACTGCTTGAAACCAAGTACAGGGCCATCAATGAAGAAAACGCCATCTACAAGGCACTGGGCGCCCGGATTGTTACCGGCTCCTGACGTTTTCCGGCAGATGCACAGAATCAAGACGGTTTGCTAGAATAAACCTCAGGTCATTTTCAGCAGGAAACCATGCTTGACGCCTATCACAACATGATTGAAAACCAGCTACGGGCAGGTGGCATCCACCTCCCACAGGTTTTTGATGCGTTTGCCGCTGTTGACCGACAGATGTTTGTCCCTGAACCCTATCAGGGTTATGCCTATGCGGACATGCCAATCCCCTTGGCAGATGGCCAGCAGATGTTCCCGCCATTGACAGATGCGAAAGTCTTACAGGCAACCGCCCCTAAAAAAACAGATATCGTCCTTGAAATCGGCACAGGTACCGGTTTTTCTGCAGCATTGATGGCGCAGCTTGCCCGTTTTGTCATCACCTTGGAAATCAACCCGCAATCGGCAGATACCACCCAAGTCCGTTTGAAACGGTTGGGGATCCATAATGCCCGTGTCATCTGTGCAGACGGTTTTGCGACAGACCTTGACCAGTTTGACAATCCATTCGACATCATTGTTTTTTCCGGAGCCGTCATTTCCCTGCCTGACCGGTTCCATGAACACCTTGCAGAAAACGGCCGGATGCTTGCCTTCCGCAAAGAAACTGCCCTATGCCAAGTTGAACTGATTGAAAAAACACCAAGCAACACATTGAAAAGCCAAAGACTGTTTGAGACCGATGTTGCCCCGCTCATCCAGCCTGAACAGAACCGCTTTATCTTCTGATAACTTTCCAACGTTTACCCTATTGACAGGGAAAGAATTACTTGCCAATTCCGGGATATATTTGTATAATTTTTAGTTCTATGATGTTAACTCATCTATGGTGGGAGTAGCTCAGTTGGTAGAGTCCCGGATTGTGATTCCGGTTGTCGTGGGTTCGAGCCCCATCTTCCACCCCAGAAAATCCTCAATGGTCGCCCAAGGGCGACCATTTTTTTGCTTAAAATCAATGAATTAACGTATTTTAGGCAAAATACTGTCACACACTTGACCATTCAAACCCACGAAAAATGGGAACAGTTTTGGGAACATCCTGCGGATGTACGAAAAAAACTGTTCTTAAAAATCAATCTGAGGCTCATTTGAGGGTCAGATAAATTTCATCGCTTTGCATTCCTGATAAAAGTACGGCTGTGTAGTTTCTACCACGTTTTTTAAAGGAAAATAAAATGAAAACTGTAAAACCTCTGACACCAACCCAAGTCAACAAGGCAAAGAGCAAAGCTAACAACTATTCCCTGTTCGATGGGGATGGGCTATTTCTGTACATAACCACCAAAGGCTCAAAGTTATGGAGAATGAAAATCAGCCTAGATGGCAAATACATACAACTTTCTTTCGGCAAATATCCTGATGTATCGCTAGAATATGCCCGTGAGAAACGCAGAGAAGTCCGTACATTGGTAGCGCAAGGTCTCGACCCTCGGAAAGTCTGGGAGGAACGTGAACAAGCTGAGAAAGCCAAAACTGAAAACACCTTTGAAAAGGTTGCCCGTGACTGGCATCAGAATACCTTATCTGAATGGAAGGACATCACGGCAACCAGAACACTTTCCAGGATGGAACAGGACATCTTCCCTACCTTGGGGAATATTCCGATTGCTGAAATAAAACCACGTCAGATTATTGGCTTGCTGAAAAAGATTGAAGCACGTGCCGCAACAACCGCCGGTAAGGTCAAGCGTGATATTGTGCGTATTTTCAATTTTGCTACCCAGAGGGAAATAGTAACCCCAAATCATCCAGCCACTTGTCTGAATGGTGTCTTGAACAGACGTACAGAAGGGCATTACTCCACCATTCAATCGGAAGAATTGCCAGAATTTCTCAAAGAACTGGATAAAATCAATATGTTTGCGGGCACACGCATTGCCATCAACCTGATGATGCTTCTATTCATGCGTACCAATGAATTGATTGGCGCAAAATGGTCAGAAATCGACCTTGAAAAAGGTGTCTGGATTATCCCTTGGCAACGGATGAAAATGGGAAGCAGAAAAATCAATCCCGTTCAGGTTGACCATCTGATTGACTTGCCGAAACAGGCTATTGCTCTACTGACAGAACTGAAAACCCTGTCTGGGCACAGGGAACATCTTTTCCCCAGCTGGAAAAATCCACGCAGTCATATGAGTAATGGTGCTATCCTGATGGCATTGAAACGCATGGGCTATCATGGACGCATGACAGGTCATGGTTTCAGGGCTTTAGCGGCTAGCACATTAGGCGAATTGGGATACCGGCGTGAAGTCATTGAGCGTCAACTGGCTCATAAAGAGAAAAACAAAATTCTTGCCGCATATCATCGTGCACCATTTCGAAAAGAACGCAAAGCACTTCTGCAAGGTTGGGCAGATTATATTGACTCAATCCGCCACAGGAACATGCTGAGACTAGTCAAAGCTGCATAACTGAACAAGCCATGCATAGCCCGACGGGGTGAAAAGCGGTCAGCCTAACCGCCTTACATGGATTTCCCAACAGGTACAATAGCTAAAGGCACGCTGTTATGAAAAATCTTTTATCACTTAGAAGCATATTGACTGTTCCTGAAGCCTGTAAATATCTTTCAACCCTTGATATAACAGCTACTGAAACTGATATTTATGATTTAGCCCTTGACTGTAAGTTGAAACTCTCTATTGATTTTCCTGAAGGGGTATGGGTCAGAAACGAGAAAAACCGAAAAAATGAAAGGCTCATTGGCGTATTTGACCTAGCTATGAATGCCAGCGAAATCAGTGCTGTTGAGGAAGAACGAGAAAAAACTGGGGGGGTTAAAGCTCACAATCTATCAGACTTACTTCAGGGGCATGTGGAACTGGAACGAGATGGTATAAGTTATATTTTCTTATATGATTTCAAAAACCCTGCCAATGACCCTGATTTTCAAACTAATCTTGATATGCCACCTTTCATAGCAGGAGAATACCAGTTTGTAATCAAGAAAGAAGAATTGGACAGTTTTATCGAAAAACATCTGAACAAAACAATGCCTTCTGAAAACACCAATGAGATTGAGAAGCTGAAAGCCAGAATTGTTGACCTTGAGCAACAGAATCAAAAATTGCAAAAATCATTAAAAGGTTTCTCAGAAAATCCAACAGGGAGAAATCTTGTATCATACCGAAGACTGGTTGCTGGAATGGCGATAGACAAATATCGCATTCCAGTTCACATTGATGATACTACAGGAAAAACCATCCCAAAGTTTGATGGAATCTCCAATATTGTAAATACTTTGGATAAACTTAAAGAGGCAAGAACTCTCGACGGCAGTTTATCTGAAAACACTGTCCGCAATATTTTAAGGGATGCCTTTGAAGAAGTAGTTTCAGGCGATAAAATAAAAATGATGTGATTTTTCCAAGAATACCATCTTAATCTTTTCAACTGTATAACAGACTAACCCTACGCAGTAAACCACAAACTGCCAGAAAACCACAGGATTCATAAGATTCTGTGGTTTTTATATTTTTAGGCTATTAAACACCCGTCCATAAAATTCTACAAAATATAATCATTTGATTTAATAAAATATGTGTATCTGATTCTATCTGAGCCTCAAATGAGGCTCAGATAAATAACAATACGTTTTCCTTCTGGCAAGATGGTTTCCAAGCTGTCAGGCAGTTGTCCTCAAAGGTCATTGTTTGACATATTTTTAAATCTTACAAAAAGGAAAATTTATGAATAATAAAAAAAAACAAACCATCAATCCCTTACCTCATGCTACTGTTTCTGCTGGCAATCTTCCACCAAATCAGGATTACTTTCTCAGGGAACCAGAAGTCAAGCTGATTTCTGGTTTATGTAAAGAAACCCGTCGCAAGATGGAGAAAGCAGGAAATTTTCCAAAACGGGTCAAATTGGGCGGTTATGCCGTTGGCTGGCGGAAATCTGAGATTGATGCTTGGATGGCTGATTGCACTGCGCAACGTGACTGTCATGCTGAATCCATGAAAGGAGATTTGGCATGAAATCCAAGAAACACTATACGATTAGGCGTATTGAAGATGATGACAAACGTGCATCAATCCAAAAGAAGATGAGGGAAGATGCCAAAAATGCAATCAGACAGATGTACTTTGAAATGCTGGAAAAAGACAATGATGCAAGATATTGCCTATGTTCATTCACTTACCATCAGAAAGAAAATTCCAAAGGTCAGCCGATGGTTGCCGAGAAAACAATTTCAAGGGCTCATCGCAAGTTACTGGACATTGTCCATCGCCAATTTTTTGGCAAGGATTATCAGGAAAAGGATATCAGGCTGGCTTGTCTGCCAGTGAGACAGCAACACAACGGGCAATCAGGACATGTCCATTCCCACATGTTCCTGCAAATTCCAGATGAAATGATCGATACGCCTGAACATATCCAGGAATTCTGTGATTTTGTTTCCAATCAAGCAAAAACCAACAGGCAGATTCAGGGTATGCGTCATGATGATTATGGTCAGCATGATGTCAGACCGGTGACAGGCACACCTGAGCGGTGTGTCGAGTACCTGATGCGGTCCATCAACTTTGATGATGGCAACAATGATATTGACGTGGATAACATGGAAACCACGCCATATCACGCATAAACAACATAACTCATAAATACATGATGCAGGCAGTGATGGCAGTGTATGCCATTGCCGTCTGCATCATCCAAAAGGATATTCCATTATGCTGGGAAACCAGCTTTGGGGGGAATCTGCAATGGTTCCCTATATGGCGAAGCCATGTCCAAAAAATGGATTTCAGGGCTTGATAGGATTAGTGTAACCAAAATACGGGTACGGATTATGGTTACTTGGCAATTATGATGATTTGCATGGGTGACTGTAATCCAGACATTACATTGACAACATTACATTCAACATTCATCCACATTGCACCATCATTACCCTGAACAATTCCATCATCATGGCATCATCAATGGTTCAATGATTAGATGGGAATGTGATTCGAATGTGGTTCCAATGTGTTTCCAATGTAACCATGGAATGTTGTCCTGATATGGATGACAGTCAATGTAAATTCCCATAATCATCCAACAGTGATAAACAGCCTCATAGACAGCTTTACAGCCTCTATATCAGGCTTTTCCGGTTACTGTGTCATTACCCATGATGAAGGCAAAAAGCCCAAACAAAGGGCTGATTAGCTGGTTATGATGGCAGTTGACCAATCAGGTATTACTACTCATGGCAAGTACTGATGGTATTGGTAATGAGCCTGATGGTATTGGCAGGACTATCCGGATCAGTGGTTCCATCAGTCATTCACCATCATCATTTCAATATTTCAATTCATGTTGGTGAACAGTACCACATAGCCTCAAAAGGCCTTTTAGGCGTTACAGCAGGCTGTCCATCACTGTTGGCTATGGATTGTCAGGTAAAACAAGAAAACGCCACACAGGGCGTTCTGAGCCAAATTTAGGGTGGTTCTGGGATATCTGTTATCCGTATCTGCATCATGCGCATCTGTACGTATCCATATGTATTGGAGCATCGTCCATCTAATCAAAAGATTGGTGCGCATTAGCCAGACTATGGGCATCTTCATGGGATGGAACATTCTGGATGCTTCTGCAATGATGGTCTGGATGATGAGGCTTGAATTGACATAAATACTATGGCAAGCATTCATGCCTGTATATGTTCAATTTAATGTGGGTTCATCTATGGCGAAGTTTCTCAGGATTCCTGACATGGAAAAGATTCTGAAAGTGCACCGCACAACTATTTACCGATGGTGTAAGGACGGGTTCCTGCCCATGCCTGCAAAGTTGGGTAAACGGGTTGTCGCATGGCGTTCAGATGACATTCAGGATTGGATGGACAGACAGGTGCTGAAGTCTAGGCATGGGCATCATACAAGGTGAATGTACGCATTATAAATACCGATACAGGGGATTTTGTTTGACAGGTACCAGCAGGAATCATCATGGCAGAAAAGATTGTCGGATTGTGCTTGTTTCTGGTGTTTCAGGCACTGGTTTCATTCATTGAAAGTGAGCCCAGGGAAGATGACTGTTATATCTGTCACTAGAATCTCCGAAAGTTCCAACAATTCCTGTCTTCGCCCCGTCTTCCATGGCGGGGCTTTTTTGTTATCACTGGTTGAACAGTATGGTGGTATTGAACCATTGGTGGAAGCATTGGAATCAGTTGTGACCAAACCTGCATCACCTAAACCAACTGTCACCAAACCTTCATACACAGTGAAGCCACACAGTGCATCACAAGTCAACCAGTCTTATGCTTCACAGTACCAGTCCAAGCCTGCTGTGACCAAACCTTCAGTAACAACACCGGCAAAGACCCCGACACAGGTTGCAAACAAGACTGCCCAAGTTGCCCAACAGCCTTCAGCCAAGCCTGCCGCCAAGCCTTTTGGCTGGAACCGTTATTCCAATGATGCAGTTGGACGTGCGCAGGAACAGTGGGACCAAGATGAACTGGAAACTGGCATCCACCATTCGCCAAGACCTGAAGCAAAGCCAGTTTCAGCACCAACATTCAAACCTAATGCAATTCAGGGTGCGAAAGCTACAGCAACAGGTAATGTCAACCTGAACCAAACCACTCAAACTGGAACTCAGGTTAAACAACAGGGTGCACCAAAAGCGTCAGCAACCCAAGCATCATCCCCCAAAGCGTCAGCACCAAAACTGGCAAACAGGATGAAAGCCCCTGTACGGAAACCTGTTGTAAGGAAACCTGTTGGTAAGAAGCCTACTCCAAAACAGATTAGGCAGAATATTGCTTCATCAAATAAACAGGTTGGTCAGAGTATGGTTGGGGGTGATTATTCAGCAAGTATGAATCCGTTTGCACAAACAGATTATGCTTCCCAGAAATATGGTTCATCAAACACAAAATCAAAACCATCAACTTATGACACATGGAAGAAGAAATATTATGGCAAAGAAAAACTTGGTCAGCCGGGCGGATATTCCGGTGATTATGGTTACTGATAATAATTCTTTAATCGCATAAAAGAACCCCACTGCACAAAACAGTGGGGTTTTTAATTTATCACTCAAAAACGAGTGATGACCACAACATCTTTTATGTATGATACAATAATCGGGTGAAACTGCTTCGAAGAGTTATTACTCTGGGGAGACTGTCATCTTTTACAATTGTTTATATAATATTGTTTATTGTCATTTTTGAGAATATTGTCAATAGTGACAGAAAGGAGGATAGAACTATGATTCTTGAAACCTCAAATATTATTATCAACATAACATCATTGATGACAGAACTCCTCAAAGCAGTTTCATTCAACCTTATTTATCAGTCAACTCTTCCGCAGACATGGTCTAGGATATAGCCGTTGAATGATTTTTTATCTGTTGCTGGTTCCCAATTTCTAGGATGTGGGTGTTCCTCAACTAAATTTCCATTCTTGTAATAATATCCTTTCAGTTGACGGGTTTCATTGGTTCGACAATCACCCTCAACATAGATTGCACCTTCTGTACCATTGAAATCACCCTTGATTCCTTTGATTTTTGTCCAGACCCTATGTTTGGTTTTATCTATGGAACTATAATCCATATAAACCTCAACCTCATCGTCCACTGTATATACAAATTCCCATTTCCTGTTTAATGGGTTGTTAAGGTTATCAATAGCCTGTGTACCCTGAACACCCTGCAATCCTTCTACATTATTGGAAGCTGATGGTTGGGTTATCTGTTGTGATGCAACAGCTTGATTGGTCTGTTCGGATTTAACTTCTTTCTTGTTGCCACAGCCAGTGATGAACACTGAAGCCAGTGTGACTGCAACTAATAGTTTCTTCATGTTTTTATTCCCTTCTTCTCCCACTGCGCAAACAGTGGGGTTTTTAATTTATCACTCAAAAACGAGTGATGACCATAACATCTTTTATGTATGATACAATAATCGGGCGAAACCACTTCGGGGAACTTGTGTAGTTCTGGGGAACACATACTTTACTGTATTAACACTTTTTACATATATCATATTTCTCAGGAATGGAGGTGAAATTATGAAATGTACTTTTACTTTCAAACTGTCAAAATTGAAAATGTGCTCAAACTTTGTTCTTACAGTGTTCCTCAAAGTGGTTTCATTCAACCTTATTTATCAGTCAACCCTTCCGCAGACATAATCCAAAACATATCCATGAAATGATTTCTTAGGTGCTTTTCTCCACATTGATGGACGAGGATGTTCTTCGACAACTGCACCATCTCTGATGAAATATTCCTTCAGGAATCTTGTTTCATTCTGTCCGCAATCTGCTTCGATATAATCGACAGCAATCAGTCCTTTACTTTCGCCTGCAACGTAATCCAGTTTAGTCCAAACCCTATGACGCTGTTTGTCAATTGAACTGTAATCCATATATGATTTGACTTCATTGTCAATATCTGCAACAAATTCCCAATTACGGTTTGCTGGATTGTTCGGTTCAGTGTTCTTTAGGTTCTGTGTACCCTGAACACCCTGCAATCCTTCTACATTATTAGAAGCTGATGGTTGGGTTATCTGCTGAGATGTAACAGCTTGATTGGTCTGTTCGGATTTTACTTCTTTCTTGTTGCCACAACCGACAAGTAAAACAGACAATACAGCTAACGTGATGATTTTTTTCATTCTCAAACCCCCCGGCATAATCATATTTTTGATATATATTCTTGCCCTTTAACTGTTATTTTTGCATCAATAACAACCTCCTTGCCCATATAGAATCTTGTTAATGCTTTAATATATCCGTTGTCTTTTAAGAATAGGAGGGTATTATTCAATTTTTCATCTTCAGTTTCTTTTATACATAATGCTTCAGAACTTATTGATTAGCCATATTTATTGCTAAGTTGATTTAATATCATGTTTATTGAATTTTTATCTAAAATATTTTTTGTAAATGTATTCATCATAACTCCAATCGATAAAAATTAAAAAATAATATCATTATTCCTGACTAACGTCCCATCTTCATAAGCTATGGCATGATTTATGAAGGTAACCCTAACCTCGCCATTTTTAACTAAGGTATAAATTTTCCCATCAGCAGTACCACCATATTTTATGTTGTCTAAATCTTCCGCGGCATGCCATGTGGAGTATATTTTCCATGTGAAAGTTTTGGTTTCTCCACTATTCAGAATTTCTTTAATCATGTATGATTTCTGTGCAATGCGATTTCCAAACATGTCATCATAATTAACTAAAAACTGAATTCCTTTTATATTTCTGGAAGAGTTATTCGTAACATTGGCACTTATTGTTAAGTTATATCCTTCGCCTTTATTAAATTGTATATCTGAGACATTAATTTCATTCGCGATGGAAATTTCAGAAGGTTTTGGCTTAATTTCTCTTGCAGGATTTTCTACTTTATCAGTTACTTTGTTGGATGATTTACTGCTGTTGTCGCCCTCTTTACATGATGTCAATGCGAGTACAGTAAACAAAATAGTCAGTAATTTTTTAATCATTTGTTTTCCTTGATACCAATTTTCTTGTAAGCTGAACCAGCACCGACGGGTATTCCACTGTCATTTGATGTCTTTTTGAAAGCTTTTTCAGCACCTACAGCCAGTCCTTTTACAGTTGATGCTTTATTCTCATTACCTGCTTTGCAGGATGCCAATGCAAGTATGGTGAATATGATTGTCAGAGCTTTCTTCATCTAGGCTACCTCAAGTCTGTTGGGATAACGTCTGTCATTAATTGGAGGGTTTCGTATTCGTAGATTGTATAGTTAACAATCATATAACGATATTACATGATGAAAGGAATCCACACAACATAGCGTGTACAGGCTAAACAAGGAGATTTGGCTTATACCGTTATGAACAAAGGTACTTCTGACATCCAACAACAGCTTGGAAGGAATATTGCAACCGCAAGGAAATCTGCCAAGATGACACAGGAACGTCTGGCAGAACTGGTTGACCTTCAGACATTATCAATCTCACGGATTGAGCGTGGGAGTGTTGCGCCCAGTCTTGCAACCATCAGCAAGATTGCCAATGTGCTTGATGTGCCAGTGTCCACCTTGTTCCTGATGTCACCATCATCAACAGCCATTGCCTATAATCTGATCGATGTGCTGGAATCCTTGCCAGAAGGATACCGTTCATTCGTTTACAGTCAGGTCAGGGAATGGTGCTATGTCCTGACAAAGGCTTTGGCATCATCAGGCAAGGTTGATGCAGAAGCTCTGCCATCATTGAATTACAGTGCAACCATCAATCCTGATGTCACTGTGCATCAATCAACACCTGCTTACGCCAAGGGCAAAATGAAACAGTCAAAATGATTGCAACAGGGTTTCCTGTTTTTCAACCCGTCTGATTTCCATCTTTACCAGTGTTCAAAAAGGTACACCTTATTACACAGTGAAAAAATCATCTAAAACCCCTGTTTTGCGTGTTCATTAAAGCCATTTTGTGTTATTATTATACACATCTGAACAGTAATAGGTTAATGAACACTTTGAAAGGGGATGAAAGATGAGAATCGGTTACAAACGTGTTTCTACCACAGACCAGAATACAGACAGACAGCTTGCTGATGTACAGGTTGAAAAGGTCTATGAAGATAAGGTATCTGGCAAGAATACTGACCGTCCTGCATTGAAGGAACTGATGGCGTATATCCGTGAAGGTGATGTTCTGGTTGTCCATAGCATGGACAGGCTGGCACGCAATCTTGCTGATTTGCTGAATATGGTGAAAGACCTGACTGACAGGGGGGTATCTGTGGAGTTTGTCAAAGAAAACCTGACCTTTGATTCCAAGGATGATTCACCGATGGCAAAACTGATGCTTTCCATGATTGGCGCATTCTCGGAATTCGAACGGAATATGATTCTTGCCAGACAACGTGAGGGGATTATCGCTGCCCGTGCCAAAGGAATTCACCTTGGACGCAAGCAGGAAGTGACAGATGAACAGATTGCCAAGATTGGTGAGATGGTAAAACTTGGAATCCCTAAAGCCAGGATTGCCAAAGACCTGAATATAAGTAGAGGGACTCTTTACAAGTACCTGCGTCCTGCAATGGCATCATGATTATGGGGCAAGGCTGATGGAAAATCCCCTGACAATCGTCAGGGGAAACTTGAAAAGATTCTAATGTAGAATCGCAGATTAACACAGTTCCTGTTCAGATTTTCATCCCCAAAATTTCCATTAGCCTTGTCCTGACCCCCCCCTTCAAGTTGGGTGTTGTCCAGACCGGAATTTCAAAAACATTCCAAAATCAAAATTACCGGTCAGGTGAAAAAATCAGGTCCAGCAGACCAAAATTTTCAGGACATCAGTACCGACTATGCTTTGGGTGGTAAAGATGTTTGGCACTGTTCTCTACCGTGCGTTTCTGATAATAGGCAGGGAGTTTTCTGGATAGCCTGTCAAAGATGTCGTTAGGGTTCTCCTGACCTTTAGGGATGCTTCCCATGAATCTGCTTAACAGGTTGTTTACAGTCTTGTAGTATCGATTAGCTTTCTCAGGCTTGTTCCTACGGTCATACCGTTTAGCCTTTTGCATAGCCTTGTTCATGTAATGACGGTAAATCTTGTCCCTGCTGGTAGGGTAGCCGGTCATGGTGTCACCAACTTCTGTCAGATGTTGTATCTGTTCTGTGATTTCATGGTTCTTCACTTTTTCAGCCAATGCATCCAGAAATTCGTGTATTCCACCGTATGCCTCAATAGTTGCGTATAACAATCTTGTCTTGATTTTGTCGTCCATAATCTCCCCAGGCGTTGCTTTCTCATTGGTATTTATGGTGGATGTTCTGAGCATGGGAAACCGGCTGTTTGGTCAGCCGATGGATATTGAATATCTTCTCTGATAGAATGCAAACGTAAGGAATTTGCGAGCACTGTGGGCTTGAAATTCAGGTAGTGACTTAGATTAGGAACAGTTTAGGGAACAGATGGTTCTTATGCGAAATTGGTAATTCTTATAAAACAAGATATTAGGATTCCAGTTCGAGCCCCATCTTCCCCCAAAGAATCCTCAATGGTCGCTCAAGGGCGACTATTTTTTTGCTTAAAATCAATGAATTAACGCATTTTAGGCAAAATACTGTCACACACTTGTAGCCATCCCCTAAAATAGGTGCATGTAAAATTGGAGTTCTCCCGGAATCAGGAGAACGGAATGAAGAAATCAAGATTCAGCGAGACACAGATACTGAACATACTCAAGGCTGTTGAGTCAGGCAGGACAGTCCGTGAT